>JAZAAK010000055.1:0-32716 GCA_036138175.1 Thermoplasmatota archaeon | reverse complement strand
AACCCGTTGGGATAGCTAGTCTGTATGAGTCGACCCTGTCCCAAACGTGATTTATTGTTCCTGTCAACGAAGCATCTACTGGGACTCCGGTGGCGTTCTGTGTTGAAGCATTCAACCATGTGATGGTACCGTCCGAAAGGGTTCCGTCATTGTGGTGAACTCCACCAAGATACCATTGGCTCGCACCAGAGTCTAGGTGGTGATCTGCAGCGTCGCCACCAGTTCCTGCGTCGTCCTGACTTGCATCAGGGCCCATATCAACAGTCCACATCTGGACGTTCATTGTGTACATTCCGGAGCCAACAACTGCTGCTAGAGTAATGGTTTCAGTAGACCCTCCGGTTACAGAGTTGTAGACCATTGTAATTGGCCCTGCAGGGTCAGCACCGCCGAGATTGTTTCCGAATGAGGAGTAGAGATCGATATCGTTCTTCACATCGCTCACTACTGAGACGGTTATTCCGTAATTCTCAGGAATAAAAATTTCGTAATAATCTTCAGAGTCCCAAGCATCGTGTAGATATCCTGTGTAAGAATAATTAGAAGAATACAATGTTCCTGGAGCTGAACTGGTAGTATCTGCACCAGCAGCGCTGTCTGGAATCACCATGTTCTGATGCATCAAGACGTTGTAGAATTCGTAGTTGATAGTGTAGTTTACAACTGTATCCTCTGGAAGTGAATCAACTAGGACCTCGAACACTACGTCGTTAGCCTGCTGAGTAGGAGGGTAGCTTCTGTAAGCCTCAAGAGTACAAGTGCAACCATCACCGTATGAGTCAGTAACAGATACAGTGTAAGTTCCTGCCGCAGTCCATTCCCATGCTGGAAGATCGTAGTAAGAGTTAGACGCGAAATAAATTGATGTTCCTGATACATATACTCCAGGGTTGCGTCCATATTGTGTAGAAGTGCCATCAGGTTCCGTGACTGTCACCATGACCTCAGATCCCCACGACCTAGTGTCTAGTTCAATGTCAAGCATGTCTCCAGTGTTTAGAGTCACTGTACATGAATCGGTTCCTGAGCCAAATGATTCCAATGAACACTCAAGGTCTCTTGCCATAGTTCCCGGCATGAATAGTCCACTAGTGTTACTAGACACAGCCTGTATTGATGCATCGTCTTTTGTGGCGGACATGACTGAACGTAGTGACGAGCCGTCATTGACTGTCATTGAGAAGTCTAGGCCCTCAAAGAGTTCATCATCAGAGTCATCCCATTCAAGAGTAGCGAATACTCCTTGACCGGATGGAACGTGGATTTGGTAGTAATCTTCGTCATCATAATCTTGACAGATTGTACCGGTTATTTGACCACCAGTGGCTATAATTGTGGATTCTGTGCTTGTCAGTGGACCAGAATCCGGTGCATCTACGCCTGAGCCTCCGTCGTTAGAAGTAGCGCATGGAGCGTTAGCGGCTGGAGTGTATTCAACCGAGACTGTGTAGGTGTATCCTGAAGCCTGAGTGTAAATCCAGCTTGGGGACGGTGCTCTAAATTGTAGATCGAAAGTATCTGCTGCTGAACCTGCAATAATGAAAGTCTTGGAATCGTATGTAGGTCCTGTGTAACCATACATTGGAAGATCTAGGATAAACATACCAGTATTTCCGAATCCAGATGCGCCGTTCATTAGAGTACCTGTGTTGGTAGATTGGTAGCTTCCATCACCGTCAGTAAACAGATAGACGTATTGGAAGTAGTATGCGTCACAGTTGGAGTAACAATCAATTGTTAGGCTCACTGTAGCGTCGTGATTTGCTGGGATATCGATTGTGTATGAATCGAATGCATTTGCTCCACCCTCATCGTAACCTGTGACGAATCCAGTGAAGTTAGTATGGAACTCGTCAATTAGATTCGGTTGTTCGAGACACTCAGTTGCAGTAGCAGATGGGTGATCGCAGGAATACAGAGTCGGATCAGGAGTTGTGGTACTCGAAGTCGAAGAACCGTAATCTCCCTCTCCACCATCGGAAGGAGTTACTCGGATTGTCAAATCATATTCAGTAATCTGAGGGTTGGAGTACCAACCGCAGTCCCAGCAGTAAATTTGGATGAAGATGTCTTGCCCACCGACATCTGTTCCAATTGTTGATGCTGAATCACCAGACATTGTTGGGCTACCGCCCCAGGCGCTTCCGTAGTTATCGTCGACGCCACAGTCTGAAGAAAATGTTGAGATACCTCCGTAAAGCCCAAGATCGAAAGTATCACAGGTATAGATTCCAGTGATGTAAATCAAATCCTGAACCGATGTACCTGATCCAGGAGTGTCTTCCCAAGTGGTTATTGCCTCAACGGAATATCCCCAAGGAACACTGAGCATGTAAATATCATTTCCAGTTGCCCCCCAGCCATAACTTGGCAGAGTTGCCGAGAATGTGGTATCTGTTCCTGTTGCGGAAGGCGTGAATGTGACACCAGGTGTTAGGTCGATTATATCGGCCATCGTAATACCGGCATCTACTCCGGTACATGCATCATCACCGAGACATCCCGAAGCTGGGACGGACACGGTAGATGCTATCATCACTTTATCGTCCAACTTCTCCTGAACGTTTGTGTCCAGCATGGCAATTTGTGTTGATACTATCATCAGTAGGGCAATCGATATTGTACGAACAAGTTTGGTGTTCATGGGCGTCACTGTAAGTGACCACACTATGTGACTGATATAATCATACCGCTCCGTGTATCAAAATCGTTAGTTATTGAAGAAAAACGAATTCAAACTCCAAATCACATAATTTTTGGCCTTTAGCGGAAAATAACTTATTGAAATGGAAATCATTCTGATTCAGGAGTAATTGTAGAAGCCTTCGCCAGATTTACGACCTAATTTACCCTCTGAAACCATTTTTTCCAATAGTTCAGAAGGAGCGTATTTTGGATTACCGTCGAATCCTTCATGAAGCACCTTCATAATATGCAAAATGGTGTCTAAACCGATTAAATCAGCAAGAGCAAGTGGACCGATTGGATGATTCATTCCAAGTTTCATGATTCCATCTATCGCCTCCGGTTCTGCAACCCCTTCTTCTAAAGCGAGAATAGCCTCGTTAATCATCGGGCAAAGTATCCTGTTTGAGACAAAACCAGGAGAGTCATTGCAAGCCAATGGCACCTTACCCATTCGTTCGCTTGCTTCTACTACTAAATCAGTAACCTCGGTGGATGTATCTTGTCCGTTGATGATCTCTACTAACTTCATCACAGGAACGGGGTTCATGAAATGCATACCAATCACCCTATCGGGACGTGTTGTAGCGTCGGCAATTGCATTAATGGAAATACTCGAGGTATTGCTCGCAAGTATTGCTTCTGGTTTGCAAATTGAATCTAATTCTGCAAAAGTTGAAAATTTTAGTTCCGGGATTTCAGGGATCGCTTCCACCACTAAATCAGCATCAGCTGCTGATGTTTTTTCAGTGGAGGTGGAAATTAGAGCAATTGCCTCATCGGCATCTTGTTGAGTCATTCTTTCTTTCTTGACTACTCTTGAGAGCGAATTTTCTATTGCTGCTAGACCTTTTTCCAAGTAATCTTGCTTGATATCAATCATTACTACCTCGTATCCGGCACATGCTGCTACTTGTGCGATACCATTGCCCATTTGACCTGCGCCGAGTACGGCTATTCTCTCAATGCCCATGCTCAGTCGCAGTGTTAGGTTGTCCATGAAGGCTCGCTTCCAACTAATTCTCAATCGAGCTCAAGAATATCCTCGTCAGGAATTCTATCTTGCCAGTCTTGAACATCTCTATCCCCTCTAGCCCAAGCCCGTAATTCCTCCTCTTCTGGTAAAGGCTCGGGGGGTAAATCTGGCTTAGAAGGGGCTGTTTCTTCGACTATATCATCAATCCAATCCGATGCAGTTTCCAGAGTGTTTTCAGACTCTCGAATCTTTGCCTTTTTTCTACCAACAAGAACTACAGTCAATCCAATTACTGAAATTAATGCAATAATGAGACCTATTCCGTAATACAGAATTGGACCGCCTGCCTCTGCATCATCAATAGCCCAATCCAACCATTCTTGATAGAGAACTTCGATGCTAGTAGCGTTTGTATTACCCCCAAGGTCAACTGTGGTAACCTCTACTTTGTGCCAAGACGCATTAGATGGTATTCCCAATTGTAAACTGAAGTTACCCTCAGTCCCACAGATGAATGAAATTGCAGACACTTCTGTCGAAACCGTAACACTAGCTCTAGGCTCACACAGCCCCTCAATTATTCGAATCGAGTTAAGATTGCTAGTTCGATTTGTGATTTCATATAATTCAATTACTGGAGTGACCGTATCCCTTTCAACCCACAACCAATATGTATGGACCTGGTCTAGTTCATCGATTTCAAGATAGAAATGATTCATACCCTCTTCCAATTGTAGATCGACATCAATGAAATTCGCACCGGGTTCAAAGCTGTATGTAGGCTGTAAATCTCCTGAGTAAGTGTCTGCAGGCAGATGTGTAACATTGGCCCATTGAGCAGGCCCCCTCTGGAATGCAAGATTTACTGCTTCTGTTCCAACAACTGTTCCATCCCAGTTTGCCCAAATTGCCGAAGAATAAAGGGATGGTTCCAGCATAAATGTTTGACATTCAAATATTTTATTTTCGTTTAACTGTCCCTTTGTTGAGTCCCAAGCAATTATGCAAAATTCATGTTCTCCAGTAAAATTCAATTCAAAGAAATGCCCGCCATAACTAGCATTCCATTCGGAAATCAATTCTCCATTGTACTGGAATTCAAGTTCAATGTTTTCAGAACTGGTCCAAGAAAGCCCTAATCTATGATCAGACAAAACCCCATTGTTGGAAGGACTAATGTCCCAATCAACTTCTGGTAAAGTACGATCTAGTACTAATGGATAGGTGTAGTAATTACTATTATTTGCCCAATCGATTAATTCGATTTCAAAATAATACTCGCCATCAGTTAAATTACCTAATTCAAGGAAAAATGGTTGGTTAAATATTTCTGAATAATGGCTAGTGAAAGTTTGACTTTGGTTTTCTTGTGTTACAAAAATAGTTGACTCAAATTTACACTTTTCGATAACAAATTCAAAAGATGAGGAAATTAAATCTACACAAAGAGATTGGATATCGGGTGTGACTTCAAAGTGTAACAATGAATCTGTAACATTTAGGGTTGGTCCTGACCAAGACCAATTTTCATAAATATTTTCAAAATTCCAATAGGTTGGCCCTGACAAAGACCAATTTTCATAAATATTGACAAAATATCCAGAAGATAAATATGATGAAATGATTTCTGGCTTAGTGGTATCTAATACCACCTCAAAAGAGCGATTGAAAGCATTTCCTGCTGGATCTTCAACACTGATTAAGAATGTATTATTTCCCTCAACAAAATAACCACTTTTCGGGCCATTAAATGAACTGTTTGGGGGATACAACCAATTTAATTCCTGGGATTCCTCGAGATTTATTTGGATGGATGCATTGCCTGTTGAAGAGGTTTCAATCACCTCTCCATTGTGCTTTAATTCGGCATCCCATTCTGTTTGTATTTCCACTACCAAAATTTGATCATCAGTAATTACAGGGATGTTAGAAACGACCATTATTGGAGCTGTAGTGTCGAATTTGATCGAAAGCCAATCATTCGCGGTTCGACCAGACATGTCAGAAAGACTAGCCTGATATTCGTGCCATTGTTCATTTTCAGGCAGGCTAGCGTTAACCCAAACTTCTCGGAATACACGACTATCGTTGCCTTCCAAAAATTCGGAGACTGGGATTTCGACGGCAGACAAGTTCCATAATATTCCATCAAATCCATTACCCTCTGGAGGAGGTGTGGTATCGTTGAAACCACTCCATGATAGGTCCGCCAACGAAAATCCACTTCCCGTATCTTTTGCGTGAAGTGAAATCGGTAAAACAACATTAGTTTGAGTGAGATTTTCGGGTGTGGCAAATTCTAATTCTGGATTGAGGTCGACCAACTCATAGATGTATGGCATCCTAATTGGAATCCCACCTTCTAAAGTGACTTCTATGTAACCTTCCCAGAACCCCTCACTCGGAGGCATTAGGTATTCTAATTGCAATTCTAATGCGTCTACTGGATTCGCTCCTGCAAGAGTATCTGAACCATTTGGCCAATGTGACAGTATCTCAGTCTGATTGAACAATGTTGCATTGATGACAGTAAGTGAAGTGCCCGCAATGATTTCCACATCTATCCAGAATTGTACAGTGTCGCTAACCGACCACCCATGTACAGCAACAGAGTAATTTCCATCTTCAGGAGAATCTATTTCTATACTCTCCGCACTAGTGCTGCTCCAAGATCTAGCAAGCTCTTCGCCAGATTCAAATTCGCCATTTTCGTTATCATCTCTGAAAAGATAGAGGTCCAAATCTGCCTCCTCATAGGCATCCATAGTTATACTCAATTCTGTAGCATTTTCAATTGAGAAATTATGCCACCATGACGCAGTCATCTTATCTCCTGATGAGTCTTGGTATGCCGTTTCGTTATCGAAATAGAGTGGCTGAGTCCAACCAAATGATTCGATGCTCTCCAGTGGTATTGGAACGGTAGAAACAACATGAATTTTCTCAGTGCCATTGGCCTCGGACCAATCTGTAACGACTTTGTGGAATCCAGATTGTTCCGCTGCTACGTAGCCTACTGAGATGTTCAGTGGGTTATCATTCGTAGTAACACCATGGTGAGCAGTATGTAGTGCCATTTGATGGATCCCAGGTGATACTGGTACGGCAAATACCTCTCTTGATTCACCGGTATAAGTCCCCCAATCATGACGGCCAGAGCCTCTATGATTGTTTATCGAACGTTCTTCTATGTAGAAAGTTGAATCCCCGTACGCAGATATATCTTCATCAAAATATCCATGAGGAGTTTGAGACATCCATAATACATCGATGTCTGTAAATGGATTATCTTCCCAATCCACGTCTATAATCGCTGTACCGCCTGTGTCTAACGACTCGGGCCAATCGACCGTCATTATTCGCCAATCGCCGGATTCTGCACGCCAACTCCATCTTTGTGCTCCTGAAATCCATGATTCAGAATACAAGGTCTGATTCGATACATTTCCATCCAATGGACGAGCTGTTATGTCGATAGGTGCTGTATAAGGTACGTTGGTGATGATAGGTAGAGTCTGCCCGTTGATTACAAGGCCGTGCTGATGAAGCCCCGATTCAGCATCTAATGGCACGTTTACAGTAAAATTGTAGGAAATAGTCGAGTTCGGAGGGATGTTGCTTGGGGGCATTTCTCCTGACGAATGTAAAGTGCTTATCCAACTATCAGAAACTGGTCCAAATGCTGTCCAATCCCATTCTATACTTACATTTTCAAGCCCAGAAGGAGATGCGTCTCTTCTTGACACCCCTAGGAACATTCCATCCCCCATATCGTCGAAAGGCAATCCCACTCGGAACTCTGCTTGAGGGCCATGATGATACCATGTACCATAGGCATCGAATTCAGAGGATTCTGTCCAATCGACTTCATCAACCATTGAATCATTATCTTCATCAACAACCCAAATTCCATCCCCATCATCGTCATTCCATCGATATAGTGTGAGTTCAATACGTTCATTTGATGAACGATCTAAATCGCCGTCAAAAGCAGCGTATTCAATAACTGCTCTTCCCCTTACAAGATTAGTTTGAGGATGTAATTGGTAGGTCGTATTGTTCACATGAATCGGAATTAACAAATCAGGCCTATCTCCTTGGTAACCATCCCAAGTATTGTTTTCTCCGCCACTACTTCCGTCCCCAATGCTGAGCCATTGTCCTACTTGGTGAGACAATGCTTGGTGTTTCTTTGGATAAGCTGTAAACAAAATAGGGGATTCACCATGATTTGTCATTTCGATTGAGACCGTTTGGGATTCTCCTGGATAAATCAAGTTGATGTTTGCATCTCTGTGCTGTCCTTGGAAAGTGCCGGTCATCCATTGACTTGGTGTAAAAGAAAAGGTACCATTCTCTCCATCCAGAGTAGCGGTGGCCCTACTTGCATTGAACCATCCTCCACCTTGGACAAATGGATCGTACCCCCTATCATCCGCAGTAGCTAATACAAAGTCTCTGAACTCTTGAGATTTCGGCAAATTTCCATGGTTAACAATCCAAGCCTGTTCAACCACTGCAAGTAATCCGGCAGTAATTGGCGTCGCCAAACTTGTACCGCCCCAAGTAGTGGTTGCAGAGTTTCCATTATTACGTGTGTTAAGAGGCAAATCTCCAGTTGCAGACCAACCGACTGCTACAATGTCAGGATCCATTCTACCAACAATATTCGGACCACGATTATTCCACGGAGCACTTTGCCCCCATAGCATATTTGACCGGCTTGAAAATGCTCCGACTGAGAAAATTCCTTGCGCCGCTCCTGGTACTTTCACGGTACCATAACCGTGCCCACCATTTCCAATTGCAACAGCATAATGAGTCTGGTTGTTGTAGACTCGAGTTAGCCAATCAAGGTAAAGGGAATACGAATCAGCGCCCGAGTCATCTATACTAGAATAACCAAAAGAAAACGAACCTATGTGGGGTTGATCATCCCAAGTAGAAGGGTCTCCATCATTACCTTCTGCTATCCACCTCCAGCCGTCTAGTGAGTGGCCTCCGGAGTAGTGATTACCGATACTTGCAATTGTGGCATTAGGAGCCATCCCTAGAACAGCGCCATTGTTGACTTGTGCTTGTGCTGCCACGGCTGAAGCACATAGTGTACCATGATTGCCAGAATCTAGCATAAACAGAGTAAGATTACCGGCACCAGCAATACGATCAGAATAACCGTGCCTTGCTGCGTAAACCTCGCCATAAGGAACGCCATTTATTCCGTCAGATATCCAATATAACAAACCCGCAGATACATCTCTTATACCGTCCCCATCCTCATCCAGTCCTGAGGTTTCGTTTCCTTTGTACATCCATTCGTCGTCGCTAAAATTACCATTACGATTAATGTCTGGAATTACAATATCATACGCCCCGTTAGTGACAGAATCGATTACCAAAATTGGCACATCTCCTCCCATTTTACTCCTTAGAGTTGAGTCGGGGTGCTCTCCAAGGTGATATACTCCTGAAGTCGAGTTTGGAATACCGGTTATGATGTGTCCCGAGTTATCCAATACACCATTAGAATCATTGTCGTAATCGAGGATTGATGTATCTGCATACCAGGTGTTTCGTTCTGGATATGCTTCGCCGTTAACTAGCCAGTAATACATCGAATTATGATCGAACATCATTGGCCAACCATCGTGTTGGTGCCCATCCTGGATTCTAGCTTGAGTGCCATCCAAATCGGGATGAGCGAAGTCTATTCCAGTATCCGCTACGGCTACGATTATACCTTCACCAGAATATCCTCTCTCCCAAGCATCTGTCGCCCCATGTATTTCTCCAGACCTTACTGAATTAGGCTGGTTTCCCTCATCCCCCAATGGCATTGTATCGTAAGGTTCAGGTGAATTTTCAGCGTCCAGTATACCAATTATTCCCGCTACCCCTGATAATTTGTGAAACATATTCGAATCCAACCAAAATGTACGATGGTCGATTACGTCATCTGTCGAATCGGTCACAACTAATTGTTGCCCGTCGAATGCTGCTGTTTGAGTTTCAATTTGGCCGTGTTTATGTTGCCAAGCATTGAGTTCCCTTAACGAATGACTGATTACAGTCACTCGAATTTCCTCTTGACCGGAATAAACACGTTGCCATAGGCTGGGTTCTATCCATGGATTTGTATTGACTAAAATATCCTTAGAATCTTGACCGATTTCGCCAATTTCTAGGTTTTCGCCTGAAGAACCCATATTTTGTGGATTCTGACCGCCGACTATGCCAAATGACATCATAGATGTCAACATCAACATAACCAAGGACACCGCAAGGCGCTGACGCATGTTGCCTTTGGCGGCACGAACTCTATTGTAGTCTGCGGCTTCACGGCCCGTCAAGTCCAAAGCGACCACACTAGACCGCGGGGTCACAGTCCCGTAGTGTAGCGGTCCATCATCTCAGGTTTTGGTCCTGGGGACCCTGGTTCAAATCCGGGCGGGACTACCAATAACTAAACCCGCTTATTCGTCTATTTTTTCGGGCATTCGAGCCAAATCTCGGGTGATGTTTTTCTGATGAGATTCCAATGTCCCTCCACCAATTTCTAGCAGCTTTGCATCCCTCCAAAGCCTCTCAACAGTGTATTCACCAACATAGCCATAGCCACCCATAACCTGAATTGCACGGTCGGCGATATTCTTTGCAGCGGTTGTTCCAAATAACTTGACTCCATCAGTGTCTAATCTGTTACCAGACTTTGAGAGATCTGTATTCCTAGCAGTATCGTATATGTAAGAACGCATTGCACGATAATCCGCCCAAGATTCACCGATATGTCGTTGTATTTGACCAAAATCTCTGATTTCCTGGCCGAAAGCTTCTCTCTCACTGGCGTATTGATTCATTGCCCTTAGAGATCTTCGGGCAATCCCTAGACCCATTGCTGCAAGACCTATTCTTTCCAACTCTAGATTACGCATCATATGAATCATCGATTCTCCGGGTGAGCCTACAATATTTTCAGCAGGAACAACACAATCGTCGAAAACCAACTCTGCAGTATTTGAGGCCCTCATACCTGATTTATCGTAGATTTTCTGGCCCACGCTGAATCCGGGCATACCCTTCTCCACTAGGAATGTAGTCACTTCAGCTCGGCCCTTGGCATCTGTTCCGGTTCGTGCATACAACCAACAAATATCAGCAGGAGTCCCTTCTTCATCAACTGAGCCATTTGTAATCCACATTTTCCGTCCATTAATGACCCAGTCTCCATCTGTATTCTGCTCCGCAGTCGTCTGCATTCCTAGAACATCTGTTCCGTGTCCTGGCTCGCTCATTGCCATGCAACCAATCCATTCACCGCTACACACCTTTGGCAAAATCCTCGCCTTTTGTTCCTCTGTGCCATTGAAGGCAAGATTGTTGACCATCAATTGTGAATGAGCCAGATATGCCAGACAGAAGGCAGGGTCTGAGTAACTTAGTTCCTCATTGATGATGGCAACGGCGGTGGCATCCATCCCAGAACCACCATACTCTGCAGGGACGGAAATCCCTAGCAAACCATATTCGCCTAATTTACGGAATAAATTGAGATTGAATTTTTCCTCTCTATCGTATTCCAAAGCTTGCGGTTCAACCTCTTCGCGAACAAAATCTCGAACCATCTCTCGCAGCATTCTATGCTCCTCAGTAGGGTTCGCCAGATCTACAGTCTCCCACTCGGCCATATCACTGCGAGCAAGTCCTGTGGTATGAGTGTTAGCGATATACGAAGCGACACCATAGGTGTCGATTATGGAGTGACTCGGCGGCTATCACGTGGGAATGGTATGACTTCACGGATGTGATCAGCACCGGTCAGCCATGCGCAGACGCGGTCAACTCCAAGTCCGAAACCACCATGTGGAACTCCTCCATAACGACGGATGTCGATGTAGAACTCGTATGCCTCTCTGTCATTGCCTTCCTCGTCTATTCTATCGAGAATCTCTGGCTCTGACCATGTTCGCTCTCCGCCGCCAATAATTTCGCCGTATCCTTCTGGCGCCAGCAAATCATGACATAGAACATATTTCGGATCTTCGGGGTCTGGTCGATGATAGAATGGTTTAGCCACTCTGGGATAGTGAGTTAGGAAGTGAGGGATTTCGAAATCTTCAGTCAACACCTTTTCCTTAGAGTAATCTAAATCCTGACCCCACTCAATATCTACCCCCATACCCTGCAGAGTTTCAACAGCCTCGTCATAACGCATCCTTGGGTATGGATTGTCTGCATATCTAGCAACTAAGTCCAGGTCTCGGCCCATGTTTTCCAAATCATCTGAATGTTGTTCCAATAAAGTACTGGCAATATTGCGAACTACACCTTCACCATGAACCATGACATCGTCGTTTGAACCCCAGGCAATTTCCATTTCGGCATGCCAGAATTCTGTAAGATGGCGACGTGTTCGCGATTTCTCTGCACGGAATGACGGAGCCATTGTATACAAGCGCTCTAAGGCAGGCATTGCGGCCTCGGCATATAGTTGCCAAGATTGTGTCAGGTAGGCCTTTCTTCCAAAGTATGGTACTTCGAATAGTGTGCTTCCACCCTCAACCGCGCCAGCGACAAAATTGGGAGCTTGATATTCAGTGAAGTCTCTGTCCCGAAAGTAAGAATGAATAGCACCGAAAACCGTAGAGCGCATTTTCAGCATCGTTGTCATTCGACTGGTTCTAAGGTATAGATGTCGATTGTCGAGTAAGAATTCGGTTTCACCTCCGTCCGCTTGTTCCATAGCAGACTCGGTGATTGG
This sequence comes from Thermoplasmatota archaeon, assembly GCA_036138175.1. Taxonomy (GTDB): domain Archaea; phylum Thermoplasmatota; class Poseidoniia; order Poseidoniales; family Thalassarchaeaceae; genus MGIIb-O1. The sequence continues at coordinate 20,297 of JAZAAK010000055.1, read as the reverse complement.
AAATGGCGTATCTGGATTGACCGGGCCTACTATCTCCACATTGGCAACCTGAATCTCGTGTCCATGCTCTCTGTCGGTGGGTTCAACAGTCCCGTGTAGTATCAGGCTGGATTCGATAAGTGCATCCTTTACCGTCTCAAAGGTTTCATCGCCCACAATATCTCTTTTGACGACACATTGAACCGTCCCAGTAGAGTCTCTTAGGACAACGAATCGGATCTTGTTTGAACCTCTGGAACGGTGAACCCATCCCTTCAATTCAACCTTCGAGCCGTCATGTTTTCCGGCTCGAACATCCCCTATCCAAGTCTCTTTGGTCATACTAACTCCGGCCCTTGGGCGGGGCATCCACATATCAAACGAAGCCTCCAAGCGGATTAGATTTGGCGGGTCTGACGGGGTTCGAACCCGCGACCGCCCGGTTAAGAGCCGGGTGCTCTACCTGACTAAGCTACAGACCCAGCCAGCCGACTTGGACCCCCTCTTTAATCGGAACGGTCAGCTGGATATCAGGCTAATCTGCCGCCTTGCTTAACTAGAGTGGCGACTCCACCACTAGCAGCCATTACAACCGTATCACAAATGCCTACAAATAAGCCAACTTCAACTACTCCTGCGATTTCCAATAAAGAGGATTCTAATTCACTTGGATTAGTAATCGTAGAACCAAAAGAACAGTCCAGAATGTAACCTCCATTATCGCTAATGAATGGTTCATCGCCACCTCTTCTATGCACGGTACCTGGACATATTTCCGCGACTCTATCTGCTGTTCTCTCCCATTCAAATGGTAATACTTCGATAGGTAGGTCAAATGCACCTAGGATTTCTACCTGTTTCCTATCGTCAGCAACCACAATCATTCCATTACTGGACTGGGCGACAATCTTTTCGCGAGTTAATGCCCCACCGCCACCTTTGATTAGATTATAATCAGAATCAAACTCATCTGCTCCGTCGATTACCAAATCCAATACTCCAGCATCGGCTAAAGGAACTAGTGGGATGTTCAGACTTTCGGCAAGTTGTCTAGTTGCCTCACTTGTTGGAACTCCGACGATAGACAAGCCTTCTTCTTGCATTCTCCGTCCCAACTCTAGCACCGTGTAGCGGACGGTTGAGCCAGTTCCAAGGCCAATTTTCATACCGTCCTGAACGAAATCACAAGCTATTATTCCGGCTTGCTGCTTCAACGCCTCAACGTCGCTCACGAGTGCTGGCACACAAAAGACAGCCATGATGCTTACCCTCCAGTGAGGCTATGATTTAGGGATAAATTTGCAATAATAGCCCACCGTTGGGTTCATTCGTCGATGCCTTGCGGGAAAGATGAGGGAGTAGGAGGGTCGCTGACAGTGCCAGACACTGAGGAAAGTCCCCTCTCCAAGATGCAAGCGGTCCGGTGCAAGCCGGAGGTCCGGGAGGGCCGGCTCTGCAACAGAAACGTCCCGCGCCAGGCGTACGATGATCCCGAAAGGGTGAGGTTTCCTGACCGCGGCTGGAACGAGCAACCCCGCTGGAGCAAGTCCAAGCAGGCCCGTAGTGCATCGATAGGGCCGGGTAGGATGCATAGTTGAATGCGACCAGCTGAAAGGTGAACAGAAAGGGGCTTACTCCCTGCACCCTCACTTTACTGTAATCAGTGAAAACTATCCTATTCTAGGGTGGCCTCAAGTACACTGGATGCTTCGAGAGCCCCGCTATCCTCGTAATCCAACCAAGGCCCTCTTCCCAGTAATCTTGATCGTAATTCATGCCATGCTACGATGAAACTTGGTAACAAGATGCTTGAGGTAATTAGTGCTAGAATTAGAAGTGACATCATCAATATGAAGAAATTTTGTAATCCGGGGATTTCTACGAATAATCCTGCGGATAGCCCGGCACAAGTTGTAGTAGTGGTTTCAAAGATTGTTTGACCTGTTCTCGAAACAGATTTGACGATTCCAGCAGGGGTTTCACCCTCGTCTTTGATTCTGTCAATTATGTGTATCGAATCATCTACCCCAATACCAAAGACGAGTGTACCGACCATGGCAGTGAAGAAGTTGACATTGACTGAACCTTGGCGCATCAATAACGGCTGCCATAATACAACAACAGCTACCGCTGCCATCGTGAATATGGCTAATCTAGGCGAGCGGAACAAGATCATCATTGTAATTAGTAGAATTAGCATTGTAGCGATTGTAGTTTCACTCTGGGCCTTTTGAATTCCTTCATTAATATCGATACTAACAGGCAAACCTCCCGTCAGCTTTGAATTGATGACGCCTTCAATTCCAAAAGCTGAACATGATAGAGCATCAGGGCAATTTCCATCTCCATCAAGGTGGTCGTCAATAGCATCTCTCAGAGGTGTTGCATCTTGCAAATTGATGTATGGTTGAGTGACGTAGACCAGTGTTTTGGTTTCACAAGGTGTTGAATTTCCACAAGTATCTTGGTCGGCATTCATCAGCATACTTCGTATTTCAGGACTCAATGTATCAAGAGCGATATTGACCATATCTTCTCTACTACTGACAACGTATACCCAACATTCGGGTCGAAGCGGATTGGTAGATTCATCCCAACACTCATCATGGAGTAATTCCCAAAGACTCCTATCGTAGACTTCCAGACTAATTCCGGTAACTGGATCGGTTAAGTTAACATCAACGTGGATTGCTTTCAAGACGTTGACTACGCTGATACTAGATGTTTGTGGGACGTTATTGATTTTCTTTTCCTGCATATGATCGATAGCATCGAGAATCGGTAAATCTCTAATTGGTGCTGTTGAATTAACCGGGCCTCTTGCCTCCGCGTCAACGATGAACATATTCGTTTGTCCGCCTTGGAAAACGAAACTGTATTCCCTTAATGCATCATAACTCGGTATATTTGGAGGGACCTCGTCTGATGAACCAGTAAGCGGCTTACCCATCTCTTCCTCCAGAATAGCCACTCCACCGGCGGTAGAAATCATTGCAACAAGTAGAACAACAAGGGTTGTCTTTACTGGCACTTCGCCTATTTTGCGCCAAATATCAGATTCGAATGCAAGAAGGATTGTCCCGCCAAAGAAACAACCGAAAAATATTGCATTAGCAATTGTTGTTGTCCCTTGAATGTAAAGATAGGTTCCTGCCGATATTGCCACTATTGATGAAATTAGAAGTGTTTGCAAAGTAGGCATTTCAAACCCAATATCTGTCTTTCTATAACGGAAGATATGAACCAATGCAGGAACCATTACCATCGATAGAAGGAAGGTAATCGAAATCCCCAAGACTAGTGTCACCCCAACAGTTCTCATCGGATGTATTGGTACAAGATATTGCCAAGTTAAGACACTGAACCCAATTATCGTTGTAATAGCGGAAAGGAATATTGCATGACCTGTGGTTTGTGCTGCTCTAACAGTTGCAGTTAGGCTAATGACAGGGTCCCACGGATCTAATTCAGTTGCGGTAAATCCATCGCGTTGTCTTTTCCAAGACTCTTCTAGACGTTCCTCAAGTAACTCTTTGCGATTCTCTTCAATTCTATTGGTAAAGTGTAAGGAATAATCCACCCCTAGGCCGACTAAGATTGGGCCTGCAGAAATTATCATCGGAGTCAAAGGTATATCGGCAATAACAGTAGTCCCAAATGTAATTGCTAAACTCATTGCAATTGGTAAACCACAGATAATTATGACCTTAGGGTTACGATGCAAAATTAACATTGTGATTGCCACTAACAACCCCGCTAAAGGAAGCATTTTGGTCACTAATTCTGTATAAATAGCGTTCGAAACATCTTGGACAACAGGTGTTAGCCCAGTGACAGTCGTAGCATTACGAACGGGACGATCTTTGGCTATAGATTCCGCTTCTGAAATCATTTCAGGGGTAACGCCTGTTGCGGGTGTTCTTGATGGAAGATTGGGATCTTTATTTCTAGCCTCTTCTAACCAAAGTGAATGTATTTCGGTACTAACTGAAGAAGACATTACCTCTCCAAGGTAAACACGATTGCAAATCTCACAGTCGTTTGAATTAGCTCGTTCAATTAGCTGCTTGGTATACTGGATAAAGGCTTGATGATCCTGCACCTGCCCGTCTCTCTTGTCCTGTCTGGCAGGAATGTCAGTTCCATCCATGTCATACTTTAGGCCAAGAATAATCACTCCCGTATCCCAAATCCCATCTCCATCATTGTTGTAATTACCATCACCATTCTCATCCAATAAAGGATGATCTTGGGTGTCCATAACAAATGAAGATAACAAACTTTCAGTTTGAGAAACTAGATTGTCAAGGTTATCTTGTCTGTCCGGAATACTGTATCCATAGAATGGATTTAATTGTGCAATTGAGCATCCATCTCGTTGACCTGTGGGTAACCCGTATTTTTCCACGGCACAATTGAAGCGATAGCTGGATGAATTAGCCTCCTTAATCACCTGTGCCGGTGATAGAATCCACACGACTCCATCGAGATCTCCACGATCATCCTTATGTTCATCCAAACCTGAACCATAACCCCCATTTCCATAATTTAGGTCATCGCCTTCTAGCCAAGATAACTGTTTTAAAATATCAACATCAGTTATGTTTTCCGTCCCTCTGCAATCGTAATCTCCATCATCTGCTGGACCGGAGTCGCACCTCTCGTAAATGGCATTATTTGTCTGCACATAGAGAATCATAATGTCGGTAGACCATTGAGTCCGAACCTGTTTGAGCAAATCCGTAGAATCTGCATCATCGGGAAGGTATATTTCCACGTCTTTGTCTATCTGTTGTCCGAAATCTAGTGATTTTTGACCTACCAGAACTGTTGCTATTACAAGCAAGGCAACAATTAGACCAGGACTACGAAGAATTGCTGAATACCAAAACTCAGTGAGTCTCTGTGCTATTGCATGGCCTCGCTTAGAGCCAGCATTTAGCAAGTAATCTGCATAGTCTACAGCATCACCAATTGGTGAAGAATCAACTCTCTGGATTATCTTCCCTCCAGCCTCCCTTATGGGCTGAAGTCGCTCAAAGAAGCGCTCCCAAAATATCGCTTCATCATCGCGCTCGTCATCGGGCACGAGAATGGTGCCCCCACCGAGCCCACATGAAACAATCGCATGAGCGCTCGGTGGGAGGCTGATTTTCAATCAGTTCTCTGAAAACTGACTTACAGTGGTTACAGTCTGCTGTACATCCAATAATCGACACAGGGCTGCGGAACTGATGGCCGAACGGCTGAAAGTGAATGAGTGACTCCAAGAGTCGATAATCGTGGCTCGCAGGCGTAGGCAACTCGAACCAAAAGGCAAGGACGAAGACGTCCGAATGATGGCTGGACTAATTACAGCAGGTGTTGTTAGCATAGTCTTAGTGGCTTCAATGTTTATTGCCCCACCAGCTAATGTTGGACCAGAGGAAGGTTCCCTTGCCCCTGATTTTGTAGCTTCGGCATATAATGGAGGAAATTGGCAAGAGGTACGACTCAGTCAGTTGTATGATGGTCGCCTGGTCTTGATTACTTTCTTAGATACAGATTGCCCTCATTGTTGGACTGAGGCGGAATATCTTTCGGAAATATTTGACAGTACAAATGGTGATGTTTTGTTCATCACCATCGCGGTTGAACTGCAGATTTCAGGTCACGAGAGTACCAGAGAGGAAATAGAGGCATTCAGAGATAAATCACAATTTGGAGATAACGAAAATAATGGCGATGGTTGTTATTCAGGAAGAAAGAACTGTGCTGAAAGACCCGGCGCCCCTCACTCATGGATGTATGTGGATGATCTTAGTTCATCTATCGCCAGTGATTGGGAACTTCCTGGTACACCTTTCAATGTAATTTTAGATGGAGAAGGAACCGTTGTTTGGAATCAGGCAGAGCCTGAAAACCACCCTCCTGGAGAAGACATGGGAGAGGCGTTATTGCGTCTATTGCAAGAGGGTGAGTGAATGGCTAACGCATTAGCAGACCCTGTACTATTATTTTTCATCGCAGGATTATTTGCTTCAGGTTTTCTTCTAACAAATGGAAGAGGAAAAAAGGGCCTCGATGGAACGAATAGAATGCTCGACGGAAGCCTGGCCTTTGCCACTACAGGACTACTTGGATCGGCTTGGACTTGGGTCATCTACAATGACATGGTTAGGAATCCGCTTGGCGGGGAATTTTGTGCGACGGAAGGATTTGTTCAATGCGGTTCTGTAATAGGTGACCCTCGATACAACAATTTCTTTGGTATATCTTGGGGTATGCTTGGTTTTGCCGCATTTGCAACTTTATTTTACCTAATTTTATGCATACGGATGGATCCCTTATCTAAATGGTCTGAACAATATACCAACTATGCTTGGTGGCTAGGTCTCGCTGGAGTTCCATTTTTGTTCATTCTAGTAGGTATCGAGATCTTCGTAGTTCAACACATTTGTCCATTCTGTACAATAGCACACCTAGCACTAATTGGATATCTGATTTCAGTCTGGATGCTTAGGGAACGTAGAGAAATTAGTGCCTGGTATTGACAAAATATGCATGTATTTCGTTAAACTATCGTAGATTCTTAATTTGACAATTCGGCGAATGGCTCAAAGTAGATGCGTTGGTGGCGCAACCATGGAACTAGTCACAGGAGGCGCAGGATTCATCGGTTCTCACCTAGTCGACACATTGGTTGCACAAGAAAAAAGAGTTCGTGTGTTTGACAATTTTTCTAGTGGAAGAGAAGATTTTCTAGCTCACCATCAGGGTTCTGGAATGGTTGAAATCGTCAAAGGTGATCTACTTGATATTGAATCTTTAAATTCAGCAATGGAAGGTGTAGAAACCGTCCATCATTTAGCTGCAAACCCCGACATTCGTTTAGGCACGGAAGTTACAGACACCGACTTACGTCAAGGTACTGTTGCGACTTACAATGTACTTGAAGCTATGAGAAATTCTGGTGTAAAGAGAATTTCATTTTCCTCATCAAGCGCGATTTATGGGGAGGCGAATCTAATGCCAACGCCTGAAACATACGGGCCAGTAAAGCCAATCTCTCTTTATGGAGCGAGTAAGTTAGCAAGCGAGGCACTAATCACCGCATGGTGTGGAACATTCGGGGCTAAATCTTGGATTCACCGCTTTGCAAATATCGTCGGCCCAAGAGGGACTCATGGAGTGATTTACGACTTTATTCACAAGTTGAAGAATGACCCTAGTAGATTGGAAGTTTTAGGTAATGGTTTACAAGAAAAATCCTACATGTCTGCAGAAGATTGTGTTAGAGCAATGGTACACATTGTAGACGGTACCGATGATGCAATAAATCTGTACAACCTAGGTACTGGTGATACTTGCTCAGTCAGAAGAATCGCGGAAATTGTTGTAGAAGAGTCCGGTTTAGAGGGTGTTGCAATTGAATACACAGGTGGCGACCGAGGTTGGGCTGGTGATGTTCCAAAGACAAGTCTAGATGTGGAATATTTATTCTCAACAGGATTTGAACCTACTATGCAATCAGAGGCAGCAATCAGACATACAGCTAGGGCACTGATTGACGAAATCGGCCTATGAGATAAACCCGATTTGCTAAATCTGCGCCTCGGATTCATAACTGATGGGCTTGACGAGTGAACGTGAGCAAGCGCTGGTACCAAGAGAATCGGCGTGACCCATGGCGTCGACAAGCCAAGTCCAAAGGATACAGGGCTCGTTCTGCCTACAAACTCAAGCAAATTCAAGAGAAGTTTCAACTGATCAGAGAATCCGATGTTGTTCTAGACGTAGGATGTCACCCAGGTGGATGGACGCAGGTTTCTGTTGAGGAGGCTGGGCTAGAAGGAGTGGTGATTGGTGTTGACTTAAAATCAACATCTCCTGTTGAGGGTGCAAGCATCATTCAAGGAGATATTTCACAACAAGAGACAATTAATAGAATTGAAGAATTACTAAAAGGGAGAGAACTGAATGTTGTCTTATCAGATATATCACCTAAATTGACTGGAAGATATGATACAGACCAAGCCATTTCTCTAGAACTCTCGACTATGACTCTGGATGTAGCAATGGGGATGTTAGCCCCAGGCGGCGCATTTGTTACCAAAATATTCCAGGGGGTTGGAATTGAAGGTTTAATTTTGGCTGCAAAAGATCGGTTCGCTAATGTCCAACGTTTTGCCCCTATGGCTAGTCGCAACGCCTCTTCTGAGACCTACCTAGTCTGTCGTAATCGTTTGCCTAAACCACGCAAGGGGGCACGGAGGAAGAGTGCTTATTCACAGGTTCAAAAACACTTGACAGAAGTTGGAGTGAATGTAGAGGGAGATGACGACAAACAAGAAATTGTAAGCGGTTTTCGACGAGTGCCTAAAAAAGAAGAGGAATGAATAATTATTCCGAATCTCTATCATATGGAACAATGTTTTGCCATTCAGAGGAATCTGAACGAGCTACTATTGCCTCAACCCAATCTGTATCCGAGCAATTGAACACCTCGTGAGGAAGTCCGGGTTCAATATAGAACATATCTCCAGCACTATGTACTACTGATTTTCGACATCCGGGCCCAAATTCGTGCCTCACGGATCCTTTGAGTAGGAATATCATGACATCGAAATCAACATGGATGTGGGCTTTGGCAATACCGCCAGGTGGAATGAATGCCTTGTTCATCGACAAGTTCGTCGCTGGTGTGTTCTTCCCAGATAATCCCGCTCCATACTCAATATTATTCCATCCACGAACCTTATCGATATCTCTCAACCCATGTATTCCGCCGGCATCCTCGACATATTTAGACAAGTCAATCTGTTTGCCTGTAAGTGAAAGTTCAGATTTGTCCAACGCTATCCCTGAGATTCCGTAAAGGCTTACTGATTTCAACCCATTCCAAGTTTGAAATGAGAATACTGAGGGGATGTTACTTCCTTCTAGTCGTCGGTCAACGCTAAAAGGGAGGGGTGGCTCGCCCGCCTCGCTGAGGGACAACGTAATGGCAGCAAGAACAGACATCTGCACCTCCTCTGGTCTTCCATTGGTGGAGAACAATAGCACTGCATTCCCATGCCCAGAGTGTGGAGAATCCATCGGACGTAGCGAGAGATGTCGAGTCCAGGCAGTAGCCTATGTTTGCCCTAATTGCGGTTTTGAGGGTCCCTGAGTCCTCACTAGGTGAATCTACATGGGTCATGTTGTTGTGAAGTACAAGGTCACTATTGACCAGCCAGAAGATGGAAGTCCTGACTACGAGAGTATTGCAAATACCATTTCATCTATGGAAGAAGTCCAAGCATGCGAGATTAAACCTCTAGCATTCGGTATGATGTTCATCGAAGTTCAAGCCGTTCTCGGAGAAGGAGAAGGTATTGTTGATGGATTCGAATCAAGAGTTAGAGAAATCGACGAAAATGTTGGGCAAATCGAAGCTCTAGAAATGGGTCGACTCTGATACAGAGCCCCGCATGACGTCTAATAGTGGTCTAATGGCGACCGCATAAATTCACGCATCAATACAGTTGCGTAAGTGCCAGGTGGCAGGGTAAATCTAATTCGCAAATTTGCTCCTTCAGGATGCCACCTGTCTGCCTCATCTGGGCCTTTTTGCCAACGTTCGGAAAAAGAATCCTCGGAGAGCAATGTGGCCTCTTCTACGTTGAAATCACGAAATACCACGCTCAAAGAACGCCTTGTACCATTGGTTGACAGGTTTGGGATTTTTTTGACTCGCCAGTCGAGATTTTGCAATTCAGTATTTTGAAGTGCCTTGGCCTCAATTTCCCCTGGCACTCCCTCTGCTAAACTTGCATCTTGTCCAGGCAAAGGTCCTGTAACTGCTAGTCGGCCAAGCTTACAATTTCTTTTGCATCTATCTAGATTAGTTTCAGTAACTAGAGCCATCTTAGAGACATCGACTCTACCACTGGCCTGTATGGGCGCAACCAAATCACCTAACTCAGGTTCAAGGAGGTCCAAACCCGCTTCTAATCGGCCTGCCAAAGAGTGATTGAAAGCGAGTGATTGTAGAGAATGTATTGTCAACAATTGTAGCGAAGGTGGTAACGCTTTGAACCCCTTGAGATAATTTTCAGGATTGTCAACTAATGTTTGTAGAATGCTCTTTTCATACCCTAAGTGATCAGGAGCCTGTTCTAGACAAGCTGCTGGGTCTTTGCTATCCAACCACATTTTGCGAAAAGCGCTTACCTCATCTGTCATCCTAGTCCCTGGCATACCAAGATAAAGGTCTACTGCCCTCTCATAATCATCCTCTACGACCGCGCGACCGACAATAGGTGTTACAGGCCTAGTTGCCCCAAATCTTTGGGGTCCTATCCAATTTGGAAAGGCGTCATCGCCTAGCCTTTGAGCCATACCTTCTCTAATCTCTAAGACTCTTCTCATGGCTTCTTTGGCATCGAGTGGAGAGCCATCTGCATCACAACATCCACGCACTGTAATCGTGAAACGATTACCGTCGTGATCACTCATACCCACCTTCTGGTGAGTGCGGCCTAGGATTTCCAATTCAGTGTCTGGGATTTCGACTGATTCCACCTTATGTCTTGGTGCATCGATAACCAATAATTGGGTTGTTACTGCCCTTTTATCCTTGAGGCCTGAGGAAAAAATTCTCTTTCGACTTATTCCACACGCTCCGGCCAATCTTCGCAGGTAACGATTGGTTTCCCAGTTGTGGAGTGTCGCCCTTACAACTGTAAATCGGCCCTTTTTGTCTAAGGCAGGCGTGCGAGATACTTCCTCTACTCTAAAGTCCTCAATTCGTACCTTCAGTAGCCCACCAATACCAGGTCCTTCATGTGCCCAACGGTCTAGACCTAGATACCTCTCAATATCCCCAGCGTTGCCTAAATCAAATGTGGCTTTAGCCAAAATTTCACCGCCCTCAGAAGCTGAGGTCGGCGAACTCCTTCGCTATGTCGGAACATAGATCCTTCACAATCTTGTCCGCCTTGGCTCCTTTCTTGACTCGAACATATAGTTCTGGTTCGTCAAGGTCAGGGTGCCCGGTGAAGAAATTCGCATACTCGACCTTGTCATTAGCATTCAAGCGAGACCTGAACAATTGCAGTGTGGAATGGTCCTCGCCAATCAGACGCAATCGGATTTCGGACCCTTCATTCTTGAGTACCTTCACTGGCATGACGAGCGCGCCACCGGACCTTCCCTTTTGAGGCCTTTCATCAGATTGCTGGACCCTAAGGGTCCAATTTACTGCTTGAATTATTTAGCCGTTGGTGATGGGGACGCCAATGGTTGCAGGGCCCGGACTAGAGATTCGGGTTGCCCGGACCTTTGAAAAATCGGCTCCTGCAATAGTTGTAATCAGCATACTGCTAACCATTGTCACGGGGCTGGCTTTAAGCCCAATGCCCGAATTTCAAACAGACCTTGCTGCATTCGCACCAGATTCGGATGCAGATGCAGCAATTGACAGAATGGAAGAGGTGATGCCGCCTTCTCCACACCGTATTTATGTCCATATAGAACCAACACAAGAAGGAGCAAATGTATTGGAAATGGGGGCTCTTCAGCAACTTCACTCCGATCTTGAAGCAATAAACTCTCTTTCCACCTCAAATGGGGATTTCATCACCTCTCACATAAATGCGGCTCAAATTCTTCAAGTGGCTCTTGAAGAAAGAGATGAGGAAAGTCGGAATCTATCAGACTTCAATAACTGGGAGGAATTACTCGAAGCGGTTGTTGCAGATGAAGAATGCACAGATGCAATTGGCGATGAAAGAGCAATTGCCACCGCCTCTTTTGCTCGTTCAGTAATGCTTCACTCCGATTTCGATTACGAACCTATTTGCGATTGGCTAGTTAATGGACGTGAGGGGAACCCCACACCAACAGCATCTAGCACAATGTGGGTCATCGAAATAGATGGCGATTTAGATTCAGATGATAGGCTGGCAAAAGCAGTTCAACTGCGTGATTTGCTCGAAGGCAGGTCTCAAGCACAAGGCTCGGCATTGAATTATGGAGTGGTTTCAGATGACTTAGTTACCTATGATATCAACGAATCTACTTTGGATAATCTGCTCTGGTTACTTATCCTTTCTATACTCGTGGTTGTTCTAGTCCTAGCACTTGCCTTCAGATCAATAATGATGGTGGCTGCTCCATTGCTTGGATTGACCGCTGCATTAGTTTGGACATACGGCATTAGAGCACTAGCGGGTTCCGAATTTTCAATTCTAGAAGTTGCAGTAGCTCCTGTTGTATTGGGTTTAGGTATAGATTATTCAATTCACTTACAACGTGCCTATGAGAAGGCAAGAGAGAAGTCGATTAGCCCTGCGCAGGCATGGGTGAGATCATTTTCTATTCTTAGACTAGCACTTACACTATCTGTGATAACAACCGCATTTGCTTTCCTTGCTAATTTCCTATCTCCTTTACCACCGCTGAAATCCTTTGGATTGACATTAGCCTTGGGTGTTGTATCTGCCTTTGTTGCCAGTACAGTCACTGTGGGTGCCTTACACGTACTGGTTGAGAAAACCACAGGAGTCAGTGCCCGTAGGTCTATGGAATTACCCGGATTTACTACCATTGCTACTGAGTTTCAGAGAAGACATACAGCACTAATTCTACTAGCAGTAGCAGGACTAACTCTTTCCTCGGTTGTAGTTTCTGTAGGCCAGTTAGATACCAAATTCGAGTTGACTGACTTTTTAGGGGAGGAAATGGAGGTAATTGAAGTTAGAAACTCAATGTATGATTCATATGACGTAGAGGCTTTGAAATCGGTTGACATACTTATTGAGCCATCTCCTGGAATGGAAGCACTTACTGGAGAAAGAGACCTGCTTAAAGAATTAAATCGACTCGATGAGGATTTGGCATGGACAACGAACGTTGTAACGCCAGAGGGTTCATCTAGACCCTCCTATGATGGTTTGTACCCCATTTTAAGAGATGCAATAGAGACCGATGAAACCTTTGGGGAGATGTATAACTTAGGTGTCTTCGACGGGGCGGTTGATGTAACCGGAGAATTTTCTGAAGGTGATTTGGCTTCAGCCGTAGGTTACCTATTAGCAAACGAAACAATTGGCGAACCAATTCGTGGCCAAACATGGGGAGAAAGAACAGCAAATTATGTTGCATTAACCAATGATGGTAATGCCCTTAGGTATCTGAGGATGCGAGTAGATGTTACTGCTGGAAATAGTGAGGAATCTTCTGGATTGGCTAATCAATTCAAGGAGTTTGAAATTAGTTTAGAAGATGCCACAGGAGCTAGAGTTCATCTGAGTGGAGATCTGATTCTTGTCCACAATGTCCTATCCGGACTAGTTATTTCTCAAGTTGAATCTACTGCTTTCAGTCTGGCAGTTTCTCTATTCGTACTAGTGGCGCTGACACGAAGATTTGGGCCTTCGATGGTGGTAATTCTACCCGTTGGTTTAGCTGGAACTTGGGTCGTCGGAGCAATGGCTGTTTTGGGTATAAATTGGAACGTGTTGACAGTGATGATTACCGCTTTAACTATCGGGCTAGGCATTGATTATTCCATACATGTTTGGCGAAAATTTGAGGCGAATAGAGAATCTGGAATGGGAACTTGGGCATCAATGAGAGACATGTATTCTACAACGGGTTCAGCCTTGATTATGTCAGCAGGCACCACCATTTGTGGATTCATGGTGTTAATTCTATCTCCAGTACCAGTCATCAAGGACTTCGGGCTAGTGAGTTCGATTTCAGTCGCCTTTTCACTAATTCTAGCATTAATGGTTCTCCCCGGACTTTTAGCCGCAGAGGTTAGAAGATCAAATCTAGATTGAAGGACATTCATTCTGCGGCTTTGTCAATGACTGAGGACACCCCTTGCATATCCAAACCTTGTTCTCTTGCAACAAGTGCTAGAGCCATCCAAAGGGTAACAGGACCCAATGCTCTTCGTTTTCGTTGGGCACGTCTAACTACCTCATTATTTGCTAGACCAGATTTTGATGCTATTAAGTCAATTAAAGTAGGTATACTACCCTCTGCACGATCTATCGGTATCGGTGAATTAGGAGGTTTTGATAGAGGATTTTGACTCGACTTACTGGCCTTTAAAAGAGAGAAACTTTCACCATTTTTTGATTCATTGTTTCCCTCCTCTCTAGTACTAACCCTGGGTTGAGAAAAATCCGAGCTCGGATCCTTACTCTCTTCTTTGGATGATGGTTTGTAAGTTGGAGGCGATAACATCCTTCGAGTCATTGGCCTCCAGCCTAAACTTGGAATTTCTAATTTGATCCCCTCAACTAAGTGCATAGTCTCCCCCTCCATAGAAATCCAACCAGCGTCTGTAAGTGCCTCCACTACACTTTGGGATTCTTCGGGTGAAAACCACTGCATTTCTAGAGACCATAGGCGAACAACATCCGCTTTGTTGATTTCTTGAGGTTCTAATCCATCAAAAATCGTGAAGAGTATGCGAGATATATCAGTCTGCTCACTCATGTTCTTCTTTCACACTCCGGCAGTGGTCTCGCTTGAGGCTTGCGCGACTGGCATTTGCCAATTTTGAGAACTTGTAATCATTCGGTTGAATAAGCACCGTGCACTCGCGCCCCCCCGAAATGGCACGTGACTACATCGCTCGGGACCCCAAAACTGGACGTCCAATCAATCGAAGACGTGCTGTAAAGCAAGTAGATATCCGTTCGATGTTACCGCCTTCTGGTGTATGGGAACGTATTCCTCGAAGAGACATTGTCCCACTGGCATCTGGTCAAGTAAAGATGGTGGAAATACCACGATCAGAAGGAGGAGGTTTGGCTAGGCGTATAGATGGTATTCTAGCGATAAATCGTGTTCTTCCTGCAATGGTAGCCGATGCACATGCTGCATTGTGTGAAGCATTGGATGATGATGAAGGAGTTATCCGCATAGCAGCACTGAAATCCATGCCTTCATTTGCTATCAAGAAACATGATGACTTATTCATGTATCTTTCAGATAGATTACAAGAAGAAAATGAGCATGTTAGAAAGGCTGCTAGAGAATGTCTGAGAAAGTTAGCACCGGTTTTTCCCTCAGGGTGTGAAGAAATACTAAGACGGGAATTAAGACATGAGTCTAAACAACATAGAAATGATGCTTTTGCGACCCTGAAAGATACCTCTCAAAACTGGGTAGAAACCGGTTGTTTACACCTAGATGAGTTGATTCGTGAGGAAGATGTAGATTTACGTCGCAGGGGTGCCAAAATTCTTCGGACAATTACCGCAAAAGGTGGCGCTACAGGCTGGGACCTAATCTCCTGGTCTTTACAGGATGAGGATCCACAGGTTCGACGTTCCGCTTCAGCGTGCCTTCCCACACTCGCAAATGTTGAATCTCGAGTTGCCGCGATATTAGTCGAGGCTTCGATGTTTGACGACGATTCAGGAGTAAGGAAGAACATCATTAGGACTCTGAAAACTCTCGATATGCAGAATCCAAGGGTGGCACAATTGATACAAGATGGAGCTAGAGACAGAGATCCTGCTCTTCGTAAAGCCTGTATCGATCAATTATCAATTATCTTAACAGGGGAAAAATTGAGAGAGGTGGCTGCAGAATTACTTCGTCAAGAAACCCAACCTGAACTCAGAACTAGACTTGAAAGACTCTCCCGAGATGTTGATTGGGAAGGTACGGAAGAGGAGAAAAATCGCTCACTAGCGCCTCTCGACAAAGTTCCGGAGGAGTTCTCAGAGATGCAATTACCTGAAATTGATGGAATAAAGCCGATTACTGAAGAATTAGTACTGAAAGAAGGTGTTTCACCAACAGATAATGTCGCCCCACCACGTAGTGGTGAGTTAGAGTCCATCCGTGAAGGTCATAAAGAAGAGTCAGGTCGGCGGGCCGCGAGGAAACAAGATGAGCGAGACTTTTGACGAGAAACTCGAACAATTCGAGCGACTCTGGGACGGCGTGACGCCGAAGGGGATTAACCGTACCAAGTCCCTAAAGTTCCGCCAGTACATGCGCCAACACGTACTACAGAAGTACCACAAAAGGCGTAAGGAACAATTCTCGAGTGCTGATAAGGGTCATTACAACCACAGCTTCTCGAGTAAGGATCAGTTTCTCACTAAGGAGAACTGCCGCAAGTACTGGATGGGAGAACTTCAGAAGGAGATTAGCGAATCCGAATCCTTCTGAGGCGATTAAATGAGCCCTGCCGCTAAGGCATTTTCTGATTGGAATCTTGATTCAAGGATTGCAGATGCCATATCGAGTAAAGGTTGGAAAAATCCTACTGAAATCCAAGTTGAGTCAATTCCGGTTGCGCGACAAGGACGCGATGTAGTCGGTCAAGCGCGAACCGGAAGTGGAAAGACCGCGGCTTTTGGAATACCAATTATCGAAGCCACCAATGCTTCAGGACAACCCCAAGCAATTATCCTCTGCCCAACCAGAGAATTAGCTGTACAGGTCGCAGAGGAACTGACTTGGTTACAAGGAGAAAGCGGATTGACGATTCAGACCGTTTACGGTGGAACAGACATCGAAAAACAAGCTAAAGAATTACAATCTGGCTCCGACATAATTGTTGGAACTCCCGGCCGTGTTATTGATATGTCCAAACGAGGACATCTAAATCTATCAGAAATAACTCATTTTTGTTTGGACGAAGCAGATAGAATGCTGGATATGGGATTCTTCCCAGACGTGCTTTGGATCTTTGAGCAAATGCCTGCAAGAGAGCAGACCTTGTTGTTTAGCGCTACTTTCCCACAAGAAATACTAGATGCTGCTGAGGAATTCATGAATGATCCTGTTTACGTGATGAGTGATGATCTCGAAGTTGAGGTTCCAGAAATCGACCAATTTGCAGTAAGAATTGGGCGCTCAAACAAACTATGGGTGCTGGGTAGACTAATCGCAAACATGAGTGATGATGACCAAATGCTAATTTTCACCAATACAAAACGTATGGTTGAGTTACTAGAAGACCGGTTAGGTAAATTCGGGATGAGTGCAACAGGGATGCATGGAGATAAAGCCCAGAACCGAAGAGAGAAAATTCTCGATTCCCTCAAAGAAGGGAAAACGAAAATTGTTGTCGCTACTGATGTAGCAGCACGCGGAATTGATGTCGACGGAATTACCTATGTCGTCAATTACGATCTTCCTGATGATACTGAATCCTACGTCCACCGCATAGGTAGAACAGGTCGCATGGGACGTTCAGGGCAAGCATGGTCGCTTGTATCCAAGGAGGATATGGCCGCTCTTGATAAGATTGCAAATACTTGGAATCTGGATATTCCATATGTTGAAGCCCCTGAATTACCAGAGGGGGTGACTCGAGACCCTGTACGAAAGCGAGAAGACTGGTCCGAGGTCACAGACCCCTTCGGTATGGTCAGCGTCGCACTAGAGGTAGGTAGCGGGAAGGCAAGTAAGCGCGCGCTGGCGGATTGGATTGTCGGCCAAGCACGTATTCCCGAAATCGCATTGGGTGAAATCCAGATGGGTGATGCGTCTTCAACCGTTCAGATACACGTTGAGAAAGCATCCTATGTGATTGATGTCATCAAGAAAAGGGAATTTGATGGAGTTGCGTTAAATCCATCAATAGTGGAATTTTGAGGTTTTGTAATGAGCCAAACACAGACGCCAAATCGGCGTCTTGACCTATTGGGTTTCTTTTGCCCAGTACCAGTGCACGAGACAAGAAAGGCACTCAATGAAATGCAAGAAGGTGAACTTCTCGAAGTACACGCTGACGATCCCGAAACTCTCCAAGATATACCAGCGCTATGTGTTAGGATTGGGGTTCAACTACTGAGCATTACAGAAGAATCAGGAGAGTATAGATTTCTGATTAGGAAATGAATATTCCAATCGGATGGGTTCTTGAGAGTAGAATAGGTCGTGAAGTCAATGACGTCACCCAATCGGCCTGTGGACCTCACAGAATTGCTCGATGTCCCTGCCGATGCTAGGTTGCCGACCGAACACGGTGATTTTCGAATTAGAGTATTTCACGAGGACACTACAGGACTAGATCATGTAGCCCTAACACTCGGAGACATGCAGGGGCCAGATCCCGTCCTTGTGCGAGTTCACTCAGAGTGTCTAACCGGTGATGCATTTGGAAGTCTACGTTGTGACTGCGGCCCTCAACTCGACTCCGCTTTGCGACGTATACAAGAAATTGGATGGGGGTGTTTGGTATACCTTAGACAGGAAGGAAGAGGTATTGGTCTTCACGCCAAAATTCAGGCCTACAATTTACAAGACAAGGGTGCTGATACATTAGACGCTAATTTACTGCTAGGTCACCCTGCAGATGCTAGGGATTATCGAATTGCTGCAAACATATTAGCCGCAGTGGGAGTAAAAAAAGTCTGTCTGTTAACCAATAATCCTGACAAAGTAATCCAATTACAAAATCACAATGTAGACGTACACGAAAGAATGCCCCTAGTAGCAGGCGTAAACGAAGATAATCGAGATTACCTTTCTACAAAGGTAGAAAGAATGGGGCATTCGATTTCGGATGACCATTTAGAGTCTTAATGCAAATTGCAAAATCTGCTCTAAGTATGATTTGTGGGGCCGTGGCCGGGACTTGAACCCGGGCCGGCGGGACCACAACCCACCGTGCTAACCGCTACACTACCACAGCCGTATGTAGCCATTCGACAGACAGACCATATTTCAAGCGTTCCGCGTGAGGTAGCCCAGACTCTAGAGACCAACGGATTGAAGCGTCGTTCTCCATCGTTACTAATTGATGAGGCGGGGCGAGGGTCTAAGTTTGGGTTTGACTGCCCTAGCGATAATTGCAATTCTATCCCCGTTAACCACAGGAGATACGGTCATCGAATCAAATAGAATAGAGCTACTAGAAGCAGGATCTTTTGATGATGCTAGTGATTGGACTATTTCGACCAAAGCCGCCTTTTCGGATCAACCAGCCGACCATAGTGTGGGGATGATTGCTGATGGAGAGTTGTCATTCACACACAACCGGCCAGATAATTTCCAAACTCATACCTCTTGGGCCTCATTCAGCCCCACAGATTCGAACTTTTCACTAGGAAATCCAGATGGCTCCTATACATGGTCTACTGGCCCTGATATTACCTTGTCAGGATATTCTTTCACTGGTTTAGAAAGTAGGGTCTTAGCCAATGTTTCATTGATTATGCACATATCAATTCCAGATTCATTACCTTCAGATGAAATTCGTATAACAATAGAGGCAAATGGCCCAGAGAAATTAGTCAAAACGATTGCAAGGACGTTTGGACCAGTTAATCGAATGACAACTCCGCTGGTGGAAAATATTGACGATTTACAGGAATGGAATTGGGATGATTTGGAAGATGCGTCTGTAACTGTAGATTATGTCTCTGACGGCGCTCCAGATGATTCAGAAATCAGAGTAGATGCAGTTGGAATTCGAGTAAAATATCACCAACCATGGTACTCATTTGAGACCGTTAAGGCGATTCATGAAATTGCAGGACAAAGTATGCCCGTACTCGACTTTGGACCTTATGATGGAGAAATTTCTGGCTTGCTAACTGAATCTTGTGGCTTAACTCCTGAAGAAGGAGTAGATGGCTTCTGGAGTTTTGACGTAGAAGTTCCTTATGACCAAGAATTAGGACGAATTCATGTCTTTGGTGAAGGAAATTATACAATCGAAGCAATGCCTCAGGGTCCCACATCTATGGAGGATTACGAGACTTATTCCAATGGAGATTTACTACAATATGGAGAACATACAAATTCAGTCCGAATAACAATTTTTGACGGTTGCATAAGTTCGGCTAGGATAGATGTTAATGATCCAAAACTAGTCGTAGTTGGTTCAATAGCCGGTTCGACTCAAGGCTTAGTTCAAGAATATAGCAATATTAGATTTGCAATTGGAAATCAACTTCTCCAAGAAGTGCCAATTGAGGTGGGCGTATTTTCATTTGAAGTCCCAATTGGTTATGCCTTACCCGTTGAGACAAATGAATTGGAATTCGGTGTGGCTTCAAGATTTCAGTGGTCTTCAAACGGAGTAGCAGAAACAACAGTTGTACACATTGAATCTATTTCCATAGAAGGTGGCTACAATTTAATCTGGGACCGAGATGTAGTATGCTCAGCCCCGTCTGACCAAGAATTGATTGAAGACGAAGGGGGTTTACTCATTGCAATGGCAAGTAGGTGTGAAGACGACCTAACAGATTGGCAAAATCTTGAAGTTAATGCATGGACAGATAATACTGAGCTCCTTGCCGTATCTGCATTATCTGGGGACATTAGAATCCAGCCTCTGACTGATGCCAATGGAGAAGCGT
>JAZAAK010000054.1:0-4037 GCA_036138175.1 Thermoplasmatota archaeon | reverse complement strand
TCTTTTCCTCGAACGCAGTGTAATGCTGTGCTGCCCAGAGTCAGGAAGGATGCACCATTTCCCCAAGCACTTGTTGCATTGTTTTGTTGATGATAACCGAAGTAAATGTGATGCGGCAGATGGAGTTTTGATGAGAGCCGAATTATTCTCAATCACACCTAAGGGCGAACAACTCGCTTGGGAAAGATGTTGTAGATCCGAGATGGAAGTTCCAGGGGTTCAGAATGCAGTTGCACGTTGGCTATCTTGGTTGAATGAATAGCTTAGTCTTCGTATGTGACGTAGACAATCCTAGCATCTGGTTGCCTTGTGCCCGGCTCAGGTTCTCTCCTAAGCACGAGTACCTTTACTCCCTCTGGAACTGTAATTTCTTCTTGAGTCCTACCAGAGAGCAGAACCTTTCCATTATCCGCCCAAGCCGAACAGATTCCGTGATACACAGATTTCCTTCCTCTATTCGACACTTCTCGTTGCATAAGTTCAGCCCAAGCACGATTTACCATCTGTAAATCGGGCTTCTTCGGGCTTCCAAATTCACCATTTGCAATTCTATCTTCCATTTCCTTTTCATAACTCACTCTATCACTTCTTCAACATCGAAGTCAACATCATCGCAGCTGCACCAATTCCAGCACCAACTGCAAGGCCACCTAATATGGCTGCACCGAACACCTCTTCGGGATCTCTCTTGAGAGATTCTTCCTTCAATTTCTTCAGATGGTATGCGACTACTTGTTGTGAAGTTCCTATCGCATCTGCTATCTCTTGTTGTGACCAACCAACCGCTCTGAGCTTGAGCAGTTTAGCTAGTTCAGAAGGGTTCAACGCCATGTTACTCACCCCTGCCGAATAGGTATTTTACCTTAAAGTTTTGTACAATACAAAAAATATGCTTAATTTACCAATTGTTATACAACAATTGACTACTATTTTGTTTCGGCATATTGAGAAGCCGACTCTCATTCGACGGTTCAATGGGAACTCGTATTTCCAGCATCCACGGTAGAATGGTTCTGGATTCTCGCGGTAACCCAACGGTCGAAGTTGACTGTATTACCGAAGATGGAACGCTTGGTCGAGCAATGGTTCCTTCCGGAGCTAGCACCGGCCGCCACGAAGCAGTGGAACTACGTGATGGTGGAGATCGCTGGGCTGGCAAAGGAGTCGACAGGGCAGTTGCTAATGTCAACGGGCCAATCGCAGAAGCTCTTGTCGGAATGGATGCTAGTAATCAAGGTGTAATCGATGCTGCAATGATGGCTCTAGATTCCACCCCAAACAAAGGTGAGATTGGTGCGAATGCAATGCTAGGAGTCTCAATGGCCTGTCTACGTGCAACTGTTGGAACCGGCGAGATTTGGCAACATCTCTCAGATGGAAGCGCTTCTATCCCTGTACCTCTGATGAATATCCTCAACGGAGGGGCCCACGCAAACTCGAATGTCGACGTACAGGAATTCATGGTCGTGCCACATGGTTTTGATTCGTATCCAGAAGCGCTTCGTGCAGGTACAGAGATCTACCATTCACTACGAGCCGTTCTGAAGGAAGCTGGATTACTTGGTGGAGTAGGAGACGAAGGCGGATTCGCACCTAACCTTCCTCGTAATGAGGAAGGACTGCGCTATGTTATGGAAGCAATTACTGGCGCTGGATACACACCAGGAGAACAAGTATCGATTGCGCTTGATGTAGCAAGTCAGGAATTCTTGCACGATGATGGCTACCACATCGATGGTAAGGTAATGAGTGGTTCAGAATTAGGTCAACTATACTCTTCATGGCTTGACGATTATCCAATCGTATCAATCGAAGATCCATTCGGTGAGGACGATTGGGATTCTTGGGTTGAGTTCACTCAGCGTGAAGGACACAGGGTACAAGTTGTTGGAGATGATTTGTATGTTACCAATCCAGAACGACTTACTCACGGAATCGAGATTGGAGCATCGAATGCCATACTAATCAAACTAAACCAAATTGGAACGGTAACTGAAACCTTGGTCGTTATCGCAATGGCAAAGGCTGCAGGTTACGGGACTATCATCAGCCATCGCTCTGGTGAAACTGCAGATTCGATAATCTCAGACATAGCTGTTGGGACCGATGCCGGCCAGATCAAAACTGGGGCACCGGCCCGTTCAGACAGGACGGCTAAGTACAACCAACTTCTTCGAATAAGTGAAAATTGCAATCAGTACGCTGATATGTTCTGATTGTGGGATGTAAGTCTCACTCACTCAAAGTTACTGCTGACAATTGCTCGAGGTGTTCCTCCAGTCTTTGCCACAGTCTGTTTGCCCTCTTAGCCATGAATAGGCATCGACGTGTCAGATATATACTGTCGTTTGTCTTTCAAGAGATTTTGATACTAGGAAATTAATTCTCTAAAGATTCCAAAATCAGTGGTAGAACTATCGTAGCATCAGATTCTATCACGAACCTTGGAGTCTCAACTCCTAACTTACCCCAACTGATTTTCTCGTTTGGTGGCGCACCGGAGTATCCACCATAGGACGGCCTTGATTCAGAGATTTGTCCGAACCACGACCAGAGGGAAACAGCTTCTCCAACATCTTGTCTTAGCATTGGAACTACGCAGATTGCAAAGTCGCCCGCAATTCCTCCTCCTACTTGCAGTATGCCGGTTGGAGAATTGTCTTCACGATACCAATCTGCCAAGGCTTGCATTGAATGCAATCCTCCCTTGACAATATCTGGACTTTGTAGAGTGCAATCAATTACCTTGCTAACGAGAATATTGCCCAATGTCGAATCTTCCCAACCGGGTACGAAGATTGGTATGTTTGCATCAGCTGCTGCCATCAACCAGGAATCGTTTGGGTCTGAATCGAACTCAAGCCCTCCGTGTAGAAGTAAATCGTAGAGATATTCGTGCGGAAATCGCCTATCTCCTGCCGCTTCTGCATCTTTCCAAAGCTGCAGTAATGGCTTCTCTATGTAGCGAATTGCTTCCTCTTCAGGAATCGCAACATCAGTCACCCGGTTCATTCCACGCTCAGCAAGATCAGCATCAGATTCAGCAGTCAAATCACGCCAATCATCGACCCTTTCGTAGCTCGAAGATGCCACTAAGCGGAAGAGATCTTCTTCCAAATTCGCCCCCGTGCAACAGATTGCGTGAATCTTTTGGGCGCGGATTGCAGGAGCGAGAGAGCGACCTATTCCGGCAGTAGACATAGCACCGGCGAGAGTGATGATTAGTCGCCCATCATTATCGAGAAATTCATTCAATGATTCAGCACAATCGGCAAGAGCACCAGCATTGAAATGGTGATAATGGCGTTTGATAAAATCTCGAATCGCCATCATTCCACCTCATGTCTTCTCGAGATCCTCATGGAGAAATCGCTCAACTTCTTCACGACGAATCAATACCAAATCATCCATTTTCGACCTCAACGCTTCATCGAGGTCATCAGCAATACCATTCGGATCAGTACCTCCGCAGGTGAATGCATCAACTGCGAGCCAACCTTTGTCGTAGTAACAGTGAGCACTGATGTGACTCTCATCAAGTAGCACCATGGCGGCGAATCCTGTAGGTGAAACCACACCATCAAATTCCTCAACATAAGAATGGACAATTCGGACATTTGCTGCATTGGCTGCGGCAACCATCTTCTCTAGCATCCAAGCACCGTCATGGACTCCATTTCGATGATATCCATTGTAGTCGACATAGACATGCTTGCCATGAGAGCCAGTCATCGAACCACCAGAGTAACCTAGTTCGGTGCAGGTTTTGATTTCAATCATTCTCAGGAAAGCCAAGCCTTCAGTCGCCTGATACCCTCGATAATTTGGTCTTCATCCGCAGCATAAGAAATGCGTACGAAGCCTTCGCCACCGGTGATTAAACTGGCTGGTATCAACTGAACTCCTGCTTCTAATGCTCCATCTGCGAATTCGATATCAGTCATTCCTGTACCGGTGATGTCCACGTAGGCGTAGAAGGCACCCTCGCATTCCCCTACTCGTAATCCAGGAATTTCGGACAACCCTTGAATCATGAT
>JAZAAK010000053.1:0-6257 GCA_036138175.1 Thermoplasmatota archaeon | reverse complement strand
ATGGCCGAAGCAACAAGCCCAGGTCATCTGTTTAGTCCGATGGAGTTGCCTGAAGGATTCTAGTTTTCCACAATACAATACGGGCAAGATTTGGTAACAACATAT
Organism: Thermoplasmatota archaeon; assembly: GCA_036138175.1. GTDB lineage: Archaea > Thermoplasmatota > Poseidoniia > Poseidoniales > Thalassarchaeaceae > MGIIb-O1. The sequence continues at coordinate 6,152 of JAZAAK010000053.1, read as the reverse complement.
TGTTCGCTTTGCATTTCTTCTTCGGTTAGTGGTTCTCTGCAAGCCCAGCACATCTGAGTTGTGGTCTCTTCTAATGCTGGATCTACAGCAACCCTTCTATCAAATACGAAACAATCTCCATTCCAATGGTCTCCGCCGACCTCTTCGAAGTAGCCGAGTATACCTCCCTCCAATTGTCTGACGTCCGACCATCCCTGTTGCATCATAACCGCACTAGCTTTTTCACAACGGATGCCGCCTGTGCAGAACATTACCACAGTCTCATTTTTGTCAATTTCAGCCTCTGAAACAGCATCGGGAAAGGCACGGAAAGTGGATAAATTGAGGTCGATTGCTCCTTCGAATGTACCTAATCGAACCTCGTAATCATTTCTAGTGTCTAGAACAACAATTTCTCTACCTTGGTCCAACCATGTTTTGAATTCATGAGGTGTGATCGATTCACCAGTTGATTCTGCAGGGCGTATAGAATCTAGACCAAGGGAAATAATTTCGTTCTTCAATCTAACATTCATCCTTCTAAATGACATCCTATCACTATAGGATATCTTAATTGGAATTCCCTTGAACCTGTTATCAGATTCTAGGTATTTCAAAAAATGGTCAATTGCGGATTGTTTTCCAGAGAGGAAGAAATTGATTCCTTCATGGCTTAACAAAATTGTACCTAGTAAACCTAGTTCATCACAAGTTGATTTGAAGGGGGCACGAAGCTTGTCTCGATCTGGAAGGTCAACGAAGCGATATCCGGCAATATTGACGATTTCAGCAGTCATTCGATCACCTAACTCGATTCGGCCCGTGCGACTATTCCGCTTGAAACCCACCAGGCATCGCCAATAGACCAAATGTAGAGTACAGGCCATAATACAACGGTAAGGATTAGTGGAAATTGAACTGCAAACCAACTAGCGGCTTTTCGATGTTGTCTATTGAAATGTTGGCCAATGAATAAGAAAGGTATCAATGCCAAAGCGATGGCGATTAATGGCCTCAATGCACCCCATGGACCTATGCCACCACTAATTTCGTACCAGATCACTCTGACGACGCCTAATGGACCTGCGCCATCCACCTCATCGTCGACAACCTCAACGACGTAATCCGCAGTCATTACCCCATGGTCAGGCCTTTGGCGAATGAATATGACGATTCTTTGACCACGCAAGACACAACTATGGATGGCCCTTCGGTAGCACGTGAAACCCAGAGTTCTGCTTACATCATTCCCAGAATTTGGAGGACACGATGAGAATATTTCAAAGAAAATAATGTTGGCTTTCGAATCTACTGGAATTAATGGAATAAAATTAGAAACTGAATTATTGACATGTGATGAAGAGGGTTCACGAAGAGTATCCAACCTAATTGAGCATGGAGAGAAATATGACGCAATCATCCAACTAGGATTGGCCGAATCTAGAAAGGAAATTTCATTGGAAAGGTGGGCTCATAATTACTCTAAATTTAGGATTCCAGATAACTCGGGAAGAATGGTCGAAGAAATCATCCTCGAGCTAGGGCCTGAAAAGTACCAAACAACGGTTTCAAAGCATATTTTGGATGAGGAATTTGAAAATGATGAAGATGTAGTTTGGAGCAATTCTGCTGGTCAATTTGTCTGTAACGAAACAATCTACAGGACATTAAATTCGATAGAATTAATGGGTGAAAAAACACCAGCAATTTTTATCCATTTGCCGCCAGAATCTGAGATTTCACATACAAGGCAAATGGAAGTCATTTCTCGTATTATCAAAACACTGGCATCTAAACCTAAGTTAGAAGTCGTAGGTGCTCTCTTGTTTGATTCTGAAAGGCGTATTTTAGCTTGTAGGAGACCGCCGCAAGATGTTTGGGCTGGTTGGTGGGAATTTCCAGGAGGTAAGATCGATGAAGGTGAAACTGAGAAGGAGGCATTACGGAGGGAAATCATCGAAGAATTAGGAATCATTGTTAACCCAAAAAGTAGAGTTGCATCTCTTGAATATGAGTACGAGGATCGATTCATTTCATTGTCTATCTGGGATTGTGGAGTTGTTGATCAGGAATCTATTGTTGCAAAAGAACACGATTTGATTTCGTGGTTAGACCAATCTTCACTCAATAGTGTAAAGTGGCTTCCAGCCGATCAACCTTTGATTGAGGAGTGGATGGAATCAGGAATTCCCTATTCTTGATTTGAATTCATGGTTCTATTGCCCTTATTATCAAACCATTCTACAGGAGTTCCATCCTCGTCCATACTGAGGTCATCGCCTATACTTCTTGGTATGTTATTTCTGCCCTCATGCCAGGTAGCTTGCTCAAGCCACAACCCCAGGTCTTCACCTTGTAATGATACTTCCATAACTCCTCCGAGAGGCACTTCCTCTACTACAAATGCAACCTTGCCTACAAATGCAGCCTGTCTAGATAATTGAAAATGAGTGGAATCTCCCTGTAGGTTCATCGTCATTGCATCAAATGCAGTATCTAAAATCCGATTAGTTGAGCAATATTCGATTATACCAGTTAAAGATTGAGAATTTCCAGAAAGTTTGGAATCCTCTCTGGTGACTGGATAACTTTCACCCTCCGCCGTAATTTCGCAATCCCAATCAGGAAATAGTGACTTAATTGCCTTCTTGACAAGTGTGAAATTTTCATGGGTTTTGACTATGGTGGAGACAGTAATCTCCGGTTCCATGCCTAACCGAGGATGTGCATAGGTCATGATTGCTGTGGATAATCCGCCTCCCATGTTCACGAATAATTCAAACCATTGATTTGCGAGGCGCGTCTATGGCACAGCGTTCTCCGTTGATTAGCGCGGGGTTGCTTTTAGCGCCTACAATATGTGTGGTAGCGCTTAGGTTTGGGCTACCAAACATCGAGGAATTACTCAAACAAGACTTAATCGCCCAAGCGATTATTCACACGATTGCGGTAATTTTAGGAATAATCATGTATCTAAAGTATCGAGTTGTTGAGGACCACGAATATCATCGTTCTAGTGCAATCAAGGGGCTATCAAGTATGTACCGACTTGAGGATAAAGGTCTGTGGAGTCGTGGGGATTCCGCATTGGAAAAATTGGAGGCTCAAGCCCGTAGTGAGCCTAGAGGGAGAGCGGGCTTAAGATTTCAAAAGAGAATGAGTGGTCGAATATCGGATTTGAATAAAGAAGGCTCCGAACTCGAACTAGATTCGGAAGATTCGCGGATGGATGTAGATGTACAAGTGGAAGGTGTATCATATAATTCCGATACGAACGCAACTCAATCAGAAGAAGACAACAAGCCTGCGGGAGCGTTAGGAGCCAGTGCAGAAGCTTCCGCTCAACGACGCCTTGCAAAAGAATTAGCCCGCCGAGAAAAGCAGGTTGCAAAAGACGAAAAGAGGGCAATAAAACAAGCTAAGAAGGAAGCAAAGGCTGCTGCTAAAGCGGAGAAAATAGCCGCAAAGGCTGCTGCCAAAGCTGAAAAAGCTGCAGCAAAGAAATCAAAATCTCCCTCTTCAGAAACTAACTGGGATGCAATGGAAGACTCTCAATGGCAGCCCGCAGTTCCCTCATCCATTGCACAATCTGTAATTTCTTGCCAAGAGTGCGGAGCGGTAAACAATAGCGGCACTGCGTACTGTAGTAGTTGCGGCGCTTTTCTGTAAGCATTCCAATGGGTTGAAAACAGGCGCTTTGGAGCATTGGTTGTGGTGGTCGCTTGAGTCAGAAGAGAGACTACTATGAGGTATTAGGGTTAGACCGGAAAGCGTCTGACTCTGATATCAAGAAAGCCTTCCGCTCCAAGGCTAGAGAATTTCATCCGGATAAGAATCCAGATGACCCTGAGGCGGAAGCCCGCTTCAAGGAAGTACAGGAAGCATACGCTATTCTATCTAATCCGGATGAAAGAAGAAAGTACGACATGTTCGGCCATGATCGCCCTGGTGGATCACCATGGGGGGCAGGAGGGTTCCAAGGTGTCAATATCAGTATCGACGACTTATTCGGAGGTGGTTTTGACTCGATTTTCTCATCTCTTTTCGGCGGCGGTTCTAGACAACGATCTTCACGAGGGGCCGACCTTCTGATTCGCCATGTGATTAGTTTCCAAGATGCCTTTACTGGACTTGATGACGAAATAGAAATCGACGTATTGAATCGTTGTGATAGTTGTGAGGGAAGTGGTTCCCAAACGCCTGATGGTGTCAGGGTTTGTCAAACTGGTGATGGAAGAGGGAGGCTAACTCGGATAGAAAGAATAGGTCCTTTCCAACAACAAGTAACCCAGGATTGCAGAGCATGTGGAGGCGATGGTAGAATCATCCAAAATCCGTGTAAAAATTGTAATGGGGAAGGACGAGCCGAACAACCAAAGAAAGTCAAATTTAGTGTCCCTGCAGGTATTGAGAGTGGAACTAGATTGAGATTGAGTGGGCACGGAGAATCTCCTAGGCATCAAAATGGAAAACCAGGTAATTTGTACATTGAAATTGAGGTAGAAGAGCATGATTGGTTTGAAAGAGATGGTTCGGATTTGTTGATGGCTCTTCCAGTAAGTTATGTTGACCTTGTGTTAGGGACAAATATTGAAATTCCACACATCGATGATTCAAATCTAACTGTTAGTATTAGCCCAGGTTCAAAACCAGGAGAGACTGTTACAATACCAAATCGAGGCTTACCTTATCCAAGAGGTAGCAGAGGAAGAGGTGCGGTAATGGTTCTGTTAAAACTCTCAATGCCGAATAAGCTATCGCGCTCTACCAAAAAGCAACTAAATGAATTGAAGGAAGATTTGGCTAGCGGCGTATCGATCACTGATGACATCATCAATGAAGCAAGAGATAGGCGCCGTTCATGACCAGTCTATCGCTCTGTTAGGTACTGCTGCCAAGGGCTCTCCGTTTACCAATCCGGAAAAGTGGAAGCCAATATTCGAAGGTTCTCCTGAGATGGTTAATCTGAGGAATGTGCTGGTTTGAGGAGATAATGTGTCCAAGAATATCTCATCACCATTGAAGAGGTGCCTAGGTGATACTTCTGCAATATTTACACTCGATCCTTCCGGTGCATAAACTCGCATTGCAGCCAATTCCCAAGGGGTGTCCGAGACATGAATTCCAATCAGCATCGTGGCCCTTTCTTCGTTTATTCTCCAAGCACAAATTTCTACTTGTTCTGTGTTATGTCTGAGTAAAGGCTCACCCCAGTCTTCAACTACAGCCCGCCAAGGACTATCTCCTAGTTGATGGAGGGCTGAATCGATTACCTGTTCATTGGTATCTTCTTCTGCGAGTAATGCAGTCAAACGTTCACGTAATCGCCTTAATCTACGTAATTCATGCTGTTCGATATCGATTGGGCCGAGCCCGTCTCTCCAACGATTTCTATTCCAAAAAATGACTAGTAAAGCAGGGGCGAGAAGAAAAATCCCTGCAAAGATATAGTAATCAGTAAACAGGTTTGATTGGTCGGTGAATAAATCAGGATCAATATCGATAACTTCCCCCCCATTTACAAGTTTAAAATCATAATATGTCAAACTAGCATCGCCTATTTTCTCAACCCTAATCGCATGGACGCCATAGGGCGCATCGATTAATCCTCCATCTGAGGCATTCTGAATCGACCATGTTTCTTGATTGAGGACAAAAATTTGGTAACTAACTGGTTGCGTAAGATCTGCGTCAATATGTAATCTAGAGCCATTCGCAGAGGTTACCTCAAAGGAATAAACATCAACAAATTCATCCCCTGACATCCTTGCATTAATGGTTTCATTGAAAGAAATCTGAGGCCAACTCCCTAATTCTTCTGAATCCAACCATAGTCTGTCAGGCGCGTCACCCATCGCCCCTGCATCCCCCTTAGGATACTCTGTTAGGGCGATATTCCATTCTGCAAGACTTTCTGAAGTCATTCGAAACTCCAAAGCCACCGTATCAACATCAGTCGTTATTGCATTTGCGCAATTGCCCTCTACATCAGATAGAGTCCCATTGGAAGAAATCAAGAATACTTCGAAATTTACTTCATCAAACCTATCCCAACAATTCGGTGAAATTTCCATTCTGCTCGCGGATTTTACTCGAATAGTGTCCCCTTCTGAGTCATTCGGCGAAATCCAACCGATAAGGGTCTGTGTCTCGGTTGGGAATGGCAATGGTTC
>JAZAAK010000052.1:0-5116 GCA_036138175.1 Thermoplasmatota archaeon | reverse complement strand
TGACTTACGTCGGAGCAGGCTCGACATTTTTACTAGCATTTGCACCGGTTTTACCGGTAGATACTCAATGGCTATGGCTGATGGTCTTTTTCATGCTTGCAAATGTAGGGCTTAACGGTGCAGGTGTTTTCTACAACGCATTGCTACCTCACATAGGTACGGACGATGAAATGGATCGAATTTCTAATCTGGCCTTTGCATACGGATATCTTGGAGGAGGGATATTGCTTCTCATACACATTGCAATGACTTTGATTTTAGTGGATGAGACTGGTTCGATGTATGACTGGGTTATCCCATCAATAATGGCGTCATCTGGCGCCTGGTGGTTTGGTTTTGCATTATTGACGTTTAAGTGGGTACCGGAGCCTCCAATTGAAAACGAAATGCCTGCAATGGGATTTGGAGAATCAGCGAAGTTAGCTTTATCCGAAATTCGAAAGACTATATCTGAAGTTCATAAATTCCGAACCTTATTCATTTACATGCTAGCATATTTCTTCTTCATCGATGGAATAAATAGCGTAACTGCTCTTGGTGGAATATTCGGTACTACTGTCTTAGGGGTGACTACCTTTTGGCTAATGATTACAATTTTATTCATCCAATTTGTAGGAGCGCCTTCAGCCATCGGATTCACAAAATTAGCAGAGAAAATTGGTACGAAAAGAGCCCTAAATGTGTCTCTTGTGGGATGGGTGATACTATGTTTCGCTGCTCTTTCATTCGCACCTTTGGAATATACTCAACATTCGGACTACCAAATTCAGTTGGAGGAAAAAGATGGAGAATTGCATTTCATTCCACATGCTGATTTGACGGATGCACAAATAGCAGTAAAAGAGGGAGGTTCTGAGCAAGAATGGGCTAAAGATACCTTAGCACCATTTGGTATTGCAGTGCTAAACGAAGATTATGTTGATTCTGAAATTTATAAGTGGGCTGGATTCGATGATGACGATAAACCAATTTCAGTGAATTTAGGGCACCAATCTTCTGATAATATCAGTGCCTTAATTGCGTCCTTTGAAGACACTAGATACTCAGTAAGCATAATTGATGGAGATAAGGTGGTCGGGGTCGATCACCCTACAAACTTAGGAGACGGGGCTCTTGACTTCATTCCAAAAACAGTCCGAACATATGTATGGGAACCACTCGGACTGTTTATTGGGCTTCAATTCTTAATCTTGGGAGGGGCAATGGGTACTCTATTAGGTGGCTCTCAGGGATTGGCAAGAAGTATGTTCGGACAGATGGTTCCAGAAACCAGAAGTGCGGAATTCTTTGGCTTCTTCGGCTTCTTTGGAAAGGTAGCTGCATTCATCGGTCCTTTGCTATACGGACTAATGACCGTGATGTTTGACAGCAGAGTGGGAATACTTTCCATCGCGATGCTTATCCTAATTGGCGCTGTCATGATGCGATGGGTAGATGTGGAAGAGGGCCGAAAAGACGCAATGGAAGAAGACGCCCGAAACCGTGGAATCGATGCATAAGCGATTCAACGTTTGGTGATTCGCTCTAACAATAGAGCAATCTCTAGAATAACCAACATCGGCCCTCCAATAAGGAACATAGAGAGAGGGTCAGGAGGGGAAACGAAGGCTCCAAAGACAGCCGCTGCGAACCACAGAAATGAACGGTTATCCGTTACGGTATTCCTATCCAATAATCCGGCTCGAATCAGAATAACCAGAACCAATGGAATCTGAAAACTTACTATCGAACCGATGTACAGCCCCATGATGAAGCCTATCCAAGAGCGTAGTTGCCAGGTTGAATCTAAACCGGCAGTACTTGCGTCTTTTGCTAAGTAATCTAACAAGAATGGAATTAGTATCTCGTGTGCATAAACAAAACCTAGCAATCCTAGAAATGTTATGCTAAAAATTGCGAAAATAAGTCTCGAATATCCTCCGGCGCTTGATTCTACAGATACACGTTTTCCATCAGCGATAATTTTCCTTCCATTCATTGCAAGATCACAGACAAGTGTGGTGATGAATGCTGCCAGAGCTATTTGGCTAGCGATTCTAAGTTTAAGGAGAATAATTTCCATTGGTTGTAGCACAATTATCTCAACGCCAACCGGCCTATATCCATCAGCGTCAAGTAGAATTTCAATCATCCATTCAGCCATTGGATATCCGACGACAAATGACAAGAAGAATACTGAAATTAGAATTACAGACCTACTTCTCAAGTGGGCGAATATTGCTCGCAACTCGGCGCGAGGAAGGAGGTCAGCGGACTCTTCCACGATTGGCGGTAGAGACTCATGTAGGTGAATGATTCGCAAGGCAAGAAGTGATGTTTTAGGCTAAAAATCACTTTCTAACAATAATTGTCAACAAATCTTCATCCATCAATAAATGGTCTAATCCTACCCTTTGCCAGTCAAACTTTGCACTAGGTCCTTTGACTCTAGCATAACGGAATTTTCTCTCAAAATCCCTGTGTAATTTTACGCATACATCCCTCACAGTTGAGGTATTTTTGACGATTAGAGGTTCTATAAGGTCTGCTTCTTGACCTTGGGGCTTTAGGTAAATTGACATGAAGTTTAGATTATCGAAAATGAAGTCTTTCATCTCTTCAATCCCTTGGCCGGTTTTTGCAGAAACTGGCAATACAGGCCAACCTTCTGGTAACATTGTTCTCGCTTTTTCCAAGTCTTTTTCACTAGCCAAATCGACCTTATTGAGAACCACAACTGCTTCCGAGTAGATTCTATTTCCTGCAAGAGTGTCAACTATGTGGTCATCTGTGACATCAGTTCGAAGTGTTACATTTGCAGATACCATTCCAAAGCTTCGAATAATCGATTGAATCTCTTCATCAGAAAGGTTAGTTTGTTCCAGTGTAGATCTTACTACGATACCTCCTCGGTCTGTTCTGGTGATGAAAACTTGCGGCTTAGCCTGATTCAGCCTCATCCCCGATTTCCACAATTCCATGTCTAAAATATCGAAATGAGAATCTTGGAACGGATCTACAACATACAGAACCATGTCGCAACTACGGATTACATTGAGAATTTCTCTACCTCTTCCTTTTCCTTCCGCTGCTCCTTTAATTAAACCTGGAAGATCAAGAATTTGGATAGTAGCGCCTCTGTGATGAAGAACTCCAGGTATGCAAGTTAAAGTGGTGAATGCAAAATTCCCAGCCTCCGATTCAACATCGGTTAACTGAGAAATCAAACTTGATTTTCCGACACTTGGAAAACCAACCAAAGCGACCGAAGCATCTCCGGATTTCTTGACTTCGAATCCAGGACCTCCACCACTTGATTTTGCATGGGCCTGTGCCTTCTCCTTCCTTTCCCTGAGGGAGGCAATCTTTGCCTTCAATTTCCCAATATGCCCTTGAGTGGCTTTGTTGTATTTTGTTTTGGAAATCTCTTCCTCGAGGGACTTGATTTGCTCATCAATGGTTGCCAAGACGAACACTCCTACCCTCGTGGTGGGCGTTTCTATGCGCTAGCGCCGAGTTCTTCAATTCGATGTAAAGATTAGCAGTAAATGGTGGGAAGCGAGGATTGATGATGGGCGACGCACAGGGATGGTTGAGGAGAGACGATGGTTGATGTGATTCTTCGATTGATTGACTCAAATGCTCTCAATCGATTACGCTCAATGAGCATAGAGCAACTTGTACTGGCATTTGAGAGTGGACGGCTTGGTGATGAGAGGCCAGCGGGAGATCCTCGCTTTCACCGGAGTTTTTCCGTTGACACCGAAGGTGATTTTTTGGAATGGGCGGACAAATCTAACGGCCAACTAGACGCAGCAGCATCTTTGATTCTTTGCGATTGGTCTAGTGTAGCTGAATGGCGATGCTGGGATGGTCGACTATTCCTCTACGTTGAACCGATTCTAGGGGAGAGTTTTGAGGACGCAGACGCATTCCTAAATTCAGATGTTTGGACGAGACTAACCACTGAATTATCTACCAAAGATAGACAATCATACTCCGAGTCAGTAATCTTAGATTGGATGCAAAGGAGAGAGCAACTAGGAGATACATTGAACCCTGACGAAGACCCCCGTATTCTACCCACAATGGAATCCCACAAGTCGTTGACAGAGAGCCTATTTGATTTCATTGAATTGTCTCAAGAAGGAGGTCTGAATTTGTTAATCGGCCGAGAATATTTAGAACCAGAAGAATGGATATTAAATGGGGAAAAATTGCTGGAGGCTCTAACATGACAGATTTGCCTATGGAGCCCAAACCTCCCTCAATAGCGCCCGATTCAGGGGTTGTTGTACTAGGGAGGTTTCAGCCATTTCATCTCGGTCATGAGTATATGTTAGAATCAGCGTCTAATTGGAGAAATGAAAACAACCCAAATACACCTCTAATAATAGCCGTCGGTTCTTCTAATCGGCCTCAAAATTTGCTAAATCCTTGGACGCATCAAGAAAGAAGTAAGATGATTGAAACTTGGGCTGAATCAGCCCAAATTGAAAATTTCCAGATTTGTTCAATTCCAGACATTGAAGACCCACCAAATTGGGTTACTCATGCTAGCCAATATCACGGTCAAGCGGGTGTATTGGTGACCACTGACATGAGGACTGCAGAGTTGTATACAGCATCTGGATGGGATGTGATACTACTTCCACTAGAACAGCGCGAACGCTTCGAGGGATGGAGAGTCAGAGAAACGGCGAGAATGCTCAGCACTATCGGCGATCAAGATGCAATTCGAGAAGTCCTTGGGACATTAATTCCCATGCAAGTTCTGGAGCACCTTATCGAAACAAATGGCCTACGCCGCCTAGCCTTCATGGGAGAAGGTGGCGAGCCTGTAGGCTAATCACCAGTCTCCCTCAAAAGTGCACTTAGGATTGCAATAGTCAACCAAGGTCCCGGATAACAGATACCCATAAGCCATCATTTTTGCTTCTGGGACTTCCAATACTAGATTATGCGCTAAAGAGTGATGCCACATTGGTCCATTTGTATTTCCAGTTGGTAAGGGAGGAAAATCACCATCAAAATAAGCAGCTGCAGAACCATCTATCGGACCTTCAATTGCCATGACTCCAAACGGATGATATGCTGACCCGTTAATCACAGGAACATTTCCAGTTCTAACGGCTCG
>JAZAAK010000051.1:0-9546 GCA_036138175.1 Thermoplasmatota archaeon | reverse complement strand
CAGCCTCGCAATCTTCCTCATTGGTGTATTCCTCATGAGTTTCATGGGTTTCTTCGTCATGACATGTCTCGGGGGTCCAGTGGTCACTGTGGTCATCGTGATCATCACCATGTCCATCTTCGTCATGATCACCGTGGTCGTCCTCCTCGTCTGAGTGGTCGTCCTCCTCGTCTGAGTGGTCGTCCTCCTCGTCTGAGTGGTCGTCCTCCTCGTCTGAGTGGTCGTCCCCCTCTTCCGAGTGGTCATCATGGTCGTCATGACCATGGTCGTGATGTGCGTGTCCACCTAGCATCTTTAGAACGGCCATGTTGAAGTCCTCATCGTGCTCGGATTCGAACTCAAGGACATATTCTCCTTCTTCCATGTGGAAGATTGAGATTACTGTGTCAGTAGGACAACCTGTTGGATTTTCGATGGTCTCCTCTGCTTCAGCATGTGCGTGGCCTTCATGATGGCCATCCTCTAGTTCCATAATTTCATGAATGAAATGTTCAAGTTCATTGATATCTAGAAGTCCATCCATATTTGCGTCGCTCTGGTTGAAGATTTCCATCAGGACAGACATTTCTTCCTCGTGTTCACCATCATGGTCACCGTGATCATCATCATCGGTTTCATTATGCTCACCGTGGTCATCATCATGGTCATCATCTTCACCTTCTTCCCATGATACCCAGAATTCGTCCCATGATAGAGATCCATCGCTGTTAGTGTCAAAGTTTTCTAGAGCAGTTTCTGGAGTTATTTCTTCCCCATCCTCATCGTGTTCATCATGGTCACCGTGATCATCATCAGTTTCATTGTGCTCATCATGGTCATCTTCCTCATCTGAGTGATCGTCATGGTCATCGTGATCATCATGCTCATCAGACATGGTGCCCAAAGTAGTACTCTCAAATGGCCCCTCAGTCAGAACTTCACATAGATTGGAAATCAATACTGATTCGTAATCAAGCGTATCCTGTCCAGTTGGCATTGTGTGAGTCATTACAGCGATTGGAGCATCATCTCCAAGAGCCTCTAGTGTTGTATCTACCCATGGCTCTAGATTGAGTCCGTGATAGAAGAAAATCTCGGAATTCATTAGCCTATCGATATCTGCTGCAGATGGTTCATAATCATGCACTGGTATGTTTGAAGGGCTAATAATCTCAACATCGAGGGTATCACCCACGACTGCCGATACCAATTCTGCTACGTGATAGGTTGAAACCAATATTGTAGGATCTTCTTCTTCTTCACCAGCTATACATCCAGCTAGGCTGGACAAAACTAGTACTAAACTCATCAAAGCGGCTCTGTAAGCGGTGCTATTCATTGCCCCGCCGCCCGCTAATAAGTATATAATAAAAACTAATAAACAGGTAAAAAGAAATTATTATTAAAGAGTGACTATTCCACTGATTTATGAGCCAAATCATCACCTTCAGTGTTGACAAAGAGTTCGCCAGTAGGCTTGACGATTTCATTCAGCGAACAGGATACAAGAACCGAAGCATGTTCCTTCGTGATGCAAGCCTTCATTTTGCAGATGCATCACTCAGAGGTGATCTTGACTCGATGGATACTGAACAGGAAATCGAAGGTACCGCTGTAGTATATTTCCAACACCATGTTGAAAATAAGTTAGCAGAATTTAGGCATTCAAAAGAATTCAATATATCATCATTCCATCACAATTGCCTAACTCAAAGTCATACATGCGTAGACACTATGCAAGTTAGTGGAAGGGTCGGTGCAATTCAGAATATGATTAATGGACTAAGAAATACAAAAGATGTAGATAGAGTCGAATTCATTGCTGCTCCTTTCAGAGATTCAGGTTGTTGTTGAATAATTTATTGTGGAATCTGGGTTGGCTTAGTTTCAACTCTTTTTCACGTGTAAATTGCAGGCGATCTAAGCCCCCAAGAATTTCGGTGTTTGAATCATTTTTTGAATATTCAGATGCCCAGTCAGCCAAAGCTTCGTAATGTAATTGGCTACTGAGGCCACCCAACCAAATCAACCTGTCATCAGTCTTTAGTACAGCAACATTCCTCTTACTACAGGAGCCAAGGCAACCAGAAATAGTTAGTTTCACATTATCTTGAAGTTGATTTTTCTGCCACAAATCTTGTAAAAAATCGATTGGTACCTCATCATACCCCTTCTGTAAATTTCCGCAACAACAACCACTGCAGACAATTACATCAGCAGACATGAAACCACCCAAGTTTGGAAGTTTAATTCGATTTTATGCTGAGCGAACGTAATCGTTATTGTCGATTGGAACCCAAACATTGGTTTTTTCTTCATCTTGGATTTCAACTCTGTATGGATTGCCCTGGTCCCAGCATTTCAGAATTCTACCTTTTGTGAATTCTCCAACATTTGCGAATACAAAATCTCCTTCACTGAATCGGAGTTCCTCTGCCTTACAATCCATCAAACCTTGTTGTAATTCTTCATGGTCTAAGTCACGACCTATGAACACAAATCTACACTCTCGCTTTTCCCCTTCTTTCCATAGGCCAATATCTTCGCTAAAGCTCCCTCCGAAGAGCATATGAACGCCCTGAAATACAAATTTTTGGTCCATTCCTTTCACAGCGAGAACGCCTTTGTAACGGAAGAGGTCTTCTGCCTTAGTTTGCATCAAATTTCCTATCCATCTCTCAAGTTTATTCACGTTTAATTCGCCTTCGAACTTGGAACTTGTTGAAGTAACTCTTTGATCGTGCTCATGCTCAGCATCGGTGTCTAGGAATTCAGGGTCCATCTCAAGGGTTTTCTCCAAATCAAAGGATCCTATGTTGATTAATTCCTTCGGGTCAATAAGACTATTTTCGGTGTGGAAAATCGGCGCTGAACCGTTGATTGATTTGATTTTTCGTTCTACTTCCTGAATCTCCGAATCCGATACCAAATCGATCTTATTCAACAGGATTCTATCTGCAAAGGCTAGTTGCTCAACTGCCTCATTTTCTACATCTTCTGGCTTTTCTTCCTCTATTCTTGGAATAATGTGTTTGGCATCAACCACGGTAATTATTCCATCTAATTTGTATCGGTTAGTCACTCTCTCGTCAACGAAGAATGTCTGGGCCACAGGAGCAGGGTCTGCAAGGCCTGTAGTTTCGATAAGTACTCCATCAAAATCTTTGATTCTGTCATACATATCATCTAACAATTCTGTTAGGTCCCCTCTGACCGTACAGCAAATGCAACCATTCATGACTTCGATAATACTCTCCTCTGAACTCTCAACGATAATATTCTCGTCAATTCCAATATCTCCGAATTCATTTTCAATTACTGCGAATTTCATATTGTGCTCGGTACTTGTCAGAATATGGTTCAACAGAGTTGTCTTTCCTGATCCCAAAAACCCTGTCAACACTGTTACCGGAATTAGTGAATCATTTTTGTCGCTGTCCATCAATACACCTCAATTAACAAAACCACTCCGACATTGTTAACTATTTAATGAAAACTAATAATTACGATATTCAAAATTATTAGTGCCAAATTAGAAATAAAATTTCACCTTCAATAAACCCTAAAATTTTGGTAACTTCAAATCATAGATTCCAACGAATTGAAGGAGTGTCGCCGTCGCGGCATAAGTGTGGAGATACCTCCTGAACTACAATCGATGCTCAACGCAGAGCATGGCCCAACTAAGCAAAAGGCTGCAAGATTGGTTGTAGATTTGGCCGCATCTGCGGGTGCTTCTGAATTCACACGATGCGCCCATGCTCACGTATCTGGTGTCAGCGTAATCACTGGTGGGCATGGGTTGAGGCGCTTCCTTTCGGACCTTTCCGGTGACCCAGAAGGTACGGTATCCATTCCAACCACATTGAATTCAGCAGGTTGCGATAGAGAACAGATTGAAGAAATGGGAATCGATAATGAAAATTTCCTCGAATATCAATTCGAAATTATCCACGCTTACTCACAATTAGGAATAGATGCCACGCTTTCCTGTACCCCATATGATCGTGGAGTAGAAATGGAATCCGGTATTGGTTCTTGGGCTGAATCGAATGCTGTCTGTTACTCTAACTCCTATACTTCCCTAATGACGAACCGCGAATCTGGGCTATCTGCCCTAGCAACTGCTCTAACTGGTTGGGCTCCGTTGTGGGGGCTCCATATCGAATCGAATCGAATTCCGAATATTCTAGTCACAGTCGAAGCTTCTATGGAGAATCTTGCTGATTGGTCGGTACTAGGTGACTGGATTGGAATGCAAATCAAACCGGAATGGAATCTTCCTTGGGGATTTATGCCTAGAATAGTTGGCTTACCAAGTAACGCAGGATTTGAGGAGCGCAAGGCATTGACTGCAGCAGCCGCGAACTATGGTTGTCCAATGCTCTGGGCTGACGGACTAACTGTAGAAGCCCCGGAAGTAACTCAATTCGAAGGGGAACTTATCTTTGCTGAAAATGACCTTGAGGAAAGATATGCTGAGTTGACTCCAACCGGAACGGTCGACCTAGTAGTAATTGGTTGTCCTCAGGCAAGCGTAGGTGAGGCAAGAGCGACTGCAGCCGCAGTTCGCTCGCACATGGAATTAGGTCAGAAAATCCAAGATAGTCGTCTTTGGGTTTTCACAAGTGGCTACAATTACGAATTGCTGCAAGCCGATGGAACTGTAGATTTGTTAGAGGAAGCAGGTGCCTTAGTTCTGAAAGATACCTGCCCTGAGGTTACTCCTTACAATCGTTCAAAATACAATCACATACTAACAAATTCCCTGAAAGCAGAACATTACCTAAAGAGTGGTTTGAATCGTTTACCAACAAGTGTCGCGCCGATCCGGGAATGTATTGCTCATGCGTTCAATCCAACATTGTCAGAAGGTCCACGCCCTGTATTGGATGGAAAAAAGGCAAAACCTCTGGCCTCAAATAAATCTCATCAAACCGGTTCGGTAACTCTCTATGGAAATGGTCTTCCCAGTCAAACAGATTGGACAATTACTGGAAAAGCAATGGTTACTGATGTCCCAATCACCTATCTAGGATATGTCAATAGAGATTCTGGTGTAATCGAAGAACCAGGACACCCTCTGGATGGCGTGCCAATTGAAGATACGATCCTAATCTATCCGAAAGGTTCTGGCTCCACAGTTGCTCCATTCGTTCTGATGGGTTTGATTTACACGGGTAAAGGTCCGAAGGGAATTATCAATCGAGACGTTTGTCCACTTACTCTTCCAGCTGCTAGCCTTTTGGCCCTTCCTTATGCCCATGGATTTGATGAAGATCCGACTCTGGCAATCAATGATGGCGACTCGGTTGAAATGAGTCTCGAGAATGGTCAAGTGCAACTTACAGTCATCTCTCGCGCGGGCGAGGATTGATGACTGAAGCGCTTCGCAGAAGGGTTGTGAGTAAGCGGCCAGATCCAGAACCCTGTCGCGATCAGGACCTCGGTAAGTTCGAGGTTACGGTAAGGGATGGGGCCGCTAGGCTGGGTAAGTTATTCACAAGACACGGGATTCTAGAAACTCCAATGTTACTACCTGTAATTAATCCCAATATTCGTACCATTGAACCCCGAGAGATGTGGGAAAAATATCGAGTGAATGGCCTAATTACGAACTCCTACGTTACTTGGAAACACGACAAGTTGCGTGAACCTGCACTTGAAAATGGAATACATTCTTTGCTAGATTTCCCAGGGGTGATTGTAACAGATTCTGGAACTTTCCAATCCTATGTTTATGGTGATGTAGAGGTAGGGGTAGAGGAAATAGTCGATTTTCAGAAGAAAATCGAAGTAGATATCGGCACCATGCTAGATGTATTTGGCCGACCAGATATGTCGCGAGAAGAACTTGAGCATGCGGTAGAAGAAACAGCAAATCGCGCATTAATTTCACTACATGCCGCTGGGGAAGATATGCTCCTGAATGGACCTGTTCAAGGGGGTCTTCATGATGACCTAAGGGCTCAAGCTGGGGCTTTAATGGGAGAAGTTTCAGGAGAGCATAGAGGCTTTGCAGTACACCCAATTGGTGGTATAGTGCCACTGATGGAAAAGCAAAGGTATCTAGAATTATTTCGCATCCTTTTTTCTGCCCGGTCTACAATCCCGCCAAATCGACCGATTCACATGTTTGGTTGCGGTCATCCAATTCTATTCCCTATGTGTGTTGCTCTAGGTGTAGACCTCTTCGATTCCGCAGCATACGCTTTATTTGCGAGAGATGATAGATTATTGACTCCAAATGGAACAGTCAAATTGGGAGATTTGACTGAATGGCCTCATAGTTCTTCAGCACTATTTCCATACACTCCAAATGAAGTTCGTGAGATGGAAAGGAATGAGCGTTCAACCCTCTTGGCTCACCACAACCTAGAGGTGACTCAAGCAGAACTAGCGAGATGTAGAGAGGCTGTAAGAAACGGAACAATTTGGCAATTGGCTGAGCATCGAAGTCATGCAAATTCTAGACTTCGAGAGGCCTTCGAATGGGTCTTAGAACAATTGCAAGAAACAGACGAAGGGCCTGTTGCTGAAAGCGCTCTCAGAACGATAGCCTCTACCAACCCAGTCAGAGGTTCTGCAGAGCAATTTTCCGATGATATTGATAGCCGTCCACATCTACTTCATTTGAATGCTTTATTGGCTATGAGATGGAGACGGCCAGGTTCTTGGTGGGATGGCTCAAATGATAATGCTGAAAGAGTAGTGATTCTATCTGGAGCAGCGCCTCCATGGCGCGATTCTGCATTAGGTTCAGCGATTTCAGCACTAGAGGAAGAACCACGTTCAATCATACTAATTTCAACTCCTGTTGGCCTAATCCCATTCTCCCTTGAAGATGTATCACCATGGTGTCATGTCGAGTGTCCAGAAGATCACTGGAATATGATCCTTGATGAGGATGAAATCGATGCTTGGTTGGAAGACCTTGATGTTGCGGATTTACCTCTGGATATCCATGTTTGTCAACCTGATCAGGAGGAAGAAGCAGGCGGTGCATATCGAACTAAAATCCGTGACTGGATTGACCGGTGTACAATCGTCGACAAATTATCCTTATTTTGTGGGGTGTCACCCACCGATTCTTGTGATTTTACCAAGAAAATGACCCTTCGTCGGTCTCGTACTGACCGTATGGTGAACATCAACTTTGAAGGAGTACATTGCTTATCCGCTCGTTTGCAAGATGGTGCTCTCTCCCTAACTTTGGCTGGCGCAGAAAGATTACATCAATTGAATCCAATTTCACCACCTAGATTTGACGAGGGTGTAAAATCAAGCGAGTTGGACCATCCGGGCGTACCTCGTGTTTTGTTGATGGATGATGCGATTCCGTTTGTTGGAAAAGGACGAAATGTGATTCATGGTTTTGTTCTCGGTGCTGATTCCCACCTAATAATAGGCCAACCATGTTTGGTTGTTAGTACCAAAGGTGAATTGGTAGCACATGGAGTGGCTAATGCAACTGCCGATGATATGGCATTCTTCGACAAGGGTATTGCAGTAAAGGTTCGCGATGGGGCATTGAAGTAATGCTACGATGAAATTGCAATTGCGACGGGGATTCATTCAAGTGATTCAGGCGCTCACATCCAGCCGACTCCCCTAGGGAGTCGTCAGCAGGAGTTGATTTGTTGAGTGAGGGATTCGTCATCGAAACGCGTGATTTACGCAAGATGTACGGGCCACACCTTGCCCTAGAAGATGTAGATGTCCAGATTCCACAAGGTGCAATTGGAATCCTAGGTCCAAACGGCGCAGGTAAGTCGACTTTCTTCAAGTGTATTCTAGGATTGATTACGACCACATCTGGAGAAGGTACTGTTCTCGGCTATGACATCAAAACCCAGGGAGATATTATTCGCTCAAGGATTGGCTATATGCCCGAATATGACTCATTAGATCCCGACTTGAATGCAATTGATCAGGTAAGATACGCGGGTGAGCTTCTAGGGATGAACCCAGCTGCAGCAATGCAGAGAGCCCATGAGGTGTTGGAATATGTTGGTCTCAGAGATCAAAGATATAGGAAGATTGAGTCGTTTAGTACCGGAATGAAACAGGCTACCAAACTTGCTTGCGCAATCGTTCATGACCCTGAGATACTAATCTGTGATGAACCAACAAATGGACTAGATCAACGCTCTAGGGAATTCATGCTAAAGACGCTCAGAAGAACTGTTGACGAAGGAGGTGGTACCGTTCTGATGTCCAGCCACGTGATGGATGATGTTCAGGAGGTATGCGACCGTGTTGTTATGATTCACCAGGGTCAAATTGTAGTCAATAGGCCGATTGCAGACCTTGCAAATCAGATTGAAAAAGAGGTCGAGGCAGTAATTTGGGGCGGGGCCTCAAAAATGGAACAAGCCTTGATTTCAAATGGCCTGAAAGTAAGACGAATGGGCAGAGTCATGAGAGTAACCATCGAGGATGAGAATACAATTGAAAGAATAATTTCTATTGCCGCTAAATCTGAAGTCCAAATTCGGGAGTTACGGGAATATGAGCCGGATTTGGAAGATATTTTCCTATTGATAATGGATAAATTAGGTGCTAGGGTGAAAGGCACTTCAGAATTGATGACTTCTGAACATATTGGAGGTGAATAGGATGTCTGAAGAGGATTCCAACATAGATAATTTTGCAGATCAGGCGCCATCGGGAAATCAATCTGCAGATCCAACAGATACCGAATTGGGACAGACTCGTATGGAGGTTGCTTACGGTGCAGGCGATGGAGATGATGATGCACAGGCTGTTGTTGCCCGCAAAGCCTCAATGGGTGTCCTATATGAGCAAATTTACCGACCATGGAATGGGGAATTAGGTCCTCGTTGGGTTCGCAATTATGCTATTTTCAGACATCATGTGTATGGTTTATTCAGAGGCAAAGGCCATCGCCACTACAATCCATTTGTTCGACTTTCCATCCTAGTAATATTCCTAACATCACTCACTCCGATTGCAATGATTTTCCTTTCTGTGACAATTTCTGGAGGAGAGGGTTCAGATTGGCTAAATCGTATGTGGGGGGTGAATCGATACAACCTTTGGGGACAAGTTCTCGGTTACTTCCCAAGAAATCTGTGCATGTGGCCGCTTCTAACAGCATTAGTAGTCGGTGGAATGATTTCTGATGATAGGAAGAATGGAACGAGTGCGATTTACTTCTCACGCCCTGTTACTAGAATTGATTATACCGCGATGAAATATCTTTCATCTGCAGTAGTTCTTGGATTTGTAATTGTATTTTCATACATGCTCTACTACACTTCTGCAATAGTTTTCAACGGAGAAGGATGGGCTTACCTAATCGATACACTTCCAATATTCCTAGGGGGATTAGTTGCTGGCATTCTATTGGTAATTACCTATACTTCAATTGGCATGGCTCTATCAAGCGTTAGCCAGAGCCGCTTCTTTTCAGCAATCGGCTTTATTGCGATTATATTAGGAACCAAATTAGTAGCTCTAATGATTTAACAAAACTTTTAAACAAAACTGTTTTAAAATATGAGTCCGTATGATTCACTTTCCCACCTTGGTCAATGGCTTGTA
>JAZAAK010000050.1:0-14226 GCA_036138175.1 Thermoplasmatota archaeon | reverse complement strand
TATAATACTTCTCCAATATTTTCTGAGTCACAACTAATTCGGATTTATAGATGCCGCCAAGTATAGCATCGTGTAGCTGAAGAGCCTTCATTGATGGGAATTGTTCAATTCTCTCTAACTCGGAAGGGTCTTTTCGTATCCATTTCACTACATCTGGATATCTGAGTAAATTTCTTTGTTGTAATACTGACCAAAGCGCAGATTCCTTGTGTTTGAAACCACTATCCAGAGCTTCCCTCATATAGGGACCATTTGGCCAACCATATTTCTTGACTGAATCATATTCTTTCTTATCCTTACACCGCAGTTTAACTGCTTCCTCCCACTCTTTACGTAATGAAAAACCTACTAGAATTGCACGCTCGAAATTAGCCCAATCTTTGAACTTCCCATCGTAAAATTGACCCAATTTCTCATTGTCCAAACATCCTTCCTTTAGTGCCCTATTTCTTCGACCAGGGGGTATTCCTGTTTCCTTCATGAATTCTTTGAAAGCTCTCTCGAAATTTTGATTCCAATAATTTGTATCAGGGCGAATGAAATCCTTCAAATCCTTCTGCATTTGTTCTATGGACCCGTATATTGAGTGCAAAGTCAGTGTATCCTTTGCATTGTTGCCAGTAAGGCGGACGGCTTCATTCCCCATCGATTTGTAATATCCCTCAAGAAGTTCTGAAAGACGATTTGATACGAATGCATCTTGAAATAATTGTCGATTATATCCCTTTGAAGATAACCAATTTACGCCCTGATTGCCTTTGTGTGCATTGAATGCAGCATCAATCTGGGCTGTTGAGATGTTTGTCATATTTGCGTAAACTTGAGGGAGTTTGGGGTCGGCCCCAACAAGGAAAACCGGGGCCCAATCTTCATAACTCTCTCCATTGGCCTCATTAGGAAGGGAAGTGCAATGCATACAACCTGAACGTAATTCATACACTAAATTGCCGTGCTGATATACTGTATCTTCACCTCGCTCTTTCTCAAAGGTTACGGGATCTAAATTGAAAACTCTGGGGCCTGAATCCATTGATTGAACATGAATTACTCTTACGGATTTTTTCCCTTCAAGCATTTCTTTCTTTACCTTACCTAAATGGTATGAAATTGTTTGATGTGAAATTTCAATACTATGTTTTTCTGATAACAGTGAGGCGATTTTCTGTAGTGAAAGTCCCGTTCCTCTAAGTTTTCGCATCTCGGAAATCATACTCGGCGTAATTTGTGCCATGGAAAGGGGGTCGACTCCCCTCTACTTAAACACTACACTTTTTGCAACTTTTTGCAAAATGCAAAATTAAAGGATTTGAAAAGTCAACCACACTACCATTGAAATATATGTAAAACCCACTGATTAAGTATTACAAATCAGGGGGTACCCTTTGATTCATCCAACGAGTCTCAAAGCAGGCCCGCTTGTGACTTCGATATAAGAACCACCAGCACTAACCAATCGCTCCTTCAATCTCCTGTCAACAGTCAAGACGGGCCAACCGGATTCAACTGAAAGTTCAACCAATATATCATCAGTATGCTTCATCCCTTCAATATCTGACATTCTTTCAGATCTCTGCTCTAGCAAATCGAGTAGTAGACCCCCGCGAGTCTTGGATAGATTATCCAACTCTTTTGCTACTGAATCCAGAACCAATAATCTCGGTGAACCAGCAACAGAAGCCATTGCCACATCAAGATTCAATCTAGCATCAACTAATGCTGCCCAACCACAAGCGTCGATGAGGACGCTGGACATCACTTCACCCCGTGATGGTTCCATGGCCGATTAGTCGCCATCGTGTTCCGATTCTTCGAGACAAAGTGATTCGACTTCCCTCAAGTGCACAAATTGGTAAACGTAGGCGCAGTGTGCACTTTTTGCCTTTAATTGCAGTGACTTGGCCAACACTTGTTGCGGTTGCAGAATTGACCATCAGCATCTCGTTCGGCTGCAATGGCCTGACTTTCTCAGGCTCATCATTGCCACTTGCTACCATGTGTTCTAACAAATCTAGGTCAAGATTGAACTCCTCCCATATAGGTGGTAATTCACCTTGACGAGCCATTACTTGTCCTGATAGGTCGTCAGCTTTGGTGACGTTAGGGTCCATCGGAGTAGCAACTCCACACAGTCCACCCGCGTGAATTGTCTCTAGGTCTAGGCCACCACCTTGTACTGATTCGATAACGGTCTTGATAGGCTCCCATCGGGTTTTGCTTCCCTGTTGGATTCGGCGACCTGGAGCGATTAGGATATCATCACCAACTGAAAATTGGCCTTTGACTACTGAACCGCCAATTATTCCTCCTCGGAGTTTTTCTGGCCTTGAACCAGGGCGATTAATATCGAAAGATCTTGCAACATACATCAGTGCCTCCTTTTCTTTGCCATGGTCAGGAGTTGGGATAATGTCCTCAATAGCCTGAATCAGAATATCGAGATTTACATCGTGATGTGCCGATATAGGAATGATTGGTGCATTTTCGGCAATTGTCCCCCTGACGAATTCCTTGATTTCATTGTGAGACTCAATTGCTCTTTCTTTCGTCACGATATCAATTTTATTTTGAACGATTACAATATTTTCAATACCTGCAATTTGTAGAGCCGCCAAGTGTTCGCGAGTCTGAGGTTGTGGACACTTTTCTGTAGCAGAAATCAGCAGAAGTGCTCCATCCATAATTGATGATCCTGAGATCATTACCGCCATCAGCGTCTCGTGCCCGGGAGCATCGACGAATGATACAACTCTGAGTAGTTCCTTGTCGACATCCTTCTTTCCATCAGGTCGCTTACCTGTCGGATAATATTCTCCATCCTTGGTTTTGTAGAATGCGGTGTCGGCATAGCCGAGTTTGATACTGATTCCTCGCTTTCTTTCCTCAGAATGGGTATCGGTCCAAACTCCCGAAAGAGCACGAGTTAGAGTGGTCTTACCGTGGTCGACGTGTCCGACCATGCCGATGTTGACTACAGGCTGGCTAGGTAATTGACTTGCCAGACTCATCAACTCCTGCCGATTCACTCCTCTTCGTCAGAGGGCGTCTCGGCAGCGGCCTCTTCCTCGAGACCGAAAATCACTGGTAGCGAGCGCTTTCCTGCCTCGACGACCTTCAGATTGATTTGACGTGTATCCTGACTGATGATATTGCCTCGAAGGTTCCTTCTTCGGCGAATTCCGTCATACTTGTAGACGTATTCTTTTGCGTTCTTCTTGACATATCTCTTGCCCTTGTATCCAACTCCGGGCGATACGAGAACCGACTTTACCCCTGCTCCATCTAGGTCAGGGCGCATTGGTCGGCCTGTGACATCTGAGCCGCCGGTGATTTGCAACTTGTATCCAGTAAGTGTTTGGTCACCATCTCCGACGAACATTCCATCGACCGAATCGCCGATTTTCTTACCCAAGAAATGGTTGTAATTTGCACCTGTGATATCCACCGAGTATGCTCGATGATCGACGGCCCCATTAACCACCGCCTTGAACGCCTGTTCTCCTGCCATGATGTCACCTGAACGGGCTCCCGACAGGAGACCCCTATAAGAGCGGTTCGGATTCACCTACGGTGATTCTTAGCCCCTCAAAAATTCTCTCTCAATTCTGCTTTCGATAGTTGCAGGTGCAGTATTATTCATCGTGATGTGTTGAGTTCTACCCCTTCCAACGTTTGTATTGGCTGCCCTAGTTTCGATCAGTCCCTCGGTTTCTAGAGTCTTCAGATGCTTCCAGAAAGTGGTGTAACTTCGCGATTTCACCTCATATTCTTCACAGACTAGTAAGTACAGCTTGTGAGCATCTCCGCTTGATACCTGTTCAGCCTTCTTCAGCCGCCTACAAATTCCTAGCAAAGCCAACTTTTGATGTTGTGATAGATTGTCAACTGAACTTGGTTCCAACGATGCCTTACGCAAGGTGCTAGGTCGCACATCATCGGGTAGAACTTCGCCGCGACCATCTTTTTCGGTTCGGCGGATGGCTGCCTCTAGCAATTCAATTGCCATTCGCGCATCTCCTGACTCAGAAGCGAATTGGCCAATTTTAGTCAGAGTTTCTTCAGCCACAGAACCAGTCTTACAGGCCACATCGACTCTCTGTTTGGCGATTCCAGTTAGTGTCTCAGCGTCGTAGGGTCGCATCTCGACAATATTCGATTGCCCCAAGCGTGAGATAATCGCTGGTTCAAAGAGCTTCATCAAAGACAAATTCTGACTAACCAGAATCATCGAAATCGTTCCTTGATTTTCCTTTCCTTCATCGATTCGCAATAATTTGTAGATTAAATCTGATTGATCGCGATTAACCAGGACATCTGCCTCATCTAAAATCAACAGAAGATGACTATCGTGTGTAATCAGATTTCTTCGGATAGACTGGATGATTTCACCCGGGCTAAATCCTCTCTCTGGATGCCTTTCGTCGAGACTCAGTGCAATCTGTTGCAAGACCTGTGGTCCAGTTGGATGATTGCGACAGTTGACATGTGTTATGACGACTTTTCTCCTTCCTTCGAGATGACGTTGGATATCTTCTGCAAAGCGACGAGTCAGAACCGTCTTCCCTGAGCCAACCGGCCCCATGACAACCGCTTGACAACTGGTTTCATGGTTCTGAATTTGCGAGAAAATCCCCGCCATCTCGCCTAATTCTTCGCCTCGACCTATCAGAGATGGCGGAACCCAGTCGTACGATAGGGGGGCCTTATCCAGCAGGACTTTGCCTGCTCCGATGCGGTCGAGGTATCCTGCCATTCAAGGGAGTCGTGCTCTCGCCGTTCTTAGAGATATTTGCTGTAACGCGCGCGTGCAGAGGCGTCTGTGACCCGCGCGCGGGAGAATTCAATCAATCCCGATTATGGAATCTCATCGAATTGGTAGCCATTTTCCCATTGCTTTTCGCCTAGGGCTACTTCCAATTCGAAGGGAGTGATTAGTGGTTTAGCATATTTTACCGCGTCATCGATTGCTATACGCGGGCAGGCTGTATTGACAAAGGCATCAACGGGATAGAAGTCGATTAGTTCAGGGCCGACATGGTCTAGCGCGAGAAGGTATCCTTTGCGCCCATGTTTTTCCAGAAGCCGCTTCATTCTGATGGCGAGATTGCGTCGCATTTGACCAGGCTTCTCGCCGATGAGAATACCGAATGACTTTGCCTCATCGACAGAGAAAATCAATCCCATTCTCTGTCTTAGAATTCGTTCGATGCGATCAAAGGATAACTCGCTGGCTTCTCCAGTGTAAGGGTCTAGCAAGGCGAGTGGTTTGCCGGTGTGCATGACTAATCCAATCGGATGAAAATCTCCTGAACCTAGGAAGATGTAGTGACCAATCGAAGGGTCATCTCCTGAGTAATTGCAACCTAGAACTTGTCCAGGGAAGGTCAGACGCGCGCCTCCGGTAGGAATCTCCACCTCAAATCCAGCATTCTCAAAACGCTCTTTGTACTCTTCAAGAAGGTGAAGGTGTTGAATCGAGCCCACCAGTCCTAATTTCGTACCAGATAAAGGAGCAACTCGACCTACTGCATCGAGGAATCTGTCTTTTGCTTCATCCTCGCTGAGGTCGAAAGGAGTTGATGCCTCAGCCAGCCTGGCTTCTGCGATTGCTTTGTGTCGAGCTAGGATAGGAATAACCGGGTCAATTTCAGGGTCTCCATCGTAAGTTACAGGGATGAAATGAGTCGGCATTCCTGAGTCGATATTCATTGCACTGTGGCCCATATGTGCGACCAATTCAACGCCCATCATGCGCATTTTATCGTGCACTAAATCACATGCCCCATAGCAAGGGTCTGCGGCCAAGACGACCTTTGCTTCTGAGTCCTCTTCAATCGAGTCCATCATTTCAAGAGCCTGCATTTTCAGACCCTCTGGAACTTGCAACGCGACCAAGCGATGGTCGTTGTCTTTGATTCGCTCGACTAGGTCGTCGAGCTGAAAGTCATGACGCTCCATGTCCATGATAATCAACTATCTACTCTTAATTTCAATCGACAATCTCGACCTTTCCGTCGATGATATCGATTCTAGCAAGAGATCGAATCGGCCAATGTGGCATCTCACGATTCAATCTCTCTCGCCCATCGCCCTTTTCGATAGCGATGACGATATCCTGCAAGATAACTCCCATATCCTCGAGTTGTTGAATTAAAGGTTCGAGAGTGCCACCTGTAGAAATCACGTCATCAACGATTACGATTCTTTCTCCAGCCTTGATATCGTTGATGTAAACGGTTGATTGAGAGTAACCTGTTGCAACGTCGACACGAGTTTCGCCTTCCATTCCATACGAGCGCTTGCGGACAACCACTGTTGGCTTTCCAGTAGCATCTCCGACCGCTGCAAGAAGTGGTAAACCCATCGCTTCTACACTGACGATTAGGTCGACTTGAGACCAATCTACACTAGATACGATTAGGTCACGTGTTGCCCGAAGAACATCAGGGTCCATTCGAGGAATACCGTCCGAAATCGGGTGGATGAAGTAAGGGTATTCACCCTTCCAGATAATTGGCGCACCACGTAGTGATTCTTGCAGAACAGTTAGAGGATCTGCGGATCCCATGACCGACCAGCCTCAGACTAATCCCATTTCACGAAGACGCTCGTGGCCTTTCTTGACACGAATAGTGGTTGGGCTTGGGAACTTCATTCCAGCCTTTCTAAGCGAATCACGAGCAGCCAAATAGAATTCAGGGCTTGTTTGAATCGAGACTATGACATCATTTCTCTTGACGCGCGCTGCGGTTCCAACATTCTTTCCGAAGGATAGCCGCATACCCTGCGATACCCTATCTGCTCCAGCACCAGTAGCTTGCTTATTCTCACGAAGAATGTTGTGTGGGTACTTGTGCACTCGAAGAGCATAGCCCATATCTCCGGCGGCTTCTCTGATGGTTGAGTTGGATACCTGTCGAGCCGCCTCAAGTGCTGTGTGTCGGATTTGTACAGCATTGTCTACGGTTAATTCGAGTACCACCTCGAATCCTCCTGCTTCGGCTACCTTTCGGTTACCCATGTGATAGCGTAGAATTCGGTTATTTGGAACACCGCCAGTATACTCTCGGCGTGTGTATGCCTGACCCTTGACCTGACGATACATCTTTGCTGGCTTGCGTGCCATCTCAACTACCTCGGGCTCGGCCGACCTACCCGCCGTATTTAACGATAGGTGCAGCCCCTACGGGGCTAAGTAACTCGCTTAAGCAGTACTCAATCTCTCACTTTCACGCTGAACCACTCTAACGCCCATGACAATTAGAATGAATCCGAGGAATAGAGTCCATCCTAACTTCTCATCAAGTAGCAAAACGCCTCCTAGTACTCCGAAAACCGGCATTAAGAAGATGTAGGAGGCGGCCGCAGTTGCACCAAGTTTCTCAACTCCAATAGCAAACCAATAGTAAGCTAAGACAGTGGAAATAGCAGCGAGATAAATGATAGCATACCAATCATTTACGGTTGGCTCAGGGATTCCGTTTTGCCAAGTTTCCCAAGCCGCCAATGGCGTTAGTAAGGCAGTTCCAATTAGAGAATACCATACGACAATTTCCAATGTTGTTGCCTCTTTTTCGCCATTTCTTCGTTCCATCATTCGCTTGGTATTATTGGTAGTCATTGCCCAACATAGAGCGGCTAAGAGAATCATAAAATCACCAATAATTCTATCCTCAAATGGGATATCAGTATTAGGGCTCCATCCGGTAACTACAACCACTCCGATGAAGCCACAGAATAGGCCGAGAAACATTCTGCGAGTTATTTGTTGGCCAAGCATTGGAGCGGCTAATAGTACGGTGAATATTGGATTGAATGTGATAATCAGTGAAGCATCACCAGCAGCAGTAAGACTCATCCCATTCATGAAAAATAGCTGGTAACCAAGAACGCCAGTAACTGCAATCAGCGTCAGCGTTCTCCATGTTTGTCGACCAGAAGGAAGCCAATTGACTTGACTTCCTTTCAGAGCACGGGCAGCAAACCAAGCATAGAACAAAACCATCGTCAAGACATACCGAAGCCAAGCACCAGTCATTGGAGGTAATCCTAACGCCAGGATTCTCCCCACAGCCCAAGCCATTCCCCAAGAGAAAACAACTAGGATCATCAGTCCGTGGACGCCCAAGTGTTTTCCATTACCCATCGAAAGCGCCTAACCCAATGCTGGGAGTGCTTAGGTCAAATAGTGTCCTAGGATTACAACACATGTCTGATAACACGTTCCCAAGCCATCACTGCAAAGACAGCAATTGTAGAAATCAACCAAATATTGTAGGCTGGTTTTGGAACTTGAATTTCTTTTCCTTTGATAATTCTAGGGATAATTGAACGTAAAGAGAAGTAAACAAATGCAATGTAAACAAGAGGAGTTCCTAGATTGAAATCAATAGCGGCTTGATAGTCAATATGAGTCATAGCAACAAAGCCTCTTGTCATTCCACAAAATGGGCATTGATGGCCGGTCAAATGGTACCAAGGACATAGATTCAAACTGTCTACTTCCCCATGTGGAAGGATAGCGGATGTAATCAGGGCGCCAGATGCAATTACCCCCTCGATATCTTCTTTTGATAATGAAAAAGGATTGAATTTAGACATATTTCACACACTTCTTCAATAATGCCAACTGGCTTTCAGTCAGCCGATGCCGGAGATTGATTTAAACCTAAGACGACGGACCGTTGGTTATGGAAGAACAAACCTCTGACAAAGACTGGACTACGCTGTTGATTCTATCTATCCTATTGGGTGGATTGGGAGTTGACCGATTTTATGCAGGGCACATCGGCCTCGGTGTACTGAAGCTACTTACTATAGGCGGCTGCGGAATTTGGGCACTTATCGACATCATCATGGTTGCAACTGGAAAGTTCACAGATGCTGATGGTCTACCGATTGTCAACCAGTGAAAGCTGCTTACTTTGAATAACCAAGTCCTTCCCAGAGGGAAGGTTTGCACAGGATTGCTTATGCACCCTAGGCTCACAGGCATAGCCCACGCGCAGCGTAAGCGATGGAGGGATTTGGTATGGCAAAGCGTTCAATGCTTGATCAATTTGCCGAAATTAAGGCGCAGCACCCTGATACTGTACTATTTTTCAGGATGGGTGATTTCTATGAGATGTTTTACGAAGATGCGGAAATCGCTTCCGAAGTACTTGGAATCACCCTGACTAGTCGTGACAAGAGCGCAGATGAACCGGTTCCGATGGCTGGTGTTCCTTGGCATTCTGTAGAATCCTATCTGCAGGGTATGCTGAGAGCAGGGCACAAGGTCACATTATGCGAGCAAGAAGAAGAACTTCGACCGGGTTCAAAAATTCTCGAAAGAGTAGTCACTCGTGTATACACCCCTGGTTCGCTTTACGAAGAGGATTTGATTGGAGAAGATGGCTCAAGTTTGCTTGCAGGTCTTATTTCTCGAGGAGATGGTATAGGCCTTGCAATCCTTGATTCTTCAACAGGTAGAGCATGGTTGCAAGAGCACTCTGGAGCCGGACGCTATGAGCGAGTTCGTGATGAATTACAGAGATGGTCGCCAAGTGAATTAGTTCTCGGTCGGCGCGAAGCCGAGAGTGAAGAGTCTCGTGCATTGTTATCTTCGTTGGATAATGTTACAATGAGTGTTCATGAAGGCGGTAAAGAGCAGCATCTTCAGGTGGTAAGAGACCACCTAGATTTAGTCGATCTTGGTTCAGTTGACCTAGATCGCAGACCCTTAGCAATGGAGGCTTGTGGCCTAGCTGCTGGATATCTAACAAAGTTACACCTCGTCGATGTCGTACCTCTTCGCGAGGTCCATTTCGACGCCGATGATGGCCATCTCGTACTCGACCAAACAACACTACGCAACCTAGAGTTGACACATACACTAGCCGGAGAGAAGGAAGGCTCCCTTGTCCAAGCCATTGATTGCACTCGTACTTGGATGGGGCGAAGACAACTGAAGGAATGGATTCTACGCCCACTAACTGATTCTGAGAAAATTGCAGCGCGACAGTCAGCTGTTGCAAGCCTAATTCGCGCCCCTCGTCGCTTGGATAATATTCGTGAGACGCTCAAGTCGATGCGCGACTTAGAGCGACTTTCAACTCGCTTGGCCTATGGTAGGGCCAATGCGAGAGACTTGATTGCAGTCGCAGATTGTTTAGAGAGAATGCCGCGACTGCAGGGATTACTTTCTGAAGGAGACTCTGAGTTACTGCACCAATGTGCAGAAGGATTGTCTAATCTCGACCCTCTAATGCACCATATTGCATCTAGAGTTGTTGAAGAGCCTCCGATGACTATCCGAGATGGTGGTATATTCCAAAATGGAGTTAATGAGCAACTTGACGATCTACGTCAGAAGGCCGGAGAAGGTACAGATTGGCTGAAGGGATTCGAATCAAGGGAGCGCGAAAGACTCGATATTCCGAGTCTCAAGGTCAAGCAAAATCGTCAGTTTGGCTTTTTCATTGAAGTCACTAAATCTCATTTGGATAAGATACCAGAAGAGTATCGACGAAGACAAACCATGACTAATGCCGAGAGATTTACTACTGAGGAATTGAAGGAGTGGGAAGAAGTCATTTTGACAGCAGATGATAGAGCGAAGGCGCTTGAATACGAATTATTTCTTGAACTCCGTCAAGAGGTTGCATCACAAGCGGCTAAACTGAGTGAATTAGGTCGAAAGGTTGCTTCCGCGGACGTCCTTTCTGCCTTCGCTAGTCATGCTAGAAAACACTCCTGGAATCGACCGGATATCAAACACGACTCGACTATGGAGATAGTAGCAGGTCGTCATCCCGTATTGGAGGGTGATGGTCGCTTTGTCCCTAATGGAATAAGTTTCGATAAACGTCGAAAATTCCTCCTCTTAACAGGTCCAAATATGGGTGGTAAGTCGACATACCTTAGACAAACTGCACTAATCTCAATCCTTGCTCAGGCTGGATCATTTGTGCCTGCTGAAAAAGCAAAAATTGGCATAGTGGATAGAGTATTCACGAGAGTTGGAGCGCATGATGATTTACGCCGAGGTCGTTCGACATTCATGATGGAAATGATTGAGGTTGCTCATATCCTACGAAGAGCCACACCTCGAAGTTTGATTCTTCTCGATGAGGTAGGGAGGGGCACCTCAACTTTCGACGGCTTAGCAATCGCTTGGTCTGTTACTGAAGACATATCCACTAGAGTCGGAGCTAGAACATTATTCGCAACTCATTATCACCAATTGGTCGGCTTAGCTGATGAGATTGAAGGATTGGTAAATATCCATGTTCAGGTTGCCGATGTCAAGGGTGAAATACGTTTCTTACATACAGTCGCCGACGGGCCTTGTGACGATTCATATGGCGTGCAAGTCGCTGCCTTGGCTGGCCTCCCTATCGGTGTTGTTGAAAGAGCACGCGACTTGCTGATATTCCTCGAAGGTCAAGCACAAGGTGCTAGAGCAGGTAGCGACGGGACACCCGATAGTAGGGAATCAGGGCAGTCCAGTCTTTACGGTTGGATGCTACCTACTGGAGAAAAACCAGCAATGCCTAATCAGCATATTTCAGATCAAGAACCGGCCAAGGAAATAGTAGTGCAAGAAGACCCAGTACTCCGTGAAATAGCAGAGAGGCTAGAATCTCTTGATCCTGACACTCTTACTCCTCGAGAGGCATTAGAGGCTCTCTACGCAATGAGAGCGGCGCTCAATAACACCCTTGATGGAAAACAATTGGAGGAGTAATAATGGCATCTTTAGAGAAGCCAGAAAGAGTTTCGATAAAGCAACTCGATGAGTTAACCATCGGAAAAATCGCAGCGGGCGAGGTTGTTGAAAGGCCGGCTCAAGTTGTTAAGGAACTGATTGAAAATTCAATCGATGCTGGTGCTGACCGAGTTAGAGTCGAAATCGAACGGGGTGGTTTTGACAGAATCACCGTTATCGATGATGGTCATGGAATTCCAAAAGACGAATTGCCATTGGCAATAACACGTCACGCAACCAGCAAACTCTCCGGTCCAGAAGACTTGAGCCATATTGAAACAAAGGGATTTC
Organism: Thermoplasmatota archaeon; assembly: GCA_036138175.1. Lineage (GTDB taxonomy): Archaea > Thermoplasmatota > Poseidoniia > Poseidoniales > Thalassarchaeaceae > MGIIb-O1. The sequence continues at coordinate 2,189 of JAZAAK010000050.1, read as the reverse complement.
GAGGAGAGGCTTTGGCTTCAATTGGAGCGGTTAGTGAACTAATCGTTGCGAGTAGAATTGGAGAGGGCGATGGAGTTCAAATTCGAGTGGATAATGGTATTGTTGGAGAGATAGAGGCTGCTGGAATTGCCCCAGGTACTCAAATCGATGTTCTCAACCTATTCGCCAAAGTTCCTGCGCGACTTTCCTTCCAACGCCGTCCTTCAACTGAAACTGCAGCCATTGTTGATGTTGGTGTACAAATGGCATTGGCCGAGCCTAATGCTGGTATTTTCATCGAAGTGGATGGTAGGAAGGTATTGGATTGTCCTCCAGCAGAATCAGCAGAAGACAGATTGTACGATTTGTTTGGTTCAACATCTTCAGAACTAATTCCTCTTATTTCTTCTGAGGCTGATGATGATGCTCCAGGTGATGAGAAATGGACAGGTTGGATTTCCCCACCGGGACTGACTAGGAGTAGAGCGGATGATGTTCACATCCTAGTCAACGGGAGGCCGGTAGCACCTGGTCCATTCCTTCAATCCGTCAGACGTGGTTATCATACTCGATTAATGGTGGGCAGACATCCAATCGGGGTTCTATTGCTTCGTCTACCTGCAGACGAGGTGGATGTTAATGTTCACCCAACAAAAAGAGAGGTTCGACTGAAGAATTCATGGCGTGTATTGGAGCGACTTGAACGTTCGATAAAACACACACTTTCGCAAATCGCGACTAGGCCAGAAGCTAGTGAAGAAACTATTCTGGAGGGTATCTCAGAGAGGTCAGAGGCAAATCCTCCTGCACCACCTGTAACAAATCTACCAGAATGGGCTAGCGCAGCTAGTGAAAATCAAAAAGTCCAGACTCGATTTTCTAGCATTCGTCATTCTGTGGAACCTAATGTTCGCAGTCAATCAAAATCTACTTCTGAATATATTACCGAACAAGATACTCTGCCTGGCATGGAATCCGAACCCACAACTCCTTCTCTGTCTTCAGAGGAAAGAGAATTGCATAGACACGCGGTTGGTAGTTCAACTTCACCACTAGACGAGCCAATTCCGAAATCAGCGGTAATTCCGGAACTTCCAGAGATGAATCCATTAGCGCAGTTGTCCGATTCTTACATCTTAGCCGAAGGAGATGATGAGTTATTCATAGTAGACCAACACGCTCTACATGAACGTATTCGCTATGAGCGATTACGTGAACAGATGGTCAGTTGGGAAGGTCAAGATTTACTGACCCCAATTTCTCTCTCTATTGGTGCGAGACAGAAGGCAGCAGCTATTGCTCGACAGTCAACACTAGAGAATTTGGGAATAGCATTCGAAGCACACAATGACTCGCTACTAATTTCACGAGTGCCGGAGGTTTTGATAGGACATGAATCCTTAGAAAAATTCCTTCAAGATTTGCTTATCGAGTTAGTAAGTACTCCAGATGGAACAGAGGATTTTGATGCTGTCACAAACCTCCGAGATCATATTGCATTCATGAGATCCTGTCGAGGGGCGGTCAAGGCAAATGAAAAGTTGAACCTCGCTCAAATGAGGAGATTATTACAGGATATGAGAACCGTCCCGAATCCATGGGCTTGTGTTCACGGCAGGCCTACAGTCCTTCGATTAACGATGAAGCACTTAGATCGTCACTTCGGCCGTCATGGTTGAGATAAGGCAAATAATTGCTGGATAAATCCAGGATGTGAAACCTCACAAATTTCCGCATCAATGATGTCTCCTCCAACCTTGCTCGCAAGAATCATTGCAACCATCGCCAATCGATGGTCCATGTGGGTTTGAACTGGCTCATTTGGTGCATTAGGAGTCTGTCCACCAGGTATAACAAGGCCTTCTTCAGTTTCTTCTGCATTCATTCCGAATGACTGTAATAGTTCCACAGTACGCAGAATTCTATCTGATTCCTTCCCGCGTGCGTGTGGAATTCCGGTTATACTCCCTCCCTTGCCTAAGGCCATCCAAACAGCGGCTGGGGTGACTAAATCACTCGCGTCCCTCAAATCGACTTCACCCCCATTTGCCCTATCAATCGCGTCAAATGCCATCAATAACAGTGGGTCGTATGTTGCCAATTCAGTTTGTAAGTGCAATCCATCATGGAGTAATTCTAGCAGAATTGCCATAGGGAAGAGGCTCAATTCAGGCGGGATATCAATTTCATTTGGTGGTTTTACATTCCAG
>JAZAAK010000049.1:0-40219 GCA_036138175.1 Thermoplasmatota archaeon | reverse complement strand
GCACTTGTAGATGTAATGACAGATAAGGCGACTGTGACAATACCCTCACCTCATGATGGGACAATATCCGCTCTACATGGTGGAGTGGGTGACATGGTTGCGGTTGGTGCTACATTGGTTGAATTCGGAGAGAGTGGCGATAGCCCAGTCGAATCGGTTGAGGAAAAAGAACCAGCACCGGAAAAAATCGTTGAGTCGGAAGTTGCACCCCAGCCGGAGCCAGCAAAAACACCTCCACCAGTGGCTACTGAACCGGTTGCACCTCCACCTGTACCTGCAATATCAACACCCGCTCCATTACCAGCGGTTTCCAAACCAACTGAAAGCAGTGGTGGGTCTGGAGGTAAAGCACTTGCCAGTCCCGCTGTTCGCAGGCGTGCACGCGAGGCAGGAGTCGATCTAGCATCAGTTCGCGGTAGCGGACCAGCGGGTCGAATTCGTCACGCAGACCTTGATGCATTCATCGCTGCTGGAGGCATGGTACAAGGCGCGGCTCCAGTCGCTTACACTACCCGAAGAAGTGATGTTGAGGAAATTAAGGTAGTTGGATTGAGGAGAAAGATTGCCGAAGCAATGACCATCTCCAAGCGCCATATTCCACATTTCTCTTACTTTGAGGAAATCGATGTTACAGAATTGGAGGAGTTACGACAATTCCTTAATGCAACAAAATCCCCTGAACAACCGAAATTAACCTATCTTCCATTCATCATGATGGCTCTAGCGAAAATAATGCCAAATCATCCTGAATGCAATGGGCATTATGACGAAGCAAATGGAATTGCTAGAAGGTATGGCGCTGTTAACTTAGGAATTGCAACTCAAACCGATAGAGGACTATTCGTCCCTGTAGTAAAGCACACTGAAGCGATGGATGTTTGGCAGGCAGCCGCAGAAATGCAGAGAGTATCTGGGGCGGCCAGAGATGGAACTGCTTCACTTGACGACCTTACTGGCTCTACCTTCACAATTACTAGCCTCGGAAGAGATGGAGGACTTGGAGCAACTCCGATAATCAACCACCCAGAGGTAGCCATACTAGGCGTTCACAAAGCACGTGAAATGCCTGTGGTTAGAAAAGGCGAAATTGTGGTTCGCAGAATTATGAATGTATCTAGCTCATTTGATCATAGAATCGTCGATGGGGCTGATGGAGCAGCCTTAGTGCAGTCACTCAAGCGGATGCTTGAACATCCTGCACTAATCTTCATGTGAGGGGGAAATATGACTGAAACTCGCAAGTGTAAGGTGCTCGTAGTAGGAGCAGGACCTGGAGGTTATGTTGCCGCAATTCGCAGTGCCCAACTGGGCTTAGACACGGTTATTGTTGAAGGTGACAAAGCAGGTGGAACCTGTTTGATTAGGGGCTGTATTCCAAGCAAAGCAATTATCCACGCTGCTGAGAGATTCGAATCACTACAGCAACACGCAAGCGAAGGAGGCCATATGGGGCTATCTCTAGCCTCAGAGCCTGAAATTGACATGGCTGCTTTGGTAGGTTGGAAAGATGCCATAGTAGAACGATTGAACAAAGGTGTAGAGGCGCTTTTGAAGGGCGCTGGGGCAGAATTAGTAAAGGGCTGGGCGACCTTTACGGGGCCAAAGAAATGCACTGTAGAAACTTCTGATGGGGCTCTTGAAATTGAGGCTGAAAACGTAATTATCGCAACCGGTTCAAGTCATATCGACTTACCATTCATGCCCTGTGACGAGGAATTTGTACTATCTTCTACCGGTGCTTTGGATCTACAAAAATTACCAAAATCTGCCGCTATTGTAGGCGGTGGTTACATTGGACTAGAATTGGGTTGTGCTCTAGCGAAATTGGGGACTGATGTTAGCGTTGTAGAAGGAATGGATTCAATTCTTGGAATAATGGACAAAGAAATTAGAAGACCGCTCGAAATTTGGTTGAAAAAACATAAGGTTGCAGTTCATACAAATGCTCTGGCACGTGGTACTGAAATCAAAGGCAAAGGAGCAGGTCGCAAGGCGCATTTGACGTTTGAGAAGGATGGAGAAGAGCAGACAATCAAAGTCGATAAGGTGCTAGTAACTGTTGGTAGAAGTCCGAATACCAAAGGATGGGGATTGGAAAATATAGGTGTCAGGATGGACACAGGAGGGCGATTCATTCGTATCGACCGACAATGTAGAACCAATGTACCAGGTGTTTACGCCATAGGCGATGTAGCAGGTGAACCTATGTTGGCCCACAAGGCCTCTTCTCAAGGTGAAATGGTAGCCGAAATACTAGCAGGACATAACAGAGATTTCGACAAGGTGGCGATTCCAGCAATCGTCTTTACCGAGCCTGAAATCGTCTCTGTTGGATTGTCTCCTGATGAAGCCAAAGAAAGAGGAGAAGAAATCATAACAGGAAAATTTCCTCTAGCAGCAAACGGTCGAGCGCTAACATTGGAAGCTGAGAAAACAGCTGGATTCATTCGAGTTACTGCTCGTGAATCCGACCATGTCATTCTTGGCATTCAGGCCGTTGGAAGCCACGTTGCTGAATTACATGGTGAATTCGTTCTAGCGCTAGAAATGGGGGCTTTATTGGAAGATATCGCTGATACTGTTCATGCACATCCCACAATGACCGAGGCCTTCCACGAAGGAGTATTGAAGACCCTAGGTCACGCTATCCATTCTGCATGATTCAAAATGGAGGGTCCTTTTTGCTAAAATTGCAAATCCTGAGAGCCGAAATTGAATCACATGAAGTAGTCGACGCAGCCATGTCGAAGCTACAAGAAAAACGAATCCTAGATGAGATTCCGGATACTTTGATTCTAGTACAGCATCCAGAGGTGGTAACACTTGGCCCCAAGGCGGAAAGAGATGGAGCCTTGGAGGATCCCGCGCTATCGGATTATCCAACGAGAGTCGTAGATAGAGGAGGAGGTATGACTTATCATGGACCAGGTCAATTGGTTGTTTATCCAATAATCAAGTGGCAAGTTGGGGAACAATCTGTTCGAAAGATAATCAATCGACTTGAGGATTGGGTTATGGCGGCTCTTGCTGATTGTGGGATAGAAGGATATCGCGATGAAAGGATGATGGGCGTTTGGTTGGAAGGATACAAAGTATGTTCCATTGGACTGGCATTCAAGCATTGGGTAAGCCGACACGGCCTCGCTATAAATTACAATACGAATCCCAACCGAGTAGAGGCCCTTTCTTGTTGCGGGCTTCCTGCTGGCATGACCACTTCCCTACAAGCCCTCGGCCACACCCATGACCTTGAAGGGAGACTTCTAGAGCGTGCACGGTTGGAAGAAGCATTACTAGTTCTTGCCGAACAATATCTCGATAGGGTGCCAATGCAACCCGAAGATTGGACTGTGGAGTTGGTTGCATGAGACCAAATAGAAGCCATCTGGAGAAATATTGGTCTTTGGACCCTGATGTGACTTTCCTAAACCATGGTTCCTTCGGCGCTACTCCAAATATGGTGTTAGAAGAACAAAATCGATTGAGATTACATCTAGAATCAGATCCTGTTCGGTTCTTCGAAAGAGAGGCTTTCGAAAATATGAATTTTGCAAGCCGTGCACTCTCAAAATTTCTCAATGCAGACCCAGATGGCATGACCTTTTGTCAAAATGCCACCAGTGGCGTAAATACTGTGCTTCGAAGTTTGGTTCTAAACCAAGGAGACGAAATAATCATTCCAAATCATTCGTATCAAGCATGTTGGAATGCAATCGATTTCGTAGCATCCAGATGGGGCGCTAAGGTTGTAGTAGTAGACCTGCCATTTAGATGTGATTCAGAAGAAGAAATCATTGAACCCTTGTTAGCTGCAATTTCACCTAAAACAGTTCTAGCAATGATTGATACAGTAACAAGCCCCACAGGACTTAGAATGCCATTCGAGAAACTTATCGATGAATTTCAATCGAGGGGGGTCGATGTTTTGCTTGATGCAGCACACGGCCCAGGCATAGTACCGATGGATTTGGCCAAATTAGATGTGGCTTGGGTGACTGGAAACTGTCACAAATGGCTCTGTAGCCCGAAAGGGTCCGCATTCCTACACATTAGGGAAGACAAAAAAAAGGAAACTAAACCACTAACAATCAGTCATGGACATAGTGCAGATTTATCTCCTCAAGAAAAATTCAGATTCGAATTTGATTGGCAAGGAACTAGAGACCCTACCGCAATTCTGTGTATTCCTAAATCAATTGAGACTCTCGAATCAATGGTTTCAGGAGGATTTGATGAAATTATGGAACATAACAATTCTCTCGCTTTGAAAGCAAGAAACCTTCTTTGCGAGAGTTTGGGCACAGACCCTCCAACTCCAGATTCGATGATATCTGCAATGGCTACAATCGACCTACCAGGGACATATTCAGGAGGTGCAGACATTATGGGAGACCCACTTCACAACAAACTGCTCGATGAATTCGGCATCCAAGTTCCAGTGTTCCCTTGGCCACACCACGAAATGAGATATTTTCGAATTTCTGCTTATCTTTACAATGCTATTGAAGAGTATGAATACCTTGCAGAAATTTTGCAAGAAATTCTCTAAATTTCTATTTTCATGAATACATGAATAGAAGTAGTTGATAATTGACCGACCAAATGCTCGAGGAGACAAATGAGGGTGAAATGATGGGTGAAGCAGTGGTTGCAATTACCGGCGCATCGGGAGCACGATATGGAGTTAGACTATTGGAAGCTCTTTGCGAAGCAGGATGGAAAACCCACCTGATTGTTACTCGCGAAGGGGCATTGAATTTAGAATTAGAATGTGGCAAATCTCCAGAAGATCTGGCCAACGATTCAGTTATTTTGGAAAATAACAACAATCTTGCAGCCAAATCAGCATCAGGGTCTGCCCGTTTTGATGCGTATATCGTTTGCCCAGCAAGTGGAACGACAATTGGAAAAATAGCAAATGGGATTTCAGATAATCTAGCAACCAGAAGTGCATTGGTTGCGATGAAAGAGAGAAGAAAACTCATCCTAGTACCTAGGGAGGCACCCTATGCAACACCTCATCTAAGAGCAATGGCAAATCTTTCTGAATGGGGTGTGGTAATTCTTCCTGCAAGCCCCGGATTTTACAATAAACCTCAGACACTTGAGGATATGGTCGACTTCATCGTGGCTAGAATCCTTGATCAATTAAATATCGATCATGAAATTGGAAAACGCTGGACTGGAGATGAAATCGACTCTCAGTGAATCGATTCAAATTATGCTCCAGTACAGGTTGGGTTCAAGAGTGAGGCATCAGCCGTGAATTTTCGATATCCTATGACGACCTGGGAGTCACTTACCGTAGCACAACTGAAAGAGGAGTGCAAAAGCCGTGGGCTTTCGGTTGGTGGAAAGAAGGCCGATTTAGTGGCTAGACTCGAGGAACACACCATCCCAAATGATGTCCTTGATGCAGAAATAGCCGACGATTCAAGCCCACCTAATGCACGAAGTATTCTAGGTCGAGTGAAACAACTGCCTGTATCGGTTTTGGCTGTGATTGGAATCATGCTAATTGGTACTATGGGAGGAGCATTACTCTACGGCGATGATGTAATCGAATGGATTCAGGGAGAACCAGATTACCAATTAATCGAATTTGATCCGACGAGTGCTAGAGGATATGCGCAGAGTCTGGTAGATTTAGGACATCCAGAATGGGAGGGTAGAATGTCAGGAACTATCGAGGAACACAACACTGCGGATTTTATCAAAGCCAATTTTACCTCGATGGGGATTCCATCAACCATTGAGGATTTTGACGTTCCAATGTTCGTCATTGATGATGAACCGGAATTGGGAATTTGTCATGCAGGAGATTTAGGCCAAACCCTCCCTGCTTTTGCTTGTGGTGCCACTGATGTAAATGCTGATTTCATCAACTTTGAACACAGAAGTGATTTTGTTTTGCAAGGATATTCCGGCTCTTCCTTCATTCGATATGTCGATGATATAGATGTAGTTGACTTAGGTACAGGAAACGAAAGTGCGGATTGGAACACTGGAGCGGGTTCTGTCGTCCTGATACACATGACTGAAGAAACCGAATCCAATACCGCCCTATTCAAGAGAGCATCAGAAAACGATGTTGAAGGATTAATCCTGATTAATGAAAGACAGAATTGTGACGAATTGGTTTCCGGAGATTGTATTCCTTACTTCAAATCGGTCGACATCTCAGCGATTGACAATATACCCATAGACATGGGATTCATAATGGTCAGCCAAAGTGTGGGTCAGACAATAATTGACAATGTGATTAATCAGGATGGTAGATTACAATTTATGACCTATGTTGAGAATGCAGGTGAAGCCACTGTCAAAGTTCCTTGTGGAATTATTCAAGGAGAATCTGATTCTTTGATTATAATCGGCGCACACCATGATACTGTATACATGGCTCAAGGTGCTGTAGACGATTCTTCGGGGACTGCCACCGTTCTAGAAATGGCTCGCCAATTTGGGTTAATTGAAAGTCAAATGGGCAACCCAAAACACACCATTTACTTCTGTACATGGGGAGGGGAGGAAGAAGGATTGTTTGGATCTACAGCATGGGTAGATAAACATCGAAATAACCTCTATGAGAATCTTCGCCTATACATCAATTTAGACATGAATCACGTGGATGCTGAAAGAAATTCGGGTGTCACGTTGTTTGGAAACGATAACACTGACGTCAGCCACATCAAAGGCATATCGGAAAAATTCAAACAACAATATCCAGACCTTGCAGACCGATACAATATCCAAGTTCGCAAACTTGATGATACGGACATGCCATACAACTCTGATCACGCTCCATTCGTATACAATATCGATGAAGATGAATCGGATGGAAAACAATACGGCAGGGCTGTAGTTTGCTATGGCTCGGGGTCCTTGGAATATCACACATATCTAGATAATATGGACAGATTCAATGAAGAAAGCCTCGCAGTCTCTGGAATAATCTACGGATCATTGGTGTATTACCTCGCCTATGGCGATTGACTTTCAAGATTCTAAGTGCTCAAGAATCGCTTCGTAATCTGGTTCTATACCTGGATTTTCTGCGACCCACGCATATGAGATCTTTCCGGCCTCATCGATAACAAATACCGACCTTTGGGAAGCAGTGTATTCAGGCATTACAAATGGAATCTCGACCCCATAGGAACGGGTTGCCTGACGATTTGTATCAGATAGTAATGGGAAGTTTATTTCATTTGCATCAGCAAAGGCGGCATTGGCAAAAATACCATCTACAGAAATTCCGAAAACTTCCGCCTCTGCGGCTTCCAAACGATTCATAGAATCGGAAAATGTACACATTTCTTTTGTACATATGCCACTAAATGCGGCTGGATAAAAGAGTAAAATAACCCGGTTACCAATAGAGTCGGAAAGTCTGACTATATTTTTGTCAAATGCCATCAATTCGAATTCCGGTGCTATGTCGCCTACGGATACCATGAGCGGGGGAGACAATATTGATTTTCAATGTCGCGGGGGCTCTACATTCTATGTGGCGAGTCAATTCCAAGTAAATCGAGACCTGTTTGCAAGGTTCTTGCAGTCAAGTCACACAGTGCCAATCTGCTTAGTTTTGTACTATCTTCTGCGTTTAGAACCGTACAAACCTCATAGAATGAACCGAAAGCTTGCGCGATATTGTGTAATTGAGTTGCTAATTTGTGAGGAGTGTGACTTGAGCAAGCCGAATCAAGTGCTTCGGGGAATTTAATCAATGCCCTAGCCAGTGCTATCTCTCTTTCATGAGTCAAGATAATTTCTGGATTACTAATTGAATTTCTATCGATTTCATCCTTCGAAAATATGCTACAAATTCTTGCATGTGCATATTGCAGATATGGAGCAGTGTTTCCATCAAAGGAAAGCATTTTTTCCCATTCAAATGTGTAATTGTTATTTCGGTCCGTAGAAAGATCTGCATATTTTATTGCCCCGATTCCAAGCATTTTTGATACCTCTTCTCTTTCTTCATTGGAGAGGTTTGGGCTTTTCTCTGCAACGATTGCATCCGCTCTTTCCACCGCTTCAATCAATAGATCATTCAGATGGACAGCTCCTCCCGTTCTACTAGCCAACTTCTTGCCGTCAGTACCCATTACCAAACCAAAGGGAACATGGATTGCGTTAACTCCTTCATCCATGAATCCAGCATTTCTTGCAACCTCAAAGACCATAGCAAAATGTTGTGCCTGTTCAGCACCTACAACATATAGGAATTCACGACTACCTACATTTTCGATTCTATCCAAAATGCATGCTAAATCACTGGTGGCATAATTGTAGCCGCCGTCCGCTTTTTGGATGATTAATGGGAGTGGTTCCCCTTCGCGGTTTTTCCAACCATCTAGATAGACTACTTTCGCGCCATCGCTTTCCTCTAGCAATCCCACTTTCGCAAGTTTTTCGACAACCCCTGGCAATGCCGATTCGTACTTTGATTCACCTGCAAGATTGTCGTTGCTAAGTAATATCCCCATTCTTTGGTAAACTTCGTTGAAGTGAATTAATGAGCGATCCACAAGCATCTGCCATAACTCGATGGTTTCAGGTTCGCTAGACTGCATTCTAACTACCCTTGCTCGTGAGCGTGAGGCGAAGTCTGAATCAGAGTCAAATTTCGCCCTAGCATCAGAATAAAACGTACTCAAATCGATATGCTGGGCCTCTGAATCTAGACCCAGGTCGATTAGATGTTCGATGAGCATTCCGAAAGGAGTACCCCAATCTCCAATGTGATTTTCGGGTACAACTCTGTGCCCTTTGTAGCTTAGCATCCGATTTAGGGCATCACCAATCACTGTTGAGCGAAGGTGACCAACGTGCATATGCTTGGCTACATTCGGCGAAGAATAATCGATGACAATGACTCTAGGCTCCTCAGTTAAAACTCTCAATCTATCGTCGGCTAGTGACTCTTGTAATATATCACACAACCAATTGGGGTCCGCTGAAAAATTAAGGAAACCGTTTATCGAACTAACTTGGCAAATCCCTTCAGTTGTTGTTCCTAAATGTTCTAAAATTTCATCTGCAATCGTATTCGGAGCCTTTCTCAGCACTTTGGAAAGTGAATGACAAGGCAATGCGACATCGGCAAATGTTGAATCTGTAGAACTTGCAAGAAGGTTATTCCAATCAGACTCTTGGACACCAATTTCGGACATCACCTGACCAAGAAGTGGACGGATTGCGTCTACCAAATCTCGCATATTCTAACCTCAAGTAAGGGAGTACCTCAACAATGCAGCTATTCCTCCAAATGAGGTTTGTAGAGTTGCGCCTTCTTCTGAATCCATAGAAATCAGGCTAACCTTAGCAGAGGTATGTCCGGCTAATTCCGTCAATTCGTCGATTATATCTCTAGTTCTATCTGGATCTTCGCGTACATCTTCCGAGCCGCACTTTGGGCAATCGGGTATTTCTGAGCGACTATTTTGGGTAGCCTCCCATTCATGTGAACATGGCTTACAATACCAACCAACTCGCCTCTTCCTTAGACCTTCAGACAATAATAGAGTGTCAACTGCACCTTGGTCTAATGCTGACCGAATCATCATCTCACCGTAAGTTGCTCTGGGATGTGTCTGCATTACTTCGCGAAGAAAATTATCCACTAACTCACGTTCAGCATCCAACTCTATCTGATCCATTAGATTGCCAGCACGCTGAACTAATTCCCTGAGGCCACTTTCATTGGAATATCCCACGTCAAAGAATGGTTCGCGAATCAACTTCTTTACTTCGTGATGGAAGTAATCATTCTTGACTACAAAATCCTTAGTTTGCCCAGGCCCACCGACTATGATTCCTTTGATATCAGCCAAATTAGGGAGCCAATAATTGCAAGCGTGTTCTGTTGCCCTCTTGAAGAAATTATGAGCGGCTTCCTCAATTAGACGCTCAAAACGCTGAGCGGATTGACCTCCTTGGCGGTGTTTTCCCATTATGTTAGATTGCAATTCCTCTTGACAGTGAATTCTTTTTCCACTTGCAATTCCATAAGCTGCCTCTCCTCTATCGATTACAAAGAGACCGTAAGAAGTCCTATCGATGAGCATATCTTCTAATTGGGTTAATTCAAAAGTCGAATCGCAACGATAACGGAAAGAAGTGAAAATTTCTGGTGGGTCATCAATTACTACGGTAACCAATCGTGTTTTGTTATTTCCAACAATAACATGACCAACGAAAATAGCGATTCCGTACTCTCCGGCATTCTTGTATCGATTCAATACTGAAATTGCCGATTCAATAGCATCCCCTACGTGTTTTCTAGTCAATTTTGACTTGATATTCGCGGCTTGGGCGCCTTCTTGGCCTAGTTGGCCGCGAACGTCACTAATTAGACGATCAGGGGGGATGATTACCGTAACCAATTCCGTGCCCATACCCCTCATGTTCTGTAGCTCTTCTAGCGTCTTCTTGGTTCGCAGTCTGCGCTGCTGTATCTCCAAGTCATCTGCCATGGCTAAGCCTCTTGGCGGAAGGCCGCAGTGAGGGGCATTTCAATCCTCTCGCGCGTATCCAGCGAAGGCATTGAAAGGGGCACTCATCCCCGAATGCACGATGGCGACCATAGTACTCGCACTTGGGGGGAGCCTTCTGAGGCCGGAAGTGGAAGAGCGACATGCTTGGTTGGAAGAGTTAGTTTCCATCATCCGAGACAGGGTTTTGGTCGATGATAGAATTGGAATCGTCGTTGGTGGAGGCGCCCCTGCCAGAGAAGGAATTACACTGGCAAGACCCATCATCGACAACGAGGATAGACTAGACCGAATTGGTATTGCGGCAACTCGGCTAAATGCCACCATAGTTAGAGAATCTCTAGCAGATGCTGGAGTCACGGTATCGGGAGCAATCCCGCGTTCAATCAACGAGGCTACGATGTTATTCGATGAAAGACCAGTAGTAGTCATGGGGGGTACTAAACCCGGCCACACTACTGATGCAGTTGCAATTCGTCTAGCAATTGCTAGCGGTGCTGAACGCTGTATTATCTGTACTAATGTAGACAGAGTCTACGACTCTGACCCTCGTGATAATCCAAATGCAAATGGACACGATTCACTGACCCATGAAGAGTTGCAAGAAATTGTAGGGCCTGCAGAGCATACCAAAGCTGGACCATCCGGAGTTGTTGACCCTATGGGGGTTGCAGATGCCACTAAAGCCAATTTGACCCTCTGCATATTAGATGGCAGGGACCATTCTAGAATAAAATCTGCAATAGAAGGAGAATCATTCCATGGAACTATCGTAGAAAGCGAAGAGGAGGAGTGATTCCGATGGGCAGGAAAGATAGAATCGCTAGAGCCGCTACTCAAACTGCCTCACAAGCGAGGGAAACCGCTGCGCGTGAGAGAGGAAGAAGTAAGCGAACAACCAGTGCCTCTGGAGTTTCTGCTCATAGGCACTGCTCAGTCTGTTGGGCACCAATTCCACTAAAGGCAGAACCGCCGGTGTGTAATGATGCAGAATGTGAATCAACATACGAGAAAAGAGAAGCATCCCGTAAACGTCTAACTTTCATGTTGTACTTATTCCCTGCAATAGCCATTCTACTAGCAATTATGACTGCAATTTAACCCGAAGTATCGTTAGGTTCAACACCAATAAACAAAGAGAGAATGACATGCGGATGGTGCGAGTTCTGGGTGTTCTACCAGGATTTGTGGGATTTGTATGCCTAGTATTGCTAACTGCTAGTTTAGTTGGGATAGAAATTGATTCAACTCGCGTACAGGCTACTACTGTACCATGTTTGGACGATGACGCTGGTGGTTGCCCAGTTGGAATGACTGGGTCTGATTTCCATGTACCTTGGGGTTTCAGTTTGATCGATGTAGAAGTAAACATCGCGTGGGATGAGCCTGAAAAGGCTTGGATAGGAGTTGTCGATGCAAAATACGCCGAAGAAGGAAACTGCCCCCCCGACCCTAATGGATTGACTAGCTGTGAAGCAGAGGATTTCGAATTTGTCGCAGGAGGCCCTGAGGATTCAGATGAGTTCACTTTCTCCCTAAAACCAGGCGACTATCGATTTACAAGCGGAGGACGAGATGGTGCTAGTCTTGACAATCAATTAGTAACAATTACATCAACGTTCCATATTTCTCAGGTTGGAGAGATTCTCCTTGGTGTAATTGGGATTCTACTAATGATTGGGGCCGTAGAAATGATTTATCCAATCGAACTATTTTGGAAGAAGTATGTCAAATCATGACTCGATTGACTACTTGCTTCGTCGGCTAATTGAAGAACCAGTATTATCTCGACCGTTTGTGGCAGTAACCAAGTGTCGCTCCTGTGGAGCGGAAATTAGGGCTGAAGGACTTCCTCAATCCTTTGGAGGATACAACATTTACTGTGTGACCTGTGGCGCTCAATTTAGAGTAGATTGAAGTCAATCAGAAGACTTCTTTTTTCCACGTCTTGGTTTGGGTGCATGCCTCATAGCCGCTTCCCATCTTGCTTCAATTTCCTCAGGGGAACCCAATGGCTCGATTTCTTCTATTTCTCTATGCCAAGTATCTGGTAAAGCAAGTGGATCCGTTACTTCGTCAGCGGCTATAAATTGTATAAGTTGACTCCGTAAATCATCGATGCCATCTCCATTTATTGAACTAATTCGCAATACTTCGTTTTCATTAACTTCATGCAAATCGGACTTTGAATACACCTTCAGCAATGGTCGTTCAGCGAGTAATTCTGTAACTTCACCAAGTAGATGTTGTTGATCTTTCAAACTCATACCACTGGATTCAGATGGGTCGATTAAGAATAATACAATATCTCCTACATTTTCCAAAGCCGCAATCGCTTGCATCTCGATTTGATTACGTTCGGTCATTGGCCTATCTAGAAGGCCAGGTGTATCGACCATCTGGTAAATTCGTCTTCTATGCTCAAAATGACCGACGTGTAGGCGCTTAGTTGTAAAGGGGTAAGCCGCAACTTCTGGCTCTCCACTAGATAATTCTGTGATTAGAGCAGACTTGCCAACATTGGGAGCCCCTGCGACCACAATACAAGGCTCGGCAGCATCAATCGAGGGTAATTCTCGTAGAATGTTCCGAGCCTCACCTAACCAGAGGATATTGTCTCCAATTTGGTCAATAATTGATGACATCCTACCATATGCATGACGTCTTTCTTCATGGAATGCCTCTATGTTACGGAATTTTAGCATCTTGGATTGAGATTCACCTGCAATTTTCCGTACTCTTTCTGCAGCCCACTGAATCGCGCCAAGATTTTGCCTAAATTCATCAGCTCCCACGGCCGCATCAACCAAGGCTTGGTCAAATTCTGACTGAGCGTTGAGGCTAGGCCATTGATCAACCCATTTTAGGAGAGTTTCAGCGATTGTATCACTGGCTGCTTGTACCATTCTAGCCATCTGTTTTCGCACCCTATGGTACTTGTCTGGGTCCTCAACCAAGTCGGATTGCTTTCCAGCACGACGAAACGCCTTGTCTAGAACTTCCTGAGGATACAGAACGGTTGGAATCTTGCGCCATTCAACAGAAGCCACGACCTCTCCTCCAGTCTAGCGGCCGCATCCATACTTCTTCAAACAGCGTGCTTTTCTATGGCGGACTACACGCGACCCTATGACCGGTGAACGGCGCGGTAAGAGAATTGGAGATTTGCCTGCATGGGCAAAGCGATTTGCCGAAGAATACGGCGCAGAGGATTTAGATGGTCGCGGGGATGTTTTCTTTGGCCCTCTAATCGACCGACGTAGCGGCCTCAGGAAGGACGACCTAATCGAATTACTAGTCGATGCACGAGCACTAAGAGCAGATGATGATCCTTGGGTTCGAGGTATGTTACTAGCCACTTCCAGAAATGCTGTAGAAATGTTGGACGAATTCGGTCAATATCGCTCTATTGCAAGAGATGTGATAGTGGAAGTACGACTTGTGACACATCTGAGAAAACCATACATCGAGGATGATGAATTACTTACCTTCGAAAAAGAGGACATGCGAAGGAGATCAAATGTTCACGAACAAGCGGAGAGACAAGCCGATGGCGGCTCAGACGATAGTCACTTGTGGGGCTGAAGAATGTCAGACTTAGCAAAGAAAGAATGTATACCCTGCAAGGGAGGCATCCCTCCAATGGGGCTTGAACAAGCCGAAGAAATGATTCGGCAAATTCATTCAGATTGGAAATTAATCGATACACACCATATCGAAAGAGTCTGGATTTTCCCAAATTTTGAGTCTGCTCTCCTATTTGTTAACTCCGCAGGTGCAATTTGCGAAGAACAGGATCATCATGCTGATTTTGAATTAGGTTGGGGTAGGGTGAAGGCGATGATTTGGACTCACAAAATAAACGGACTTACCGAATCTGATTTCTTCCTCGCAGCTAAGTTTGACGAGATTTAAGGTGAAAATATGACGAAGGATTTTCGCCTTCACGCCTTTGTTTGTACCAATCAACGCGACCCTAAAAAACCACGAGAATGCTGTGCTGCGAAGAACTCTCTCGATGTAATGACTCGCCTTAAGCGAGCGGCTAAATCCGCTGGAATCGAAGATGTTCGAGTCAATAAATCGGGATGCTTAGACAAGTGTGAGCAAGGAATTTCTTGTGTAGTCTACCCAGACGGAATTTGGTATACTATACCTGACGATGACAAAGCTATAGCCAAAATTGTAGACCATCTAGCGGAAGGAAATGTCGCTGATGAATTTCTGATGCTTGAGTAAATCAAGAGAAAATCATAGCCGAACTGGACGGGTGGCACCACAGGCTTGGCACTTTAGCAGAGTTGTTCGATCTTCTTTGATGAATCGGGTATCAGGAGCCTTGCACTGTTCACAGAGAATGTATGTTTTGACATATCCAACAATTTTCTCTTTGATTCTTTTTGGCGGAACCCTACCTTTGAGCATGACACGTACTTGCTCTCTAGTGCCTGATGTTCCCAATTCATTGATTAGATATTGATAGACGTGATTTGCATCCCTATCCATCGCATCTACTATTGCGGAAAAATTACGAATTATTGTTTGATTACCCTCAACTAAAATCTCAGGATTAGGCATAGTCCATCGATTTCTTTCGCTGATGTCCGTCGGAATTCTATCCCGTGCTCGATCGAGCAGAGCATCATATTCGAAGTCACTCATCTACTCGGGGGAGTAACGTCTCCCTTTTCACCCCACCGGATAGGCTCACGCCTAGGCACTAACCGTCAAAGACCAGTTTAGCAACGGCGGGGTATGGACGAGGTCATCGAGGTCAAGGTGGCAAAGGTCCACGAGGATGCACAGTTACCAACTAGAGGTAGCGCTCACGCAGCGGGTTACGACCTGTATGCTTTGGAAGATACCGATGTTCTCTATCGCACTGCAACATTAGTACGAACTGGTTTACATGTAGCGATTCCAATTGGCTATGAAGGTCAAGTTCGGGCTAGATCATCTCTAGGCAAGAGAGGTTTGATTCCACCACATGGAATCGGCACCATAGATGCCGATTATCGCGGAGAGTTATTTGTCATGATGACATGGATTGGTGAAGGCGATTCTTACACAATATCGAAGGGTGAAAGAATCGCTCAATTACTGATTACTCCAATCCCTCAATCAACCTTCAAAGAAGTGGACTTGGAGGAACTTGGTGAGACTGATCGAGGAGATGGTGGATTCGGTTCTACAGGAAGATTCTGACTGTCTTTACACGGTTCGTAGAACCGTGCTTCTACATATTCAACATACGAATCCTTGATACGGGTCGGATGGAGCGGTCCAATTGATGCCACTGAGCATAGACGAGCTTCGCAGAAAGGTCGAAGAATACCACAACAAGGGCCTGAACAGTCAGCAAATAGCAGATGAGTTGTCACTTTCCCAGACCACCATCCAATGGCTTTCCTCCTCAAATGTACCACTTGATGAAGAAACTCCTTCCGATATCAGGGTTGGATGGCGTTCTGTTGCGGTTAAGGCTGCAAGAGTGGAAGCCGTATCATACGTATTCTGTGACATAATCGAAGAAGAAATTGGAGAAGAAGTTGATACGATGGTTGGAATTTCAATTAATGGAATTCCCTTCGCCCAGGCAATCGCTGGGCAGATGGATCTTGAGTTGGCAGTAAGTCGAAGTATTAGCGAATCCGACGCCGGTCATCTATCAGAGGTGTTCGCTTATGTTAGTGGAAAGAGAGTTGTCGTTATCGACGATGTTGTTTCTTCTGGAACTACTATGAGAAAGACCGTGCAACATCTTCGTGAATCAGGAGCTGACGTCAAACTCTGTTTGGTTTTAGCCAATAAGACCGAAATGAACGATATTGACGGAGTCCCGTTGAGAGGCCTAGTTAGAGTGGTCACTGTCTGAGGTATAATCGATGCACTGGGCGGACTTTACCGCTGAAAAACTCAGCAAAGAACGAGGTAATAAGCAAGTTGCATGTTCAGGAATTACACCATCGGGTGAATTCCACATTGGCCACATTAGAGAGATTCTCTCAGCTGAAATGATACACAGAGCCTGTCTTGATAGAGAGTTGGATTCCCGGTACATATTCATCGTCGACTCAATGGACCCGCTTCGCCGTGTATATCCGTTCCTTTCGCAAGAATACGAGAAATACATCGGTTGTCCTCTTGCATTCATTCCTGCACCAGATTCAGACGGAAATCCTGACCCTAATGGCCTATCATACGCAGAACATTTCCTCGGACCATTTTTAGATGCGCTTGCAGAAATTGGAGTGTTTCCTGAAGTAATTATGAATCACGAGACCTACTCAAGCGGTCAATTTGCTGAAAAGATAGATTCTGCTATTGAAAAGGCTGAAGAAATTCGAGAAATTATAGAAACAATTTCTGGTAGAGAATTGGATGATAATTGGTTTCCATACAAACCACTTGGCTCAGATGGTAGTATGGATGGTGTAACTGTTACCGGGTATGAGAAACCATTTGTTCATTGGACAGATAGACATGGAAAATCGGGTTCTGCAGACATAAGAAAAGCAGAAGGGAAGTTGCCTTGGAGAATAGATTGGGCGGCTCGCTGGGGGATTCACGGAATTACCTGTGAGCCAGCAGGAAAGGACCATGGGGCCGCTGGTGGATCATTTGATACAGGATTACCGATTTGCAAATTATTGGGTTCCGAACCACCCTCAAAGATGGTCTATGAATGGATTCAGGTAAAAGGAGCGGGGCCGATGTCCTCCTCTTCTGGTAATACCGTTGGCCCAATAGAAGCACTGAATTTGGTACCACCTGAAATTCTACGATATCTAATCGCGGGCTCGAAGATGAATCGCCATATCGATTTCAACACTGGTTCAGCACTATTTCAGATGGCGGATGAATATGAGAGATTGGTTTCTGACCCGCCAAATCCAGATGATGAAGATCTTACAAAGAGACAGCGGGTTGCTGCAATAACCCAAAGTGGAGCAATACGACTAAGCCAAATAAAGAGAGGAAGCGACCCTGTTGATTCTCTCGCTGGAGTTACTTTCCGACACTTAGCAATGCTGGCGCAGATCAAAACTTCTGATGATGATGTTTGGAATTCACTAAGAAATAGTGGCCACCTTAGTGGTGAGTCAAATTCCGCCTTACAAAACCGATTAGAAAGGATGCGAAACTGGATTGGAAGCATACATTTCCCGGAAGATGCAAGAATCAATATTCAAAAGGTAATTGATGAAAATTCGCGTGCACAATTAAACTCAGAACAATTATCATTCCTTGAAAAATTGGCTGTTGAACTTGGTGATTCTGAATGGTCGGATAAAGCAATCGGAAACACAATTCGAATGACATCGGCTAACTCGGGTGTCAGTGGAAGAGAGGCCTATATTGCACTGTATTGGGCTATGTTGGGAAGAAGTCATGGACCAAAGGCTTCAGCGCTAATTTTTGAAATCGGAAAGAACGCTGCCATAGAATTGTTCGGCTCATAGTTCAGGAGTCATCATTCAATCTCTCAAGAAGGACAGTAGTGCCAATAAAGCCTCCAGCGAAACCTGCCCCGAATAAACCCAATTCCAAAATTGAAGAGAAAATTGATTCTAATGAATCTGCAATCCATCCAATAACATCGGAAAAAATTTCCAAAATACGCCCGAAGTTGATGGTGATTATACCTGAAACTGCCAAGAATCCCAGAAATGATACTTGAGCTAATGCGATAATTCTGATTGCCTTCAATGATATGCTAGCTAAGAAAGCTGCAGTAGCCCCAAGAAATAAACCTACTATACCCTTTAGTCCGTAGTTAGTGATTAACTCGATTTTTACCCCTCCTAATTTAGAATCGCTATATCCAGTAGCCTTGGTTCTGGCATACCCTCTTTGGCCTCGGCAATAGCTTGTACTTCCATCCGTGCTCCAGCCATCGTTGTCACAAATGGAATGTTAAGTTCGACCGCAAGCCTGCGCATCATATTCCCATCCAATACCGCTCCGCCAGTACTCCTAGGTGTGTTTATGATTAGCTGAATATTACCCTGGCGCATTAGATCTAATGCATCCGGAGTCAAACCCTCAGCGATACGATAGCAGGTCTGAACATCTATTCCTCCTGAATCTCGGAGGACGTGAGCGGTTCCTCTTGTAGCATAAATTGTGAATCCCATCTCCTCTAATTCTTGAGCCAAAGGACTGACATCGTACTTGTCGGCGTTCTTGACAGTGATGTAGACTCCACCATCTGTCGGAACTGGGATTTCAGTTGCCAAGCGCGCTTTCAGATATGCCGCGGCGGCGCGCTTGTGGCTTCCCATCACTTCTCCAGTACTCTTCATTTCTGGACCAGGGGCGGGGTCGAGGCCACGTAATTTGATGAAAGGGAATACCGGTGCTTTGACACAAACTGCCTCACTCTGTGGATCTGGGAAATCTAGGTCTTCTAATTTTTCACCCATAGTTAGACGGGCAGCAATACGGGCTAGTGGAACTCCGGTTGCCTTGGCTACGAATGGGAATGTTCTCGAGCCACGAGGGTTTACTTCCAAGACATACAGGGTTTCTCCACGAATGGCGTATTGAATATTGAAACAACCCTTTACTCCGAGTTGAATACCAATTTTTCTTGTCCAATCCTCGACTTGTGCTAATACTTTCTTTGAGACATTTTGTGGAGGGATAAAACAAGTTGAATCCCCTGAGTGAATTCCTGCTTCCTCAAGGTGTTCCATAATCGCTCCGATTAACACTTCGCTACCGTCACAAACCGCATCAACATCTAATTCGATAGCATTGCCAAGATATTCATCAACCAACAATGGGCGGTCTGGTGAGAGAAATGCTTCCTCCATATATGCATCCAATTGTCGGTTGTTGGAAAGTATCTCCATACCTCGCCCACCAAGAACGTAAGAAGGACGAATGAGAACTGGATAGCCTATCTCTTGAACTGCTTCCCTAACTCCTTCTGGCGTACTGGCAGTGGCCCCATTAGGCATCCTTAGACCAACACGTGCTGCAAAAGCTTCGAAGCGTTCTCTGTCACTAGCTTCATCGACTGCATCCGGAGTTGTCCCTTGCATGGCTAAGTTGAGACCCATTCCTTCGAGATGAGGAAGTCTACCAGCCAATGGAAGGGCGAGATTGATTGCAGTCTGGCCACCAAATTGTAGTAAAATGCCGTGTGCTTTCTCACGCAGCAAGACCTCTGCTGAGTGTTCCAATGTTAGTGGATCGAAGTATAGACGGTCGCTGGTATCGAAATCAGTAGAAACTGTTTCGGGATTATTGTTGATGATAATCGCTTCATGCCCTAATTCTCTTATTGCCCCAACGGCATGGACGCAACCGTAATCGAATTCTATTCCCTGACCAATTCGAATAGGTCCGCTACCCACCACAACAATCCGTTGCTTGGTAAATTCATCGATTCCTGGTACGTGATCGATTCCAGTAGGAGCAGAACCTCCCTCGTAAGTAGCGTAGTAATATGGGGTTACAGCGGCAAACTCTGCTGCGCAAGAATCAACCATTCTGAATCTTGGATGAATTCCTAATTCGTGCCTCCTGGCCATTACCGAATCTTCACTCGAATCCTCAGGTAAAGTCTTGAATCCACTAGCTGGGAAGCCAGCGAGTGCATCTGCTATGTGTAAATCTGTGAATCCTGCGCCCTTCCATCGGCGCATCTCTAAAACAGGTATTTCTGATGCGCTCATTCCTAATTCTCCTGCTGCACGTATCTCTGTTTCAAGCGCGGCCATTTTCTCAAATCTGTGCAGGAACCATCGAGTAATACCTCCCGATACATCTCTAACGTCTTCGATTGAATAACCTCGTCTAAATGCCTCAAATAAGGCCCCCATCCTTCTATCGGTAGGAACTCTCAACCAATCGATTAGGAGGGCTTCAGGCAATGGTTCACTTGCTCTTTCATCCATGGTCTCCCCACCGGAAGCATCGGCCATGGTGAGTGGCCTAGGGTGAGGTTGGCCATACTCAAGACTAGCCCATGCCTTGAGGAAAGCTTCCTCAAAGCACCGACCTATTGCCATAACCTCGCCTGTTGATTTCATTGAGGTGCCAATAGTTCGATCTGCGGTTCGGAATTTATCAAAGGGCCATCTAGGGATCTTAACTACACAATAATCCAATGTTGGTTCGAAAGCAGCAGTAGTGCCTTCACCGGTAATCGGGTTAGGCAGTTCATCCAGAGTATAACCTACAGCGATTAATGCCGCCATTCTAGCAATTGGGTATCCCGTTGCCTTGCTTGCTAGTGCTGAAGACCTTGAGACTCTTGGATTAACCTCGATTACTCGATATTCTCCAGTCGATTGTTCAACAGCAAATTGAACGTTACAACCGCCTTTGATATTCAGCCGTCTAATCAGGCGAAGAGCAGCATCGCGTAACATCTGATGATCTCTGTCTGAAAGTGTCTGCTGAGGGGCAACGACAACCGATTCTCCGGTATGTACACCCATAGGGTCAATATTTTCCATTGTGCAGACAATAATTGCGTTATCCGCACCATCTCTCATTACCTCATATTCATGCTCTTGCCAACCAAGGATGCTTTCCTCGATTAGTACCTGACCTATGGCAGAATGAAGTATACCTTGACTAGCTATCTCTACCAATTCACCCATATTGTGAGCAGTACCACCGCCAAGGCCACCCAAGGTAAAAGCCGGTCGAATCAGAAGTGGGAAACCTCCCAGACTATCGGCAGCTTGCATAACTGCCTCAATCGAATCACAAGCAATAGCCTTGCAAACAGGTAGGTCGATTTCCTCACACACCTGTTTGAATAAATCTCTGTCTTCTGCCTCATCAATTGATACTAAGTCACAACCGATTAATTCAACTTCCAATTCATCTAAACTACCATCGTGGGCAAGGGCAGAAGCGATATTGAGGGCTGTTTGTCCACCCATTCCGGCGAGTAGAGCATCTGGTTTCTCGATTTCTAAAATTCTCTTTACAACCTCCGGCAACAAAGGTTCGATGTAAATTCGATCCGCCATTTCGGGGTCATTTTGAATCGTTGCTGGATTGGAATTAATCAGAATTACTTCGTAACCATCTGCCCTAAGTGCTCTACAAGCCTGACTACCGGAAAAATCGAATTCAGCCGCTTGACCAATACGGATTGGACCACTGCCTAAAATTACAATTCGTTTCAAATCGTCTCTACGAGGCATCAACTATCCCCTCCTGAGGTGGGGATTGGAATTCCTGCTAAATGGTCCGCTACCATACTAGCGAATCTATCGAATAGAGGAGATGCGTCATGTGGACCTGGGCAGGCTTCTGGATGATATTGGATTGTGAAGGCCCTTTTCCCAATCAAGTCTAGACCTTCTACAGTTCTGTCATTAGCATTGACGTATCTAACCTTGAATGGGGCCTCAAGTTCGTTGCCCCCACGGGCTGAACAAGCTCCAGATGGATGAGGGGCAAGCATCCCTTTTTCGGGGTCCTCGACAGCAAACCCATGATTCTGGCTGGTGATATACACTCGTCCGGTTTCGAGGTCTACTACAGGTTGATTTGCCCCTCTGTGTCCGTATCTCAGTTTGTAAGTTCGTAGACCTGCTGCAAGCCCCATTAACTGATGGCCGAGACAAATACCCATAACCGGTAAACCGGCTCTAACCGCGGCGGCTAAACTGTCTCTAGCGGTTGTAGCTGCTCCCGAATGCGCTGGATCACCTGGACCATTCGAAGCGAAGAATGCATCCGGTTTCCATTTCAAAATCTCATCGAAGGTTGTATTCGCTGGAAACCAAATTACCTCGAATCTTTGAGCTAATTCTCGAAGAATATTGTACTTGACTCCACAATCTATAGCCGCCAAACGAGGAAGCGATTTACCTTCCTCATCAACAGCACCTGGATTGATAATCACCGCCTCATCACATGTCACTTCAGCCACTAAATCCTCAGCATCGGGAGGAGTCATCTCGTCAAGTCGAACTAGCATTTCTCTTTCTGCTTCAGCCGGGCCAAAGATACACAGAACCGTTCCATGCTCTCTAACCCGGCGAGTTAATTCCCTTGTGTCTATGTCTTGGATACCTGGGACTCCATGAGCAAATAGAAGATCATGTACACTCCCTATGGCATCTCTATGATCGGGAACTTCCATCAATTGTTTACAAACAACACCCCTTGGCCAAACTCCTGCGGATTCTGAGGTTCCTGCGTGCACCCCATAATTCCCTAGCAGGGGCCATGTAAATGTTAGAACCTGTCCTGCGAAAGATGGATCGGTTAAACTCTCCTGATAACCAGCCATTCCAGTGGTGAAGACTAATTCTCCTTCAGCGATTTTTGGTGCTCCAAAAAGTCGCCCTCGATAGCGCGTACCATCAGCTAATAGCAATAATCCATCAGCCCCAGAAAGTGGCTCTGGAGTGTTGGAATCTAACAAAGCGTCCGCTGCATCGGGGAAACTTGGCGGATTACTAACTCCTGAAACATCAGCGCCAGGAATGAATCCTCTGCCGGGAGGGTTCTCCGACATCAGCGTTGCTGCCTGACAGAGCCTATTAATCATTGAGAGTAATTTCACTCTTCTTCAAGGCTCATAACCTTCTTTCGATCTAGACTAGGTATTACCTGAATTTCTCCGCCTTGAAAGTGCTTAGATTCATCGAATTCACCTATCAAAGATTCGAGGAATACCCCCAATGCAGCCACTTCTGAATGTGGTTGATTACCAATAGAAATGTTGTAGTTTGCTAACCTGAACACTTCACCCGGGACTTTAGTTCCTCCGACTATAATTACCATTGGGCGATTGCTTTCAATTGAGGAAAGAGATTCCCTCCAAGATTCTCCATACATGGTGAGGTGGACTATTTGTCCCGGTTTACCGTCTCCTGCATCTTTCGCGAACCGGCGAAGGAAAGACATTGGATTGGCTTCGTATCGACATTCAAACACGCCTCCAAATCTCTCACTTACTGATCTCCAAGTTTCCATGGCAGAATCATCTTCTTCTCCGGCGAGAATTACTTCATCCGCACCAAATGCTCTAGCAGTTAGACCGAGATGGCTGGTAATACGCTTGTCACGTTCTCTTCGGTGCCCTAATCTCAGAACTGAGACCCTTCGGTTCGAAGTAGCCATGTCATTACGCAGAAGGTCCGACTTCATCAGCCTGACTCATGTCGGATGACTCGGTAAAATCGGGGATTAAGTCGACTGGCATGTTAATCATTTGCAATCTAACCCATTGAAGTAGCCAGGCATCGATAAATAACTTAGCAGAGTAATGTATCATTATTGCCAAAGCAAGAAGTCGGAGGCTGGCGAATGTTGCAGTTTGAGTATCTACGTCGTTTGTAAGTAGGGCAAATCCAAGTGGTTCGAATATATAGTATACAGCTATTACAACAAGTAGTCCGCCTAAATTTGACATTGAAGCATGTCCTCTTTCTCTTCCAACGCTCCAAACCACGGTTGCAAAGAAGACTACTACAGGAACCATCTTAGCTAACATAGAAAAGTCAAAATCACCCAATAATGAATCAGGTATATCTGTATTATTTAGGGCTTCTCCGCCTTTTTGTACGGCTATCCACCAGAATAATCCAGACATCATTAATAATACCCCGGAAAGCCAGCCGCGATTTGTAATCATATCTCGAATTTCATGCCTATCTTTAGGTTGTAAACGCTGTAGAATTGATTCCATTAATTCCAGTGCATCATTGGTTGGAAGTTCTTCTTTTGCAGCGGCTGCAATACCTTGTTGAGAGGTTTTTTCAACCCTATTAGAAGGCTCGTCGCCTAAAACCATCGACAGATTGCCGCTCCGTCACATCATAAAGGGTGCGTCTAATGGGAGGTCTGAAATGGCCGACTGGAGACCTATTCTAAATCGCCGGAGCGATGGTTTTCCAAGAATTATGGGGATTCTGAACATAACCCCCGACTCATTTCATGCTGATTCAAGAGTTGATTCAGTTGACGATGCTTTGTCCCGGGCCAAGCAAATGGTAGAGGATGGCGCAGATTGGCTAGATATTGGCGGTGAGTCTACAAGACCCGGAGCTGAACCTGTTGGCGTAGATGAAGAAATGAATCGTGTTTTACCAGTAATTAAAGCGGTTAGAACCGCATTTCCTGAAGTTGGAATCTCAATAGATTCAAGACATGCTGCTGTGGCAAAGGCCGCCCTAAATTTAGGAGCAGATATGGTGAATGATGTAAGTTCCTTATCCGACCCAAATATGGCAGATGTGATCATAGAAAACAAATGTCCCGTTTGTATAATGCATATGCAAGGATTACCAGAAAATATGCAAAATAACCCAAGTTACGGTGATGTAGTATCAGAAGTTCGTGAAAGACTTGACATAACTGCCAAAAAGTTAGTTGATTTAGGATTAAATCCTGATATTATTGTCACAGATCCAGGGATAGGATTTGGCAAATTACTTGAGCATAATCTATCATTATTGGCCGCTGGGAAAAAAATTTCCCCAAGACAAGATATGCCATTAATGTGGGGGGTAAGTAGGAAAAGAATGTTTGCTGACCTGATTAGTCGGAGCGATAGTGAAGAGAGGTTAGCCGGAAGTTTAGGCATCGCCGCAATGGCTCCATCCAAAGGAGTCGATATCATCAGGGTACACGATGTGCGTGAGCACGCAGACATGTTTGCGGCTATGCGAGCAATCGATTGAGGTGATTTGATGGGGGAGAATATAGTTGATATCGACGATAATTTACGAATCATCGGAACGGCTCACGTTAGTACTGCATCAGTGGAATTAGTTAGAGAACAAATAGAGGAATACAAACCAAACTTGGTTGCAGTTGAGCTCTGTGATTCTAGGTTGAGGTCATTGCAACAGCCTGATGATTTGGATAATGACGACCTATTGAAAATAATCAATGAAGGAAAATCTGCAATGATATTGCTACAATCTGCTCTAGCCGCACAACAGAGACGGATGGGGATGGAAACAGGAGAAAAGCCCGGAGCCGAATTACTCGCTGCTATCGAGGTGGCTGAGGAGAATAGGATAGATCACGCTCTAATCGACAGAGATGTGGTTATCACCCTGCGAAGGGCTTGGAGAAAAATGGGTTTAAGGGAAAAATGGCGAGTTTTGAATGCACTGCTATGGGAAGACGACGATGAAGAATTTGACCTCGATGAATTAGTCGAAGACTCCGATTTATTGACAACTATGATGGAAGAAGCAAGAGAGGCGGCTCCGCGTGCTGGAGAAGTTTTGATTGATGAGAGAGACGCGTTTTTGGCTGGTAGAATTCAACAAATTAGAGGGAAAGGAAAAGTTCTGGCTGTTGTCGGCGCAGGCCACATAAATGGAATAATCGAACATCTTGAGAAGCCTGCTCTTGAAACCACATCAAGACTAAGCGAATTATCTTCCGAACCGCCTAAACCAGTTTGGCCTAAGATTGTGGTTTGGGCTATTCCTATCTTCCTCTTATCTGTAGTTGGCTACCTATTTTGGAATGGAGAAACTGAAGCCTTGAAAGATACAATCTGGTATTGGACTGCGGCAAATGCAATATTAGCTGGATTAGGTGTCGCATTAGCCAGAGGGCATCCTCTCTCGATATTAGTTGGAGCATTGGCTAGCCCGATTACGAGTTTGAATCCGACTTTAGCAGCTGGTTGGTTTGCTGGATATACCCAACTGAAGATAGCCGCCCCAACTGGAGGAGATGCAACGGAATTTCTAGCGCTACAAAATTACAGTTTATTCTATAGAAATCGTGTGGGAAAGGTACTGCTTGTGACCGCATTTGGAAACATAGGCTCAGCCCTCGGTGCATGGCTCGCAGGCGGTGCAATCGTGGGCATGATTATTGGGTGAACAGTCAACCAACGAATTATTGGGCGTAGCCCAAAGATGTGATGACGTGGTTAATTTCGGCTTCGTTATTGACAATCGTAAGTGCATAGGGTGCCATGCTTGCACCGTCGCTTGTAAGTCGGAACATGATGTACCAATTGGAGTAAACAGGACCCATGTCAAATATATCGAGAAAGGAATCTATCCAGATGTAACCAGAGAATTTAGCGTTCATCGTTGCAATCATTGTGAAGATTCACCCTGCACAACAATTTGCCCCACGACTGCGCTTTTCACCCGACAGGATGGAATCGTCGATTTCGATGATGACCGATGTATCGGTTGTAAATCTTGTATGCAGGCTTGCCCCTATGATGCACTATACATCGATCCAAACAAAGGCACAGCGGCAAAGTGCAATTATTGCGCACATAGAATAGAAAACTCCTACGAACCCTCTTGTGTGGTTGTTTGTCCTGTTGAAGCAATAATTTCAGGTGATTTAGACGATCCAAATTCGTCGATTTCGAATTATGTAAGTGAACACGAAGTAACGGTTCGAAAACCAGAATCTGGAGCAAAGCCCAACGTTTTCTATGTCGAAACCAGTGAGGATATTCTCGACCCCCACGCCACTGAACGCTCTGGAGAATATCTCTGGACGGACCAAGCGGCGGGAGTTGGTCATTTTGCCAAGTATGCTGACTCTAGATTGGGAGCATCGGATACAAATTCGATGATTGTTCAATTGGCACTTGAAAAGAAGGCTCGAGCGGCAAATCCGAGAGATCGCGCCATTATTCGAGATGTTATGGAACGCCTAGACGAACAGGCTGAGCGGCCGAAGAGAAGCTATGACCAGCCTTCGAAAGGCATACTTTGGGGATGGGAAGTTTCTGCATACATAGTAACCAAGGCAATTGCTTCAGGAGCATATTTGGTTGCTATGCTAGCAATGTTTGCTGGTTTAATCGAAATGACCGATGAATTATGGTGGCAATTGATAATTGGTAGTACGATTTTTCTAGGAATAACAGGATTTCTTTTGATTAAAGATCTTGACAGACCTGAGAGATTCATCTATGTATTACTGAGGCCAAATTGGGATTCGTGGCTAGTAAAAGGAGCCTATATCTTGGGTTCCTTTGGAGCAATATTGGCTTGTAGCGGCGCAGTAATTTTCTTTGACCTAGACAGAAATTATCTCGATTACCTAGCAATTGCTGGCATTCCTTTAGCTACATTAACGGGAATCTATACTGCTTGGTTATTTGGCCAAGCCAGCGGTAGAAATTGGTCAAAAGATCGCTATCTTACTCTAAAGATGCTAATCGAGATGGTCATACTTGGTGTCGCCTCTTTGGTATTTTTGATTTCTTCAGAATTAATTTACTGGGCTGTAGCCTGTGTGTTGATTATACTAGTTTGTAGACATGCTCACAATACAGTGATTCAGCCACAAATGGAGACCTTACACTGAGGCGATACAATGGCTGAGTCATTCATTGAAAAGTTCGCCCAGAAATTGCGAATTATTCCAAACCTCGATAGAGAATATTCTGATGGTAATTCAGAAGAATTGAGAAAATTTCCATCTCCTAACGAATGGCATGATTTCAAGGAACTAGATGCTAATGCATGGCCGGTAAGAATTGAGAAGAATTACTCCCTAGTTCCAACAACCTGTTTCAACTGTGAATCAGCCTGTGGTATGTTGGCTTATGTTGACAAAAATACAGGTCAGGTCACTAAGTTTGAAGGAAATCCACACCACCCTGGAAGTAGAGGCAGAAATTGTGCCAAAGGACCTGCGACAATTAATCAAATTCAGGATACCGAGCGGATACTTCACCCTCTTCGAAGGGTTGGGGCTAGAGGCGAGGGTGGTTGGGAACAAATCACTTGGGAACAGGCTCTAGACGAGATTGCTGAGAAAATTCGCGCCTCTCTGAAAGCCGGAGGTGTAGACAAAGTCGTCTACCACGTAGGAAGACCTGGTCACGAGGGGTATGCCAATCGAGTTTTGAAAGCATGGGGTGTTGATGGGCACAATTCACACACGAACATTTGTTCTGCAGGAGCTAGAACAGGTTATGCTCTATGGCATCAACACGATAGACCAAGTCCAGACCATACAAATGCCAAGGTGATTTTACTAACTTCTTCTCATCTTGAAACTGGACATTACTTCAACCCTCACGCTCAAAGAATTCTCGAGGGAATGATGGATGGAGCCAAACTAATTGTCATCGACCCACGACTGTCCAACACAGCGGCAATGGCTGATCACTGGTTACCAACATGGCCAGGTAGTGAACCCGCTCTTTTCCTCGCTTGGGCCAAGATGATTCTAGAAAGAGAGTTGTATGATAGAGAATTTATGGAAACTCAGGTAAATTGGGCAATGTGGATGTCTGCAGTTCACCCTAATGAACCAAATGAGTTTGACAGATTTATCGAATTATTACTCAAAGAATATGAAGAATACACCCCCGAATTTGCAGCAGCAGAATGTAAGATTCCGGTTGAGCAAGTAATCGAAGCAGGAGAGGTTGTTGCTAATGCGGGAAGTCAACTTTGCACACATGTCTGGCGCAGTGCAGCGATTGGAAACCTAGGCGGCTGGCAGGTCAGTCGAACCTTGCATTTCCTCAATGTACTTACTGGCTCGGTAGGCACGGTTGGCGGAACAAGTCCGAATTCATGGTCGAAATTCAAACCATCACTATTCGATGTCCCTCCAGACCCCGATGGTTGGAATGAATTGCATTTCCCACCAGAATACACGCTTGCTCATTACGAAATGAGCCACATTCTACCGCATCTAGTAAAGGATGGGAGAGGTACGATGGATGTTTATTTCACACGTGTATTCAATCCTGTCTGGACCTATCCAGACGGCTTCTCTTGGATTGAGATGCTAGAAAACAAAGAGGCGATTGGGT
Source organism: Thermoplasmatota archaeon (assembly GCA_036138175.1). Lineage (GTDB taxonomy): Archaea > Thermoplasmatota > Poseidoniia > Poseidoniales > Thalassarchaeaceae > MGIIb-O1. The sequence continues at coordinate 10,957 of JAZAAK010000049.1, read as the reverse complement.
GCCATATCGCCCTAACTCCAACTTGGAATGAAACCGCCTTCTTTGCCGATTATGTCCTGCCAATGGGGCACGCCTCAGAAAGACACGATGTAAATTCATACGCTACATCAGCAGGAAAATGGGTAGCGTTCCGGCAACCAGTACTCAGGGAATACGCTAGGCGTGAAGGGAAAGAAGTTGAATTCACCCACGAAATCAATCCCGGAGAAGTATGGGAAGAAGATGAGTTCTGGATTGAATTGTCTTGGCGTATTGATGATGGTACAATGGGCATTAGGGAGCATTTCATGAGCCCATACAGAGATGGAGAGAAAATTACTGTGGATGAGTATTACCAATATCTCTTTGAAAGGGTTCCTGGTTTACCAGAGGCGGCTGAAAAAGAAGACACTGATGCACTAGGTTACATGCGTAGACATGGTGCTTTCCTAATCGAAGAGGCCACCTATGAAAAACACAAATCCGAGGGTTGGCCAACCCCAAGTGGCAAACAGGAATTTTACTCTGAGACTATGATTGAATTCGGTTATCCTGAACACTCGATACCTCATTATCGGCAGAAATCTCACGTTCATCCTGACAATTTATCGGGCGAGAATGAATATTGCCTTCTTCCAAATTTCAGATTACCACAGCATATACACTCACGCTCCGCCAATGCAAAGTGGTTAGTCGAAATCGCTCATAGAAACCCAATCTGGATTCACCCCAAGGATGCAAGGAAACTCGGAGTGGCCGAAGGAGACCTACTAAAGATAGAAACCGAAATTGGATGGTTTGTCGATAAAGTCTGGGTCACAGAGGGAATCAAACCGGGAGTTGTAGGTTGTTCTCACCACATTGGAAGATGGAGAAGAGAACAAGATAGAGGTAATCGGTTCCTAACCAACACCGTTGAAATTGAAGACCATGGTGATGGGAAAATGCGCATGAAAACAATCAGTGGAGTGGAGCCATGGAAATCCAATGACCCTGACACAAACCGCATTTGGTGGCGAGACGGCGGAGTTCACCAAAACATCACTCATGCAGTTCAACCAGATCCGATTTCTGGGGCGCATTGTTGGCTTCAGAAGGTACGTCTATCCCTACCTAAAGAGGATGAGGAATATGGAGATATAGAAGTTGACCGGAACAAGTCGTTTGAGTACTACAAACGCTGGAATGAATGGGCAAAAGAGCGTGAAACTCATCCGAGAGGAGAACGCCGGCCACTATGGATGAAGCGGCCCCTTTCTCCTCAGAAACAGCATTGGTATATGCCGGAGAGTGATTAATTGGAGGAAATCATCGCTCTTGCGATAATACTCGTCACAGCCTTCGTTTTCGCCCCACTTGGACTAGGCGGAGGATTCCTATTCGTTCCAACTCTTTACTTCATTTTAGGTATGGAACTACAACTGTCAATTGTTTGTTCACTGATTCTAGTTTGGTTTGTCAGTATAGGTTCACGTAGAGCTCATGATGAGGGAGGATATACTGTTGCTGGAGTAGGACGTAAAGGTAGAATTGTAGCCATAGGTGGGGCTATTATCGGGGCCTTAGCCGCTGACCGAATAATTGAACAAGCCGGTGAAAGCATAATCAAAATTTTAGCAATTGTTTTACTCATATTGGTAATATATCGTGGCATAAAGAAACTAATTGAAGATCAACATAATGACATTCATGATGAGGAAGTCACTGTTGGAGGAGCATTACTTTACAAATACAAATTGGGGTGTCTAGCGGGTGGATTATCTGCAGGACTAATCGGCATTGGAGGAGGAGTTATCTTCACCATGTTGAACAGAATTGTCCTCGGCTTAGGTCCACACAAAGCAGCAGGAACTTCTTACTTGATTGTCATGAGAGTTGTCCCCGTAGCGATAGTATCGCATTTACTGTTTAACCCGTCATTAATCGACGAAATAACCAATTTCCATGTACTTGCTCTTGCTTTGCCACTGATTGTTCTTGTAACCGCATGGGCGGGTGCGAAAACCGCAATCCGTGTGCTGCCACAAAGGGCTCTAACTTTCCCTTACTTGGTAGCAGTTAGCCTTTCTCTAATACGATATTTGATCGATGTTGTCGAGAATCTAAATTAGGCTGTGGCGGTATCCATTGGGACATCTTCCAATCCCCAATCAGAGGCACTCCAAGCTCTTTCGTGAAAGTAGTATAGAACCATTTTTGTGAGCACTTCAATACTGGCAATTCCAAATCCAACGGTCCAACTTCCAGTTAGTAGTCTTGCTATTAGTATAGTATCAGTAGTAGCTACTGTCCTCCAAGTAAGTGTCTTGACAAGGCTACGTGTTCTATTCGCGTGTCCTGTACCGGGTATGTGTTCGGCCATGAAATGACTAATTGAGGCTCCTAGTTAACCCCTTCCTAACCTAGTGTTGTTAAATTTACACCGATTCTAGGATAATTGCAATACCTTGCCCGCCTCCGATACAGGCGGTTGCAATTCCAAACTTCTTACCTTCTCGCTTGAGTGTATGTGCTAGAGTGAGTGTGAGGCGGCTTCCAGTTGCTGCTAGAGGATGGCCTAGTCCAACTGCACCTCCGTTGATGTTTACAATCTCATATGAAATCCCTAATTCTTTCATGCAAGCAACTGCTTGGCCCGCAAAGGCTTCGTTGATTTCCCATAAATCGATTTCTTCCACACTCATCCCCGCTCTTTGAAGGGCTAATTTGCTAGCCGGTACAGGCCCATAGGCCATTATTGCAGGTTCAAGGCCAACAATACCCCAGTTGACAATTCTAGCGAGTGGCGTGTCACCATCGGAGGCGGCCTGAGATGCGGACTTCAGCACTACAGCTGCTGCCCCATCGACCACTCCAGATGCATTTCCGGCAGTAACCAAGGAACTGGGGCCGAAATGTGTTCTTAACGAAGCAAGGGATTCATCACTTGTTCCCCTTACGAAGTGATCTTCTTCGTTTGCTGTGACTAATCCACTAGGTGTTTCAACATCAACAATTTCGTCAAACCATACTCCATTATCAACACTGTTTTCAGTTCTTGAATGGCTAATTGCCGCAAATGCATCAGCTTCCTCTCTAGTGACACCAACTCGACGACAGATTTCATCACTAGTTTGAGCCATGAAGGAATCACAAGTGGTGTCTAGCAAATTAGTGAAGAGATAATCTTCCATATCTTTGGGAAGTTCATCACCCTCTTTTGGTGGCCGTCCTAATTTGTAGGTAGAGCGCATTCCTCTGAGTACGTGAGGGGCTTGGCTTAGGTTTTCCATTCCACCGGCGACCACAGTGTCAGCCTCGCCAAGCATAATCATTTGAGAGGCCGAAATTATCGATTGGATCCCCGAGCCACACAATCGGTTTAGAGTAAGCATTGGAACCTCTTGTGGGATTCCTGCATTAAGTCCTGCATGCCGAGCCCCAAAAATAGCCTGATCGCTTGTCTGTAATGCGTGGCCCATCACTAAGTGGTCGACTGACTCTGGACTAGTTCCAGTCTTTTCAAGGGCCCCTCGAATTGCAATGGAACCTAACTGCTCGGCAGTTACATCCGCTAATCGTCCACCAACTTCACCGTCACCACGCTTCCCCCCAAGCCACTCACAAAAGGGAGTTCTAGCCCCACCAATTACTACGACGTCTTTGCTCATCGTTACCGCCGAGTTAACACCCGTTCAAGAGGCTGACTATCCCTGAGGGATAGTCTGATTCTCGATTAAAATCAATCGTCGTCAGACATCGAACCTAGGTAATCAGGCAGATCTACTCCGGCATTGGACGCGATGTCATGTAGTGGAGGTAGAGACTTTACGAGATTGGAAATAAAGTTGGAAGTGGAACTTCCATCTCCATCTCCGCCTGAGTCCCATACAGTGATGCTGTCGATCTTCAAGTTACGAATTGCTTCGACCTGTGCAGATACCATTTGGTCAATCTTCTCAACCATCAACAGTGTAGCTGCGGCCTTTGCATCTCCACCAGCACTGCCTACAAGACCTTGGTAACCTGCGGCCTTAGCTTCCAGAACCTTCTGAACACCAGAAGCCTCAGCCTCGTAGCGAGCAAGAATCGCATCTGCTTCACCACGAGCGATGCGGCGTTGTCTTTCCGCTTCAGCTTCTGCAGCAATCTCAATTTGCTGCTTCTGAATCTGCTCGCGTACAATTTCGCTAGCCTTCAAACGCTCTTCTTCTTCTGTGAACTTGGCTTTTTGAATCTCAGCCTCGGACATAGCGGTTGCAACCTCAGCACGCTGGTTTGCAGATGCCTCCGCTTCTGCAAGATCCGCATCAGAGTTAGCTATCTCAGCCTTTGCACTGTTTTCACCGGAAACAGCAAGCGCTTCTTGTTGACCTACGTAAACACGCTGATCCGCTTCTGCAGTCTTTCGTCCCTTCTCAGCCTCTGCAAGGTTCTTTGCAACCTCAATCTCCTTTGTTCGGTTTGCAGCTGCTGCACCGACCGCACCGTCACGCTCTGCGTTTGCTACGTCAACACGTGCATTCTCAACAGCGGTTGCGGCAGCCTTCTTACCGATACTCTCGATATAGTCGGATTCGTCAGTAATGTCCACCAGGTTAACGTTAATCAGATACAGTCCAACTTTCTGCAATTCTGTATCTACGTTCTTTCGAGTAAGCTCAAGGAATGCATCACGGTCTTGGTTAATCTGCTCAATTGTCAAGGACGCTACGGTTAGACGTAGTTGACCGAAAATAATCTCCTTAGCCATTTCTTCGATGTCATTTTGTTTTAGTCCAAGTAAACGCTCGGCCGCATTGGCCATAATTTGCTTCTCTGTTGAAACACCGATTGTGAATGTTGATGGAACGTTAATTCTGATGTTCTGGAGCGAAAGAGCGTTCCTTAAATCGATGTTAATCGTAATTGGAGTCAGTGTAAGGAATGCGTAGTCCTGAATAAGCGGCCATACAAGTGCTGCACCACCGTGTATTGTCCTACTTGCCTTACCCTTATCGGTACGACCGTAAACTACCATTACCTTGTCTGGAGGACATCTTTTGTACCTCTGCGCAAAGAATATTACAATTGCAACCAAGAATAGTATGGTTGCGAACATCATTATTGTTAGTAGTGCACCAGCTTCAGCCATAGCAATCGCTCCACATCAGCACAAACGCTGCTGACTCATTAAGGCTCTGTCGGCACAGTCTAGTATCGACTTTGGTAAACAGAGTCTAAACTCTCTTTACTATCAGAGTGGAGCTAATGATATCGACAACCTCGATAAACTCGCCTGTGGCTATGCCTTGGCCATCTTCTGATTTTGCATTGTAGGTCTTCTGAGCGCCGCCAACTTCGATTGTAACTTGGCCAACGTCACCTTCTGGGATTCGGAGATAAACCGATCCTTTCTCACCAATCGCCTGCTCCATTTCGATATTGCCACTGGCTTCTAGAGAAAAGAACAATTGGAATATTTTTCCAGTTCCATACATCGAGGCTAATCCGGCAACGCCACCTACTCCTATTGCTAGAGTATCTCCACCGTCGGACTTCAATGTGTATAACCCAGAAAGGCCGAAGAACATCATGAATGCCATGACTCCTTGGAAGGTCATAGCGTCGAAAGCACCGTCAGAACTCATGATATCGAATTCAATACCAAATAGCCCCTCAAACAAGCCCTCGCCGACTCCACCTACCAGCATCAATAGGAACCAAAAGAGGAAAAGAACACCTCCAATAAGCGCAGATGCGGCAAAAATCAATTCTAATGTTGAACCGGATTCGCCGAAAACAAGTTCTACCAAATTGAAGTCGTCTATGGATACCATTGATTAGGTCACACCAGCATTTTGCTTTGATTGCTTCGCCGGATTTAGGCGGATATTCAGACTTTATTCCTACGTCTGAGCCATTCCGCGACCCCACGATCAAAATTCGTTACTGGACCAAGAGATAGTCCAGTTATTGCGGCAGTGACAACTTTGCGAATAAGGGATGAGGAAATATATGGTTCAGTAATTGTCCATACCAATAAAGCAATTAGAATAATGATAATTGGTATCAGCATCCTTCGAAGGAAAATATGGTACCCCCCAAGCATATCATATGCAGGATTGTTGATTACATCATCAACTCTGTCCGACATGCCCTTACTCGACAGGAGGTCACCTCAATTAGCCAACCAGAATAGGGCGGCCAAGAAAGTTAGGACGGTTGGTCCTCCATACATCACGGCCTTATTTACTACAGGAGTAGCGTCCTCTCTTCTTAAATCGCCAGTAACTGGATCTCGAACTAGTACGGTCTTTTCTGATTTGGAGTATCTGTCTGAAAATTCTTTATGGTTTTTAGCAACAAAGAATAGGAAATACACCCCTAAAGCAAGCATACCACTACCAGTACCTTGGAGAATAAGTGCCACTAGTGCAGTTTCTATTTCTGATGCAATGATCAGTTGTGCAAAGCCGGTGAGGAAGAAAATCAGAGAGTCAACCCTTGCCATCAAAGAAGGCGAATGAGTGGGTCATCATCAATCCTTTGCCGTCATAATTCAAATCAAACACGACTGCTTGGTTTCTTTTCCCAAACGGCCCAGGTACCTCTTGCGTGAGCGATTTTCTTTCCATTTTGGTCTGTGATTTCACCTTGTAAATGGGCTAAATTTCGACCCCTGCGGACTACTTCGCCAACTGCAGTAAGATGGGAACCAACATAAGCTGGTTCGAGGTATGATATATCCAATTGTGCTGTAGCACACCACTCTTCTATCGGCAATGTGGTCACTAATGTACCCCCCATCGCTGTATCTAACAATGTAGCATGTAGTCCTCCGTGGGCTACACCTCCGGCATTTAGATGATCTTCTCTAATCGTTAATTCAACTATACACTTACCAGGGGTAAATTCAGTTATTTCGAATCCTATTGTTTCCGCTAATTTAGTTAATTTTGGGACACTTAATTCATCTGTCATATTTCTACCTCAATCATTGCTTGCAGCTAATCCTGTTTGTACCGACCACAATCTAGAGTATAGTCCGTCGGCATCAACCAATTCCTCATGCTTGCCTAATTCAGTAATCTTGCCAGAATCTAAGACTGCAATCTTGTCTGCATTTCGAACCGTGGAAAGGCGGTGAGCGATGATGATCGTTGTTCTATCTGTGGAAATTCTTTCAATTGAACGCTGCAATGCTGCCTCTGTCTCATTATCGACATTGCTCGTTGCTTCATCGAATACTAGTATTGGTGCATCTTTTAGGACCGCGCGCGCGATTGCCAAACGTTGACGCTGACCTCCAGAAAGTCTGTGCCCATCCTCACCAATATCGGTCTCCCATCCCTCTGGAAGTTCATTGATGAAATTAGTAGCCTCTGCTATACGAGCCGCTTCCAATACCTCTTCCTCGCTAGCACTAGGTCTGCCATAGAGGATGTTTTCTCGTACCGTTCCAGGAAATAGAGTGGTATTTTGTGAAACTAAAGAAATTGAGCCTCTTAGTGAGGTTAATTTTAGTTCCTTAACATCATTTCCATCAAGACTGACCGAACCTTGTAGAGGATCGTGGAATCGAAGAAGAAGACCGACAAGAGTGGTTTTCCCAGATCCTGTACTTCCAACCAGTCCAATGGTCTCACCAGCTCCAATATTGAGAGTGACTCCATCGAGAACCGATTCTCTTTCGGGATAAGAAAATTCAATGCTGTCAAAGTTAATCTCTCCCTTCGCCTCATCCAATTCAATATCTCCTTCAACTAGACCGACTGGAGTATCCAGTAGATTCAGAACTCTGTCAGTAGATGCCATAGCTCTCTGGTACAAATCGAAAGTTTGGCCGAGACGAGTTAGTGGCCATAGTAACCTCTGGGTGATGAAGACGATTATCGAATAAGCTCCAATTGACAGTTCGCCCTCGAGAGCTAACCAACCTCCGACCAACATATTCGCTGTAAAGGCAAATAAAATCGCCATCCGAATTAGAGGGACGAATGAGGCAGAAAGTCGAATTGCATCTCTATTTGCATCTCTATATGAGCGAGAGGCCACTCCTACTCGCTCAACCTCTCGCTCCTCTGCAGTGAATGATTTGATTGTGGTAATTCCACTTAAATTGTTATTCAGCAGTGCATTTAGGTCGCCGACTTCTTTGCGAACTTTGGCGTATCGAACACCAATTCTACGCTGAAACATAAACGAGCCACCGACAATTATTGGGATTGGCAATATTGCATAAATCGCCACGGAAGGTGCTAGAATGAACATCACACCCCCTACTACAACAACCGTTGTCGCAACCTGAAGCAGGTCATTGGCACCTTGGTCAAGAAATCTCTCAAGTTGATTGACATCATCATTCATTATTGCCATCAAACCGCCAGTGGTTTGGCCGGAGAACCATTGCATCTCTAGATTTTGAATATGCTCATATGCGTCCATTCTAAGTTCATGCTGAGCATTTTGCGCAAGATTTCGCCATAATACTCCAAACCAATATTCGAATAGTGATTCTAGAACCCAAATAACCACTGTAAGAGCTACTAGAATCAAAAACTGGTCATAAGGATCTCGATAGCCAAAATCGGCAAGCATAGAGTCTTCTTTGTACGTTACAACGTCGATGGCCATACCGATTAGAATAGGCGGTGCTAAATCCCAAAACTTGTTCATGATTGAACAAAATGAGGCGAGCCATACCTGCCATCGATACTCCCTCAAATGCCCTAACAATCGCAATAGAGGGTGGCTCTGCTCCGACATGTGTGGGTCTGCCTATGGACAGTGCTTGAATCTGCCCTAATACATGGGGTATTCTGTCTAGAGAAAATTAAGCATTGGAATGGGTTATGTCTCCTGCCCAAGAATCCGCCCAACTATCGTATGTTTTGATTGTAACAACGTTTGTCGAATTTGTGCGAATCTCATAATAATCAGAGGAGGAAAAATATCCATCTCCTGAATAATCCCAATAGAGGAACTCCCACCAATCGCCATATACATCTGTTTGGTTAGATGTCAAATCTGCAAGATTAAACTCCGCAATGGTTGATTCGGATTCGATAACCTGGAAAGTCAACTCCAGTGGATTAACCTCGGAGGTAAATCCTAGAGGCACATATCCAGCCCAAATTGTAGTTCCATCCGATAATTGCAATGGATCTTCAACGTTGAATTCGATTGCCGCTCTAGGTAAATCCGGTTGAAGGCTCAATTGCACATCCTCTCCTTTCTCGATACTCAATACAAAGGCAGAATCGTCGTCACCATACAATTCTACGCCAATTAGTTCAGGAGGCATGCCTTTCAAGACTAGAATTATGCTATGGGTTTCATTTTGAGCACTTGCAACCTGTTCTAGAGATTGGACATCGTGAGTTATTGTCCATTCGAGATCTGAAATTGATGTGGTATCAAATCCAAAAGACGGCCAAAAGCCATTAGGGTCTTCAGTAGCTTGTTGGGCGATTTCATAGAACGGATCTTTGTAGTCAGGAATAGCATCCCTTCCCTCATACCAAACATTACCCAATCTAATATTGGTGGTTTCGGTTCCTTCGATGACTTCAGTATCGATAGAAGTGGTTCCAAGACTGAACCTCATTGCGATTGAACGAAGGTTTTGTTCGTCATCTTTTGCTACATTCCAATGTATTTCTCCCAGTTGGGTTTCCGTTTGGTAAGTTGTGGAGGATTTTACACGTAACTTAGAATTTTCAGACGCCAATAACAAAACATCTAGAGAGTTTGGATTTGAAAGTAATTCGTTTAGAAGATCATTATTGAAAGGAAAGCAATCGGTATCTTCACAAGATTCGATTGGGACTTCCAAGCAACCTGAAGAACAGGAAATTATGAGCAATATCCCCAGCAACACCGCCCGCATTGAGATAAATCCCGTAACTTATCTCTGATGAGCCTATGCTTTGCTGGTCAGTAAGTTATGGCTAAATTAGAGCCCCATGATTGTCTCAGACTCAATGCGTCGCCCCTATATGGAGTGATTATTGCGCCTAAAGTGAGAAGGGGGTATATTGGTGATAGACAACATACTCGTAGTCTACAAGAAAAACTTCGAGGAAGTTCATGACCAAGCGTTAGATTCAATCCGAAACGAATTGGATATTCTTGTCGCCGAACGTGGAATCAGTGTAGATTATTCTGCTAGAGAAACCGTTAGGCGCACCGATTTCATCGAATGCGATTTAGTAGTTGTATTAGGTGGCGATGGAACCCTAACTTCAATTGCCCATTCTGTAGATTCCGACACTCCTGTGATGGGAGTTAATTCTCATCCAAGGTCGGAAGATGAAGAAGGGTCATATGGGTTCTATATGGGTAGTGACCCGACAAATTTTGCAGCTGATATAAGCTCTGCAATTGAAGGAAATGCAATCGTTAATCGGCTACCGAGGTTACAGGCAGAGATTGAAACCACAAGCGGAAATAAAATCCGTTGTGACCCTGCATTAAACGATTTGTTGGTGGCAAATACACACCAATATCAACCCTCAAAATACAGAATTCAACGAGGGCAGAATGTCGATTGTAAACAATATTCATCCGGTTGCCTCTTCTCAACATTCCTAGGTCAAGGTGCCTGGTATCGCCATGTTGTCGATATCGAAGGAACCACCTTCCCACTATCGGAAGTTGACAGTCACTACCTATTCGTAGCTAGAGATTTACCCCGCGCGGAAAGAAGGGAAGATGGGTCATACTGGGAGTGGACACAACAACCTACAGTTATGACGAGTGATATGCATCGTGGATACGTTGTGAGCGATGGCTGGGATGAAACCCACTTCACTCGTGGCTCCACAATCACCATCGATATTCACGGCCCTGAATTACAACTACTCACATTCAGGAGCAAAATGCTAGACAGAGTCGCCAATTGGCAAGACGCATAAATCACAAGATTTGCTTGAGGAATAACTTGTTTCGATCGTGTTTATGATTATCGAATAACTCGTGAGGAGTATTTTCCTCAATAAGCTGACATACATCGACT
>JAZAAK010000048.1:0-5351 GCA_036138175.1 Thermoplasmatota archaeon | reverse complement strand
CGATTGTGGCTTCCTGTCCATCGAGGACGGCCCTTGCTGCGTGAGTTGCGATAGCACAGGATTCGGATGAACTGACTCCAACCGCCTGCTCGAATAGCAAGGATTCTGCGGTCTCTAAGGAGCGATGAACGCCTAGCAGGCCGTGTAATTCGGGGGTCTCTCCGAATACCGTATCGACTCCTCTGGAAAGTAAATCCAACCTCTGGGTTGTCGAGTTTAGGTCGCCTTCAAGTGAGCCCACTCGATCAGCAATTGAGTCTCTTTGCCGCAGAACTTGCTGGTGCCTTAGCCATAGGATTGCGATGGCCATGCCCAGTAGTGCATAGAGCGAGAGGATGCCCAAGGTGGACTGCTCCATCGCTCGTAGCGGACCTGTGGCCCTTTTGATGGCTTCGTCTGCTGAGCCTATGCTGAGCGCTGATTAGAGGCGGGACGTAGTCCCGCCGAGAACGAAAAATCGAACTCGGCTCAATATGGGTTCAAACTTCACAAATCTTTGACTGAAAAGGCCTGAACTCCACCCTTTAGGGTGTCCTTGCCAACGGTCTTTCCTAGGACGTTGCCAATTCCGGCTCCAGATGCTAGATCGAAGATTCGGTCATTGACCTTACCAGCGAATACCAATCCTTGGGCGCCTTCAGCTTCAGCCAAGGCTTCCTCGAGTTTTCTTGCACCGACTGGTTCGGTTGCTGATCCGTCTTCTAGGATGATAATCGCGTTGTTTGTCTTCAGTCCGTCCATCTTGTCGGCCCAGCTCTTGATTTCGTCAGGTGCTTCTAGTGCGGCGGAGCCGCGACCGACTGATGCATCGTCTTCCTTTGCAAGTTCTGCAGTAATTCGGGAGACTGCTTTGTTGGCAGCCTCCTTCTGGTTCAGACACTTGGTGACTACCTTTCCTTCGAGGTGTTCTACCTCTCGGCTTTGAGGTGCCATCGCTACGTGGGTTAGTGACTTGCCGAGGCTTCCGCTGATTTCCATCAGAAGAAGACGTCCGCCTCTATCGCCGTCGAGGAAGGCGGTTACGCTCTTCTTCTTACCGGCGAGTTCAATCAATTCCGGCTTGATGCCGGAGCCCATTGTTGCAATCGCGTTCTTGATTCCGAACTTCAGTAGATTGCGAACGTCGTTGCGACCTTCGACGATGATAATCGCCTCTGAGTCGTTGACGTTCGGTCCAGCGGTCATACCGCTGATTTCCATTTCTGTATCTACGGTCAGAACCGAGCGAACCTCATCTAGAATATTCTTCGATTCGTCCGCGCCAGATTCAATCATTCCCATCAACAGAGTCTTTGCTCTGTCAATGACGGTGTCTCTCTTTGCAGAGTTGACATTCTCAATTCTTTGAACTCGGATTATTGCCTTGCAAGGCCCAATCCTGTCGATTGTTTCCAATGCCGCTCCGATAACTGCGGTGCTGACCTGGTCGATAGACGAGGTCATGATGATCTCACCCTTGACTCGTCCCTTGTTGTTGTTCAGATTCACATCGACGTGTCCGATGCGTCCGGTTCGCTGCAACTTGCGCAGCTGTAGATCCTCTCCAAGCAGACCTTCTGTCTGCCCAAAGATGGCTCCGACGACGTCCTTTCGGGCGACGGTTCCGTCTGCCTTGATGGTCGCGTGAATCACATATTTTCCTTCATTTGCCATTTTGCTTTCTCTCCTGCAGTTAGCCGGCCCCACTCTTGGGGGCCTCGCATTAATTTCGCCTATTGGCGGTCAGTAATGGGTGCTTAGCACCCGCGAGTGTGACAGGGTTCCTGCAAACCTTCCGACTTTGCAGCCCCCTTTGAACGCTTTGCAGGAATTTTGCATTCAACGAATCGATGTGTAGGATATCGACTATGATGGATTTTCTACCAAATAATCGATGTAATCCAGCACTTCCTGCAACTTTTCGTCTGGAATATCCTTGTACGATTGCCCGAAATGTCCCTTGACACAAATTGCTACGTGAGCGTAGGGGTTTCTGCCCTTCGGGTGCTGCCATGAGGGGGGGAGTTTACCGACGAGTTTGTCACCTGCCTCCTGCATATAGGTCCAAATCCACTTTGAGTTCTCCTCGTTCATCGCTTTCGTTCAGTGTTGCAAGTTGGCGATTTAATTATGTATTGAACCAAAAAAAGAGAGTTATGGAAGATGAAGGGGGGACCGGAGATTCTACCAAGTTCAATTCCGATTGGGATTCTCTAGTTGATTCTGAAATGAAGACTGAAAAGGCTGCTCCGCTATATTCAGTAGAGGAATTCGATCCTTCTGATTTTCGTCCTATTTGGATAGGTATTGCTTCGTTAATCATGATATTTTTTCTGGCAACCTCTGGAGCTGGAGAGGAGGCTGGGGTATTTTTTAGTTTGATATTTTTTTGTGGAGTTCCTTTGTATTTTCTGAGCACGTTCGGTTTTATGGCTATGAAGTACAGAGGCCCTTTCCTAGTTGGTTTTGCAATTCCGCTTGCAATTATTATTCCAATTTCGATAATGTCGTACTACAATGAAGTCGAGAATGGTTGCATATTTTTTGGGTTCCCAGGGGAATCAAGATGCCCTCCAGATCCGCCCGGCTATGGTGTTCCTCGTAGTTTGTTTTTCATGAGTAATTTTGGATTTTTGTTTTTTGCGAGTATGCAGTATGAAAGAAACCCAATTCGTATACTTGGAATGGCCTATGGAGCGATTGCAGGGGTAGTGATTTTCGTTATTGCAACAATTTCTGGACTTTGGGGATTTTGAATCAATAGGTTACTCATTTGATAGGCATTAACACGAACCGATTAAGGAGGGGAATGTTAGTTGGACATTGTGACTCAGGTCAGCGTTGGTAGGGTTGGAGTGTTCAAAGGGGCGGTTAGCCTTGCTTTGCAAGATGGTTTCTTGACCAATGGAGAGAAGCGCATGTTGGTCAAGTTATCCCATACACTTCGACTTGATGAGGATGAGCCAAAGGCGGTTTACGACGCAGTAATTTCAGGCACGGAGATAGGTCAAGGCGAAGTTTTGGCCCTAGAAGAAACTCGTCGGATTTACGAACAGATGTTGGAGGCTTTCCTACTGCACACCGATCGCTCTGAAGGGGAAGTGATTCTGGTTGCTTACCTGCGACACGCATTCGGTATTGATGATTCAGAACATCGTGCGATTGCGAGAAGTTTGGATAGGAATCTCGAGCAAGTGGTCCATCGCACAGTAACAGAAGATATCAGAATGAGATTAGATGATTCAATGGAAAGAATTAGTTCCATCTTCGACGAATTTAGAGTTAAGAATTGAGGCCGTGGTATGGCCAAAGACCCTCTTGACGAATACTTCGATTCAACCTCTCGTCGAGTTCATTCTTCACCGCGCAAGTTGGCTAAAGTTGTACGAGCGGCATATCCAATCGGAGTTCCTGCTCTGATCATGAAATCCAGTACGGATCGTTTCGGAGAAGCGGCGGGTTACTCATTCCATCTTGGAACGCCTGACGAGAATCTCAGAAGGATTGCCTCTTGGTTGCTAACCAATGCTGGAGGTGAGCAGAAGGTTCTGGTCAAGTTGATTCGTCGTCTATGGAAAAGACATGGTAGAGAAGACATTGCCCTTGCGGCACTACTTTTGGCAAATCTTGACCACAAAAGTCTGGGAACTGATTCATGGACAATGCTGGCTGCAAATATTTCTCGAAAAGAGCCTGCTGAGGCGCTATTGTTGACTATTGAAGAAGTTCTAAGAGCGGGTAAATCTATTCCATCTGATGAACTATTACTGGCTTGGTGTAAGGGCCGAACAATCGATGGTCATCTGGCTGTTTTGGTAATCCATGCCGCAACTATGAGGGGTGAGCGAGTGGGTTCGGAAGTTGCTGAGGCAATTCAATTGGTATCTGTTCCTCCGGGCGACTCGCTCCTAGGTCGAATCAAGGCCCGTATCGTAACAGGTTGAGCCAAGTTCAAGCGCTTCTGGGTCTCCCGCTGTCTATGAGCGAGCGATTGCTACCATCCGATGACCCTGTTGCAGAACAGGTTCTGGAATGGACAATTCAACGCGACTCGGCCGATATTCGACAATTGATGCAATGGGTAGAGAGAAGCGATGGAAGAAAGGAGAGGTTGACTCTCTTGGCTCGTGCTGCTGAGCTTATGGAAGAGATTCGCTACGCTATGCAGAGACTCGATGATTTACGGTGAAGGTATGAGATCTCTACTTCTCGCCGGTGGACGAAGCAGCCGAATGGGCCGAGATAAGGCTCTGATTGAGGTCGGTGGAGTCGCCTGTATCGCAAGGGTCGCTTCGGCTTTGGCTGCAGCAGGTTGTGAGCCGATTCGAATCGCTGTTGCTCAGCCAGAAGATGTAGAGAGATATGGTGCGGTCATGCCAGATGGGTTAGATGTTGAATGGGTGCTGGATGCAGTCACCCATGCTGGACCTATTGAGGCACTTATCGAGGCCTTAACCGATCCATTAGTCGCTGATACTGATTCAATTCAACTCTGTCCGGTGGATGTACCTTGGGTGACCGCGGATTTATTCTTCGAATTAGAGAAAACTCTCGGCTCTGGCGATTTACTAGCGATACCTGCTGACCCACAAAGGGCTCATCCATTACTTGCCAGAGTTCGGCCTTCTATTGCATCAAAAATTGCTGAGGATAGGCGACCGTTACATGTGCAATTCTCTGAGATGAAACACTCGACATTATTGACTGAGGCGGCGATTCTCAGAAATGTCAACACGCCGGATGACCTAAACTGAATATCCGCCTACTGAGAGCCTGTCAAGGACTTCTGGGTAGAGTACATGCTCAACCTTCTTGATGCGTTCTTGTAGGTCTGATTCGGTATCTTCTGGGTGTACAGGAACTTCGCTCTGAGCCAGAATCATTCCGCTATCTACCCCTTCGTCTACCAAATGGACTGTGCAACCGGAAACGGTTACTCCATCGGCTAATGCATCCCTGTGAGCATGGGCCCCTGGATACTTTGGAAGTAGAGAAGGATGGATGTTTACCAGTCGACCTTTCCATCGCTTGACAAAACTTGGTGTGAGGATTCTCATGTAACCGGAAAGAACTACCAATTCAACCTCTGCATTGACTAGGGCCGTGTGTACTAACTCCTCGTGAGTTAGGCGTCTTTGTACCTTATCTTCGAGAGCTGGTAATGATATTCCATGGGTTTCGATCCCACGTGATTGCCCGTACTCTAGGCCGCCTGCATCTTCTGAATCTGCTAATACCAAAACTGTCTGATGAGTTCTGGCTTCGGCCTCCTGATATCTGAGTAGAGCGGCAAGACCTGATCCTCCTCCTGAAATTAGAACGGCTATCCTCAATGGATCTTCAATCGAGGCTGAACGTGGTGGTACGTATGC
>JAZAAK010000047.1:0-63460 GCA_036138175.1 Thermoplasmatota archaeon | reverse complement strand
CCACCACTGCTTTCAGTTGGTTTGGAAACCGCTGGTAATGGAGCGGGTGTTGATATTGCAGGTACAGGTGGAGGTGCGACCGGTTCAGTAGCCACTGGTGGAGGTGTTTTCACTTGCTCCGGCTCGGCTACAACTTCCGGTTCAACGGTTTTTTCCGGTGCTGGTTCTTTTTCCTCAACCGATTCGTCAGGGCTATCGCCACCCTCTCCGAATTCAACCAATGTAGCACCGACTGCAACCATATCACCCACACCACCATGTAGAGCGGATATTGTTCCATCATGAGGTGAGGGTATTGTCACAGTCGCCTTATCTGTCATTACATCTACAAGTGCATCATCTTCGGAGACAGAATCTCCAACGGATACGTGCCATTGCACGACTTCTCCTTCAACAACTCCTTCTCCGATATCTGGTAGTTTGAATACGCGATTTGTCATTTTCATTCCTCCATTGTTTTCTTTATTGCATCGGCGATTCTCGCCGGGCTGGGCATATAATCCCATTCTGTTGTGTGCGGGAACGGTGTGTCCCATCCCGTGACTCTTTCTATTGGTGCTTCTAAGTGGTAGAAGCATCTCTCCTGAACACTGGCTGCCATTTCTGCTCCAAATCCACTAGTTTTCGGTGCTTCGTGAACTATAACACAACGTCCAGTTTTTTCTATCGATTTTACAATCGCATCTTTATCCCAAGGTACCAAAGTTTGCAAATCAATTAGGTCGCAACTAACTCCACTGTCTTTGATTGCCTGTTCGCTTACGTGGACCATTGCGCCCCAAGAAATCACTGTGCAGTCAGTACCTTCCATTGCAAGTCTTGCCTCACCAAGGGGCACTGTATAATGCGCCTCTGGGACTTCTGCCTCTGGGTGATCTTTCCAGGTTGGGACATTATGTGGGTCGCCATAGAAAGGCCCTCTGTAACATCGCTTAGGTTCGAATACCACAACGGGGTCGTTGGATTCAATCGCAGAAATGAGTAGGCCCTTGGAGTTGTAAGGTGTTGAAGTGTAAACCACATTTATCCCGGAAGTGTGGGTAAATTGAGACTCTGGGCTCTGCGAGTGATGATGCCCACCGCGAATTCCACCACCTGCGGGAGTTCTGATTGTTAATGGGCACCAAAACTCACCACCCGATCGATGTCTAACTTTGGCGATTTCGTTGACAATTTGGTCATAGGCTGGGAATATGTAATCGGCAAATTGGATTTCTGCAACCGGCCTTAATCCATTGATTCCCATGCCAAATGCGATTGCAGCAATTCCACCTTCGGAAAGAGGCGTATCGAATACACGGTGTGTACCGTGTTTTTCTTGCAAACCATCTGAGGTTCGGAACACACCTCCAAAGTATCCTGCATCTTCACCAAAGAATATCACATCTGGGTCTTTCTCCAGCATAATGTCTAGAGCTGAATTAACTGCTTGAACAATATTCATTTCAGGCATTTCAGTCCACACTCCATTTCTTCATTTCATCCCATTGTTCTTGAAGATGCCAAGGGACTTCCTCGTATACTTCAGTAAAGATTGTATCCGCTGAAGGATAAGGTCCATTGGCCAGATCTCCATAAGTAACAGCTTCCTTGTAAGCAGCCATTACCTCACCATCGACTCTTTCCTCTAATTCCTTTTGCTGCTCTTCCGACCATTCTCCGATTGCAACCAAATGCTGGACTAATCTGTCGACTGGGTCGCCACCAGGCCAAGCCTCGTGCTCGTCTCCGGGGCGATATCTACTGGGGTCATCGCTGGAGGAGTGTGCTCCAGCGCGATAGGTAAGCACCTCAATATGCGTAGCACCCTCTCCGGCTGCCGCGCGCTCTCTTGCCCATTTCGTAACTGAATAGAGCGCTAAGAAGTCATTTCCATCCACTCTCATTGAAGGCACATTGTAGGCCAATCCTCTTGCAGCGAATGTTGGGTTACCACTTGCTAAGTTAGCGTGAGTCGAAATTGCCCATTGATTGTTTACGATATTGAGAATAACTGGTGGCTTGAATACAGAAGCGAAATTGAGTGCATAATGGTAATCTCCTTCAGCACTAGAACCATCTCCTATCCAAGTGATACAGCATTCATCAAGGGCCTTGTATTGAGAAGCCATCGCAACACCTACGGCTTGACTAAATTGGGTCCCAACCGGGCTTGAAACCGAGATAAAACGCCCCTCGCGATAGGTGTAATGGACAGGCATTTGCCTACCCTTCACATTGTCTTCTTCATTGCCAATACAGTGGTTGATCATGCTAACCATGTCTCTTCCTCTGACAAATTGCGCTCCAGGCTGTCTGTAGGTAGGGAATATCCAATCCTGAGTTTCTAATGCCATGGTTTGTGCGATTGCAACTGCCTCTTCTCCATAGGAGCGCATGTAAAACGACAACTTACCAGTACGTTGCATTTTCATCATCCTATCATCGAATATTCGCATTCTAACCATATATTCCAGGCCTTCACGAAGCTCATCTGGAGATAAGTCGGGATTCCAAGGCCCACTAGCATTACCTTCGAAATCTAGTACTCTTACAAGCCCATATGCATGGTCTGTGGTTTCAGATGCGGTGCAGCTTACGGGATCAGGTCTAGAAAGGTCTCCTGGCTCGTTTTCGAATGGCGCGAAACTAGCCTTGTCCCCTGGCCGGAAGGGAGCGGAGGGTACATGCAAGGTTACTTGCTTCTTCTTTTTCGCTGCCATAATTATGCCTCCGAT
This sequence comes from Thermoplasmatota archaeon, assembly GCA_036138175.1. Taxonomy (GTDB): domain Archaea; phylum Thermoplasmatota; class Poseidoniia; order Poseidoniales; family Thalassarchaeaceae; genus MGIIb-O1. Next base: position 60,743 of record JAZAAK010000047.1, on the reverse strand, counting down.
TATTCCTTCATATTGTTTTGTGCTCCGAGGACAACCGAACCTCATTGGTAGCGAGCAGATCTTTGCTAGGATTCAAATGGCTAATTGCTGAACCTGTAGAGTCTCTTGTAACGACTGGTTCCCCACCCATTGCTTCTTCCCAAAGCAAACCCGCTCGGTAGGAAGAGCGTACTAACGGCCCACTAGCAACCGCAGTGAATCCCATTTCTCTCGCGGCTTGGTCCCACTCAGCGAAAGTTTTTGGCTCAGGAAATCTATCCACTGCAAGATGTTTCCAACTTGGTTGTAGATATTGGCCCAGAGTGATTAACTCAACTCCAACTCCTCTTAGCAGTTGCATAGCTTCAACAACTTCTTGATCGGTTTCTCCTACACCGACCATTATGCTGGATTTGATTGCCAGATCTGGCCTTAATCGCTTAGCTTCTTGTAGAATATTCAGCGATTGTGTAAACGAAGCACGAGGATCGCGAACAGTAGAGTCCAACCTGGGCACACATTCTACATTGTGGGCGAAGACTTTGAGCGGTAATTCATCAAGTAAATCGGCTAGCGCCTCAAGATTCCCATCTAGGTCAGAGCAGAGTAATTCTAGTCCAACATCAGGGCATCTATCGTGTACTGCTTTGATACAATTACGGTAATGCTGTGCACCTCCATCTGCTAAGTCGTCACGATTGACTACTGTAATAACAGCGTGACTAACGCCCATTCTATCAACAGCTTCAGCGAGTTCTGCAGGCTCGTTTGGATTCAAAGGAGGAGGGGTTTTCTCTGTGCCGACTGCACAGAACCTACATCCTCGTGTACAGACTTCCCCTGCAATCATGAAAGTTGCAGTCCCTCTACCCCAACAATCGTGTATGTTTGGGCATCGAGCCTCTTCGCAAACTGTATGCAACCCGTGTTCGTGGACATTAGATTTTGTCTCATTAAACCGGCTTTGGGCATTCCCTGTAGGAAGTGTAGTTTTGAACCAAGAAGGCAGCCGCTTTCTTTCCGCTTTTCGGCGTTCTTCAGCGCCAATTCTGACCGGACCTCCACAGCTGTTAGAGGACACTTCAGTGCCATTTGCTTGGGGCAGCGGTACACCCATTGATTACGAGGAGCAGACACACGGCGTTAATCATTCGCCTCAAACCTCCAGATGAGGCCTTTCAAAACGAGTAGACATATACCAGACTTCGCTCGCAAGTACGGATGGCTCGCAGTGCTGCACTCGTGACAGGAGGTGCAAAGAGAATTGGCGCTGCAATTTGTCTTCACCTAGCACAAAAAGGTCACTCAGTCGCAGTTCACCACAATTCGTCTGCAAAAGACGCCGAGGAATTGGCAGAGAAGATTAGAGGATTTGGTGTTGATGCTTGCACAGTAAAAGGAGATTTATCGAATCCGGAAGAATTTACCAAAATTATTTCCAAGGCATCATCAAAAATTGGACCGATTTTACACCTTGTGAATAATGCCTCACAATTCGAGCATGATGACTTAGAAAGTTTTGATGATAAATCTTGGAATCAGCATATGGACGTAAATGCAAAAGCACCTCTGATTTTAACTCGGGAATTACTAGAAAATCTCCCCGAGAATATGGCCGGGTCAGTGGTCAACATTTTGGATCAGAAAATTGCAGCACCTAATCCAGATCACATTTCGTATACTGCCTCAAGATTTGCCCTTCTAGGAATAACCGAGGCTCTTGCAAGAGGCCTTGCGCCTAAACTGAGAATAAACGCTGTCGCACCAGGTCACACCTTAGCAAGCCCTGACCAAACAGAAGCGGGATTCAATCGAGCCCAGTCTGAAAGCCCACTTGGATACGGCCCTTCCCCAGATGATATTGCTCAGGCTGTAGTTTTTCTTATTGAAGGAAATTCAATTACCGGACAGATAATTTTTGTCGATGCTGGAGAAAGATTCCTTTCCAGAAGTCGAGACGTCGCATTTGAAACGGAGGGTGTTTAATGACCTCACATTCGGACGCCTTAATGCAAATTTTTTCTCGCGATCAAGCGGCCACTTGTTTATTCCTGGAGAAGGTAATTAGACAGGTGGATATAGGCGTTCATGACCACGAAATTGGCTCACCCCAGCGCCTTTCTTTCGATATTTACGTTATGCTATCTGGAGACAGCGCTCCAGAAGAAGATGAAATTTCTCAAGTTCTTGATTACGAATACTTGGTGGCAGTATTAGATGAGACTTTGAATTTACAGCGCGCTTCACTTTTGGAAACACTTGCAAACCGTTTGTTGGATAGAATACTAAAACCTCGCTCGGTTGAGGCTGCTACTGTTGTAATCACCAAATTGGATGTCTTTGATGGAGATGGTCAATTAGGCTGTTCAATCACCCGAATAAAGTAGTGGTGCAGGGGGTGGGATTTGAACCCACGAAGCTCTACGCACCGGAGCTTAAGTCCGGCCCCTTTGACCAGCTCGGGTACCCCTGCGAGGTCTCTGAGGACCTTATCAGACTTGAAACGAGCGGATTTACGCCCCCTCATGGGGGCGTGTAAAAAACGATGCAAATAGCACTCGGACTTCACGAACGCTTTAACACCCCTCCGAGTGCGGGTAGACGATGAGTGGGAGCAGTACGCCGTTTCGAGATGGCAAGTTCACCCAAATTGCGATATTCCTCGCGATTTTGATGATAACTCCTCAAATGGCCACTTTTTTCACAGAACCAACCTATCTCCAAACGGATACTAAGGCAGAGAATTCAGAGGATATTGAATCCAAAGTCTACACACTCTATTTTGCAGAAGCCAACTCGTCTTCTGGAGGTGATGGCCACATTTCAACAATGGTGCCTGAGTCAGGTGGTCAATCGACCTCTAGTGCATTAGATTCTACAATAGAGTTCACAACTGGAGATCTGTTGAGTTCCCTCGAAATTACCGGCCGCCCAAAACATGGATCATCCAGCGGTCAATTTTACATTCCAGTGCAATTTTTCCTCCGCGCTCAGGGGCCTAGTAACTCTCAGGTCACATGGGATATTGTGATTAGTGCAAATGGCAATACCGTTGGCTCCGAGTCTTGGGAAACAGACGCATGTAATCCAGGGATAACTAACTCTTGCAACTTCGATCATGAACTATTCGAAGTCATTTTGGACGGAGGAGATGGTTTTGTTATCCAAGATGGTAATGAATTAACAGTTGAGGTCTCTGCTGAAATGTCTGGATGTGAAAGTTCAGGAGGTCCATTTGGAAGTAGTTGTGAAGCAGAGGTGGCATGGAACGAGATTGATGGAGAAAGCAATCGATATTCCCAAATGGAAGTAGAAACTAATGCCATTGCCGACAGTGAAGTTATACTCCAAAGAGATGGTGCCGAACTCGCTGATGGAGTAGAATTAGAATGGTATCCGAATGACGTATTGGCCGATCGAACAATGCAATTCTCCTTTGATGTTAAGAGCGCCTTTGGTAGAGAAGACATGGATTCTGTGAAATTATTGATGCGGGATCCAAATGGAAATTACCGCATAGACCATGAGATTTCATCGGATGATGATGGAATTAGAGATACTAGTCAGGGTATTTTCGGCACCTACACATGGACTTATCCAAGCGGTCTTCCTTCTGGAGAATACACTGTCGAATTGGAAATTACTGACGTTCAAGGTAACGCATTCCTCGTTGAGCATGAACCTGTTGAAATGAAACAATGGGGTGTAGCGATTAACCACCGGGAAGACAGAACTGTGGAATATGTTGCCCCCGATGAAACAACTCCAGTACCACTTCAATTAGTCCACAGAGGAGATTCTACCAAATCAATGACTGTAGAACTTGAGTTGCTGACTAACTTAGGTAGTTCATGGCTTATTGAGTTCGACTCACCAGGTGGTTACACCCTGAATTCGGGTGGTGATATTCTGAATCCAATACTTACCATAACGGCCCCTGATGACTTGACAGGAACGCCTGATAAAATTGAGATTAGAGCAGTCGCTGAAGCCACGATAGAAGGTGTTCAAACCGTCGTCCATCAAGACCTTCTTACCCTCGATTTAGAAAAGCTGGAAGTCTATCAGCCTCCAGATGTTTCGATATGGAATGAAGATCACGATATACCAATTGCTAACTCTAGCCGTCCGGGTGATATCGACCCAACAATACCAAGATATGTTGAGGACAACCAATTCAATACGTTCTTACTAGAGATATTCAACACAGGATTCGACACAGATAATTTCAGAGTAGATATTCTAAAGCGTTCTAAGTCAATTATCCAGATTTACGACAACGATACAGGTGAAAGAATCCTAGAAGATGATGGTGATGGAACTTTCCATATACCACCGCTAGAGAGGCATTCAACACAGATTCTTCGGTTCAATGTAAAACCTTCAACAGACCGAGAGGACCCAGATATCGGGATGATTGAGATTGAGGTAATAAGCAATGGAAATGCCTCCCTCAGGACTACGGTTGAGTTTACAATTCAGAGAACATTCGGTATTCGAGCAGAAGTATCTCAAGATTGTGATGGTACTCCATTAGGCCACATCCAAGTGTCCCTTTGTTCCACACTTAATGACCCCGAAGTGAATCTACGTGCCCGCATAACGAATAGTATGACGAGCGGAGAATCCGCTACTCAATGGCAGATTATCAATCCAGCAAGCCTTCCAGAGAATACCGATAGATTGGCGGCTTATGGGCAATGGGAATACCGAATTTTGGATCAAAACGGGTCAGCGGTACCTCAGGTATCTCTCGGTCCTGGTGACTTCACAGAGGTGTTTGTTGTAGTCACTCTAACCGACCAAGTCATCGTTGGTAACCACACTGTTTACCTAAGAATAAGAGAGGATACATCAGATTCTAATCCAAGATATTTCGATTTGCCAATGGTGTTCGAAGTTGATGCGGATGAACCCGACCTTTCAATTGTACAAGTTACTTCAAACCGAAAACTTGCACCCGGTGGTCTTTATTCCTTCCAATTTGAGGTTCGAAACAAAGGTAACAGCCCACTAATTGTTCTACTTGATGCCGAAGTACAAGGTGCGTCTGGATGGAATGTAGACATAGGAGGTCCTACAAGTTCAAGGTTAATTGAGTTGGACGCCTTTGAAGAGGTGACCTTCACGCTAGAAGTCTCTGTTCCATCCTCAGCAAATAATGGCGATACAGCGAAGATTACTATTACAGCAGAACCCCACGACACTGAGCAGAGCTGGCCTGATGAATTTACAGCCGAAAAGAATCTCAACATGGTGGTCGGAATTGATGGTATTTTTGATCGTCTGATAAATGAGGTTACCAATCCTCGTGTATCTACAATAATTGTAATGGTAGTAGCGATTTTGCTAATTTTTGCGGGTGTTCAAAGCCGAATGAACCGCCGAAAATGGGCAGCCCATTTGGCTCTACTTGAGGCTATGAAAGAGGCTGAAAATGACGATTCAGATACCTACTCTGAAGAAGATTCAGAAACTCCAATTCTTGAGGAAGAGGAAGAAGAAGAGTTGGTTTATGACGACGATGATATAGAACTCGTTTGATTTGACCCCTAATCATCGTCCGAACGACGCTCCATTCCGCTTAAGACCCGAATGAACCGCCGTAGGCGGTAGAGGGTGTACATGATGTTCGGCAACTCGAGTCAGAATAATCTCGTAATCGCTCGTAGAAAGGAACGTTCAGCGGTTTTATTCACACTTCTCATGTTGCTAACATCTTACTCAGCAATTGAATTCGCAACCTGGGAGGCTATGGGGTCAACTGATGCTGATGGAGACGGCCTTCCATATGGGTTGGAGTACTACATAAACACCCAACCGCAAGATTGGGATTCCGATGGTGATGGTTTACCAGATGGCTGGGAATGGCAGTATGGCCTCGACCCACTTTCAGCTTCCGGAATCAATGGCTCAACAGGAGATCCTGATGGAGACTCTCTAACCAATCTCAATGAATACCAATATGGAATACCTGCTAACTGGGATTCGGCAACTACACCCAATAAGCTTGATAATGGAGTTTGGTGGAATGGCACAGTTCCTGTAAGTAATTGGGATGAAGAGAGTGCTATGCAGTTGATTCAAGGATTGAACTCAGATGGTGCCGATGAAGACCCAATGGGGAATATTTGTTTCAACACATTCGACGATGACCATGATGGAATGGTCGACAGTTGGGATGGTGACAATGACGGTGATGCCGATTGTTCAAGCAATGATGATGATGGTGATAATTTAACCGATGAAGACCCTGATGGCTGGGATACAGATGGTGATGGAATGCCTGATGGTTGGGAGGTTGCCAACAACCTCGATCCAACCTCAAATTCCGGTGACGATGGTACTAATGGTGACCCTGATGGTGATGGCTTAATTAATCTCTACGAATACGTCAATCCTGCTTGGGACACAAGGAATGGCACAACAAATCCTCCAACTCAATATTGGAGGCCCGGCCCTGATAATCGGACCAATACTGAATCTCCTTGTAATCCTGTATTAGGTCTTGGACCCGGTTCTCCTCCTTGCTCTTTATTTACAGCTGAAGTCGACGGAATTACTTACACCGATCCTAACAATAATGATACCGACGGAGATGGACTAAACGATTCATACGAAGCATTAGTCCTGCTTACAGACCCCACAGCATTTGACACTGATGGAGACGGAATTTCAGATGGTGTTGAGGTCAATGGTTCATATGGAAATCCTCCACAAGCCTCTGACCCTAGGAACAACAATACCGATGGCGACCAATTTGATGATGGAGAAGAAGATACGAATTTCAATGGAGTTGTTGACGCTAACGAAACCGATCCCACTAGGATAGAAGATTCTGGGGATTTTGATGGGGACGGAATACAAAATTGGGAAGAAAATGCCACCTGTACTCTATGGAATGTCGCTGATACAGATGGTGGGGGAATTGATGATGGTACGGAACTTTCACCCGCCCATGCTACAGACCCATGTACTTCAACTTACGAATTATATCTTGATGTAATTACATGGGTTCCTGTTGATTTTTCTGTGACGGTAAATAATACTAGCAAATTAGACCCAAATCCACTTGATTGGCGTCAAAATGGGGCTCCAATGGCTTATTTTGAATCCGCGGCAGGAAACAGAACTCCATTCCAATATTCTTCAATCGATGGCAATATCTTACGCTCAGTTTCAATCACTATGCCTTCAGACGCTCTATATGTTGTCGTGCTCAATAGCTCCTGGTGTTGGGATGCATCCCTAGGTTTAGCCAATGAACAGCATTGTGATGACGATTATCTAGATTCAGATGGAGACGGTTTAGCAGATTGGGAAGAGTCATTGGGTTCTTGGGGCTTTGAGTCATTACCTACACTAACCGATTCAGACGGGGATGGAGTCAATGACCTTGATGAGGTAATTAATTCCACTGACCCACTTGAACCTTGCAGCAATCTAGCCGATTTCGATGGAGACGGTCTGAATAATTACTTCGAAAATACTACTGGTTGTCCATTGATATATGGTATTGAAGATGGAAATATGTCGATTGATAATTACACCACCCTATGGAATAATTCCGATACCGATAATGGAGGTGTAATTGACTACCAAGAATATCTCGACGGAACCAACCCTCAGAATAATCCTGATGACGATTTGAACCCATTGGACACAGATGGAGATGGAATTCCTGACACAATTGAACAAGAAATAGGTACGGATTGGTTAGATCCAGACACAGACGGCGGAGGAATTCCTGATGGTCAAGAATGTTTACCAGAGTATTGGGATAATGGTTGTGTAGATTCATTGTTCGATCCTTGGGATCCGACAGATGATATTTCTACAAATATGCTATACTTCTTCGCTGAGAATACAACTGCTGGAATTGATTATAACATAACTCATTATTGGCGCTGGCACACATATGATTCCTACACTGGTGCCTCTTGGGGTGTCAATACTAGTCTAATTGGATATACGCCGATGTTCCCAACATGGTCAACAACTCAGGGTGTTGCACACCCAGACTTTTGGGACAATTCGGCTCTACATTCCTGGCAAATTTCATTCAGTAACAATGGAATATTAAATCCTGGAGATGAGTTGATTGCACCGCATAATGCAGTAAATTACACAGGTTGGAGTGATGTAGCCGCAGGCTTGAATTTCTCAAATTATACAAGAGATGTTTTAATTGACTCATCAATTGTCAATCAACTCTACGTTACAACTCCACAAGTCATTTTCACAGACGCTATTAGAGACAATACTACCGCATTCCAAAATAGTACGTATGCCACTGATTACAGAGGATTTAGCAACGTTACAACAATCACACAAGCCGTCCTCAATGAGAGTGGCTGGACCTCTGCCTGGGATCAGATCGAGGCCATACAGCAATTCCTAATTAATGGAAACAATACTACCACTTTCCTTAGAAATCATGCTGGTTCAAATTTGAATCGTAGCGATTCGCTCATTGTGAGTTCTCTCGATGACACCTCAGTATGGATTCTGGAGGAAGCGCATGAAGGTGATTGCGATGAGTTTGCCACTGTGTTTGCTGCTATGTTGAGAAGTATAGGATTACCAACCAGAAAAGTCACAGGATTTTCTGGTGGAACTTGGGTCGACAATGGATTCGAAGTTTATGGAAATGATTTCTCCTGGTGGGTTGAAGTTCACCTTCAGACAAATGCAAATCAAGGTGAATTAGATCTTGGTTGGATTCCATTCGAAGCTTGCCCGGAGGTTTCAGTTGTAGAAGTAGTGGATGAAATTGTGACTCCTAATTCTTTGGAGAGAGATTATTCCTCCGGTAACATTTCTCTCAACGGTACGTTACAATTCGTTAGCAATTCCTCAAGTATAGAGGGAATTAATCTGGAACTATACTTGGTACCGGATAATGAGACTGCAAATGTACCTGGAAGCGCAGCAATGGCTAGTAGACTAATCGGAACTACAACCACTAACTCTGAAGGATTCTTTTCATTCAATGGTTCACCTTCTGAGATGATTAAGCCCGGTTTTGGTTCTCTGGTAATATTGACTCAAAAACAAGGATACGTCGGAGTTCAGAGTGTTACTTTCCCGTGGTCAATTAACATAACAGACGATGTAAATCTGTCAATCAGTAGCCCTGTGCCTGCGGAGCAACCCATGTTGGGTGTAGGGGTTAATTCAACGGTTACTGGAAATATGGCTTGGGCTAATCTTCCACTTACAGACCCAGCCATGTTGGATACTCTACAAGTTCTTCTTAATTTCACAACAATCGAGGATGGAGATGTTAACCTAATTTCGGATGTTGGTTCGGGAGGATATTTTGAGTTCACTGTACCAATTTCAGAAAATGAACCTCTAGGTTTGATCAATGCTAGTTTGGCATTCTCAGGCTGGCATCAAACAGACTTGAACAATGCCAGCAATCCAGAATATCATCTAAGGCCAAATGCGATCGATTTTAATTTCAACATTACACCTTCTCCAAATCTAACCATTTCTTTGGAAGGTAGCGATGCAAACAACAGTATCTTAGATATCAATCAATTAGTTTTCATTAATGGTACCGCAGTTAGTAGAGGGCCATCCCCCGAGCCTCTGAATGGGTCTCTTACTTTCCAAATGCGAAGAGCAGGAACAAACGGCCCCTACACAGACCTTGCAACTTGGCAACTAAATTCTAGCAATTGGACAACAACACCTGGTCAATTTTCTATTGCATGGGATTTCAATGAATCCTCTGTACCAATCCCTGCAGGTCTTGTTGAAGTCAAATTCATTTATTCTGCAGATGAATTATTCGCAACGGATGAGGAATCTTTCTTGTCTACATTTGGTATCAGGTCCTATGTAGAATTTGAGTATCAATTAATTCCTACCGAAAGGGGTACTGAAGCCTTGGTTGGTGTTCAATTATCTGATCACACAGGAACTTCTGTTGCCGACTTCCCTGGGCTATACAGCGTAGATTTCAACGGCACTGAAGTGTTCAATATTACCGACCCTGAATCAGGTAATTTCAATGTAGTATGGGTTCCAAACTCCAATATGTTTGCAGGAGATTACCTTTGGCAACTAAACTATACGGGTTCGACTTGGCTAAGGCCTGGTTCAGTACTTGATACAATTAGGATACAAGGCAGAGCCAATGTAACAGTTACTATGGGTTCGGAGTGGACAGATAGAGGTACAGTGACATGGGTCTCGGGTGTAGCTCGGGATATTTTCCACCTGACTCCGATTACAGGAAACAACTCTTCAATCGTTATTCAATTAGAAATACCATCTGATTTGCCACCAGGTCCCGACGGAAGCCCCGCTCCTCCAGTAATTCGTACACTCGCCAGTGGCTGGATTAATGAGACAACAGGTGCCTACAACTACTCATTTACAATGCCTACAGATGTTCGTTCTAGTGCTTACTTCCTACGCTTTGTTCTAGACTTCTCAACAAATGCTGAGGTACTTGGCCCGTTCTATACTACTCTTGTACAAACAAGAGTTTTGGCTGGTCTTCAAAGCGAGTTTGTGGTGGATGCTGAACCTCAATCAATTATCGTCATTGCCGGTACTACTCTTATTCTAAATGCTACAATTACAGATATCGCAGATGATTCTGTGGTGTCAGACGTGGATGTCGACTTATACTTCGATTGGGGTGGTCCAAATCAGGTAATTATTGACTCAGCCACAACAGATATCGATGGTGTTGCAAGATTTAATCCTACTATTCTAGAAGATACAACTCCAGGGTTCTACGACCTTCGTGTACATGCCGCTGACGATCTAACAGATAACCTAACAGACGCCGATGCAGGGCGCTGGATTGGTAATGACACATTTGCGAATTTAACAGTGCAGGTAGACAGTCAGGTCGAAATTATCTCAATACCACAAGAGGTAACTGCGGGCCAATCATTTACACTTTCTGGACAAGTTTTGGATGGATTCGATGGAAATAGAAGTGTTAGTGGACCAATGGCCGTAGAAATCTTCTTCCTAAATGATTCAAGTGAAACTTTAGTGTCCAGTCACACAACAACAAACAATGGTTCGTTCTCGGTATCAGTTCCAACAGACCCATTCGGAGATGGAGTTTCAAGTGGCACGAAGACTGTAGTCGTGAGCGTGATTGAAGGGAGTTCTCCATTCTATCTTACAGGTACGGGTAATGCCTCAATTCTCGTAAAGGGAGTCACTCGATTCACAGATAGGACACCAATAATCCAGACGGTTGTTGATCGGGGCACATCGATTACCTTCGGTGCTCGATTGACTGAATTTTCGGATAATGACCTTCCAGTTGGAGATATGCAGGTTGCGGCTAAGTTCCACGATACATGGTTGACTGAAGGAGTGACTAATGGTCAAGGATTAGTAAATTTCACATTCGATGTTCCACATTCTCATCCACTAGGTTTAATTGGAATTGCACTATATTTCAATGGCTCATCAACTCTACACTCTACAACTACTGTAATGAACCAAATTTTCGTTCGTTCACCTACTAACCTAACAATTTCAACAGTAACCGATAACCCAGTTGCCGGCGAATCTTTCAATGTTAGTGGAACTTTACTTTCCAGCAATGGTACTGGAATAATGGATAGAACAGGGGCGGCCCTACCTTCGTCACTAACATTCTCAATCGATGGTACGGATTCTGGATTCCAAGCCACGGGTGGTGTAGTGAATCCAAATGGTACTTGGAGTGCAGTAATTACCCTCGGTCTATCCTTCCCAAGAGGCACTCATAATATCACAGCAAGCTACACTCCAACCGTCAATTATTACGGTTCTAGTAGTGATACAGGTACTTTTGACAGTAGAGGTTACTCCCTAATCTCAATATTAGATCCTGCTGACCTAGATCCTGATAGAAGAGTTGTTAGAGGCGATGATGTTAGTGTTAATCTTTCAATAATAGATAATGCTGGTCAATTGGTTGAAAATGCCGAAATAGACATCCTAGTTGATGGTTCATTTATTCAATCTGTAACAACTGATTCAACTGGCCGAGCAACGTTGATTATTCCAGTAGACTCACAAAGAACCCAAGGCTCTATGTTAATTTCAGCAGAATTCCCTGGAATAAATGGAACTACAGGATTGATTGGAGATTCCACCTGGTCTAGGGTAATTGTTCTGGCACCAACTGTAATCGAATTCACAGAATTAACTGGATCTATGATCGCTGGAGAAAACATTACCTTCACTGGCACACTTCTAGATGAACATGGTCAATTATTGACGGACAACGGCCTAATTTCAGGCGGAGTAATCCATATTTGGATTGATGGAATTGATGTTGGTTCAGCCTACACAACGGTTTCTAATGCATCCACAGGGCAATGGAGAGTTACCTATGATTTACCATTAGACATGGATTACGGTGCTCATACAGTTACAGCGAAATTCCTTGGAGGATTTACTTGGGTTGACCCTATGGGTCAAGGGGATTCCTTGAACCCTGAATATTACCTACCTTCTGCCACTACAGTCGGATTTAATGTCACACAAACATCTCAAGTCGTTCTTACGACTCCTCCTGGCGAGGTGGATAGGAACCAACTACTCCTGATCGAAGGAATGCTTACTGATGGAGCTGGCCGTACACTCGGAGATAGATATCTAGAAGTCACTATGAATGACCAATTCTTAACCGGCCTACAAGTAGAGGAAAATGGCACATTCAGCGTATATCTCCCAATCCCTCCAGATATGCCCCTAGGGCCTCGCTTGGTGAAGATAATTTTCCAAGGTGAAGAGTTCATACTACCTTCTAATTCAACCACAGTATTCACAGTATACGCACCGACCATCATTTCGATAGACCCTCCAAGTGCTTATGCCGTAGGGGATGAAATGAGATTAACGGGAACGGTCAGGGATAATCTTCCAGATGGAGGGTTGGCAAATCATTCACTTGAGATTTTCATTGACGGAACTTTAGTCGGAATCACAACAAGCCGTGAAAATGGAGATTGGTCTTTCAATTGGGTGGTTTCAGACTTCTTAGACATCGGCTTCCATACAATAACTGTGACCGCGCCCGCACAAGGCTACTACAGACCGGGAAGTGTAGATGCCAATCTAACGATTGCTTACCACACTGCGATTAATCTGCAAGTTGATGATGTGTCGGTTACTAGAGGAGAACAATGGAACTTCACAGGACGATTATATGACTCAGATACCGCAGGGGCTCCTGGTCTTTCGGGTCGAGAAATTATAATCTCACTTGATGGCGTAGAAATCAACCGAATTACTACTGGCGATGATGGAGTTTTCGAATTCGACTATTCAATTGGCTACCTAATTGCAAGAGGTGGGCATGATATTAGATTCACCTTTGAGGGCCAAACATTCTACCTTCCAGTTGAGTATAACATGACGGTTTATGCAAAGGCAGATATCCAGATTGAAGTTCTTTGGGAAACCGATCTGATAATTCGTTCAGATGAATCAAAGGAAATTAAACTGGTTGCAAGGATTGTCGAAGTTGGTGGGGAAAGCAACGTCATTGAGGGTATGGAAGTGGTCTTACTTTGGAACGGTTTAGCCGAACCTTCAACCCTAGTTTGGGACGAATCCACAGGACACTTCGAACTAATCTCTCCAGCTCGTTCAACGATGCCTCCTGGAGAGTTATCGCTCACAATATCCGCACTCCCTGATGCTGATAGATTCCTGAACGGTGTAGATATTGAACATACAGTCAATATCCGAGTTCCTGTGACATTTATATTTACACCGGATAGCCATCATATCAAGGAAAATCAGAGGAGAATAAATGGTACTGTGACAGTTGTTGCGAATGATACGGGCCTTCCCGTTGAAGGTATTTCCATTGTCGCTAGACTGGTCAATCAATCTGTGATACATTTCCAAAATGTCAAACTCACCGACTCAAATGGCATAATGGATTATGATTTCACGATACAAAATCAACCAGCATTTTATGACAAGAATAAATGGGGGGAATTATCCCTACTGTTCCAAACAGATTCTCAATTAATTAGTCCAAATGATCGTTTATGGTTGAACAATGATTATTCCGGTATCGAGATGACTTACGAAGATCCAGAACCTCTCTTCACATTCTGGCAAATTATCGCTATAATTGGAATAATCTTGATTTTAGGAACTCTAGTTGGATTAGGTTTTTCTCTCAGAAGACGCCGATTAGCAGCTATTGATGAAATGGCAGGAATTTTCAGTTATACAGCTGAGTTACTAGCCGCTGGAGACGAAATTCGAGAGGCTATATTCACTTGTTATGAGAGCCTTTGCAACATACTAATGAGAAATGGATTCCTTCGTCGAGACTTTGAAACAGTAAGGGAATTTGAAATGGCAATTAGAAAAGCCCTACCGATTAGTGAAGAAGCTCTTGTGGCATTAGACCGAATTTTCGAGGAGGCCAGATATTCATCTCACAAGTTGGGAGATGGTCATAGACAAAACGCTCAGCATGCACTAACGATGGTATTGCAAGAAATTGATGAATTACAAGACGTACCAGAGAGAGATTCATTCGATCTTAGTGAAGCAGTCGCCTAATCAATCAAAATTCAGATGAAGAACTCCATCTGAGATAATTGCCGACTCAACATCCATTGACGCTGGAACAGAAAGAGTGCGAATCATCCCTCCGAAGCGTTCAGGAGCAATCACTCGGACTAATCTTCTACCATCGTCTATTGACGTAGTTACCGAAAGTTCAGTTAGAGAGTCCATATCTAAACCGATGTCAAATCCCGCTTTTGCGGCCTCTCTATCTAATTCATCAAAGGCAACACTATCTGAATCCAATGACCTAGAATTTGTCTTTGACTCATCTATTCTACCAGAAATCTGTGTCAACACCTCGTTATGATTATTTTTTGCCGATTCAAGATGTGGAAGGTCTGCCAAAAAACGTTGATGCATGGTTTCAGCGTCTATATCCAATCCTCTATCCAGATTGTCATCTAGTTCTTCACCAAGGGTCTCGGAACCCATAACTTCGACCTTCCGCCACATAGTCACTCAACCTCGCGAAGAATCCGACTTTGATGAATCCATTGACTGAATCTCACTCTATAGCCGGATCCGGAAAGCGTTGGAAAAACCTCTTTGCATGACGACCAGTTCTCTCGGCGTCTGGGCTTCTCATCACCATTAGGTTTGTAGGAATACAAAATCTGTATGGTTTTTCTCGAATTCGTTTTTCTAGGATCACTACAAGTGCTCTATCCTCGGCTTTCCTTATTGGTCGCCCAATCGCTTGTAGTACACTGTTTACCGCTGGCTGATGGCTAGAGTATCTTCTTGCAGCGTTAATTCCGAATTTATCTTGACAATAGTCTGTCAATGCTTTCTGTCGTGCACTTGGCGGAGGCACAGGGAGTCCAATACAAATTACTGCATCTAGTATATTTTCAGGATAATCAACACCTTCTGCCAATTTACCTGAAAGCACTCCACACAGCATGATTCTGTCATTAGTTCTACGTTTACGATATAGATTCTCAACCATTTCCCCGACTTGCCGCTTACTCATTCGCGAATTCTCCTTCTCTATCTGGATGCCCCAAGGAATCCAGCGGTAATCGTCCAATACCATATCCAACATTGCATAACTTTGCGCAAATAACGCAACATGTCCTGGCGTATTTCGTAAAACCTCTATCACATGGTCGCGAATATTGTTCGTATTGGTTTCTCCACGTTCGGTATATCTTGAAGTGGTATTTTGGGCAACTAATACCGGCCTTCTTTCCGACAAGAAGGGTGAATCATAATCCTTAGCGAAAAATTTCCTTTCTTCAGTATCAGGTAGCCGCAATAAATCTCTATACATTTCCGCCGGAAACAATGTTCCTGACATCAGTATAGAACCACGGCAAGAAGCGAAAAGAGGCCCGGAGACCACACCTGGGTCGAGCAGAAATGATCTCACTCTTGGCTCATCAAGCAATTTGTCAAAAACCAATACAAGGGCTGAAGAGTCTTCATATTGCCCACAGGTGGTGATGAAAGCAGCTAACCTTTCACTACTGGTTTCTCTTTCATCATCGTCCTCATTTTCTAAATCTACACGAACAGAGTATAGTTGTGCAACTAGTCTATGAAGGCTAGAGAATCTTCCCTCGGGGCGTTCTTCGAGTGTTTCGTTAAGGATAGTTTCCATCTCTTCTAGTAGATTTCTAGTCTCTATTTGCATATCTTCATCATCTGATCGAGCTAATTCTTTTTCCCTTGCAGAGAACCAAGTTGGCATCTGAGACTGAAGCCGTTTTAGTGACCTCTCAGCCCATTCCATTTCGTCTAATTCTACATCTTCTCCCTTTGACGCAGCCAATTCAATGGCTGTTTCTAAGTGTTCTTGTACCTCAAATCGTGCATCTCGAAAGGTGTTGGAGATTATTCGACGTTCCATACCATTACGAACTCTATCCGGCAAGTTATGTGCCTCATCAACAATCAGAATAGTGTTTTCAATATCTACTCCCATAGAAGCTAACGATGCCTCCCTAACACTATCAATGAAAACGTGATTGTAATCACAAACCAATATGTCACAATTCTTCACGGCCTCTCTAGCTGTTGCCCAAGGGCATAGATTAACTCGTCTACTATTCTGAATTAAATCATCAACGTGAGTAGGCCTTCGTAGAATGTTCGCTTGCATATCAGCTCTCAATTCATCTCTCATCGAGCCGTCCAAATCATCTTCGCAGTCGCATTTTCCACTCATTCTATCGACATTGCGACACATACCTTCACGACCGATTAGATCTACCAATCTAATCGAAGGCTCGGTTGTACCAAGCTTCTGGTTAATTTTCTGAACAGTGTCTACAACTATCCTATGTTGCGACTGACGGCCTGTTAGGAATAATATTTTCAGATTGTCTGAAGAAGATCTCACTACGTTAATCGCACTGGCTAATGAGGCAGCGGTTTTCCCTATTCCAGTGGGGGCCGAAGCCAGCAAACTCCCCTCACATAATAGTGCCTCAATACCATCGGTAATCATATCCGACTGAGAATCTCTAACTTCGGGGTGAGCGAAGTACCTCGCCGAAGAATCGACTACTTTCGCGGTCATGGTTTCCCACCGGCGGATAGACCGCCCAAGAAGATTGGCTCTATCTAGGGTGTAATTTGAACTGAATCAGATGCAAACGATTTGGTTCAATTTGAAAATTAAACCAGTATTCTAAGAAAGGATCAGCCTGATGAATCAGCGAAATTAGGTGTGCCCCGCCCGAATTGGGCGGGACGGTGTGTGTTGAGTTTCAATTTTCTCGATTCTCTAGATCGTGATGTCTGCTACGTGTTGAAAGGTCAAGCCGCTCGTGTCGAGGGGCATCAGAGGGCGAGTAACCCACTGCGTTGGATAGTTTTGCCCTCTTTCGTAGACCATTGAATCCTACAGTAAAGATTGCTCGATTAGAAGTGTGTGCGGAGGGGCGACTTTGCCGCCCCCCCGCGGAGTTTGAGTGCATCCCATTCTCACCCATGTCTCTCACCTCATTGTTCAGTCGAATCGTCAAATCGAGCACGAAGCTCTTCCAGGCGCTTACTTAGCACCGCGTCGACTGTTGCATCGTCAGTAGAGGAGCGCCCAATGTGTTCGCGCGCTGCATATCTTAGGACGACGTCTGGTTGTTCTCCATGGATTCGACAAAAGTCTTCCAAGCGAACACTCAGATCCGGCCCCAATTCTACCTCGATACGGGTGCCGGAGGAAAAAGCAGGTGTTGCCAAGTGTCTCCTAATGGCTTCTCGAATAACATCAGACTTGTTTCTCATCCCATCGAATCCAACCCTGCGCTCAAGTTCGAGCAAGTAGTCTTCTGGAATTCTTAACGAAATCATAGGGCTTTGGCCTGCCACTCCACCTTCCTCCTAAGCCTGTGAGAAAGCCTTAGGGTATTAAACGTATTGCAAATGTAATACAATTGAAAGACAAATTGGGTAAAATTACGCCAATATTCTCCAATTCTCTCAGACTTTGACCATCCATCCGTCGCAGTTCAGTTGAAGGGGGGTGGTTATCTCGGAATCGTGTAGGGTGTGTCATGAAGGTCATCAACGACACGATACATGGGCAGATTTCTCTTGATGGAGTCAGAGAAGAATTGCTCTCTACTCCAGAGATGAACAAACTAAGCCACATCAAACAATTGGGCCTTGCCCATCTTGTATTTCCTGGAGCTCACCATACACGTTTCGAACATTCGCTTGGTGTCTCACAAGTAGGTGGGATGATGGCGGATGCAATGTCTTTAGACGAATCTGAAAAGACCTTGGTGCAAGTTGCTGGCATGTTACACGATGTCGGTCATGGACCATATTCTCACACCCTAGAACATATTTTGCATGAGAGGGGAGGACTCGATCACATGTCAATTACCGAAGGAATAATTCTTGGTGAATACGATGTTTTACGAGAAGGCGAAGAGTCTAGTATCGAAAATAGAAAAAGAATTCCTGATATTCTAGAATCTTACAATATTGAACCCGAAGATGTTGCAAGTTTAATCCGAGGTCCGGATGCAAAGGGCTCCGAGAGAACCCTACTATCCTGGACCGATGGCAAGGAAGACTTGGTGACAGAGGACAAAACCCTCGGTCATTTGGTTCACGGCCCGGTAGATTGCGATCAGATGGATTACTTACTACGGGATTCTCATTTTACAGGAGTTAAGCACGGAATCGTGGATCATCATCGATTGATTTCATGTCTTAGAAGGCATGGAGGAGACATTGCCGTAGAAGAAGGGGGGCTTGCCTCTCTTGAAGGGATGTTACTTGCTAGAGGTTTGATGTATAGTGCAGTGTATTTCCATCGAGTAACAAGAGTTACGGAAGTTATGCTTAGTAGAGCCGTGGAGCGTTCAGAGGATTCGCTACCGGAGCCAAAAGATATGCAGAGGAGTGTCGATGCTGAGATTTGGCAGGCACTTTACGAGGCGGGCGATTACTCTAGAGATATGATGCGACGACTAAAATATCGTCAGATGCTTAAGGTTGCCACTAGTAGAAGACAGGGCGATTTATCCGAATCACAAATTGAACGATTAGTTGAAATCGCCAATAGTTCGAAGAAGAGAAGAGAAGTTGAGGATGATCTAGCTCATAGAGCAGGTCTCGAACCAGGATATGTTGCAATAGATGTTCCAAGCGTCAAACTCTTGTTATCTGAGCCTAGAATGGATGCGGTTGATATTCGAATTATCGGAGATGATGGTAAGACTCGAAAGATGAGTGAGCACACTCCAATCGCTGATGCACTAAAAAAGAGGCAAGTTAGTCAAGCCGTGGTATACGTAATGACTCTCTCAGGCTATGAAAAAACGGTTGCTGAATTGGCTGAAAGAAATCTCTTTGGTTAATTTCAGAACTGCCCCTACGGGGCAGTCTGAACGGTATATTCAGGCACACCATTGAAAAGGGGACCTCCGGTCGCCGAAGCGTCCGGTGTCGAACTTGAGAATCGGATACAAACGTCGGTGAACCAAATGGATAAGACGATGAAAGAAGTATATGATAGCGTAATTGCAAGAGATCCTGATCAACCAGAGTTCCATCAAGCGGTTGAGGAGGTACTGGAGAGTCTTGGCCCCGTTATTCAGCAACACCCTGAATATCTACCAGTTGTAAGATCTGTAGTGGAGGCTGAAAGAATTATCCAATTCAGGGTTCCTTGGTACGATGATAACGGTGAACTACAGGTAAATAGGGGATTCAGAATCCAAATGAATAGCGCTATTGGACCATACAAAGGGGGACTAAGGTTCCATCCCTCTGTCAATCAATCAATCCTAAAATTCCTAGCCTTTGAACAGGTGTTCAAAAACAGCCTTACTCAACTTCCATTGGGAGGTGGTAAGGGTGGTTCAGACTTTGACCCAAAGGGTAAGTCCGACCAAGAAGTAATGCGCTTTTGCCAGTCTTTCATGATTGAGCTGTGGAGACATATTGGCGCAGATTGTGACGTTCCTGCCGGCGATATTGGAGTAGGCGGTCGAGAAATCGGATATCTATTCGGTATGTACAAGAAATTACAAAACGAATTTACAGGCGTTCTAACTGGCAAAGGTCTTGCTTACGGTGGTTCTTTAATTCGACCGGAAGCTACAGGCTATGGTACTGTATATTTTGCTAGAGAAATGTTGGCGACTCAAGGCAAATCCTTTGAGGGAGCAAAAGTTTCGATTAGTGGAAGTGGGAATGTTGCTCAATTTGCAGTCGAAAAGGTACTCGACCTTGGAGGAATTCCCGTCACCATGTCTGATTCCTCGGGTTGGATTTATGACCCATCTGGAATTGACAGAGAAAAATTAGCTTGGATAATGGACTTGAAGAACAACCGTAGAGGCCGAATTAAGGAATACGCAGATAATTTCGAAGGAGTGACCTACAATCCTTCTGAACCCGAACCCGCTCTTAATGGCCTATGGGGTGTTGATGTCGACATCGCTCTACCTTGCGCAACTCAAAACGAGGTTAATGGCGAGGAAGCCCAAATGCTAGTTGACAACAATGTCATCGCTGTCGCTGAAGGCGCGAATATGCCTTGTACTCCAGAAGCGGTTGAGGTGTTCCACAAGAATGGAATTTTGTTTGCCCCAGGTAAGGCCAGTAATGCTGGTGGGGTAGCAACGTCTGGGTTGGAGATGAGCCAAAACTCACTCCGACTTTCCTGGACTCGTGAAGAGGTAGATTCACGGCTCGAAGCGATAATGGTGAATATTCACAAACAAGCATCTGAGACTGCCGCAAAATACGGCTTTGAAGGAAACTATGTTGCGGGTGCAAATATCGCTGGCTTCCTGAAGGTTGCAGAAGCGATGACTTCACAAGGAATGATCTAGACTCTTCAAGACCTAGGTCGATTACCAGATCCATCCGGAATATAGCCATGGTCTGTTTGGGAACTTACCAGTTGATTTTCGATGTCCTCTGGGATTTTATCTTCATGCATAGAGGAAAGGAATCTCTGAAGACGCTCAGTCTTTGGCTGGTTGATTATCGAAGAAGGGCCTTCCTCAGCTACCTTGCCCTGATCCAAATAGACGATTCTGTCTGCAACATCCCTAGCGAAATTAATTTCGTGAGTGACAATAACCATCGTCATCCCCTCATCAGCTAACCCACGAATAGTCTGCAAAACAGAACCGATCAACTCTGGGTCCAATGCGCTTGTAGGTTCATCGAATAGGATGACTTCTGGCTTCATTGCTAACGCTCTAGCAATCGCAACACGTTGCTTTTGACCGCCTGATAAATTACCAGGATAGGCATCTATTCTCTCAAGCATATCTACTCTCTTAAGTACATCTAAAGCCACTTCTTCTGCCTCAGATTTACTCATTCCACGAACGTGCCGTAAACCTAGAGTTACATTGTCTAATACTTTCAAATGAGAAAATAATTCGAAAGACTGGAACACCATTCCTATTCTACTTCTTACCTCGTTTACATTTGCACTAGGTGTGTTAATTTGTTCTCCTCGTAGCTCAATTACTCCATCAGTGGGCTCAATCAATCTATTGATACATCGAAGAACAGTAGATTTTCCAGAACCCGAAGATCCAATTATTGCTACTGACTCTCCTTCATGAACATCGAAGTCGACACCTCTTACTGCATGAACGCCTCCTGGGTAGATCTTTTGTAAATCACGAACTGACAGAACTACGTCACTCATTCAAGCACCTCCTGAAATTCCTAAACCAGGGATTTTTGTTTTCTCCTCTAATCTTCGAAGAAGTAAGGCAAGAGTCCAAGTGACTACAAAATAAGATATCATAACCAATCCCCACGCCGAAAATATTTGGAAAGTGGTCGCGATCATCAGTCTCCCCTGCCGTGAAAGTTCAGAATAACCAATAACCATTGCCAGTGAAGAATTCAATACTAAGTTCACCATTTCGTTACCGATTGGTGGGATACAAATTCGAATTGCTTGTGGTATTATTACTAATTTCATTGTCCCCATATAAGTCAATCCGATACTTCTTCCTGCTTCCATTTGACCAGATGGGATCGCAGCTATCGCCCCTCGAATTGTTTCACATTGGTATGCTCCTGAATTAAGCCCGAGAGTGAAAATAGCACTAAGGAAGGTGCGGTCACCATAGAAGAAGTAGTCAATTCCATCAATGCCTGGATCGCCAAATGTACCTTCCATAACTTGTTGAATCCTCATGCCTAACCTGAGCCCGAAGTGAATGAACATAAATTGTACAATTAGTGGCGTATTTCGAAAGAAATCTGTGTAGACGGTTGCTAACGAATTCAATGGGCGAACTTTAAACAAGGGTCCGGTTAATTTTTCATCGGCCAAAATAAATTGGATTGAAATAACAAAAATCGCAATTCCAAGGCCAAACATTGCAAATCCTCCGGGGTCTCCTACAGGAGTGAAAATGTACTCTATTCCATTCAATTGTAAATCAGGAAACCTTCTGAGACCAGAGTAGATTAACCATAATGCAAATACCGAACAAATCGCTCCAAGTCCTTTGATTTGGGTTGTAGAAAATCGCTCTAGTATATTTTTGAAAGATGTAGGGGCTGTTTTCAACATCGCTAGTAACAAGCCGATTACGAATCCAAATAAAATTCCGAATATCACAATCTTTACTGTTGCAATAAATCCTGCTAATAACATATCATCTGCATATTCAACGAACTCTCCAAAATTATTGTAATCGGGTATTTGGAAACCAATATCTTCGTTTTCCCCTGCTCTATCAGTAAACAGGATGACCCCTGAGTCACCAACAACTATTCCTAATACGTAATCGAACATTGCATGGTCGTTAAACGAGGTATTTACTCCTGAAGGTAGTATATTTCTTTCAACATTCAAACCTTGGTCAAGACTTAGCCCTAGATATCCATCTGGTCCTGTGAATAGAATTCTTGAGGATGATACCACATCAATGGAAGAAAGGTTAGTCGCGAGTGTTGTATTGTATCCCGCGGATTCAATTTCTCTTAATTGCCACTCAAATCCACCAGGGGACGTTGAGTATATGATCTGCCCAGAATCACTTACTGCGAACATGCGGTAAGGATTGAAGTAAGATACAGAAACGATTGAAGATTCTGGGTCTGGAGCCTCTCTGTAATCCCATGTTGTGCCTCCATCATCTGTAGCGAGAATGGTACCTGCATTACCAACCACCAATCCGTCTTCAGCACCGTTGAAGTCAACATCGTGCAGGTTTTCAGTGAAACTTGTTGTCCTATTCCACCAAGTTTGATCAGTGTATTGCCAGATTGACCCTGCATTTCCTACAATTATCAGGGAATCTTCTCCTGCTAAGGCGATACTCTTCATTCCCACTTGGTTAGATTCGATAATAATCCATTCAGATTCCAAGCTATTTTTCATGTAGATTATTCCTTCAGCGGACAAAACAGCCATAGAGTTCTCGTACGAGTCTGCTGAGATTAAATCAAAATCTCCTAAATTAGTGTGATTTTGCCATGTTGCGCCGGAGTCTTCGCTGAATCTGACAGTCCCCAAATCCCCGAATACCCAGACTAGTTCTCCATGTATAACTGCCGCATTTAGGTCATGGTCCGTCCAACTTTCGGCTTCGTTCCATCCGGTAATTGTCTCTTGTCCGCTCGAATGGGGGATTGAGCAAATTAACAAAATTGAGACTAGAATTACAACCCTAGACTTAGAGTCAATTGATGACAAAGAGAAAATTCTCTCGATACCCGGAGAGGCTCTATTCACAAATTGAGCACACAGAAGTTAGAATATAGAATCGACCCGTATCACATGGTGATTTGTTTTAGTATCATCAAAAATTAAGAGCATTAGTATTAGCAATGTTCAAGGTTGTCTTTCAATGGCCCTTGTTGTATGGGCGAGATGATTTACCACGGTAAGGTGAAGCAAGTTTGGAGTACAGATAATCCGGATATAATCGAATTTAGGTATACTGACCAAATTAGCGTTTTCGACCAAATTATTCCTAGCCTAATCCCTCGAAAGGGAGAGTCACTAAACAGAACCTCTTGTCACTGGTTCAAACTTGTTGAGGAAGCAGGTATTTGTGATACTCATGTTATCGAGATGAATGCACCCGATAGAGTGTTAGCGCGAAGATTCGATGTTATTCGTGAGCCCGGTGCAATATCGAGAGACCAAGAAAATGTCTTCGTCCCATTGGAAGTGATTTGTCGACATTATCTTGCAGGTAGCGGTTGGAGAAGATATGCAAGGGGCGACGCCCCTGCCGAAGAATTTGGATTTGAACCTGGAACCATACTAGAGGAAGGAGTGAAACTTCCAAAGCCATACCTTGAGGTATCAACCAAATTCGAAAAATTCGATAGATTACTCGATAGAGCGGAGGCATTGGAAATCTCCAATCTTACCGACGAGGAATTTGATTCGATTCTCGAAATTGTTGTCAAGGTTGACGAAATAATCGAGAGCGAGGCTGCAAAGCGTGGATTAATCCATGTCGATGGAAAGAAAGAATTCGCCTTAGGAGAAGGCAGAGTTCCGGTCTTGGTGGATTCATTCGGAACCTTAGATGAAGACAGATGGTGGGATGCTGAAGCGTATGACAAGGGAGAGATTGTGCAACTTTCGAAAGAATTTGTCAGAGGTCATTACCTAGAGACCGGTCATCACTCTGAACTTTACGCGGCGAGAGAGGCAGGAACTGAAGAGCCACCAATTCCCGCTTTACCACAGTCAATTATTGATCAAACCTCAACTCTTTATGCAGATATGTTTGAAAGATTAACCGGCCAAAAATTCTAGTTTTAGGAATGTCTCCTCATCAGAATACCGCACTTTCTTTTTTCTGCGCCGCGTAAAATGATAGTTAGATGTCGAAAAGCATCGGCAACTCCACCGTCTAACGGTTCGCTTGGGTCAACTGCCCATTTGCCTTTTTGGATTGCTCGACGGAGATTAGTCACATCTCTTGAATCAAGCCAGCCGCATAATTCTAAACCGCCCATGCCAGAAGAAAATCCTCCTTCTCCAAGAAATTCTTCATCTAGGCCAAGAGTTAGTTTTGCAAGTAATTCATGAAGGCCATTATCACTCTTTTCAATTGTATGATTTAGTAGATATTCTATCGCATTACCTCCTTCAATCGGGAATCTTCCAATCCTTTCTCTACTAACTCCTCTGTCTAGTGGTTCCGGCATCCCGCCGTCACCTTTCCAAGCGACTGAACACAGGAATAGCATCATTGCAGGATCCATGATTGGATTTTCTCCCTCCTCTAATTCAAGAATTGATGAGGGAATCACTTCTAACGATTTTATTTCTGTATGGTCTCCTCCTTGTGAGGATTGAATTGACGGAATCAATTCTAGCGGGTCATACCGTAAAGGCTCGAAAGTATAGAATGGACTAGGAGGGATGTAGCGGTTCATTCTAACACCTGTGTTTAGTCGTCGCCGGTCAAACGCTTCAACCTGCTCTCAAAGTCGTCTAATTGTCGTTCAACGACTTCTGGAGTATCCTCTACAATTCGGTTACTGATATTCTCCTCATTTTCAATTATTGTATTTTCTTGAATATTTTCTTCGACCAAATTCTCAGAGGGCACAGGTGGTTTTGGAAGCTTAGTATCCTGCTTTTTCTTACTAAGGATGGACTCAGTCATATCCAATAATTTCTTCCTTTCTCGTTGATTGTAAAGGATCCATGTCAGAGTAAGTGCCAATGATATTACAAGAATGGCCGAGCCAATTGCCGTAAACCATTCAAACCCTGAATCATTATTTACAGAACCGCCAGAAAGAATCAATTTTGCTTCATTGTCGGTTGGATCGGAATCTACATCCCAAGGGAATTTGCATTGCACCGTCACAATGATTTCCGTACCATCTGGTGCATCATCCAAAGATGGGCGGTCCAACTTTGGTTCTGGAGGATAAGTTCCTGAGAAATCGATTTCATGGGTGGCTGTATGGCTGCCTGCGATTACTAAAATGCTACAATCTGCATCAGTCAGTAGGTGGTGATACTCTCTCTTTGTCAATACCTTGATTTTTTGAGTATCACCTTGCCCATCAAGTTCAAGAGCAACCAAACCAACATTCCAATCATTTCGACGAATTTCAAATTCAGTCTCATCAGATGCAATAACAATTCCTCTTTCATCTAATAACCGAATAACCAGACTCCTCATTCCCGGCTGGGGATTCCATGAATTAGCACTTAGGTTAACTTGACCGGAAGTTCTGTTAGCATCCAAATTTCCTTCAGTTGAGTCTAACATTTTTCCTTCATCGTCGATTAGGATTACAGTATAGCTGAATGGTTGGGTTCCATTGGCAACTGTACATTCTGCCCTCACTGAGCCTACAGATCCTGTTATCGAGCAGGTAGCATACCTAAGCGCAGGTTCGATCACATATGCTGTGTATGGTAAGACTGTGTCCGAATCCACAGTAACTTGAGTGCCACTAGATGCTGTGTTGGCTTGCCACACCCAACCACCTTGCAAGTCCCATTTTAGATTTGACTGAACATCATCAACAACCAAGGAATCAGGTGAAGTTCCGTGTATGTCTAGCAGAACACTATCTCCTTGCATCGATACAATCACAGGTGAAGATGCCCATGAATGATCTTCGTATTGAGTATCGAGAGAAATTTCCCTTTGATTACCTGCTTCATCTTGTGCCAAGATTCTGATGGTTCTGGATTCCCCCTCCCAATCTGAGGATGGAATTACCTCTAATGGAACTCCTGTGATTTCCCCCACTCCAATAACCACCTGGGTAGGTCCTGAAACTTGCCAACCTTGAGGTAGGCTAAGTACCTCAAGTGAAATTGTTGTTGGCGCATTACCCTGATTATGTAATTCTGCATGGGGATACCCTCCACTGTCTGAGACAATCCAATTCCGACTACCTTGAAGGCTGAATTCATGAATCTCAGCAACTCTAAGTGGCAATGTAATAGTAGCCTCACTACTACCATCTCCTTCCCTTAATCTAACCAATAATTCAACGGTTCTTCCATGCCTAGCAGTAGAGGGTGGCGTGATTTGTAAATCTAGAGTTGCGGTGCTTCCTGGGTCTAAGATTGGTAATCCATCTGGTGTATCAACCTCCCATCCAATTTCTCCGTCCACCTGTATGCTTACGTATGGGCGAGTTGGCGAATTTCCTTCCTGAACAACAGTTAGTGAAACCGTAGACCCAGACGGGTCAATCTCCAAGTCCGCATTAGATGCTATGGCATTCCAACCTGCTACATGGGAAACTTCTATTGTGAATGTAAAGGTGTGAATTTCGACATCAAATGCTACTATTGAAGCACTAACTTGGTAGGTTGTTCCATTCCAAGCACCAAGAGGTACTTCCACTACCAAATATAGTGTAGTGGAACTGTTTACCGGAACCGATGATACATTATCTCCAAATATGTTCCAATCACTTACTGAATCGGTACCCTGTTGATTGAGCAGACCTAAAGCCGATACGGAAAGGTCGTCGTCAAGATTTCCAATGTTTGTTGCAAAAATTTCCACGGCAAAGGAATCCCCGGGGCTAATCGCGAATGTATTGTCTTCGACATCACCAAGTGCTGAATAAAGTACTACATTCCAACGATGATCTTGTCTAGCTTCAAGCGTCAGAATAACCGAATCTGATATTGTCGTATTTCCTTCAGAGGTCATGAATAACTCAATACTAACCGGGGTTCTTGCAGGGGTTGTATCTGGTAATATTATCTCAATCGGAAGGGTCCTCAAACTACCCGCACTTAGAGACACTCTTGAGTTACTGAAGGTTACAGATATTCCAGGGTCCTCTGTAAGATAGTCATCCAATATTACTGCGTGGGACATGACGTAGGTGTCTTCACCATTTCCGGGATTATACAATCGAACCGTTGCCGATATAGATTCCTCTACTTCTACGAAATGAGGCGATTCGGTAGGTGATACCAATGTAAGAGAAGTCCTGTAAATTTGCATGACCTCAACCGATAATCTAAGTGAATAATCAGAACCAAGGCTACTAGAATCTGTGAATGAATGGAAAGCAGGAGGAGCGTCGATAGGAAGTTCTACAGATAATATGCCACTTACTCTTGAACCAGGAATTCCTTGCATCGTTATATCATCTCCACTTATCGATAATGAACCCGAACCCGACCAAATCCAATCTTCAATTCCCATTCCAGCGTCAGTAATTTTCCAATCTAAAACTCCAGAAGAGGCTGGAAGGTCTGCTATAACATTCCAATGCAATGTATTCTCAGGCATGCTCCTTTGGTGGTTGGTTTCGGTTACAACACTCGCAGCGGTGAATTGTAATTGCATGGTTTGACAGGTTTCCTCCTCTCCGCTCCCAACGCACATGGTGAGCGGGGTAGTAACGCTATCTCCTAGCGATGCATCTGTTGGTACAATTAGTCTCGCAGAGATGATTTTTTCTTCTCCAGCAGACAGAGTTAATGCGGGTATTTCATTTCCAGTTTCATCGTATAGGGTTAAGCTATTTTCAGCAGAATCCCAAGATGTACTATCCCAGAACATTGAGATTGAATTTTCATCAGCATTCCCGAGATTTTCTACTATTAACCATGCTTTAGCAGAATCGCCAATGAGACCATAGCCGCTACTAGCGGTAGTCCCCGCCGGTCCTCTAATTGACAATCCACGTGTGCGGTTTGCCTCGACTGGTAAAACTCCGCTAACGCTAACATTCTGATCTTCGTCTAGGGTAAGAGTTAGCGAGAGATATCCTGCATCAGAACCATCTGCATTTATTGGTGCGTTAATCCTAAGAGAGGGAGTCCAAGTTCCATCTGCAGAAATTTGAATTGACGTAATTCCTCCTGGTGTTTCATCACTCCAGGTCCAGCCTTGTGGCAAATTACTAGCGTCGACGTTCATACTCCAAACACCGGCTAGACGGCCAGTTGAGCGAACGGTTGGTTGACCAATGGTTGATTCTCCCGGATTAACTCTTACGGGATTCGTAGGCATCTCAAATGTAGCATTGTAAGGTGGCACAATCGTCAAAGTGGTCGATTGTGCATCATTGTCATAACGAGATTGAGTTACATTTTGGTATGGGTCGAGTACCAATTCGAAATTATATTCTCCAAGTCCACCTGACCACTCGACAGAGAAGGATTCGAACCCTGCTGAACCAGTGGGGTCAGTCGGTTCTAAGCTGCTAGCACGATGGCGTGCTATCTCTATTCCATCAGCGTATAGGACTGCGTCTACAGGCTCATCAATTTCTATGGTTCCAGAATTTTCAAAGAAGGCTGTAATTGTAACTTCTTCATTAGGATTAGGTGCACTTGGATTGAATTCTATTGCACGCCCATCTAGTAATGGCCTAACGTCGGCAAGAGCCGTAGAGATTACTGTATCACCCAGAACTATATCCAAAGTTGCATCTCCATCAAGATCTGCTAAGGCTGGAGATGACCAAGTTCTGTGGTCAACTTCAACCTCATTGTTCCAATTATCGTTAATTGCGGCTTGAGTCCCAGTATCTCCATCCCAAGCCCAAAGAGTTCTTCCATATGCCACTAACAATTCCGGCGCGCCACTACCATCAATATCCATCCAGACTGGTTGTGCAACAGCAATTTCGTCATTAGGGGAGCCGCTAGATTGCTCTAAGTCATTGTACCATTCAATTTGAGGATTATTCCCTGATACATCGTGGCATCCTGCATGCCCATGCCTTGCAGTAGTCTCCTGATACCAAGTTACCCAGCAAACTCTATCGATGACACTATCATCGTCTGTATCTATTGCAATTGGTGGGGCATCAGCGTATCCATTTACAGCCTCAAATGACCAAATTTCAGAGCCATCATCAATCTCTAGTCCTCTAAATTCTGCACCATCGACACTGCTTGAACCATCTGCATCGGTTGGTATTGAAATTATCATTTCAGGTGTGGAATCAGAATCTAAGTTAGCAATTACCGGCCCTGGCAGTCTTATATGAGGTACATCAGAATCACCATCTAAATTTGACAGGCTAAGAGACCATAGTTGGTCCCCTGATACAGAATTTAATTTCCAAACCCACATCGCTCCACTAGAAGCTTCAGTGGTTGTGAGTAAAACATAGGCAGTTTGATCATCAACTTGAGCAAATGATGGATCAGAGGGGTGGCTTCCATCCTCTAACGTAGATTGCCATATTGGGGTAGGCACTCCATTTGCTCCAAGAGGCAGTGCTAAGACTACGGGGTTTTCGTTATCGTCGATAACCGCAAGGACCAATTCAGCGTCTCCGTTCAAATCAAGATCAGCGAGCAAGGGTTGAGTTGTGGGTCTATGCCCACCTAACCAAGAAGAGGTATAGGGTCCATTTGTACTTCCTATCTGCAGGTTATCGTCAGTATAACTCCAAAGCAACTCTCCGCTTTTTGAGCCCCCCGGCGACCAACCTGTTACTGAGCAATGAAGTCTAGGAGAGTAAGCATCAACATACAGAGCACTACCTGCGTCGTAGACAATTATGACTTCTTGCATCCCATCATCATCAAGGTCTACAATAACTGGTGAAGCCTTGATTATCTCGGTGGCTCCCAAATCTACCTCCCAAGCCAAATCAGCATCTTCACCTTCGATAATTTTCACAACACTGTGATCGTTACCTCCGACTACTTCTGTTTGGATTAGTACAATGAATAGAGAATCTTCTCCACACCTTTCTATGGCTGCCTCATCAGTAACAATTTGTTGACTAAAATCTCCAACTGGGGTTCCGAGTGCGTCCGTGCCTATCGAATAGGTGCCATATTCCCAATTGATCACTGGGTCGACAATAGAGGACAATTCCGTAGCATTGCTCGGCGAATCAGTCCCTGCTCCGCCGGTTGGGGAATGGAGAGGCCCTTCGGATGTTCTTTGAGATATTCTTCCAGGTTGCGGCCAAGGCTGCCCCCCATCTATCCAAGGCTCTACAGTTCCTGTGAATGAGGAATCATTCTCTAAATCGTCCAATTTTCGGTCATGATTTGGATTAATCATGAGCATAGGAGATAGCGAAAGTAGTAACAAACAGACTACTGCGAGGAACGCTTTCTGCTCCCTTGAGGGTTCGAAACTCGGACTCTGCATGCTCACCAGAATCGAACTTGCGCTTTCCGAGCCACTTGAAGGTTAGGGGTAAACTCTCATTCAGACCTACGGTCTGAGGATAATTTACCTATCGCCGAGAGTATTTCTATTACACAATCTCATCCGTTGCGCTTATAGGAGGGTCTTAGGTCGGCGAATCGCACGGACCTCTCCTCTGGAGGCACAGCCGATGAGGGACGGGAGGGTTAACCTGCCTTTCCTCCGACTGAACTCGGAGCGGTCCGGCGATTGGAGGAAACCGAATGTACAGCCTAGTAACAATGGAGGATACCATCAGAATCCCGGCGGAATATATCCGAAAGGGACGCAAGTTGGAAGACCATATTGACGATTTGGCCCATGCAGCTTTTGAGGGCCGATTTGATGAAGACGAAAACTACACTCTGCTAACCTATGACCACGAAACCGTAGGTCGTGGAAAGATAATTCACGGCGATGGTGCAATTTATCAGAGAGTACGCTTCAAGGCGCTACATTTCACAATTGATGCAAACGAGGTAGTAGATGGGGCAGTTTCCGAGGTTTCCGAATACGGTGCATTCGTTCGCATTGGGCCAATTGAGGCACTGCTACACAAGTCACAGATTCTTGATGAACCCGTTCAAATAAATATGGGCATAAGAAGAATCGAAGGTTCTCAATCTGGCAAACATATCGAAGAGGGTTCGTATGTTCGCTCCCGAATCGTTTCAAAGGCGATTAACCAAAATGACCCAAGGTCGAGTAAGATTGGTCTGAACTGTAAGATGGCAGGCCTTGGTGCTCACGATTGGTTAACCAGAGGTGACTGAGAATGGCCAAATCCTTCGCTTGTGGAGAGTGTAACAGAATTCTTCCAGATCCTGAGAAGAAAAGTGACCCGCCACAATGCATGCATTGCCCATCCGCGCCTGTAACCACAGACTGGTCTGGTTATGTTGTCATTATGCACCCTAAGCGCTCCGAAGTGGCTCAGAGATTGAACGTTAATGATCCGGGTTCGTACGCTTTGAAGGTAAACATACGATAAGGTGGAAATGAATATGGAAATTATTGGGAGAAAAGAAAATCCATTACTTAACAGAGTAGAGATTAGTTTCCGCTGGGATCACTCCAAAGGGGCAACACCTACACTTTCTGACATGGTTGCAGCTGCTGCAAAGGCTGAACCTGGCTCAAAGAAAGAATTGACTTTCGTCAAGAATGTTAACACCCGTTTTGGCCGCCCACAGACTACTGGAATCGCCGTCATTTATGGTGATGCTGAATCAGCAACAGTAGAGCCGGATTTTGTTCATAACCGCCACAATGCGATACACTCACCAGGTGATTCAGAAGAGCCAGCTGCTCCAGAACCTGTTGCTGAAGAGTCCTCTGAGGATGAAGTAGAGGCGGATTCAGAAGAGGGAGGCGATGAGTGATGTCCGATAGCCCAAACGCAAACGCGAAATGGTCGAAATACACAATCGAAGGTGACGAGTTAGTAAGGGCAGAAACCTGTCCAACCTGTGGACCCGGTGTTTTCCTAGGCCAACACTCTGATCGCAAAACCTGTGGAAAGTGTGGCCATACAGTTAAGAACGAGTAATCGTAAAATCACTCAATGTACCATCATTTGTCAAGACCTTATCTGCAACAAAGCCAACGCCTAGTTGATTTCTAGGTGAAATCTCTAGGTTTGAATTGCTTAACCGACCATCGAATCTCCAACCCGTAAACTCCCATTTGCCATTTCTATTTCTTGCAGCAAATAATGGGCCAGGGGTTATATGAGACTGCAAAATATTCTCTCTATTTGAAATTAGAAATCCTCCTTCTGATAAAGCCAGCATGTGCAAATCACCTGAATGAAATACTCTTTCTATTCTATCTGAGATTTGTAAGCTTCTCCTATCGATTTCAACACCAGAATCCGCTGAAATATCTACTACCAATCCATTATCATACCAAATGCTCAGAAAATCATCATATTGTGAAATTGAAATTGCAGTTTCAGTCCCCCTCAATTTTCCATCGATGGTGCTGGGTAGGCTAGATCGCCATACCTCATTTGCTTCCCTGTCCATTCGATATACGCCTTTACCACGTAAGACAAAGCAGAAGTCATCACCAAGGCCAGTAAGACATGTCGGTTCAGAGTCAAGGGCGTGAGACCAAACTGAGTTTTTTGGGTGTAGAGACATAGGGTCCAAAGAAGTCCTCATTTCACCACGTGAATTGCCATTTTCCCATATATTAGACAAATTTAGGCTAGAAATTCTTGCCAATCTCATTTCTGCTTCTAGCCAAATTCCAATCCAGAAATCCCCCAAGTTAGTTGAGTGAGTAATCGTTGAGGGGAATGGAATAGAATAGTCTTCAATCAATTTACCCTCATTATCCAGTTTTGCTAATTCACCAAGACTTCCTATAACGACATAATTCTCTCCACAATCATCCACATGGGTTGGAGTGAAGGGGACAATTCGTTCCACGACTTGACTCACCGGTTCTTATGTTTGAACCTGTGGTGCGAATGCCTCTGGTTATTCAATTGCTGGTTGGATGGGTTGAAGTTAGCAGGCTTTTTGCGTAATTATATGGTGACACTTCTGCTAGCGTCGAAAGCAGATAACGCCTCTGTTAATCTCCATGAAGCCGTTGTTGGTCTTGGAGGCTGGGATACTCCTGAAATATTTCCTCAGGGATTATTGATGAGGCACTCTACTCAACCAGTTCATCTACTATTGATAGAAAAGTTACACATTTATGCGGATGGTATTGATATAATTCACGAAAAAGAGACTGCAGAGACAGTAGATGAAGTCCTAGTCCTTTCCCGCCATGCTGCCAAAAGTTCCCTCCCTTCCCTTACCGTTCATGCAATAGGTGTACCTGGTGAAATACCTCATGGAGAAGAAGGATTTGCTGGTGGCATAAAGGGCATTGCGGTGCCTCCATCGCCGAGATTTTCTGCCATTTATTCGGCCCTTAGGGAAGAATCCTCTAAATCAGAATTAGCGGGCGAATTTGAGGTCAGCTTAGAAACAACTCACCATGGTCCAGTTCTTACCAAACCTACACTTTACCTAGAGATAGGATCTACAGAATCTGAGTGGATTCGCAAAGATGCCGCAATGCTTTGGGCAGCAGTGATTTCTAGGGTTCTAGGGTTATCTGATAAATCTCCGGAAGGTGAATGGTTTGGTGAAGGGGATGTTATGATTGGCCTTGGAGGCGGCCATTATGCTCCCCGTCATTCGGATATTGCAATCCGAAGTGGTTTACCATTTGGTCATTTACTGGCAAATTATGCGTTAATTTTTGATGAGAGAAACAAAGAATTTCCATCTGGTCCTTGGCGACATAGTTTGTTGGAAGCAATTGAAAAAACCCGTATTGCTTTTCCTGGTGGAACCATATTTGCGCATCTTGATCGTAAATCGTTCAAAGGCTGGCAACGAAATGCTATAATTGCAGAATTATCCTCCCTTGATGTTGAAGTTCGCCGAGGGAAGGAGATTATCCCTTGAGCAAGCGTCAAAGTGCTCCTGTCACACGGCCCTCAATATGGGGGTCCTCGGCCGTATCGTCATGCTGATGATGCCAATCACTCCAAGATTCGTCGTAGGGTGGGTGGCAAAGAGGTACGTTGCCGGCCCAGATTTAGAGAGCGCATTGCAGGTAATGCGCTCAATGAAATCTCAGGGTGCTTGTTTTACTCTAGACGTATTGGGAGAAGAGATAACTAGCTTAGAAGAAGCGAACTTTTTCGTAAACGAATATCGTAGGGCGTTGGATGTAATCATTGCAGAAGATATGGATGCAAATATTTCTCTCAAACCTACCGCTTTTGGATTATTGATTGATGAAAAGCAAGCATTAGAAAACATTGAGAAAATTACTAGAATTGCATCAAATAACAATATCTTCGTAAGATTGGATATGGAAGATAATAGAGTTACCCAGTCCACAATTGACATTGTAATTGAGATGCATAATCGTGGATTAGCCAACATTGGCACAGTCCTTCAATCTAGGTTGTTTAGAACTGGAGAGGATATCACTTCACTTTCCTCAAAATTGGGTGGCTATTCAGACGTTAGAATTTGTAAGGGAATTTACCTTGAACCTGAAGATATTGCTCACACGAAATATCATGATATTGTCCTAGCAACAAATAAGGCGATTGACGACTTATTAGATGCAGGAACATACACCGCTATTGCATCTCATGACATACCTGTAATCGACCATTCAATAGCGGCATTAGAAGACAGGGGTATGGGTCCAACAATAGATGATCCGAGAGGAAATGCAGGTCCAGAAAGAAGTGGAAAGGGACCGGGATATGAGTTTCAATTCCTTCTTGGAGTCAGAGGTAATATACGACGAAAGTTGGCAAAAGAAGGTCATCGAACGCGTGTATACATCCCCTATGGTAGTAGGTGGTACGAGTATAGTATGCGCCGATTAAGAGAGAACCCCGATGTGGCTTGGCATGTAGCAAAGAGCATAATTATGCCATGGACAAATAGACGATAATCATCGCCTATTTTGTCTTCGGTCTTCTCTAGGATTGTATGGAGGATGGAGATAAATTCGCCTAAGGTCAACTGCAGGCCGCTTACCTCGAAGGGTTCTACCCTTTCCGGTATGCAGTGCCCGAATTCTCCAACGGACTCCTTCTATTTCCATAATTGAACCACACGAAAACACTTCGTCAGGAGAGCATTCAATAGTTTTTGAACTACTTTCTTCACCATCTGTCATTGTTAAACGAACTTTGCATTTATCACAGCGGACAGCCCAAAGGGTTGAGATTTCTTTGGCTACCATAGTTTGCTTTGATCTAGTGTTCGAATCATCTATTCTGGTAACTCTGTATAGTATTCCATCATGGTCAAAAACATCACCTACAGAGATCAATTCATCATCATCCGATTCAATAGACTGTGTTTGACTTTCGGCTCCATCGGAAAGTATTGAAGTAATCTTGATTGCTTTACCAGGTCTCAAGTGAAGGGTTTGCACCTCATTGCAATCAACACATTGGATCAGTAGGTCCTCTCCTTCTCCCTTGTTAACTCTGCGAAGTATTCGATGCTCTGTGTAATCTTCACAATTAGAACATTCAGAGACGTCAACCGTCTCCTCGTCATCTAGCCCTTCGTTCACATCTGCGCGGCTGACCTACCGTTCTTGAAGCCATCCGCGCGTGGGATGGTTCAAGAGAGGGCTACTGGAGGCGCTATTATGAGTGAGATAGGGGATGGATTTGGACTTCCAACTATGTCACAAAGGGAGATGTTTGAGCAACTTCTTGGTGATGATGAATCAAGAAGTGGTTCTGAACCTGAAATCGCTGCTGCTATCGGCGAACAAATGATTCACATGGATTTGAGGCCATTACCTCGATCTATTCGAAAAAGGATACGTGATATAGCGGGTCGAATTCCTGCCAAAAATGTAGTAATTATCGGCGGAGGTATCGGCCATCTTACCGCTTGGATGATGGATTTATGGTGCGGAGATCCTGCTATCGAAGATTCTGAGGGAAGTAACCGTCCTGAGACACTTCGTGTCATTGAGGAAGGTGGAAAATTTGGAGTAATCATCGATAGATTACTTCGCCGATATGATGCTTCTAACTGGGCACAGGTGATTTCAGACCCTTGGAGTGAAATTGCTGCTGAGACTGAATCTTGGAATGCAGCGAATGCCACACTTCCCGATGTTGCTAGAAGTGCTCCTCTCCCTCAACCAATAGATCTCGTAATCATCGATTTACCAGAGATAGAGAGAGTTCGAGCTGCAACTCTAGCATTCAATCTACTAGCACCAGGAGGAGTAGTAATGGCCTTGGAACCACAAGTGCCAACTGGAGATGTTGGTGAGCCAGTAAAAGGCGTGGAAATGACTCCCGCACAACAGGTCGTAGCTTCATTCAATGAATGGATTGAATTTGTTCAGGCGGTCAATTCCAACCACTCTGCCGCCTTCGTTGAACTGGCAGGAGGAACACTAGGAGTCTTCCTTCGCTCTGCCTGATTTGAATCGTTAATGTCGATGTGTTGTAAAAAACTAGATGAGTATTCTACCTCCTCTTCTGAACTCGAATTGCTCAATGCCTCTAACATCAAATCAATTCTAAATATTCCATAACCAAACTTGTCATCATGTTGAGATTGTCCATCGTCCATTTGTGAATTTTCGCTCAATTGTGTTTTGATAAATTCAATTGCATTTGGACCCCCTGAAGTACCCTCTCTTTGCAACTCAGGGTGGGCTTCGAGAATTATTGCCAATCCTCCCGAGACCCAGGCGGTAGCGGCTGAGGTTCAACTTGCCCAACCCCACCATGAGCCATCTCCGGAGCCTCCCGCGAATAGAATGGGTACTTCCGCCCCTGGAGCCAAAATTTCGGGTTTCATATCGGGATCTGAACGAGGCAACATTGGAGGCCAAAGTCTGCCATCATTATCTCCCTGAGAACTTCCTCTCCAAACGTTGCCCAGCCTAGTCGCTCCACCAACACAGATCACATCCTCTACTGAGCCAGGTGAGGATACGTCTCCATCATCGTCCTGTCCATCATTTCCTGCTGCCGCAACCACGAATATTCCTTGTTCAAGAGCGTCTTGAACCGCACTTTCCAGTTGGTCAGTAGTAATTCCACCAAAACTAATCCCTCCTTCTCCGCCTAGGCTCAATGAGATAATGTCGGCCTGGTTGTCTGCGCACCAATCCACCGCCTCAGCGATTCCGGTATCTGTGCCTTCTCCATTGGAATCTATTGCCTTTGCAACCAATAAATCAACACCTTGAGCATTTCCACTGAGTCCATTTTTCGCAACAATAATTCCTGCCATTGCGGTTCCATGACCCTCATCATCATATGGCTCATTTTGCCCATTAATTACATCTAACCAACCGGCTAATGCGAGGTGCTGTAAATCGGGATGACTCATTTCGATGCCAGAATCTACTACACAAACTACAACACCGCTTCCATCCAATCCAGATACTTCGTCGAATCCAGTCAATTCTTGGTACGATTGCTCCCATCCGGTCAAGGTTGGTGGAGGTCCTCCAATCAAAATCTCATCAGCCACAGATCTAAGCCAAAGGAAAATGACTGAAGCCACTAGGATAAATGCTAATGTAGATACTGAGCCAATCAACCATGGCAATGCGCTATTGTCTTTTGTTGGGTTGTTAATTTCAGATGGAATTTCGATTGTTTCCTCTTCCATCCTAAATGACTCCAAATTGTGAAATTACCAGGCTTCAGATCGTGAAAAGTGACTCATTACAGTGGTGCTTGAACCACACTCTCTACAAGAAATTCTTGCTGGTATTATTGTATTGCATTCCGCGCAAGCCGTACCCGGTGCGCCATTTCCTTCACAATTCGAACACGGCACCTGAATACTACCATCCTGATTTCTGACAGCGACGGAATCGGCACCACAAATTGGACAAGACCCTTGGCTCCGGCTTGCCTTTTTGGGGACAAATTCGCCCGCAACTTCCCTTGCTCGAACGGATTGAATACGATCTCCTGCTGCGCCTAACATAAATTGTGGATACCACAATATATGGACCAGCAAAGCCATAGAAACAATTCCAAATAACGCATAAATGACTACATACAGAGTCATATCATTTTCAATTGGTGGACGAGGAGAGACCGCATGTGCTCCAGCCCAAGATGAAATATTCAGAAATACCATCCAGGTTGCCAAATTCAAGCTCCATGCTTTCAAACCATGATCTCTCCATGCCTTCTGAACTACCCTCGGGTCAGGATGCATATGCCGCTCTTCGACATGTATATCTCTAGTTTCGATTACTGCTCTGTGAACAACAATTACCGCAAGGAAAAATAGAACTAGATTTCCTATAACAAAACCTGCCCAATCTC
The DNA here is from genome assembly GCA_036138175.1 of Thermoplasmatota archaeon. Lineage (GTDB taxonomy): Archaea > Thermoplasmatota > Poseidoniia > Poseidoniales > Thalassarchaeaceae > MGIIb-O1. The sequence goes on along the minus strand of JAZAAK010000047.1, from coordinate 21,749 downwards.
CAGAACTTGTGCCGAATGGGAAGTCGCTGGCTGATGAATGGCTGACCACAAATCCAAGTTGGATTGCCAATATTGCTATTGTCAACCAAACAAGATTTTCTCTCATGAGTGGGAATTTTGTCCAAAGCAAAACAAAGAAGCCAATCCAGGCAATTATTGAAAGTAAAGCCAACATAAGTGAGAAATCATTGACGTGTAGAAATCCTGCATCATCTCCGTAAAGACCCCATCTGTTGTAATCACCTCCAGATGCTATTTCGCCAATACCTAGATCCCAAGCGCCGAGGATTATTGAAAGAGAACCGATACCAATAATCATGGCTTCAGCAACTCCCCATTGTTGGGATATCATCTTTCCATGAAAGGTGTATTCTTGAATTAGTGAATCCAAAGGGGCTAATCTAGAATTACGTTCTTCTAACTTGAAAGGAAGTTCTACATCACTCAGTCGAACTTGGCTTGCATCAGCCAAATCCTCATCGATTGTATCGACCTCAACTTCCTCCACGTATCACACCGCGAAGAATCAACCATAAGAAATACACTTGAATCTGGGATTGCTAACTGGCAATCTAAACCCTTTACAGAGGGGTTGAGTTTGAGTGGCGCCGAGAGGGAGATTTGAACTCCCGAGGGTAGAACCCACATGATTTCCAGTCATGCGCAATACCAGGCTATGCGACCTCGGCTTGTTTCCATCGAGATATGACCTTGACTTTAGTCTGACGCAGTATTTCTTTGCAACCTTGATGGGTCTCAAATCGCCTACCTCAACCCGCAGTCGTTAAATCGGTTCTGGCGGTGGCGGGTTCACTGCCACTGTGGCTTAGGGGTATAGCGTCGCCTTGGTAAGGCGAAGGTCGGGGGTTCAATTCCCCCCAGTGGCTCCAATAATCTTCATTTTTCTGCAAATTATTTAGTCAAAAACTCGTCGTAATTTTTGTCTCTTTTCGCCCTGTTCGTAGAACAGGGACCGAGTTGTATATAATCTCACCATGCTTGTTAGGTCTATGCCCGCCAGCCGCAGAAGACTAGCTACCGCCCTCGTAATGCTGATGATATTCGCTCCATTTGCAAGCGCAGGAGTTACAAATTGGACAATTACAACACCGATTAACCCCGATGATGATGGGGTTACAACGAACGCATTTAGCGTTCCGTCGAATGAAACTATAGTCGATGGTTGGATATCTGTCAATAGCAACCCAATGGCTTCTTCTAGCCTAGATTCGATTTCAATAGGCGGGGACGATTTCGATAACGGGACTTACGAGGGGGCTACGGCTTCTATCTTGGATGGCAACCTAACAATGTTTGATGATGGCACTACATCGTCGCTCTGGACTTTTGACGATAATGGCAATTTCACAATTGCAATGGCGGATGATTATCATTCAGGCCCAGGTTCTCATCTATGGCTTTTACAGAATCCTGTTTCTCCTTCCACTGAATGTGGAGATTTATTACTCTACAACCTAACCTCAGGATTCGATCTTAACTTCAATGATGCTCTTGATGATGACGAAATTACCTCCGTAGAAAATCTATGCCAAACAAATATGACAATCGAAAATGGAACTGGTTTACCTCCTGCTGGCGATGTCAATGGTACGGTTCAAAATGGAACTCTCACTGTTGAGAGCACCACACTACAGAGTGGCCACTCAACATGCCCATATGGAGGAACATACATCCAATGGGGTAATGATTACTCAATGTATTACGACAAAGTACCATCATTGAACTCTTCTGAAATCGAGGGTGAATTCTATTTCTGTGATGGGCAGGAAATCTGGTTTGCCACCTTACTTGATTTAGGAGGGACAATTGTCGGAGATCAACAACACCTAGCCCACGGTGTAGTTCCATCTACACCATCCGAGGGCGAAGTTGTAGTAGGTACTCTCCCTGGCCAAGCAATAGATCCAGGTACAGATGCATGGCTACTCCTTCCAGCATCTGACATTCCTGCCAATCCAGATACACATGTGAATTACTCCTTCTCTTTCGATCATTGGCATGACTTAGAATCTGGAGATGGTGCATGGGTCGAGCACAGATTGAGAAATGGTTCATCCGGTTGGGGTAGTTGGACATGGACTGATTTAGAGTCTGGTTACTCGCACTATATTTCGATGGGAGACCTTGAAGTCTCAGGAACACCCTCTTCTAGTACTATCCCAGTTTTCGGTGGAGATGCAGTAAGTGGTTGGGTTTCCTCATCCACAAACCTATCTAACATTTCTGACATTACTACATTCACAGAGATTCAATTTAGATTTAGAATAATAACCGCAGCAACTTCTAGTGGCTCTGCTGGTTGGTTCGTTGATAACATAAATTATCACAATGATGGCGATAATAGCGGCGCTTGGCATCATGGTTGTGACGTCAATGGATATGCTTATCTAAATTACAATACATACTGTTACTACGCTAACAATCAACTTGGCTATCTTACACATTCTGGCTTAGATTTAACCGGGGCAACTGATATTGAGTTCGATTTACATTGGGACTTGGAAGGTTCGGTTTGGGATAATGCCTGTATAGAATTATCCAACAATAATGGCGGTAGCTGGATTGATATCACTTCAACAAGTAGTAGCACTGCAACACAATGCCGATCACGGTCAGGAGCTATTCCAACGAATGGGTATTATGACATGGATGGAAATTTTTACGGAGATGATAGCGGAGGTATGGTCACTATTCTTAGCGACGTGCCGACTGCCTATCAAGTTGCGAATATCACTATTCGATTTGTTGTACAAACAGATAGTAGTGTAGGTTATGGTCAACCATTCGGAAACGACCCCGATGGTAGAGAAGGTCTGACGGTTTACGGGTTCAGACCTGTAGACTCATCCGGAGCAACCCTTTACAGCGTCTATCTCGACGGAAATACACCAACAACACCATCAGGAAATGAATGGCGTTTCCTTACTCTGAATTCGGGTTACGTCGACGACCTTCATGGCTTCGAGGACTCAGCTGTTACTGAACCTGAAATTGATGATGTTGATGGTTTTACAAGAACGAATACCAAAACTTGCTCTAATTCTTACACATGTGGATGGGATTTGACTCCGATTGTTTCAGATGATTATGGCCCAGAAGAAGCCGCATCGTTCCCATACCTCTACGCCATTGGGGCAGAAGGTTCATTTTCGGGAAGTGTACAAGAAGCAAGTTTAGTATCTCCTACAATTTCAGTCCCTGAATCCGGAATATCTTTCTTTACCTTCGAGATGTGGATGTGCTGGGAATACAGTAATTGGCAAGGGCACATGAATGGTGGTGCCCTGATGGTTGAAGTTGATGGTGGAGCTTGGGAAATTGTAAACCCAGGATGGTACACTGACACTATGTCATCTTATGTATCTGGTACGTATTATATCCTTACCAATCTGGATGGAATGCCAATTTGGACCGATGTGAGTTGCGGGGATACCGACTTTACTTCCTTTGAATTGTCTATGGCAGAATGGGCCGGTAGCGATGTTAGATTCAAGTTCATTGCTGCTGATAAGTATGGTTACTCAAGTTCACTTCAGCAGGGATGGTTCATAGATAATGTCGGAGTAAGGCAAGGGCATTTCAGCAGCCCTGGAGATTGGATAAGTCAACCAATTGAAATGAACGGATTTGACTCTTTCAACATGGGTATAGTAGAAATTGAAGGTAAAATCGACGATAATTCGACAGTAACTGGATCAATTATTGATGCGGTTACCCAAGAGCCAATTATTGGTTTTGATTCTATTGATTTCCCAATTAATCTGGCTGGACTAGATTCTGCAACTCACCCAACAGTCAATGTAAGATTGGAATTGTCTTCATCAAGTACAATTTCCACTCCAATAATTAGGCAAGTTGAAGTTGGAGGTCCTAGAATTCTCTCCGCAGAATTGTTCGATTTCAATGGCTGGAACATACCGTCTGGAGTTGAGGTGATTGATAATTTGCTTAATGCAACAGCCATTACAAGTACCATCACATCAGATTACATTGATTCGGTTAGGCCAATAAAGAGAATTAATTTCCTAGGAAATGCATCTAACAATGTACTCGTACAGGTACTTGATTCAAATGGAAATAATATTGCAAATAATACTCAAGGAGGTTATGTTTCCTTCACTAATCCGATTAATGGATATGCAATTGAAGTGACATTGCCACCAAATGGATACATCGATGAGATGTTAATCACACCAATTTATGCTGAGCCTGCAAGAGATGTTGCAATTGATGTTGCTGAGGATGATTATGACGATTGGGACTTCCCATACTCACAGGGACGTGGGCATCTAGGTTGGCAAACTACAATGTTGCCAGAAGAAGCAAGTTCCAACCCTAATCAAATGGGTTACACATCTCTAGATGTATCGCTTACATCGGGAGTGCAAGAGACTTTGACTATCCTAATTCCAGATGGTGCAATCGCTCATTCTGGACTATTAGCGATCACTTCCGATTCCGATGGCTTTGACGGTTCAATTAACATTGGAATCAATGGATATCAAAAATACACCTCCTCATCGGACCAATACTTGACCTACTTTGCATTCTCTCCGAATCAGGTTGCTTCAATATCAGCTATGAGCAGCTCCTGGACAGATACAAATGCCAATTCAAGAGATTGGAAAGAAGTTGAGATTACATTAGATAGTTCTACAACTCAAACAGTTACGCTTTCTAGATTAGCAGTATCTTATTCGCTGTACGAGACAGTTTCAGATTTGACAACTTCTCTTGCAAACTACCACACTACTGCTGCTGCTGAAAACCCTAGCGCAGTGAATATCAACATACCAACAAATATCACTGCACCCGCAGGGCAGATTTCTATTAATGGACAGATATTGCATGAATTGATGATTACAAACAAAGATTTCGCGGTTCCACAGATTTTCTATCCAGATGGTTCAATGTATGAAATTGTCACAAATCACCGACATTTGTATGATAACTCCGAATTAGAAACCATTTCATTGGATGGTCATGCTTCAGATGGAGAAACCATTTCCTTTGAGGTAAGTAACTCTGATGATGGTTCATGGGGTATGAATTCCGGTTCGGTTGCATTCTCTCAGACATCCGGCTCTCAGTTAATGTCTCTTGACACATCTTCTAGCACAGTATCTGTTGTAGATGGCGGAGACGGTTGGATGGATGTTCAGGTTACATGGAAATTTGATATCTCATGGAACTGGAATGATTTAGACCGAATTAATTGGATTGCTCAAGCAATCGATGGTGATGGAGCCTCTATATGGCCTTCTAACTCCGCTAGCGGCACTACAGGCAATGCAGTAGAGAATGATTTACAAATTGACTCATTTGAAATTCGTGATCAGTATAACCGTCTAATTTCGAATCAGTTCTCAACCTTCTATCCATTCCCAATTTTGGAGGGCAGTGAAATCAACGTGACAGGCTCGGTTAGATTCCAGAACTCAGTTGATACAAGGCCAATGGGGTCTGATTTCCAAGTTCGACTAAATCTATCGGGATCCCTCTTGCTGCTGGATTCCTATGACAATGGAGTGTTCTCTGGAACATTTAGTACGCCAACCGGACTATCGGAAATCGCAGCATCTCCAGAACTATTCAGAATTGGACCACTATCAGGTTCTATAGGCGGCGAGGACACATCTGGCCAACCACCGATTGTGGTAATGGTCAATGACTACACCCCTCCGACTGCAGGACCACTTCAGGTAATGACTCCATCTGGTCTGCAAAATGCTAACGGAAAGGTCTGGGATCCATCTCAACCTCTCACTCTGTATGTTACTATAGAAGAGCCACAGGCTAGAGGTGAAACATTAACAATGCACTACTGGAGAGCTGATTCTGATGATACTAACTCAAACGGTATCGCTGAAGAAGAAGAATATCTTTCACAAGTTCAACCACTTTCCGCTGGAATGACCGGTGAGCAACAGGTGAGTTTTGCTGGAATTGATGTTTCCGGACAATCTTTCAACAGTCCGGTTCACATTTATCTCGAAGGAACTGATTGGGCGGGGTTGAGTTATCAACAAGGCGGAACCGGTGGCGGTCCAGGTGCCGATAACTCTTGGGCTAGTGTAATCGTGGCTACTGATGAGCCTACTGAAATTGTAAACAATGGATTCAACTTAGATAGATACACAGGGTATCTTCTTGCAGGAGTTCCTCATACCTTTACTATGCAGATAAGCGAACCTAATGGGTTGCAAACCTTGGATAATATCACCATAATGCTATGTGGGGATCGCCTCGATGACAATCTAGGCGAGATTTCCTACAATCCTGTTACTGGTGATTTATGGACTGCAGACGACTCTATGGTGTCTCCATTAACTGTACAAACACAGCAAATCACCCCAGCGGTTATAGAACTCGCAATGATGTTTGAACTATCATGGGAATACCCTTGGGAAGAAGGTCAATTTGGATGCAAACCAAGTGTCAGCATCATCGATGAGATTACTGAAGTCGCATATGTAAATAACATCGGAGAGTTGACTTGGGTGCTAGACAATTCACTTGTTGCCGTAGCTTCTGGAATGTCTGATTTGACACCTCCACTAGTAGTCACAGATGACGCTCACCTATACCTGAGGCAAGGTGATGAGTTCCAGATGACCGGTGGAGTATTCTATGCAGGTTCAGGAGAAATATTCACCGAAGTTCCTGATGACTTACAAGTAGAGATGACCTTAGTTTATGGTACAGAAGTCATTAGTTCTCTTGCGGATGTTAGTGAAGAGGGAGCATGGTATGCTTCGATGACACTACCGATGCGGGCACCATTCAATCCTACAATGAATGTAACCACAACTGTCCTGAATGTTCCAGGAATAGGAACTACCTCAACGAATACCGATGGTAAAATCACAGTGGACAGTAAATCCCCAACTGTTCTGTTTGATCAAATGAGTTATCCAGATTCATCTCTAACTGTGTTGGAATCTGATCTTCTCGAAGAAGTTCTTGTATCCTTGACCATTGTTGATGAAATAGGTATGCCTGATTCCGATCTTGAATTGGCTTGGATTTACCTAAGAGATAACCAGCCGGTTGCAGGTACAGAAGATACCGGTAGTATAAGCATCTTGTTGGTGGAGGAAGGGAGTCAGGTATTCCAAGGAAAACTTGACTTCACACCAAATCTTGAAGGATTTACAATTGAAAATGGTGATAGAATCATGTTCTGGGTGACTTCAACAGATAAGGCAGGAAATGAAATCCAAGGCTTGGGTAGTGAACAATCCCCAAGAGCTGTTGCACTGAGAGTGATGGAGTTCAATCCATCTCTAGACAACGTTGTTGTTACGCCAAAGGACCCTCTCCAAGATACTACTGTTGTAATTGAGACATATTGGTCCAACAGTGGAAAGAGAGATGGTACGATAGAGATTAACCTCTACGAACTGACTGGAGACGGAAAGTGGGAAACAGAATCAAGTGGTATAGAACTTGATTTGTCTGCTGAGACCTCATCAGTATATGCAAGATTCGAATGGGTTGCTGGAGCACCTGGGCAGCCAGTATTGTACATTATTGTTGATGATGACTTTGACAATCCTGCACATCCAGTAAGCGGGTTAGTAGTGCAAGCACCGATTACCGACGAAGGAACTGATGAAAATACGGTTTACCTCATTATGGGAGGTATATTCCTCGTTGCAGTTGCTATGGTAGGATTCTTCGTTAGCAGGTCCAGGAGTGGTGATGATGACTATTACTACGACGATGACGACTCATATTACGAAGAAGATTACGAATACGAAGATGAAGAATATGAGTATGAAGATGATGATTCCGAAAGCGAATGATATCATTCAACATTCATAGATTCGAAATACATCTGAACTGTATGCGAAACCCAATTTAGCCGACAGGCTAACCTGTCCAGTTTATAGACCCGAGAAATTCGAACTTTTGTTTGGGGGGATGAATTCTCCTCGATGGGGGATGGGGACTTGGATAAGCATAGCGATGAGGTTACTGTGGAAGAATTGAGAGGGGAAATAGAGGATTTGAGGACGCTTGTTCACACACTACTTACGATAATTATGGAAGAGGCAGATGGAGTCCAATCCGGCAATACTCCTCAGATTCCAAACCAACCAAAACGCGGATATTCGATGTGAGTCAATATTCCACGGGTTCTGGATCTATTGATCTCCAAATATACCAGACGCCCATAGTACGGTATGGTTTCCAATTTTCAGAAATCTCATACAACTGAGATTTTTCCAATGCTTTTCCTGAGTTGTATAATTTCTCCATACCTCTGATTAATCCAATATCATCAATCGGAAAAACATCCTGACGCAATAAGGCGAAAATTAGCAGCATTTGTACCGTCCAGCGACCCACACCGCGCAATTTTACGAGTTCCTCGATTACTTCTTCGTCGCTCATAGTATCCCAATCAATTTCACCAAATCCATCTATCCAAGCCTGAGCTATTCCCAGAATATATTCGACCTTTCTGTTAGACAATCCCACTTCTTTGATTTCTTTATGGGTTTTTGCAAGTATCGATTCTGGTGTTATTTCACCTAAAAAATCCTCGAATCGGGACCATATTACTGAGGCAGCAACCACCGAAATTTGTTGTCCAACAATTGATTTGATTAATGTCGCAAATAGGTCGCCTCGACTTCTCAATGAAGGCTCCTCAAATTCTGCAATCAAATCATTAAGCAAGGTATCTGAGGTTGAGATTGCTTGTTTCGCGGAATCCCACCATTCCGGTGTCGAACTTGCATCAACCATGATCTTCTCAGGACATCATTCATTATCGATTGATCGGTCGGGGGTTCATGGATAAAGTGCAAGTTTTCCTTACATCAGGCTTAGTCTGCACAATAGCATTCGCAGGTTTTGTATTGCTGGATTCTGATTCCGAATATCCTGATTGGGAAATTTTAGAAGTCTGTTTAGCGGATCACAGCGGGAATATCAACCATATTCACGCAACACTTTCAATTTCAATCAACGACGAGGATGTTGCAATACCCGAAGATGTCGGAATACAAGATTCAGTCTGTCCAAATGGAATGCGTGGTGTGCATACACACGATAATACCGGAAGGCTCCATATAGAAACTCCAGGGCAAATGAACGCAACAATAGGTGCATTCTTTGCTATCTGGGGTGAGGAATTTGATGACAGACATATTCTGAATCATGTTGCTAACGACAATAATGAAGTCGTGATGTTTGTAAATGGTCAACAGAATTTCGAATACGAAAATTATGTCATGGTAGACGGCGACGTTATTGAAATAGAATATCGTGAAAGACAGTGATATCTTTTTGTCATCCTTTAATCACAGCAAACGGCCTCAGTCTGGCCACAGGTCTAGCCAGATTCGCTTTATTTGTAAGAGCAATTACCTCGTCAACATCTTTGTATGCCTCCGGCGCTTCTTCAGCAAGCACATTCGGAGTTTTCGCTCGAACATGAATTCCAGAGGCCTCAAGTCTTTCTCTTAGGGCTAATGAATCGACGGATTTCCTTGCTGCTGTTCTAGACAACTGTCTCCCGGCTCCGTGGCAAGACGAAGAAAATGCATCATTAGCCCCTTTCTTTGGTCCCGCCAAAACCCAAGAAGCGGTTCCCATGTCACCCGGTACCAAAACAGGCTGGCCAACACTTGAGAATCTGTTCGCAAGCTCTGGATGATCTCCGCCTAAGGCCCTGGTCGCACCTTTTCTATGGACACAACATTTGCAAGATTTACCATGAACAACATGTTCCTCGACTTTTGCTATATTGTGACTGACATCGTATACAACATTTAGCTCTCCATCAGATCCAAGTTGAGTTCTAAGCACATTTCTCAATCTTTGTGTTAGTGCAGAACGGTTTGCAAATGCGTAATTTCCAGCCGCTCGCATCGCATCAAGATAGGCTGCTCCTTCCCTACTGTAAATCGGTGCTGCTGCAAGTTGTCTATCCCGTAAACGATAATCCCAATCTGGAGCGACCCAATGGTTTCCATCGCGTTGATATTTTCTCTCTATTGTTGCCACATGTTCACTACATACCTGATGGCCGAGTCCTCTTGACCCTGTGTGAATCATCGCGGTTACTTGCCCTTCTCTCAAGCCATATGCATTGGCTGCAATAGGATCTTCTATTCTGTCTACTACTTGCAATTCAAGGAAGTGATTGCCTGAACCTAATGTCCCAAGAGCCTTCATTCCACGTTTCTGAGCTCTTTCACCAATATTTCTTTCAATACTCTCCAACAACCCATTGGATTCTATTGCCAGCAAATCTTCAGATTCACCCCACCCCATATCGATTGCAGCTTTCGCCCCCTCTGAAAGAACAGAAGCTATTGTCGTCTCATCTAGTTGAACGCCACCTTTGCTGGTAGCACCAGCAGGGATTTGATTTGCAAGCGCGCCAACTAAGGATTTAGGTTTAATGTCTGATATCTCTACATCTAGGGAACATAGACGAACTCCACAATTGATGTCGAAACCAACTCCTCCAGGAGATATTGCACCTCCTAATTCACCTGCATTTACGTCGGTCGCAACAACTCCTCCAATTGGAAAGCCATAGCCAAAATGCCAATCAGCCATTGCCCAAGCATCACCGACGATTCCAGGAATTCCTGCACTATTGCATAGTTGCTCTGGAGAACGGTCGTCACTATGAGCATCCATGTGATTTTGATCTGAAATTAATACTGCATCAGTTAGCATAGAACCATGTTTGGAGATGCGCATTCGCCCATTTCCATCACTTTGGAGATGCTCACGCCAAGCAGCGCTCATGACAACTCGTGAAGCACCATTGATTTCAACGCGACGCAGCAGAATGAACAATTGCTTTCAAGACGACTTGTTCGATGGGTAGACTATAGGGAGGGGAGGTGATGGCGTTCGGAGAGACCAATATTCCCTTTTGGGAAGAGTCAGGACACTCGTGCAGAGTGTGTTCTGTCACTGACCTCAGGTTTTGGTCACGAGACGAAAATCGCACAACTTCTGGTGATACGGTTGAAGACTCATACACGTTTATTGGCAATCCAATAATCAAGGGTTTTCCCATGCGTGGAAAAGAATTGAAAGATGCCATGCGTGAGACCTTCCTCGATTACTTTGAGCAGAGAGGACATGCTAGAATAGACCCATATCCAGTATTGGCCCGATGGCGAGATGATATTCACTTGACCATAGCCTCAATTGCTGATTTCCAGCCGCATGTAACTAGTGGATTGGTGCCTCCGCCGGCAAATCCTCTGGGGATAAGCCAGCCTTGTATTCGATTGACCGATGTAGCTGCAGTAGGTCGTTCTGGTAGGCATTTAACCACCTTCGAAATGATGGCTCATCACGCCTTTAATCGACCAGATGATGGAGATGTGATTTACTGGATTGATCAATGTGTTAGATATTGTGATGATATGCTGGTTAACACATTTGGAATAGAGCCAGCTGATATTACCTATATCGAAAATCCGTGGTCCGGTGGCGGAAATGCAGGTCCGGCTCTGGAAGTCATTGTCGGTGGGCTGGAGTTAGCTACTCTAGTTTTCATGAATCTAGAGGAGCATGAAGACGGCGATGTCGAAATCAAAGGACTTCGATACAGAGAAATGCCTCTACAGATTATAGACACAGGGTATGGTTTGGAGAGGTTTTGTTGGGCTGCGGCAGGGACCTCTACAATTTACGAAGCGATCTATCCCGAGTCCGTCGGTTGGTTGAAGCAAATCGCCGGCTTTAATTCGATGGTTGAAGGATTAGGATTGGGTGTCGATACAGATGACTTACTTGCTGAATTATCTAAACTTGCTGGAATCCTCAATATAGATGTTGGAACCGATGTCGACTCATTGTACCAGAGACTCGTTGAAAGATTGGGAGACGGCGGCGTGGACATATCGGTTTGCGACTTAAAACGCCTTACTGAGCCTCTTTCATCGATTTATGCAATCCCTGATCACATGCATGCAATTTGCAATATGCTAGGTGATGGCTTAGTGCCTAGTAACGCAAAAGCGGGCTATCTTGTTCGGATGATGGCACGTAGAGTTTGTAGAATGAAGGGGGATTTAGGCATTGACGCCTCATTACGAGATTTAGCCGCCCATCACATTGACACTCACCTCGATATGGATGGATTTGTCCAGAGTAGGGACGGAATTCTGGCCATTCTAGAATTAGAAGAGGCTCGCTATCATGAGATGTTGAGAAAGGGTGAAGCTGCGGTTAGAACTGCACTTAGAGAACTTCCACAAGATTCTCATAATGCGCCAGACGAGATACTATTTCGTTTAGCAGAAGAAAGAGGTCTTAATCCGGAAATGGTAGTTTCCATAGCAAGAAAATTGGGTTGGACAAATCTCTCTGTTAGAGTAGGCTTCGCTGCTGATATGGCAGCTAGAAATGCAGAGAGAACAAAGGCCGCTGCAAAGGGTAAAGAAAAGGGCCATATTTTCCAAACGGACTTCCCCCCCACTCGACAAGATTACTATTTAGACACAAGTCAAACTGAATTCAGTGCAGTGGTTCTCGATTGTAAGCCATTAACAAACACACAAATCGCCTCACTAAATCTATCGTCAGAGGTTGTGGAAATGCCTACTCATTCTGTTGTTTTGGATAGTACTCTATTCTATCCCGAGGGGGGCGGTCAACTGGGCGACCAAGGAAGTTTAGGAACCGCAAAAGTGGTCGATACTAGAATAGAAAGTGGAGTAATTTATCACTTAACTAATTCCTCCGTCGAAGAGGGAGATATTACTGGTAAAATCGATTGGGAAAGAAGACGGCAACTAATGGATCACCACACCGCAGTCCACATCGTAGGCGGAAGCGCTCGTGCTATACTAGGTCCACACATTTGGCAAGCCGGTTCGAACAAGGGTGGGCGATATGCAAGAATTGACTTAACTCACTACTCCAGACTTTCTCGGGATGATTTGGATAAGATTGAAGATCATGCAAATGATATCATCGAAAAGAATCCTCTTGTAGAAAAATTAGTTCTAGATAGAGCAGAAGCAGACGTGCAATTCGGCTTCGAATTATATCAGGGCGGTCCGCCCAAACATAGTCAGATTCGAATAATCAAAATCGGCGACCACGATGTGCAGGCTTGTGGAGGAACGCATCACAACAATACCGGTGAAGTTTCTGAACTTCGCATCATCCGGTCTAGTCAAGTCCAAGACGGGGTCGAGCGTCTGCAAATCGTGGCAGGGGAGACGGCACGCGAGCACGCGCGAATTCAGGAACGCCTCTTGAACGAATCAAGTGAAGTCCTAGGGGTATCTCCTGAGGACCTTCCAAGTGCGGTTTCACGTTTCTTTGTTGAGTGGAAAACTCAGCAGAAGAAGATTGAATCTTTGGAGGCCGAAATCGTTAGATTGCGGACCAGCGGAGGTGGCGATGGTGCCATAGAAAAGGACGGAATTCGCTATGCCGTTATGGAAGTTGACGGCGATATGAAAGCAGTTATGTCTATGCTAAGTCAATTAACACGAGACCCTCAAAATCCGACACTAGCGGTTCTTGGAACTAGAGATGGAGGGGGGAAACTAATCGTAGCTAGCACTGAAGGTTCACTCGCGGCTGAGAAACATGACGCCACAGAAATTCTTGCCGCCATAGCCGGGCACATAGATGGTGGAGGAGGAGGGCGACCGACAATGGCTCAAGGCGGTGGTTCAAACTCGGATGGCATACCCGATGCATTGGAAGCCGCTCGTAATCTACTCGGGTTGTGACAGAAATGGTCGAACAAGTTGATGTTTCTGCGCGTGCCGCTGCAATCGAATATGCGATTAGAGATGTAGTAGTTCCTGCCGTTGAGTTGGAGAAACAAGGGCATGAAATTATTCGGCTAAACATTGGAGACCCATTGGCATACGAAGGATTACCAACTCCTGAACATATGATTTCTGCCTACAAACAGGCATTGGATTCTCAGGATAATGGCTACGGACCTTCATACGGAATTCCTTCTCTTAGGCAGGCGATTGCCAAAGCTGAATCCGGCAAAGGCTGGGATTGTTCAGAAGATGATGTGTATGTTACACACGGAGTAACCGAAGCCCTGCAAATAATCTTCGCCGCATTTCTAGAAGAGGGGTCAAAAGTACTGGCTCCAGGTCCTCATTATCCTCCCTACATGGCTTATCCTCAGATGTATGGCGCTAGCACAATTGAATATCGCCTCAATCCAAACGATGGCTGGCGAATTGATCTGGAAGATATCAAAGCCAAGATGGACGATAGTGTTCGTCTACTTGTAATAATTAATCCAAATAATCCTACAGGAAATGTAGTCACTGCTTCTGAAATAGATACCTTACTAGAGATCACCAAAGAATATCCCAAGTGCACCATTATTGCTGATGAAATCTACGATGCACTTGATTTCACAGACAAACTCTGCTCCATAGCCTCAAGATCGAAATCCTCTCCAGTAATCGTTCTAAATGGGGTTTCTAAGGTATACTTCGCTCCAGGTTGGCGTATTGGCTACATGGCATGGCATGACCCTGAAGGACGGCTAGAGTTGGTTCGTGATGGAGTTGAGAGACTATTGAGAAGTCGCTTGTGTGCTTCTACTCCCGCCCAGCATGGCTACTTGGCTGGCTTAACCGATGAACATGATTGGCTAGAAGGGCATCGGTCCAGAGTAAAGCAAAGATTAGATTATTGCAAGGATAGAATTTCACAGATAGATGGATTGGAGTGCGAAGCGCCAGGAGGTGCTTTCTACCTATTTGTCAGGATTACAGATGAATCCGTAACTTCAGACAAACAATGGGTTCTAGATCTTCTCCACCAACAACATGTTTTGGTTGTGCATGGCTCTGGGTTCTCTCCTGAATTCGGTTCCGGACATTTTCGTATGGTCTGCTTGCCTCCCATCGAAGTATTATCAACAGCCTTCGATCGAATTGACAAATTCATCAATGGATGATCGCATGGGATTTTTTGATTTCCTCAATCGAAATAGATCTCCATCTGACCCTGTCGAAAGCATAAAACAACGATGGCTATACCTTTCTAACGGATTGATAAAAGACAATTATTCCTCAAAAATCAATCATTACGGTGCTAGATTCTCCACCCAGGGATTTGAGATATGGTTTTTGGGTTTAGAACAAAGGCTAGGTCAGAGCTTAGGTCGTAGATTAGCCCATGCGGCTTTAGAGCATGGAGAATTTTTCTTGAAAAATTCAGGTGTTAAAATCCACTCTAGTAGAGACCCTAAGAATTGGACGGAAATTTTACTAGATTGGCAAACAAGAGGCCTTGGAGTGTATAGAAAATTAGAGGATGATGACGAAGTTAGATTGCTTGTTGAAAGTCCCGCCTCATCACCAATATGCTCAGGTTTACTTACTTCCGCATGGGAAATTGCTACAACAAAACGTCATCGTTTTGTATGGTCTCAGAGTTCTCAAGATGGTCTAATTGTTAATTTGACCCTTGATCATAAGGACTTACCAAACCCCTCTCAAATAATTCCTCTCTGGCCATGTACAGATAGCAATTCTGTAAATTACGAATTGACAGAAGAATCATGGGAAGACCTAAGGGTAAAATCTAGAGGAGTTTGGTCAATAATGAATAAAAGAAAAATGATTATTCACAGAGACCTCATATTAAGATTTGAAGAGTTTTGTCTTCCATACATATCCACTATTGAATCGGGAAGGCGAGATATCGAATGGCCTATTGAAGATGACGAACGTAAGTTATGGTGGACATCAGCGGCTGATTCAATGAGACAAATGCATTTTGATTCCGGCTTACATATTTTAATTTCAAAGCCTGATGATTGGATTGGAATAGGGCGCAGACATCTGTCGATGAATGGTCTAGGAGCGGTTGAATCTGCAGAGTCATTTGACGAACACGGAGGTGTAAAAATCACCATAAAAAATGCATTTCATCCAGCTATTTCAGGAGGCGTATTATTGGCTTGCTGGGAACGTGCTTACGGAAGGCGTGGGAAACTAAAGTGTAGATTCAACAGTGTTTCAGTTGACGTATTTTTATCCTCATCCGTTGATATAGCAGACTGATGTTAGAGATGCGTTATCGCTGAAACATTATATTCATGACTCAAGTCAACAGAGCAACCCCGTAAGGGGTTGGGTGAGAATTTTGGCTTTGAATCACAATCAATACGCAGTTGCGGCGATTGCCGTGACACTATGTCTAGCAGGGTTCTACACCATAATTGACGCAGGACTTTCGACTACTGAATCTGGTGGATTCGAGCCCGCTGGATCGGATGTTATAATCTCGGATGCTGAGACTCAAGAGGCAGGTAGAGATTCTGATGAAGACGGTCTTCCGGATAGGATGGAACAGACTCTTTACGGTACAGATTCCGATAATCCCGACACTGATGGCGACGGCCTAGAAGACGGCTGGGAAGTTGCTAACGGATTGGACCCATTGGACAGTGGGGAGCCTGATGATACCGATATTGAAAATACAAATGCTGATGGAGAGGATACAGGTGAACAAAATGAAACATTCCCAGACCCAGACAACGGTCCATTCGGCGACCCAGACAGAGACGGCCTAACCAATGAACAGGAAGCAGCTATTGGAACAAACCCGACCGCTAGCGATAGTGACGGCGATGGTTTGAATGACCGCTGGGAATCACTTTACACTGAAACTGTGCAAACTCCCCAAGGGCCTGTGACTCTATTAGATCCATTGAATCCAAACTGGGGATGTCCTTTACTCACACCCCAAGTTGAGGCTGAAATGCAGTTAATCATTGGAACTAGCACTTGGAATACTCTACCTGTTGGCCCAAACGGCGATCATTCCTGTGATTCAGTTCTAGATATCGACAGACAGGGCCCAGATTCATTACCGAATTATCTTGAGGAAATATACGACACTAATCCACTGGAGGAAGACAGCGATGGTGATTTAATCCCAGATAGAATCGAGGTCGGTTATGGTTCCCAAGAATTACAAGTTCATTGTGGTGTTCCTCAATTCGGAACCATACGATTAGACGCCCCATACACTGATTTGATGAGCGGAGTTGGCGATTTAACCTGGTTCAATGAAGACATGGATGGCGATGGTCGCCTAAATGGGCCGGGTGATTGGGACACAGATGGCGATGGGATGCCTGATGGATTCGAGTATTGTTACAACACTTTACTAAACCCCGCGAATTCCACCGACGCCTACGGCGATGGTGATGAAGATGGCTTGAATAATGTAGAAGAATATGAGGTGGCCTATACCTGGGGTGCAGTCAATTTCACCAATCCATTAATCGCTGATACCGACAGCGATGGTATGCCCGACGGATGGGAGTATCATAGTGGCATTCATCCTAACGACGGTAGCAACGCCGAAGAAGACCCTGATTTAGATGGCTACGATGCAGATGGCGATGGAGTCGTTCGCTACACTGATTTGGTCGGTATCTCCACAGTACACAATATTGTTGTGGAAATCGGAGATTTCGTACAGGTTAATCGTACTATAATGTGGGTGAGAACAGTTCAGGACAGCCAATATGTCAACATCCCCGTCAAAACACCAACCGAAGGATATGGTTACGCAATCAACGTCGAAGTAGGTCAAGAAGTCACTAGTCGTCTCCAAGACCTAGCGATCGTTGTTGAAGATCATGAGCGATTTACCAATCTAGATGAATATCGGGCTAAATTTAGCCCTGACTCGGATTTTAATCAGCCAGAAGGAGATTGGGCGATTTTGGGACGTTCAACAGACCCACTAGTTCAGGACACAGACGGCGATGGCCTGATTGATGGTATCGAAGTTATTGGCTGGACCATTAGAGTCGTGGATATGGGAGTTCGAGATGTTACTGTTTATTCAGACCCAGGAGTTTACGACACCGATCGAGATGGATTGTCTGATTCTACTGAATATTATGAAACATTCACTAACGCTAGCGATAGAGACACAGATAGTGATGGATTGGAAGACTTTACTGAAGCCGTTGACGGATTTATGTGGAATGGTTCAGTTTACTTCACCAATGCCTCAATGTTTGATACGGATAACGATGGTTTGAATGACGGAGAAGAGGTAATCAATGGTCAAGACCAGTACATCACTCATGCAAACAATGCAGATACTGATGATGATGGACTTTCAGATGGAGGAGAGGTCCTGTATATTCCTCGACCTTGGCAATCTGCAACAAATCCATTGGACAATGATACCGATGATGATGGCCAACCGGATGGTTGGGAGATGCAGGTATTTTCAGTACAGCAGAATACAAATTCCCACAGTCTTTGGATAACCACTCAGAATTGGTTACCAATTGGATGTACAAGTATGGTCGAATGTGGACTTGGTCCAGGTGGATGGGTTTGGGATAGTTATCTCAAGGGTTTCCAAACATCTGGAGATCGTAATGGAGATGGTATTCTTGACCCTAAATATTTCATTCATGAGATGAATTTGACTGGATTCACAATCCCAAGTGATGGAAGATGGGCTCTAGATCCATCATTCGGTTCTATGCCGGACTCTAATTTTGATATCGATAATGACACCCTTCTCAACGCTCTAGAAGCCCCTGATAGATGGGACACCAACCCTGTTGATGATGACACAGATGGTGATTTACTAGCTGATGGTTGGGAGGTATCTGCATCCGAGAGAGCGATTAGCCTGGGTCTGGTTGACAACAATACCCTCGATGCTCTCGGTGCAAGAGGGCCAATGGATCCAAGAATGCCCGATTCCGATTTAGATGGTATTGATGACGGTTCCGAAGATTTCGATGATGATGGTCTGAATCGGACGCATTTACTGAATAGGTATTGTCCAGGTTGGGATAATCAACAAAATGCTGAATGTCACATCGACCCAACTACCGATAAGGGAGGTCGTTTCTATGATGACTTGGAGAATTATACAAATTACGAAGAATTCCAAAATAAGACCGACCCTGTATTAGCTGATACGGACGGAGATGGATGGGCTGATGGGTCTGAGGTTTACCACCAAGATCATGATAATGATGGAATGTGGTCTGGATGGGAATTTTACTTCGATTTCGACCCATTCGATGCCGCAGATGCATTCGTTGATTCTGATGGCGATGGCTACAATAACAAGTGTGAAAATAAATGGAATACAAATCCGAAAGACCCTACTAGTTTCCCCAGTCAAGGAGAATTGTGTACGAATGATTAGTTCGTATCCCTTAGGTTTCATCACATAACACCCCCTCAGAGGCATTGGTGAGAATATGTCTTGGTGGGTAATGCCTACTACTGCAGATATTGGGTTTAGGGCATTCTCAGATAGTCCAACCGGTATTCTCAGGGAATCAGCTCTTGCCCTACAGGGGATCCAACTTTCTGATAGAGGATCAGAATATCTAGAGGGACACATACGTCATGTTACTGAATGGAATATACCGTTTGGTAGTGCAGATATTGAACGCACCCTCGTCAGATGGTTAGAAGAGGTATTGTACAATTCTTACGTCGAAGATAAATGGCTGGTTGAATCAGAATTATCGCTTGACGAGGAATATCTCCGAGCCCAAGTTTTGTGGGTTGAATCTAGAGACGTTGAATTGGAAATCGAGGTCAAGGCAGTAACTCTTCATGACCTTGTTGTGAGAGAAGTAGGTTTGGGAGAAATTGTCGATGGAGTTGAGGGTGTACCTTCGTTTGAAGGACCTGGCTGGATGGCACAAGTTGTATTAGACATTTGAAGGGATTAAGCCAATCCTTCCCAGATATAGAATATGCCACTAGCGACTATTCCAATCATTACACCATTATGGATCCATGTCGATTTCAAAGCCTTCAACCACCTTTTCCCAACCCTAACTCCAATGATTGCCGAGACGACTAGAACCAGCGTGATTTGGGAGTGTGCTAGTAGTTCCTCAGGTCTAAAGATAAGATAAACAGGAATTCGGGAGAGATCTACGCATAGTGCAAGAATACTCGCAGTCGCAGCATAAGCCATTTTGTCGGGTAGTCTGCGAGTGAGGAACATTGCACGCAGAGCTCCTTGGTGACCAGACAACCCACCCATGAATCCTGAACCAAATCCGCCGATTCGGTCATTTGCTTCTGGAATACGATATCCAGTCCATTTTTCGGATATTGTCAGAATTGGGAGAATAATCAAAAATAATCCGATTATTACCAATAAAGGATTTTGAGGTACCTCATTCTGTAAAATGGCCCCTAATACCGCACCAATAACTAACCAAATTCCATAATGCTTGAAGGCGGTTAAATCCACAGAATCCCACATACTCCAGCATTTTGCAGCGTTGTGTGCACCATGTACAACGGCAACTACTGCAACAGCCTCATGTGGTGGCATTAGTAGCAAGGCGAATGGAGTAAGTATAGTCGAAAGCCCAAACCCGGCTGGGACCGTTAATGCAGCAGCAAAGAAGGCGCCAATAGCAGCGATTACTAGGATTTCATCCACATCTGTCTGTTAGCAATTTAGGATGTAGGCTTTTGCCCACAAGAATCTATGAAATATTGATTATTCCTCAACATTGAATCTCTGATAAACTTCATTGGTAGTTTGAGTGACTCGAATGAATGTGGTACATTTTGGCAAGTCCTTGATTCGCCGAGCACCTACGTATGAGCATGCAGAACGAACTCCTCCAAGGATAGCCTGAACTGTAATTTCCAAAGCCCCTCGGTAAGGGACTCGAACCTCTTTACCTTCTGGAGCCCGATGCTTTGCAACTTCCCCATAGTGAGTTTCCATAGCCTTGGCGCTAGACATTCCGTAGAATGACTTGTACTGTTTCCCATTTTCTCCAGTGACAAGTTCTCCACCCGATTCATCATGGCCAGCAAACATCCCGCCTAACATTACGAAGTCGGCTCCGGCTGCGAAGGCTTTGGCTACATCACCAGGACTTGAACAACCTCCATCGGCCATAACGTGTCCAGCCAAACCATGTGCTGCGTCTGCGCATTCTGCAATTGCAGAAAGTTGAGGATAACCGACACCTGCTACTTTTCGAGTTGTACATACCGAACCTGGTCCTATTCCAACTTTGACAATGTCCGCACCGGCTAGAATTAACGCTTCAGTCATTTCTCGGGTTGCGACATTACCGGCGATAATTATTGAGGATGGAAATTCATTCCTGACTCTCTTTACGAAATCCAAAAACACCTCACGATAACCGTTTGCAACATCAATACAAATCAATTTAGTGCCAGAATTAGTATCCATCTTGCGCTTTAGTAAATCGAAGGAATTGTCGGTGGAGCCACAGGTAACAGCAACGTATTCTGGGTCAATTCCATCTTTCCAAGCAGCTGAATAATCTCTGGTTGAGTAGAATTTTTGCATACAAGTCATCATTTGGTGTTTCTGTAGTTCTGCAGCCACGCTAAATAGTCCTGTGGTGTCCATATTCGCAGAAACAATTGGTACGCCGGTCCACGTAGCATCGGAGTGACGGAATGTAAATTCGCGGACCAAAGTAACGTCCGATCGTGAAACCAGCGTACTGCGCTTAGGTCTAATCAATACATCATCAAAAGTGAGCTTCACATCGTGTTCTACACGCATCTGAACCTTACTACTCCAACGAAGGTGCATTTAAGACCGTTCTGACGGATTCTATTTCCATTGAATCTCAAATTGTTCTATGGTGCTCGTGCCGGGATTTGAACCCGGGTCGACGGATCGAGAGTCCGTCATGATGGACCGAACTACACTACACGAGCGTG
>JAZAAK010000046.1:0-35899 GCA_036138175.1 Thermoplasmatota archaeon | reverse complement strand
TAGCCTGCACATTAGTGCCGATATCGGAGATGTTCTAAGCGGACAGCTCGACGATTCGGGACTCAAGGCTGACGTTAACGGAGCAGTATTTGCCGCTCTTATCGACAATTCATCCGGAGGAGAGGGTATGGAAGATGTGACCGTGATTCTCTATGATGGCGAAAATCTTGAAATTGGCAGAGATATTACAGATTCTGGAGGTCGTTTTTCTATCCTAGAGGTGCCAAGAAAATCCTCAATAATTGTTGTCGAACATCCTAATCATATCACTCAGCGAATTCTATTGATTCCAGGAGACCATACCCAAATCATTGTCACTCTGACCGAAGGAGAGGGGGATCCTCAGGAAACTGATATGCGAGGGGAAAGTTTTCTCCGAGAATCTGTTCTAATTACAACAATAATTGGGGCTGTAACTCTTCTTGCAGGAATCGCCGGAATTCTTGGCGGGGTTGAAGCTTACAATGGTAAGAGTCACTTTCGCACCCAATTATTGGCTTATCTTGGCCTTTGGAGTCAGGGATTGATGTTCATTGGCCCTCTATTCATTTTGATGGGTATGGGTCTTAGTTACCTGAGTCGAAAACAGTTTGGATTAGTGGAGGGTTAACTTGTACCTAATCACCATCGAAGGAGGTGATGGCTCCGGCAAAGGCCTAGCGACCAAGGTAGTCGGCGAGGTGCTGGAAAAGGAATTTTGCTTCACTTCGGTTGAGATTACAGGAGAGCCTCGTCGTGACCACCCGTTGGGTAGACTTGCTATAGATTCAGTTAGACAAAATACCCATACTCCAGAAGAGGAAGCAGGATTCTTTGCAGCAGATAGAGTGGACCATTCTCACGGCTGGATACTTCCTCGACTAGAAGAAGGTAGGATTGTTGTAAGTGAGAGAAATGTCCATTCTTCACTAGTTTACCAAGGGATTGTTGGCTCATTAGGGGTTGAGAGAGTCGCTCAAATTAATTCTGCCGCACTAATCCCTGATCTTTGCATATGGGTAGATTGTGATCCTGAGGTAGCAATGAAAAGGATACAATCTGGAACACTAAGGA
This sequence comes from Thermoplasmatota archaeon, assembly GCA_036138175.1. Lineage (GTDB taxonomy): Archaea > Thermoplasmatota > Poseidoniia > Poseidoniales > Thalassarchaeaceae > MGIIb-O1. The sequence continues at coordinate 34,846 of JAZAAK010000046.1, read as the reverse complement.
TGATGTCAGATAAAGCCGAATACTTCGAGACTACAGAATTACAAAAAGCAATTCGAGCAGGTTACGCATCCTTACTTTCGGGCGATATTGAGATGCCTACTCCATTCGATATGGGAGCCATAATCGGGCCGGTGTCGAATGAATCTACCGAGAAGGAGTTTCGACGGAAATTAACACTACATGTGAGAAAGTTCCTCCACTCTCGCCCAACTCCGCTCAATGTCTCTACTGAAGCCATTGAACGATTCATGCTAAAACGCCTAATCAAATCGACAAAAGGTCAAACGGTGTTAGATGGCTTAGGTGTCGAACCAGCTAGGAATCTAAATGACTGGCTAGATGGTAAAGCACCTTGGCGCGTTCTAAGAGATTCACAAATTGAATATTCTATGGCACTTGAAGAGATATCAGAAGATGAGAGGATTGATGTCCCGAAGTCTGTTTTGGCTCACTCAATATCTTCCATATGTGGAACTTTGGCATTACTCCCTTCAGCAGACGTCAATGAGTTACGTGAATCGCAAGGCCCAGTTAGGGCGGTTTCTGATTCTCATTGCCACAAGGTTTTGCGATTTTTGGCAGACAGGAGTAAATGGGTAAACCAACACAAGTCTTTGCTAGGTAGAGATGCTGCTCGAAACCAATTGAGAGATGAATCTCATTCTTTTGGAATTCTCGCGCTTGTCCTTTGGCCACTAAGGAAGGCTCTAGCAAAGTGGATAGCAAGTAATCCAGATACCCATCCTCGTTTTGCAATGGGGCAAATCGTACGTTCTGGTGAGCACCCAAATGCAGTTAGAGATACGATAGAAAGATTGGCGATTTTAGGCAATGGAAAATCCGATTCACCTCCACCTGCCGGACCAAGTGATTTGGTAACTTGGTGGCAAGAAAATTAACCCTCAAATCATGCGTAGAGTAGCATTTGCCGGAAGACGAACCTCTTCCGCGCTTTCGAATTCATTAGGTCTAGCAGAAAACATAGCAGAGAAAATCCAACCTCCAATAAATCCGGCAGGAATTCCTGTTAGTATCCTCATAGTATTAGTCGACTCATATGATGTAAGTAACTGAGTGAACCCATCTATCGCCATAGGACCGAGCCCCAATCCGATTATTACAAACATCAACATCATTCTACGATCATCGTAGTAAAATCTCTCCAATGATTCATCAGAGAACATTGACAGAAAGGTATCTCGCACGGTCCATCTGTTCAAGCCCCTCTGCTGCCAGAGTAAACAACAAGCAACGAATCCGAATAAAATTCCAACATCACGTACACATACTGCCAACTGATTGCCATTAATTTCCCAAGAGCGGTAATACTTCTGATGACAGTTTAAGTCGCCTATGGCGTAAACAGTTGCTGCAATTGGATTTAGGTCAGTCCATGCAAAAGACCCCCCATTTGCAGATTGGTTGTGCCCTGCATGTTCGTAATCGCTATTGTCATTATTTCCCCAAGACCAAGTTCCGTCAATTGTGGCATAGTCAAATCGATTAGCGCGCCCTGAAAGGTCAGGAATTGAATCTGTTGGCAATGTAAGCGGAATTAAAAATAGCAGAATAAGGTAGGTTCCTGCTATGGCCGCAAAGTTACGGCCAATCTTGGATTCTCTCTTCCTATCTTTACGCCCATTCTTGAATAGACCTTCCTCGGTGGTGGTCATTATATCGTCGATGGGTTCTATCCACATGAACCTATCCGCCCCATTATGGTGGAGGTACGCGTGCGCGATGCCTTTGCTATATCAGTCGTCATTGGAATGATGGTTACAGTCATGGGTTCAATGATGGCCTTCTTTGCTAGAGGCATGGCTGAGGACGGGGTTATCCCTGCTTTGAGGACAGGTTTTGTCCTCGGTTTAGGTGTCGGCGCTGTAGTTCTAATGTTTGCTCTGGCAAGAGTGCGTAATCACGCTGAAAAAGGCCAAGCCAGAGAAAAAGCTCGCGCTGCTGAAGTCGCAGCATTACGAGCCGAAATGGCCCATCTCTCCGATGAAACAGATGGCGCATGGGATGTAGGAGAACGAATCCGTCGTGAGAGAGGTGTGCTAACCTTCGACATGCATGGTCTAGATGCACCGATGGCCGCTGGTGCGACGGAGAAATTACTAGGAATTCGTGACAGTTTAAAGAGAGTTAGAATTGTAACCGGTAGAGGGGAAATTTTGCATGAGAAATCTGCCGATCCAGGCATACGTCCTGCAGTATTGCAAAGATTACGAATTGGAGCAGAAGTGGTTGATTGGCAGGTGTTAGAAAAAGCCGGCTCCATCACTCTAAGGCCTATGGGAGTACCTCCTACAAATGCTCAGAGAGTAAGCCGATTCGCAATTTTTGTGATTCCAATGTGCACGGTTATGGGATTCACATTTCGTGATCTTGCGGGTTCTACGATGGAAGATCAAGGTCTCGCATTCGGTGTTGTTGCAGGTATTCTTCTGGCCGCTCTTCTATCGAGTTACAGAGATCGCTCAGGATGACTATTGTGAGTAATCAGGAACTCCTTCACAACAGGCTTCAACAACTCTTCTACATCGTGGACATTCCATGTGTTGTCGCATAGGAATTGCTGCTCCACGAAAGCCACATTCACACATAATTGCTGAGCAATGGTCGTGGTCCATGCAGATGCGAGGTATTCTCAGTCCAAATTGATTCCTCAAGATTTGAGGTCTTCTAATTCATCTTGTAGGTGCTCTGCTAACCAAATGTGAAGCGCCTCACTGCCCATTTCAACAAGTGTAGAATTTAGGAATGCAGCGACTAGAGCATCCTTCGCTTCCTCTGTATCGAAGCCTCTGGATTCTAGGTAGAACATTTGGTCTTCATCTACCGGGCCATTGGCAGTCCCGTGTCCACATCCTACTACATCGTGTTCGCTAACTTCGAGTTCAGGAATTGAATCAGCTTCAGCCTTATCGGATAGAAGCAGATTGTGGAATAGTTGACCTGCATCAGCTCCTCTAGAACCCTTTGCGACTCGAAGCATTCCGGTACCAACGGTGCGAGAATTACCCCCACATGCAGAATGCCAGTCCAGACGACTGAAGGTTTCTGGAGCATCGTGGTGAATCTCAATGTGATGGTCGAGGTGCATTTCTTTTGCTGATAGAATTGAACCTAGAACGTTTAGGTGTCCACCGGTTTCACCCATTTTGTATCTCAAATCCGCCTTTGTTCTCTCACTACCTGAACTAACAGTTCCTGCCTTTACTTGTGCGTCGCGGCCGATTGCAATACTATCCACTCTGAGTAGAATCCCAGCATCTGTGTGACCAATTACAACATCATTGAGTATGCTACCATCGCCGATTCTACCCGTTCGAAGAAATCCTGTCCAAGGGGCGGCTCCACTAATTTGGGTGATTAATTCGAATTCGCAATTTCTTCCAATATCCAAAGTCAAATGTAGAGCACAATTAGAATCTCCTGTATCGATGTCTAAAACTACAGGCGAATTAGCAACGAAATTGTTCTCAACTCTCAAGGTATAGACCGAATCTTTTGCTGCGGCTCTAATAAAAGAGGCGGTAACCTCATCCGATTCAGGCAAAACTTCTGCTCCCACAACTCCTTCTTCGACAGAGATTCCGACTAGTGCAGAACTATCATCCAAATTTGTCAAGGTCAATTTAGGTGAGGCTGCGATTAGAATCTCATCTAAGTCACCACTTGGATGAACTCTTTTCCAAGGTGTGTAACGCCAAAGATGGTCAGCCCTGTCAGGTGGGTCTAATGACTTGTACAGGCTTGCAGCGTCCAAGTTACCACCCCAATCAACCGATACTTCCTTCCATTTCAAGGGCCATCAATTTGTTGAGTTCAACCGCATACTCCATCGGTAATTCTCGGGTGAAAGGTTCGAAGAATCCATTGACAATCATTGCCAATGCTTCTTCCTCCGAGTGCCCTCTGCTCATCAGATAGAAAACCTGTTCGTCACTTACCTTGGATACACTAGCTTCGTGTTCACAGCGAGCGCTTGGGTTTGCAACTTCCATAGTGGGGTAGGTGTCGGAGCGTGATCCATCGTCAAGGATTAGGGCGTCGCATACAACATTCAACTTGCAATTCTCCGCTTTAGGAGATACTGATACCATACCTCGGTAGGAGCCTCTCCCACCGTCTTTTGAAATCGATTTTGAAAGGATCTTTGAGGTTGTGTTACTCGCAAGATGGTGAATTTTTGCACCAGCATCTTGGTGCTGGCCTTTACCGGAGTAAGCGACCGAAATCACCTCAGCGTGACTTCCCTCTCCTTTGAGGATAACAGCCGGATACTTCATGGTCAACTTACTGCCGATGTTTCCATCGACCCATTCTATCTTGGCATTCTCGTGGGCAATTCCACGCTTTGTTACAAGGTTGTAGACATTGGTACTCCAATTCTGTACGGTACTATATCGAATGTGTGCTCCAGGGAGGGCAATTAATTCGACGACTGCAGAATGCAGGGAATCTGTAGAGTAGGTTGGAGCAGTGCATCCTTCGACATAGTGGATACTGCTTCCCTCATCGGCAATGATCAGGGTTCTCTCGAACTGACCCATGTTCTTGGCATTAATTCGGAAGTATGCCTGTACTGGCATTTCAACATGAACTCCCTTTGGAACATAGATGAATGAACCACCAGACCAAACTGCTGTATTTAGTGCGCTGAATTTGTTATCTTGATATGGAACTACAGAACAAAACCATTTCTTGACAAGTTCAGGATATTCCCTGAGTCCAGAATCCATATCTAGGAAAATCACGCCTTGTTGCTCTAAGTCCTCTCGAATTGAGTGATAAACCGCTTCTGATTCATATTGAGCGGTTACGCCAGATAGCCACTTTTGTTCTGCTTCTGGGATTCCTAATTTGTCGAACGTATTTCGGATGTCCTCAGGTACATCTTCCCAATCCTTTTCTGTGGCATCAGACGAACGAAGATAGTAACATACTTTATCGAAATCAATTTCTTCCAACATCGACATATTTCCCCAGGTTGGCATAGGTCTGTTATCGAAGTGGTGGAATGCTTTAACTCGTAATTCTGTCATCCATTCTGGCTCATTTTTGAGAGCAGAGATGTCTCGGACGACTTGCTCTGAAAGTCCGAAATCAAAACGGATTGTAGCATTCTCTGGGTCATGCCAGCCGGCTTTGTATTCGCCTACTGCTTCACGTGCTTCTGTTGCTGCCATAATTTTCACTCACGTTCTTAATTTCATAATTAGGCGGAATTTTCCGCTTCGGTTTCCAACCACTCATATCCTCTTTCTTCTAATTCAAGAGCTAGTTCTGGACCACCCGACTTGACGATTCTTCCCTTGATTAAGACATGCACCTTGTCAGGCTGAACATGCTCTAGAATACGAGAATAATGTGTGATGATTAAAGCGCCAGAGTCGGTTCCACGAACTGCCGCATTAATGCCTTTTGCAACAGTTCTAATTCCATCTATATCTAGTCCAGAATCTGTCTCATCTAAGATCGCCAACTTCGGTTGAAGTAGCATTAGTTGTAGGATCTCAAAGCGTTTTTTCTCGCCGCCACTGAATCCATCGTTGACGTATCTACCTAGGAATGAACGATCAATATCAAGTTCAGTCATGGCGTCCTTCAGCGTTTTGCGGAATTCAGCGCCTTTTGCAGCATCTTCACCTCTGATTGCGGCTACTGACTTTCGAAGGAAGTTGCCGACTTGCAAGCCTGGAACCGCCTGTGGATATTGGAACGAAAGGAAAACTCCCTCTCTGGCCCTCTCCCACGGTTCCATTTCCAACAGGTCCTCGCCATCTAGCTCCACTGACCCATCTGTGACATCGAAGTCTGGATGACCCATGATAATGTTCGCAGTGGTTGTCTTACCACTTCCATTCCGGCCCATTATGGCGTGGATTTCACCAGCGGGTATCTCGAGATTTATACCGCGAAGAATTGGTGTATCATCGATTCCAGCATGCAAGTTACTGATTTCGAGGACCGGTTTGTCGGGTGCCATTGTTATGCCTCAATATTTGGTATGAACCGCCCCTTTTGAATGCGACCGTCATAGACGGTCGTTGCATCAAAGCAAAATATGGTCAATCAGAAGTAGGAGTGACACACCCCGCGGGATGTGGAAGATGGAGACGAACTAGCCGAAGCATATCGCCTACAAGTTGAGGCGACTATGCAAAAGGAAGCGGAAAAGAGGGTATTAGAAGCGAATGACCCAGAAGAATTGGATAGACTCCGCTCCCTTTCTCTTCTCGAATTGGTAGAATCCGACCACACTGATATCATTCCCGCTTTGATGTCTAGACTAGGGCCTGTGAGGGCGGCACTCGATGGCCATGGAGGGGGGCTTATTTTAGCAAAATCAGAACTTGAGAAAATGCATACTGGCTCCTACGCTCTATCTTTGGTCATCGATTTGGACGGTGCTTGTGTGTCTTGTGGAGCAGCACCGGGGACTCTGAAAGGTATCCAGGATGATTTACTGATGGATGATGAAGTAGTAGCAGTGCGTTTTTCTTCAAAGATGTTAGATTGGTTTGATGATCTACAGCGCGAGTTTGTCCTAAAGCACGGCGGAGTTTCATTTGTTGAGGTGTGAAATTGGACGCTGACAGACTCGACGCACTTCGTTCTGCTCACGAGGCAGATGGAGTGCGTCGTTCCAAACGCCACTCGGTTAGAGTAGAAGATTATCTAGAGGTTCTACATGAATTAGAACTGGTCGAAGGTAGGGCAAAGCCTGCACGAATTGCAGAATCATTAGCAGTTGCTCGCCCCTCGGTAACTAAGATGTTGCAAAGACTAGACGAAGAAGGCCTGGTAGAGTACAAACGCTATCATGGGGCATTACTCACGGAAGAAGGCAGAAAAGCAGCGGCAAATTTGCGAGAAAGACATAGCCTTCTAGTCAGATTTCTTATCGTTCTTGGAGTAGATGAAGAGACAGCACATATTGACACAGAAGGTATAGAGCACCATTTTCATGATAAGACCCTAGATGCTCTTAGAAAACTGGTCGAAAAGGCCGAGAAAGACCCCAATTGGTGGGAATCTCGGAATCGATAAACCCTAGTTCGATTCTAATTTAGAAATAGCAGATGGTGCGAAGCCAAGTACTGTTACTTCCTCGCCCTCAACCAACCTAGTATCTTGAGAGGCAGCACCTGCCAAATCATACGCTCCCGCCTTTCCTTTCCACGACTCACTACTGACTAATTCAATGAGTCGTTCTTGCGATAATTGATTGAATTCAACAACCGCTGATTCTGTCCAAATATCTGCACTCCATCCACCGTGTAAAGAATGTTCACCTTGGCCATTTGCGGGGTATACTAGTGCGGTTGAGGACCATACTCGATGTCGGGTTCCGGAAAGCCTCAGCAACATAGCCATTGCATGTTGCTCATCCTCAGGTTTTCCCATTGGCATTAATGAGTCATCAGGATCGGTAACAATGGTATCTGAAACAATTACAATATCAGCTAGTTCTTTCCCAGCCATTTGGCTTACAACACCTTCTCTAGCGGCAGCTTCTGCCTTGGCTGCGCAAGTAAACTCAACTTGTTCATTCACCGGAGCCCCCCAACGTGGTTTTGGTTCTTCGAACGTTAATGCCCCTGCACTTAGCTGGATAGTGGGCAGTCTTTCTTTTAACCAAGCCAAGCGCCTTTCAGAAGCAGATGCTAAATGCAATCTGCGCATAATTCGACCTCATAGATCTATTCGCAGTGCACAGATTGGACAGCGCGTCATCTTTAGATCGAATGCGACATCAAAACGACTACCACATTCGGGACAAATCACTGGCTTGGCAATAGGTGGCAGTCCTGGTAAGGGTGGCGCATCTCCCATAGAAGGTAATGGCTCAGCAACTATTCCGTCATTTGTCGGAGTTTGTGTTAAATGTGGTACAGCCGGAGGGAGTGGGGCAACCTCTTGTTGTGTTGCTCGTCGTTGTCGCCTATCTCGTCTTGGGGATGTATTGGCAACTTCCACGTCAACAACTTCGACAATGGATGAAGTATCTATTGTTTCAACGGGAATGTCATCCTCATCGATTACATCTACTACATCATCTTCTAGCATCACGATACCTTGAGCTGTTTTCCGTCTTCGCCCTCCCATCCAACGTATTGCACGAGTCGACATAACTCCCAGAACAATAGTGCAGAGTAACAGAACCGCAATTGCGACCCCTCCGACTAAAATATTGAAACTTCCTTCATCTAAACCAAGCTGGAATCTTAGATCTTCTAGAATGTCTGTTGTCCCTGAATTTGGTTTACTATCATCTATTACTGACCTAATCACCCAACCTTGTGTTGAAGTGTGAATAATTACTGCCTCACCACTATCCGGTGAACGACTAACTGAATGGAGCCACCCATCAGAAATTCGATTTGATATTGCCATCCAAGGGGCCTCAGAATTTATCATTCCGTAGTGGACTTGTGGGCCTCCTGGGCCTACCATATCGTGCATTACTTGGATTCCCCGAGAGGTTTCTGTGAAGACGATTTGAGACAAGCCTCTAGCAGATATTTGCATAGATGAATTGTCGAAGGTGCTGAAGGTATCATCAACGATACGAGTAATTAGCTCACTAGTTACTCCCGAGCCTTCTTTCCAAGCAACAACTAACCTATCTTCATCATCTATTGTATGAACCTTCATCTGGGGCAAAGATGCATGGTCTCCAACCGCCTTCTTGTATGTCCAAGATGATTGCTTTATGTCTCCATGCGCATACCAAAGACCTAGTCGGTCATTCCCTGTAGTATCATTACGCATTGATTGGTATAGGATATGACCATCCTCTTCGCCATACTCGATTTGTACGGGGTCTGTGTATCCTGCTACTACATCAATGTCTGAAATTGCATTCGGCGTTAGTCTCCAATCGTTAGAAGATGTGGGTGCATCTGCTTCCAAGATGAATATACTAGTTAGATCTTGATAAGTTCCGCCAGTCAGCAAGTCACGATGATATCCCGCAACCAATAATTTTGTTCCATCGACATCGATGTCAACTCCCCAATATTTTCCATCGGATAATAGAATTGGGTCCATCAAGTCTTGAATTGGTCGCATCTCACATGCCGAGTCTATTGTAGAGTATGAAACCGTCTGCTTCAGATAGCCACTAGTATCTAGGAAGCGACGTGTCCAGACTATGTGTGCGATACCATCGGAGGAAGGTGCAGCGACAAAATCACCAGACCATTTTTCTTCCAACAAATTTGAGCAGGCAGTCATTCCTTTGTTGGAGTTGAGCCTGTAAAGTGATAGCCCAGAATCTTTCGAAGTTACGACAATTCCTTCGCCATCTAAGTCAATTACATCCACGGGAGTTTCACCTGTCTGGAAGTTCAATGCTCTCCCTCCGGAGACGGTACTCTTCTCGATTAGTACATTCCATTCTGCTTGATTATTTGACCAATCGATATCGGATAGAACAGGGCCACTAAGGGAAATTCGGAATTTGAATGCGCCACTTTCTTCGTTAGTTTGGGCAAAGGAAATACTCCAATCAGAACCGCCCTCTATCCTAGGGATTGTAGTCGAGGAGGTCAACTCCCATCCCCGTTCAGTGTAAAGATGAAGTTCAGCCTCAATTTCTTCAGCCGCCGATGAACCTAGGTTGTCCACACGAGCGTTAATTTTGAATTGCTCTCCAGGTCTTGGAATTGTAGGAGTGGTGGTGAAGGCCCCGTTCGAAAATGCCAAATCCACACCTTCGGGCCTTTGAATTACATCAAATTCAAGGCTCTGGTCATTATTTGTCTCATCAATTTCCAGTATTGCATCCCCTGGGTCTAAGGCGATGCTAATCTCACGTTGGCCAACCGTTAGGGGATTCCAGTATAGAGTGACATCAACAATATCGCCTGAGTCGATTGTGGGTATTGTTAACTCATATTTTCTCATACCCTCTTCGAGTAGGTAAACAACTACATTGGTAGCCGATTGGTCTCCATCATTACGAATTTCAGCACTTACGTCGACGAAGGAGTTGACATAAGTCTCGGATAGTGGTATGCCCCATTCTGATACAATTATTCCACTTCTAAACACCAAGTCAGGAGCAGGGGCTTGGTTATCAATTTCCAAAGTGACCCTGACTTCCTCAGATCGAACGCTTGTGCCACTAACAAATCGTAATGATATGCGATGTACCCCATCAGGATGTTGGGTGGAATCCCAAATAAAATTGAACATATCTGTTGTTCCACCCGAGCCAGCATAGGTTCGTTCGTCTACCCAATCTTCCTTTCCTATTCGCCACTGTAAGGTCCCACCGTTGACGGTTTCATATTCGCCTTCAAATTGGACATTACCTTCGACTGCATTTTGCCCACTTGGGCTATCCAGTGTTAGTCCTACACGGCCAATATCGTGATTTTGTCTTTGTTTATTGCTCCATTGATCCCATTCATTGCGAGCCTGTACTGAGATTTTGATTTGTAAGGCGTTTATTTCATCCTCTTCGAAGTCAGGAATGGTGAAATCTGTAGTCCAATTTACTGTACCTTGAGCTGTATGCCAATCGACAAGAATTTCTTCTTGAGTTGGAGATCCTTCCGGTTTGTGAGTGTAAGTAATTTTGACTTGTACTTCTTCTATGGTGCCATTTGTCTCCGCATCTTCGTCGATGTGGCCTCTGACTGAGTATGTCTCACCTTCGACTAACCAAGAATCTTCAATCGGTCTTTCATAGACCAACCAATTGCCCTCTCCGGGAGGAGGAGGTTCTGTTGTATTCCCGCCTCCTGGATCGCCTCCGCCTTCTCCCAAAAGGGCGGATAGAATTAGATTTCCATCAATGATTCCGAACCCATATTTTTCATTCCACGTATCGGAAATATCTGGCTCTGATGCCTCGCCTTTAGGTTCAGAATTTTCTCTCAATAATTCCTTGATTTCGGCAGGATCAAGGTCTAGTCCTTCTTCTTCACTAATTTGTAAAATAACCGCTACTAAACCTGCAACCGCGGGACACGCCATACTCGTCCCGCTTTGTTCCGTGTAACTATCCTCAGCAAGTGGTTTTGGTGTGCCAGGTAATTGGCTAGATGAAGCAGCGTGAGCTGCAGACATAATATCGCTTCCTGGAGCTACGACATCCGGTTTGAGCTCCTCCTCTCTGTTATTATCTCCATCATCTTCTCTTGGACCAGAGTTAGAGTATGAAGCGATTGAGTCATCACCTCTATCGATAGTGTCTTTATCATCAATAGATCCCACTGTAATTGCTTGATCTGCGGCTCCAACAGAGGTGACTCTTCTTCTTCCATCATTACCAATCGCTGCGACTGGAACTATACCTGCTTCAGCCGCTTGGTTCACTGCTCTAGCGCCGGCTGAAGTACCATTGTCCCCTGGGTCGTCACCGTTAGGGTCGTCTACTCCACCGAAAGACATCGACATAACTTGGATTCCTTCGCTGGAGTCGTTGTTACCCCAGTCGGTATCAACATTCGCTACTACCCAATTTATGCCTTTGAGGGTGCCCGCTGAGTTATCCCCGCCACTAGTAGTGCCACCGGTATCAGTCATCACCTTGACGTCTACAAGATAGGCGCCTGGAGCATAGCCTTGGTTGATACGACGGGAGTCTCCTGTTCCAAGAGCGATTCCAGCAACGTGTGTACCATGTCCATTTCCATCATCAGGGTCGTAAGTGCCTTCATTGTTACAGTCATTTTGATTTGGAGATACAGCGTCACAACCCGCAATCCACTTTGGGTCTGGAAGATCGTCAGGGTCATTCTCATTGTCATCGTTATCATCCGAGAAATCGTCTAAAGAGAAGTGTTCGTTATCGACTCCTGTATCGAGAATAGCAATAACAATCCCTGAACCATCATAACCGAAATCTCTCATAGTTTCGTCATATCGTTCTGAATCTCTAACCTTAGAACCTCGAGTAGCAGTGTCTAGATATGGGGCTATTAGGTTCTGTTGTTCAACCATAACAACTCCATCTAGTTGCCAAATCTCAATTAGAGCACTAACCGGTACGTGGTCGAGAACTATGCTATCTAGAATATCCATTTCGAAGAACCAGGATCCCTCTTGCTCCCAACCATGAGATTCGAGAACTTCACTTAGAGCAGCTGTGTCACTAGGGCCAGGGTGCCAAGCATAATCGACAACAATTGCAACCGTAGGTCTACCATCTAATCCAATTATTGCTGTTGACGAGACAGATTCACGTTGGCCCGCAATGATTCTTTGCAATCGATCATCCATACCATCAGAATCTAAATCATACCAATAGCTGAACCACCATCCCTCATCCTCAACAGGGAGTCCTGCATCGAATGGTGGGCTTCGAATGGAACGGTCTATGGGGTCGCAAATGACCTCTCCACACATTAGTGCAGGTGGCCAATTTTCCGGCCTTTCCTTAGGTGTCAAATCTTCAGTTTGAGTAGTAGTGGATGCAGACACCCCCACTCCCATATCCATGACTAGAATCATGGCAACTAGTACCATCGGAGTGAGGTTTAGGCGCCTTCCAGACATGGCTCTGCAAGCAGAGCCAGCAAAGTTCGGGGTATAAGCCGAACCCGTACAAGACCCATCAAGGCGTCTTCATGGCCACTTGATGTGGTTTTTGGAATGGGCGCATTTTAGGGTACAATTCTGTCCAGAAATTACAGCATGGACCTCTCCATTACAAACAGGACAAAGTACCTGTTCTGCAAGCTCCTCTAACCAGGCTCTTCGGGTTTCAAGTTCATCACCTTCTTCCCTTAGTCTCTTGAGTATTCTAGCAGCCTCTTCTTTCAAACCATCTCCTGCTTCTGACCAAGGATCTGATTCGAGACTCCCCATCTTCGCAGTGGCCGCATCTCTTGCCGCCTTGGAGGCGGCAGAACCAGCAATGGAAATATCGCTAGAATCATCCAACTCGGAAGGAGCACCCCTTGCGATTGGCCTTGCTAAAACCCAGGCGAGCATGAAGCCTCCAAGATGGGCCATGTGAGCTACATTTGTTACCGATTGACCCGCTTCGATTTGATACATATTCCAGACTTCAATACCTAGTCTGAATGCTACGATTCCCCAAACAGGCCAGGCTCGAATGAAGAAGAGCAGAGGGAATTCAATTCTATCATTTGGCCAGCATGCCATGTAAGCACCAAGAATGCCGAAAGCAGCCCCGCTTGCACCAAGTGCGGGGCTTATCGAATCAGGATGCGTCAACACCCATGCGATATTACCCCCGAATAACCCAAGGAAATACACCATAATCCAGCGTAATTTTCCCATTCTTTGCTCGAGGGGGACACCTGCTAGAGCGATCACCAATATATTTCCTAGAACATGTATCCAATTTGCATGAAGCCAAGCAGAGGTGATGAAGCGATGAATTTGGTCGGGATGACCTGCAATCTTTGGGATTATTGAAAGGAAGGCAATAGGTGTGAAATCAAGGAAACCCATGTCAATAATCATTTGATAGAAAGTTACCAATAACAACGACAAAACTGTGGCTAGGGCAATACTGGTGTCTTGTTTCCAAGCAACGATGTATGGTGTTATGGCGACTACTAGAAACAGCCCCAATGCGGCCCAATCAGACCCCGTTAGATCGGACCAAACAAACTCATAGTCAGCGGTAGCCAGTCCTCTCCCTCGAGCCTCGACAGAGGCTCTATATGCATAGGGACTTCGATGGAATTACTCAAACGCAGGCTGCTAGTGGGAGATATCGTGAGCGCGCGAACTTTGCTCTCAGCCCGCGGGTTGGTTGTCGACAGAGACACCCGTAAGGTGCTTCGAGGCGTTGACTTTTCACTCTCCGGTGGCGAAGTCGTTGCTTTGCTAGGAGTAAACGGGTCAGGTAAGTCCACTTTGTTGGAATCTTTAGCAGGTTTGCACCCTATGTCCAAGGGTCAAATCCTCAGAAATGACCAGGGCATAGAAACTACCGTCAGAGACTCAGAAGGTCAGCGAGGAGATATCACTGGGTTCGGACTTTGTTTGCAAACCGAGGGGATGTCTGGTGACGAAACTGTATTCGAAAGGATTCGTGGTGCTTGCAGAGTCGCTGGACGGGCAGATAATCCGCAAGGATTGTACCAAATCCTCTCCGAATGGGGCCTTGGACATCGAGCAGAGGATAGAATTTGCAAACTCTCTGGTGGTTTGCGGAGAAGAGTGGCGGTTCTATCCGCGCTTGTTCCAGTCGCTCTAAATTCTGAGCCATCAGTCGTGCTTCTTGATGAACCTTCAGAGGGTCTTGATCGATCATCTAGAGGATTATTGTTAGGGTGGTTAAGGGCCCTAGGAGAGAGGGGTCATGGAATTCTAGTTGCGACTCACGACCCCGAAGTCATTACCGCTTGCGACAGAATTGTCACGATTAGTGAAACCTCGGAATTAACAAGCACAGTCCAGCAATCAAAATTAGAAATTGCAAATCTTCCAGAACCCTGCTCCGCTGATTCACACATGGAATTAGTTGCTTGGGCTTGTAGGCTTGAAAGACGCAATCCAATCGACACCATTGGACGCGGAGTCCCTGCCTTGGTCGCCTTATTGCTAGCATTTACACTGTCTACAGATATCGCTAGGAGCAGTGAAAATTATGATTTGTTAGCCGCTCTAACTCTAACTCCTGCCTTCATCACAGCAATCGTAACTCCTGCCATAATCAAACGTCTCTCTGAGGAAAGGGCGGGTGATTGGTGGAGGGCTATGTCCGGTGCCGGCTCAAGAGGTTGGTTTTCCATAATGGGTGTCTCATTGATTCTGCCACTGCCAATAATTTACGTCTCATGGTTTGTTATTGCCGACGATACAGCATTGGAAGCAATGAATTCTGATGTTATGTTGTGGCTGTGGTTATTCGCATTCGTAATCATCGATTTGAGTGTGGCCGCCTCAGCTTTGCATCTGATGGTATCTGATCTTACGAGATCCGGCGCCGTAGCAGGAATTTTACTACAACTAGTGTTAATCTGGCCGTTCCTACAAATGACTAGCGCTCTAACTTCGATAATGAGTAATGGAATGAGTTTTGAATTAGCACTCGGTGAACCAATCGGAGACCTCGCGATAGCATGGTTGACAGTGGTTTTATTGTGGGCAATGGCAGTCATCATCCCTGAGGATTGAATGGTGAGAAAATGGTTTTTCGTGATTCAGGCTATTATCTGACATATCTTGGACTTGCAGGTATCGTATTTGTTACAATTCTTGGTTTGGAGTATGCTCCCGGGTTGAAACCATGCACTGGAGGCGGCTGTTGGGGGGCTCCGGAAGCCTACAGAATCCTCTATCTCCATGTCCCATTTGCTTGGTGTTCATTTTTATCCTTTAGCGTCCTATTTTATGGCTCATTGATGTGGTACCTCAAGCGTAGTGAAGACGCTTGGGTTTATTTCCAGAGTGGGTCCGATCTCGGTGTAATTTTTGGATTAGGAGTAATTACTTCCGGTCCAATTTGGGCATCTGCAGAATGGGGTCGGCCTTGGGATTGGGGTGATATTAGGCTCAATTCCTTCGCCTTACTCACTGCGGTTGCCCTATTCCTACTCTATTCTCGTCAATCACAACCCGACACACAACAAACCCGAGATACTCTATCTGCGGTCGGATTATTCGGGTTCGCTCTGGTTCCGATTACTGCGGGTGCAACCACCTGGTGGGAAACAACTCATCCTGAGGTTTTAGTTATCGAGTCAACTGAAACAATAGGGATGAGTCCAGATGTACGCTCATTCATGTTGATCAGTTTTGGACTGATGTGTATTTTATTTACGGGTTTACTATTGCTTTCCAACAAGCGATATCGTCTTGCTGCTGAAGTTTCTGATAGAAAGAATGAGCTAGATCAGGAGGCGATATCTTGACTGGTATCGCTGAAGCCTACATAGCCTATGCAATCATGCTTGGATTAGTAATTTGGTTCAGCCGAGATTTATTTTCATCAATTTCTTCTCTAGAGGCAGAATTAGAATCTCTTTCCGATGAACAACCAAAGGCTGCTGAGGAAGAATAATCCTAATTTCTTCTAATTTCGGCCCCAAAGGGGGCCGAATTAGCCTTCGACCGGCTCACCAACCTTTCAAACGGGGCGGGCTTGCCGGTTGGCGGGGGAGCAGTATGGATGGCGCAGCGTTTTGTATCGCATGTGGTTCACCCCCTCCACTCACATCCGAGCGCCTTTGCGAGGATTGTTTGAGAGCTAGAACTGTATTTTCAGAAGTACCTGAGCGCATCCAACAACACCGCTGTGCAAAGTGCGGAATGCACGAAGTAGAGAAGCGCTGGGTCACCATTGAAGACGAGGAATTGGGAGAGCTGAGACTTAGAGAAAACCTCGGTGTTACAGATGGAGCAAGTAATGTCGCTGTAGATATGGCCTATCAGCCAATTGATGAGAGAACAGCTCGCCTCCATGTAAACGTCGAAGGACAATTGGAAGGCTACCAATTCTCGGACCAGCATGAGGTACTATTGCAGACTAGTAATGCTGTTTGTCCTGCTTGCACCCGAAAAGCAGGGGCATATTTTGAGGCGACCATGCAACTTAGGAGTGCAGGGCGCCGATTATCTGAGGATGAGTTGAAGGACCTAAGAGCAACTCTAGATGAATTGCTCAATGAATTAGAATCAGACCCGATGTTTTTCATCACCAAAGAAGGTCCTGTGACTGGAGGTTGGGACTTACAACTTGGTTCCAAGGCTCTGGCAAGAACTTGGGCTAGAAGATTGGTTCGAAGATTTGGTGGAACAACAAAAGAAACATCGACACTAGTAGGTATGAGGGAAGGGGCGGAAGTCACTAGGCTAACGCTGTCTTATCGCAAACCAGCATATGGCCTTGGTGATGTTATTCGCCTGAAGAAAGAACACTGGCTTGTGTCTGCTTGGCAGAAGGATGGTCCAACCCTTCGGAGATTGGACCGAAATGAGAGAACTGGAGCGACTTGGAGAGATATGGAAAAGGCCAGTGTTGTGAGTAGGTTTACCGATCAAATTGTAGTTGATGTACTGAATCGGGATAGTTCTGGCGCAGAGGTAATGGATCCTACAGATTACCGTGTGGTAACTGTGGCTCTTCCCTACGATGATGATGGTTCTGTACCAAACTTACGCATCGCTTTCATAGACGACTTATGGATGGCACTGCCAGGACACACGGGAGAGGAGTGAAAATGTCTGAGCCAGATTTTGAATCACTTCTCGAAAAACACGACAAATCTGACATGGTTGGATTTACCAGAAAATTTGTCGATGACCTAGAGGCTGCAATGTTTGCAGATATAGAAATAGAAGCAGACATGGATTGGAGTGGAGTAGTCTGCCTAGGAATGGGCGGCTCTGGTGCAGGAGGGATGTTCCTTTCAGCCCTAGCGGATGATGCAGGTGGTCTTCCATTTGTGGTTTGGAATAATTACGGTTTACCGTCATGGTGGGGTCCCGATTGGCTAGTCTTGGCTACCTCATATTCAGGTAATACTGAAGAGACTCTAGATGGCGTTCGCCAAGCACTCGAAGATGGAGGTGTTGTAGTAGGAATCTGTTCGGGTGGAGAATTGGAAGATTTGCTTTCGCAAAGTGATGAGGCACTATGTATTTCAGTTCCTTCTGGGCAAATGCCACGCTCTGCATTTGGGCATATATTCGGAAGTCAACTATCTATCTGCTGGGCATTAGGGATTATTCCACGGCCATCAGAGGAAGAAATCACCCAGATGTTAGATCGATTACGCTCTGGTTCGAATTCGGCAGATATAGTCGGCGGTGATGGTAGAGTTGCCGCAATGGCGAAGGGAATGTCTGAACGAGATATCGCCATAGTTTCAGCTAGTGAAATGGCACCGGTTGGTGTTCGATTTACAAATCAATTAAACGAGAACTCTGAGAGATTTTCCCGTCCCGTCCAATTACCAGAAATGAATCACAATGAGATAGTGGCTTGGAATAGAAACTCATCATCTCAAGCATTGCTATACCTCTCAAGCCCGCACACACATTCACGCGTGCGCGCGCGGATCAACTGGATGATGGAGAACCTTCAACCAGGCGATTCTTGGTTGCTAGATTGTGAAGGAGAAAGCCTCCTTGAGAGCCTTCTAATCGCTGCGCACATAACTGATTGGGTGAGTATCGCATTGGCTGTCATGAATGGTATTGACCCATCCGAGATGACTGCGATTGATGGCCTCAAGACATATCTTTCAACAGTTTAGTAGAGAGCTCCCAAAACCAATCTTGGATCGGGATAGATTTGCAGAGCCTCATCTCGGTCACTAGGCGCTACAACTCCCGGCATATCGTGAGTTTTCGGTTCTTGATATGATAATTGAAAATGTAGGTGAGGCTCCCAACCACCATTTTCATGGTGGGCACCCATCCAACATATTACTTCACCAGCATTCACCTTCTGACCGACCGATTTCCCTTCTATCGAAGCCGAATCAAGATGGCCGTAAAGTGCCCAGATTGGAACGCCATCTAGAATATGTTTGGTGATTACAACGTGACCATAGTCGCCATCGGCCGTATTGTATCCAAAGTGAGAAATTTCGCCCTCGGCGAATGCCATACAAGCAGTTCCAACCGGTGCACCAATGTCTATTCCTATGTGTAGAAAGCGCTCTCCCGAAAAGAGTTCAGTTGAGTATAATCCGGGTCTCAATTCATCGTACTTTCCAACACTATATTTGGTCTTTGGAGGAGTCCAAGTCCCCCCTGACAAGTCAAGAATTGTGTAATCTTCGGGCATATCAACCACAGGATGGAACTCGTGGGAATCCCAATCAATCATGTTCTTGCGAGAAGGAGTAAGGTCATCACTTCTCCTCTGCTAACCTATCTGGTCTAGTGCCTACTTCAGTGGCTTCTGGCAGGCCACTTTGCAATGTTTCTGAGACCTTCAATTCGTCTAGTCTACGTCCTTGGGGTAAGACACGGCTTTCGTAAGATCGCATTGCTTCATTATATGACTTACCTGCCTTATCTAGATGTGTACCAACTTTCAGCATGTGTTCGATTAGTGTGGTAGTGCGCTTGTACATCTCCCTTGACACATCGTAAATCTCTCTTGCACCCTCTGCTAGAGCATGTTGTTGCCAATATAGAGCGACGGTTCTCAATAATCCCAACATAGTAACAGGGGTAGCGATCAATACAGATTTCGTCATAGCATAATCCAGCAATTCAGGATCGGTGGTGAAGGCGGCGGCAGCCATCGCTTCACTAGGTATGAACATCACAACATGGTCAAAGTCGCCTTCTATAGACTCTTGATACGCTTTTGCGCCGAGATCCTTGATTCGACTCTTCATGGCTTTGGCATGTTCTTTCAGATGTGCATCCTGTTCTGGCCCTGGGTCCAACTCCACCGCTTGTAGAAAATGAGAACCAGTCGCCTTTGAATCGATTGGGATTACTCCCTCCTGAGGTAGTCGGACAATGTAATCTGGACGACCACCACCCTCTACAGTTTCTTGTTCGAAGAAATCAACTTGTTCGGACATACCCGCCATTTCGAACAGCCTTCTAAGTTTCATTTCCCCCCAATTGCCCCTTGCTTGTCCAGAGGTGGTTAATGCGGTCGAAAGGGCAGTGGTTCTATCTCCAAGAGAGTCCGTCTTCTGCCCTAACTCTTTCAATTGACGCTTGATTGCTTCATAAGCGCCAACTCTCTCCTTTTCCATTTCCGAATTTGCTTGAGATAATTTTGTCATCTCTTCACGCAGAGGTTTGATTAAATTTTCAACCTCCATTTTCCTTGCGTCAAGGGACTTTTCAGCTTCTTTTTGATCCGAGTTAAATTTCTGTTCTGCAAGTTGTAAAAATGCCTCAGTGTTGCGCTGATTTACTTCGGTTGCTATATTTTCGAACCTCGATTCAAGCAATTCATTTACTCTCTTTCTTTCTTCATTCAGAAGTTCTCGGGTCTTTTCGTCTCCACTTTCGTTTGCCTCATTCAAAGCATTTGCACGACTTAGTTCCGATTTTGCTTGACTCAATTCTTGATTTGTTTTCTGTTTGGCTAGTAACCAACCGATGGCGCCACCTGCAAGAAGGCCGCCGACGATATACACGATTTCATTGAACATACCAAGATATAGAAATCGAGGGTATTTAACCTATTCAGAACCAAATTTGTCGAATTGTAACTAGAACTCCAAACAGTACTCTTTAGGAAGGGTGTAATGATGAGTCGAAACAATGGACGCCTATGGAAGGGTCAGATGCGCCATTCTCGGCGCTACTGGGCTTGTCGCTCAGCGTTTTTTCCAGCGCCTTCAGTTTCATCCCTGGCTCGAGCCGGTAGCAGTAGTCGGCTCACCAGAAACCGCCGGAACTCCCTATGACGAATGCCGTTGGAGTTTAGATGAAGAACGGCCGCCTCCTTCTGATTTGATAATTGCAGGATTGGACAATCTTCCTTCATTGATCGAGGAGTTTCAAAGTTTAGGTGTTAGGATTATTTTCTCAGCACTTCCCGATGAACCAGCCGATAGGGTGGAGAGAAATTTAGCGGCGGCAGGTTTCCTAGTAATCTCTCATGCCCAAATA
Organism: Thermoplasmatota archaeon; assembly: GCA_036138175.1. GTDB lineage: Archaea > Thermoplasmatota > Poseidoniia > Poseidoniales > Thalassarchaeaceae > MGIIb-O1. The sequence continues at coordinate 14,302 of JAZAAK010000046.1, read as the reverse complement.
CACCGCTTACAATCCGATGTTCCACTTATCGTTCCCGAAGTCAATATCCACCATCTAAGTCTTCTACAGAAACAATCAGCAAGTTCTGATGGCCGTCTAATTGCGTGTTCCAATTGTATGGTTTTACCTATTGCGATTACCCTTTCACCATTGATACAAATTGCTGGCATTAAATCGGTTAGAATAGCCACTCAGCAGGCCCTTTCCGGAGGAGGAAGGATGCTTCTAGCTGAAGGTCGAGCAGGTCATAATATCTCCTCTGATATACCCGGAGAGGCGGAATCAATAGTAACCGAATTAACGAAGATAATGTCTAGCGAATTCGATATTGAAGCCTCTTGTGAAAGGGTAATGCGTGACCACGGTCATTACGCACGAATCGAAGTTGAATTTGAGGAACAGGTTAGCGCCCATCAAGTTATTCGTGCTTGGCGAGAATCATATTCTAGAAGCCAAGAACTTAACCTTCCTTCAGCTGCTAAGAGACCAATCATATTCGTTGATGGAGAACTTGATGACGACCATCGCTGGGTCGGCTTTGAGGAAATAGAACACCCTGCTCATGACCTCAAAGCGGCTATGGCAGTGGCAGTAGGTGAGGTGGAAATAGAAGGCTCAAGCCTAAGATTTTCTTTGATGGCCGACAATACGATACGGGGCGCCGCTGGATATTCTGTTTTACTTGTAGAACAATTACTCGCCGACGGACTTCTGCATGATAACAACACTATACTTGCACAAGAGGTTTGACCGCACATCCCAATAGAGTGACTACCTTCCCAAGCCGTGCGTCAGCGCCAACTTGCAATGCTGCTTTCCTCTCTACCTCCACATCCCTGTGGGAATGTAGAATTGGAACAATATTCTACCTCGGGTGATATTGCTGCCTCTTGGCTAGCACAAATTATTGCATTCGGAGATCTCTCTGAGGATTCATCAATTGTTGATTTAGGTGCGGGAAACGGAGTTTTAGGTGTGGGGGCAGCACTGATGGGTGTGTCTGAGGTAGTTTTGGTAGAGGCGGACGAAGAAGCCTGCTCAGTGGCATTTCAGTCAATTGAGCAAGCAGGTGTTTCGGATTCAGTGGAAATAATCTGTAAAACAATCGATGATTCTCTTGATATGAGTGGTGCAGACTTGATTATTTCCAATCCTCCCTGGGGTACTCAAAAAGCAAAATCAGATAGGCCTTTTCTAGAAGCAATAATTCGTTCAAATGCTATTTCACATCTGATGCATAGCGCTGAAGCAACACATATAGAAGCGATTTTCGAATCGATTGGATGGAATGCCGAGAAATACTGGGAAACAGACTTCGCATTACCCGCTGCCTATTCTCATCACTCTAGCCGTCAAGGGAAGACTAGAGCTGGATTCTGGCGTCTATTGCCACCCGGGCACCCCTAATTTCTCGATTTTACCGTGCTACGCACGGCCGGACCGTTCATAGGGGGCAGGCCGGTGGCCGCCCTCGATGAGTGCTAGTACTGGTGACTTTGTTACGCCGGGTAACCAGGTCGAGGTGCCGGCTGGTGCTAGCCTAGGTTCGGGACTCTCTGAGGCTGAATCTGGCGCAATAGCCCTAGTCAGTGGCACAATTATTTCTGATGGCGATACAATCTCAGTAGACGCTAACCGTCCAGAGACAAATTCCCCACAGATAGGCGATGACGTAATTGCAGAAGTTACCAAACTTATGCCAAAGGTTGCAATGATCCGTATTCTGCACATCGAAAAGGATGGTGGACATCGTGATCTTACTGCCGAGAATTTGTTTGCCGACATTTTCGTCACTGAAATCGTGGATAGATTTCTCCCTTCACCTGGCGACGCTATGAGATCACGGGATTTGATACGTGCCCGAATCACTCAACTCGAACCAAACCTCAAGGCAAGTACACGAGGCTCTCCTGAGTTGGGGGTGTTGTGGGCAATTTGTCCCGCATGCGGAAATGAATTGGTAACTTCTGATGACAAGCAAGACTTCAATGTCGATTGTAATCGATGTGATTATTCAGGTTATCGAGCCCTATCGAATGGATTTGGCCATGGCCATACTCTCGGTGAAGATATACAAGACTTGAACAGGGCAGGAGAAAGATGGTCCGCTGAAGCCGAAGGTAATCTCGGTCACGAAGGTGCTAGACCCTATCTTTCGCCAATGGCCGACCATCGTCGAGGTCCAAGCCATCAAGCACCTCAAGCCGCAATGCGCATGCGCTCTGCCATTACAGGTAAAGGCGGTGGTGGGGCTGGAAAACAGAGAGTACAGCACGAGTGTAAGTGTACACTTTGTGGAACTGATACAACCGTTCCATTCGAGCCGACTGCTGGAAAACCGATCCGTTGTAAAGACTGCATGGATAAGGTCAAAGAAGGCAAGGCCACAAAGGAAGAACTCGCTGCTGAGCGTGAAGTATTGACCAAAGCACGATTGGAAGCTGCCGAACTAGCAGGCATCAAACTCTTCATCGCCCGCCTATCCTTTGATGCTAGCGAGGATGAATTGAGGAATCTCTTCTCAGCACATGGAGAGATTACAGAGTGTAGTATTGCCAAAGATCGAGATACCGGTAAATCACGTGGATTTGCTTTCGTCAAGTTTGCTAGCCGGAAAGCCGGTGAAAAGGCGATTAAGGAATTGGATGGAAGTGAAATACACGGCAGAAAAATCAGTGTACAGGAATCCAATGATGGCGGAGATAGCAGAGGTAGAGGGTCTCGTGGCCGAGGTCGCCGCAACCGTCGCTGACGCAAATTAATCGCTTTACTCACTCTCTCTTAGCGAAGTCGTGAAGACGGAATAGTAGTCCGACAGGTTGAGGGATTGAATGGAAGGCTGGTTAGTCCTCGATGGATATGAGGATGAACCAGCTGCATTTGGTGTGCCAAACTATCTTGGTTTTCATATTCGATATATCTGTGGCGTTCTAGAATCTAAGTCAATACCATACACCTACATGACTATTGACGAGTGGAGACTTTTCCACAAACAAAAACTGACTAATTCATCCGAAAGACAAGAACTTCAGCGAGAACTTTCGGAACTGGATGGCGCTGTTGTACTCGCCGGGGCTGTAGTGCCAGGGAAGTATATTCGAGGGACTCCGATATCACGAAGAGAATTAGATGATTTTCTTGCGGTGTTTCCTAGTGAACAACCTGTGCTTGCAGGTGGCTGGGCTATCCGTCATTGGCGATACGATGGATGGATGCCACTGCGGGCAAATTTATTCTGCGCAGTGCAAGATACAGACGCTACATTGGATTACTATCTGTCGACCGGAGATTGGTCACACAAACGCAGAACTGCCGACCAGTGGGGCGATTGGGCGAAGAAAGGTGCATCTGGAAAATGTGTCACAAAACATCCGGACCTTTTCACTGAAGATGGTCGTTCTGGGCCATTGACTTACGAAGTAGAATTGTATCAAGGCTGCGTTCGTTACAAACGAGGTTGCAAGTTTTGTATTGAACCAAAGAAAGGAGTTCCGATTTGGAGGGATGAGGAGGATGTCATCACCGAAATTACAACCGCTCTGGATAATGGCGTTCGTCATGTTCGTATAGGTGGCGCTACAGACATTTACACCTACAAGGCAGAAGGCGTGATAGAACTAGAATACCCCATTCCTAATCCAGAACCAATTGCTAAAGTCCTACATGGTTTACGGCAAGATGAGAGGTTAGAAATACTCCATGTTGACAATGCAAACCCCTCTATTGTTGCTGAAAATTTGGAACCTGCTACAGAGATTACTAAATCACTAATTGCGACCCTCTCGGATGGTGCAGTACTCTCCTTTGGACTTGAATCAGCGGATCCTAAAGTGCACGAAACAAATTGGCTGAATTGCGATTCAGAACAACTCAAAATTGCTATACGACACATCAATGAATTTGGCCGAGAGAGAGGAGAAAGAGGTTTGCCAAAACTACTCCCTGGTCTAAATTTCATTGCCGGATTGAACGGTGAATCAACTGAATCATACAGAATGAATCGCGACCTATTGGATTCACTTCGGTCGGAAGGATTGTGGCTGCGGCGAATAAATATCAGACAGGTAGAAGGACAAGGATTCCAAGAAATTCCCGAAGATACATTTCAGGCATTCAAACGCAGCGTAAGAGAGGAGATAGACAAACCACTCCTAGAGGAGATGTTTCCCATCGGGACAGAACTCAAAGGAATTTGGTGGGAGGCACATGATGATCGAATTAGAAGGCCTGAACAGGTATTGGATAAGAAGCACAGAGATACCTCAATTTATGGCCGAGCAGGGATAACATTTGGAAGGCAAATTGGTGCTTACCCTATATTGGTAGGGACACCATACCAAATCCCACTTGAAACGGAATCAGACATCATAGTTACAGGCCATGGGATGCGAAGTATCAGCGGAGTTGAAACGAACCTATCCATCAACTCCGCAAGCCAATCTCAACTTGAGGCAATACCCGGAATAGGGGGTAAGGCTGCTTGGCGCATTGTGTCTAATAGAGTCAAGGCGTCTAGGAAATCTTCCGAGAGTCCATACTCTGACGTAAAAACGGCTCTTCATGATGCAGGAGTCCAGTCCTACGGACTGGCTCTGAAGGTCCTAAAGGCGTGATGCAACCCGTTCAGGCATAGGGAATAGTGATAATCTCAGCAATCACGCCAAGAAGCATGTTGAACGAGGAAACGAAGAGAATCGTTGCTCTGGGAATCTGTGTTTTATTCCTTGGAGTTCCAATGTTAGGGTACTTATCTGGTGGTGAGGAATCACAACCCACTCTGGCCAATCAGAGCGAGAAGTCCTTCACTCACTCTAGTGGTCCAACTTTGAATATCCAAGGTAGTGAAGCTGGAACGGTATTCTCTCATTCCGTATTGGACATTGGTGTGGATGGTCCATTGGTTGTGCTTGCAAACGGCACTACTGTTGAATGGTCTCAGGGCAATCCGGTTTACAGTGAAAACTCATTAATTTCTACTTCGGGAAGATGTTCAATTCTATCCAATTACTCAATGTATTGTTCCGGTTCAAACAACTACGGGCAACTCGGACTAGGAAATTCAGTTTCGACTTCTGGCTACGTTACACTGAGCCATGAACCTGTGGTAGTCGATGAGGGTAAAGATCACACTTGTGCAATTTTACTCGATGCTAGTCTTTGGTGTTGGGGACGAAATCACTTCGGTCAGATTGGAGACAACTCAACCGATAATCGAGTATCTCCTGTAAATATCGACCTAGGAAGTGGTGTTTACGCTGTTGCGGTCTCAGCCGGAGAGCACCACACATGTACCATAACCCATCTCGGCGATGTAATGTGCTGGGGCTACAATGTTAGAGGGCAACTCGGAGACGGCACAACCAACAATTCACTAATTCCTGTATCCGTCGACCATTCTATTGGTTTGAGGGCGGTTTCGTTAGTTACTTCTGGACTATCATCTTGCGTAATTTTCGAAAATGGCTCGGTTGGTTGTTGGGGTAACAAGTATACAGTATTCTCCGACAATGGTGCTGTTACAGGAAACGTCCATATCATCGATCTAGGGGATAATATTAGCGCCATCATGCTGGATGGTATTGGCTCTCACACATGCGCAGTAACCGACAACGGCTCAATGCAATGTTGGGGTGTCAACACACATGGGCAATTAGGTGATGGAACCTGCTCCTCTACGACTAATTCTGGTTGTTCGGCAGAGAACATATTCCCTGGTGAAGGAGATCCAACCGTACATGTGAACCTAACCCCGGGACTAACCGTATTAGCAGCAGCAACAGGTTCAGACTCTACCTGTGCCCTACTATCTGATGACTCCCTGCACTGTTGGGGTGCTCAGTCTGGTGAGTTTGATAACACGACAGATTCACTTCTGAACCCTTACCAATTGACATTTGCCGATGGCACCCATATTGCCTATACCGAGCAGGACTTTGATGGTGATGGTATTCGTAATTTCTTCGACACTCATCAGACAGGTGATGGCGATGGTGATGGGACTGTCGATTCAGTTGATGATTATCCAAACAACCCAGCGAGATGGGTTGATTGTGATAATGGCGAATATGGTAGACTGACTTGTATCGATGCCTCCGTTGGCCATTCTGCAGAAGGTGATACATTGGTCCAGGTAGCATGCCAACCAGGAACATTCCAACCATTTACAGGCCAAACATCCTGCCTTGATGCGTCCGCAGGTCATTATGTCGATTCCTCGGCTTCGTCATCTCAGACTCAATGTGCTACCGGTTATTCAAATGGCCAAATTGGTCAATCATCGTGTTTACCCGCTCCTGCTGGTTCCTTCGTTAATCCAGCAGGCGGTGACGCTGGTGCAAGCAATACAACAGCTGTACAACTATCGGCAATGAGCGCAAATTATTCTGCATCGATTACGGGTGGTTCAGATAGTATTGACGTATTTTCTCTAAATCTATCTCGAACAACTTGGTTCACTGCGACCCTAAGTTCTCCAGCAGGTCAGAATTATGATATTGAATTGTTAAATTCCAGCTTCCAAGTAATCGATTCATCAACAACTAATGGTTCTGATGAAGTTTCTACAGCCCCTGCAAATAATTCCAGTGGGATGTATTACATCAGAATTAGCTACTCTTCTGGATTCAATAACTCAGACGACTACAATCTGGTAATCAACCTCAGTTCAACTGGTACAGCTGCCACACAAGTGGGCTCGACATCCATAGATATCGATGCCGAGCATGGTATAGAAAGCACAAATTGCTCTCCAGGAACATGGCAAGATCAGATAGGTTCAAGTTCCTGTAACCAGGCATCCCCTGGTCACTATGTTTACGCAAGTGGTGCAACATCACAGAATGCCTGTACTCCTGGATATTATCAACCGAATTCTGGTCAAACAAGTTGCATAATAGCATCCTCGGGTTACTTCGTAGCCTATCCTGCCTCAACATCCCAAACAGCAGCAGGAACCGGCCATTATGTCAACGGGACAGGAGCAACAGCCCAAACTGCTTGTACAGTTGGGACCTACCAACCATCTTCAGCCCAGACTACTTGTTTTGCAGCAAGTCCAGGATACTATGTTCCTGTGACAGGTCAAGCTAATCAGACGATTTGTAATGGAGGAACCTACCAACCAAACTCAGGCCAGAGAGAATGCATGAACGCAGACCCAGGTCATTATGTTCCAAATCAAGGAGCAACCAATCAAACTCAATGTTCTATTGGTACCTACCAGCCACTTTCTGGCCAATGGTCTTGCCAGAATGCAGAACCTGGCCATTATGTCGATGATGTGGGTGCAATTTCCCAAACACCTTGTTCAGTAGGCGAATATCAACCATCTAGTGGTCAAACTAGTTGCCTAACAACGTCCGCTGGATACTATACGAATTCAACCGGATCAATCAATCAACAACCGTGTCTTCCGGGTAATTTCCAACCCTTACCGGGTCAAGCGGAGTGTTGGCAAGCGGAACCGGGTTACTACGTCGATACACTTGCTGCAACCGCCCAAATCCCTTGCCCTGCAGGTTCATACAATCCATTCAATCAAGCGGATGAGGCAACCGATTGCATTCTTGCAGATACAGGACATTATGTTGCTCTCCAAGGCTCTGTGGCTCAAGATGAATGTGACCCAGGGAGCTACTCATCCACTCAAGGACAAATTGCCTGCGACGCAGCATCACCCGGATACTACGTACCTAATTCAGCAGCCGATGAGCAATTGCCATGCTCTGTGGGAACCTGGCAGGGTTCCCAAGCTTCTACGGGCTGTGATGTAGCAGATCCCGGACATTACGTTGATTCACAAGCAGCATCAATGCAGACAGCATGCTTCGCGGGAACCTACAATCCTAATTCTGGCTCAGTAAACTCTGTAGATTGTATTTCCGCTGATGCGGGAAGTTACGTGGCAAATTCAGGTTCGGCTGAACAACTGCTTTGCCTGGCAGGAACCTATCAACCAGCTCCAGGGCAGTCCAGTTGTATCGATGCGGACTTTGGCTATCATGTTCCAAGCGAAGGAGCCACAGGACAAATTGGATGTTCAATGGGTTCCTATCAAGGAGAGAGAGGAGGAACACAGTGCAACTCTGCAGAACCAGGGTACTACGTAGACTCTCATTTCGCCTCATCTCAGACAGCATGTTTGGCCGGAAAATACAACCCATCCTCGGGATCTACTTCTGAAAATGATTGCATGGATGCCGCGCCTGGATTCTTCGTAGAAAACGTAGGCTCAGCATCACAGCAAGCCTGCGATTTCGGCTATTACCAGCCAAATGGTGGTTGGTCGAGTTGTATTATGGCTGATCCAGGTCATTACGTAGATACACAAGCCGCCACCGCTCAAATTGCCTGTGAGGCTGGAACATTCAATTCAAATTCAGGGTCAACAACTTCGTTTGCTTGCTTAGATTCAGAACCCGGAAACTACGTTCCGGACCCAGCCTCTTCTGCACAAATACCCTGTGAAGAGGGCAGTTACCAAAATCAAAGGCAACAAAACGAATGCAAACTAGCTAGTGTTGGATACTTTGTGAATACCACTGGGGCAATATCTCAGATCGCAGCGCCTCAAGATTACTACACAGACGTCGAAGGTGCTACTGAGCCATTACCATGTCCAGAAGGCCGAATTACGATGGTTGAAGGCTCCGATGATGTTCAGGACTGCCGTCAAGATTACGATGGAGATAGAACCCCTGATTTCCTTGATGAAGACGACGATAATGATGGTATAATCGACCATATTGACCAATGCGACACCGGTCTTTTGGATTGGACTAGTACCAAATCCAACGATTGGGATCAAGATGGCTGTGAGGATACCATAGAAGATATTGATGATGATAATGACGGATTTTCCGACGCAGAAGACCACCTCCCCTTAGACCCAACGGAGTGGTTGGACAGTGATGGTGACGGAATAGGAGATAACGCTGACACTGATGATGATAATGACGGAATCCCAGACGATGAAGAGCTCAAACTAGGATTAGATCCGCTTGTGGCTGATTATGATAATGATGGTTACAATGACAGCGTTGATGCTTTCCCTAAAGATCCAACAGAGTGGTTGGATACTGATGGTGACGGAACAGGGGACAATTCTGACAAATTCCCTACAGTGAAGTTTTACCAAACCTATGGGCAAGCAGCAGTCCACCTAGTTATCGGATTCATTATCCTAGGAGTAATTGGATTTAGTGTGCGAATGGGTATAGGTGGTCGATCGGAGAAAGCAGAGGCTGATGATAGTACTCACGAGGTTCGGCAGATAGGCGGGGTTGAAGTGAGGGTATCGGCGGAGGACCTAATGTTTGACCAAACTACCGAACCCCAAATCGAACCCAAGCCTGAACCTCAGCCAGTTGAAACTCCATCTGCCACAATGTTTGACTTACAAGCGGCAGAACAAACTGTTGCCGAATCAATGGATGAACCGATTACTGAACAAGTTGGAATGGATTTGACTCATGAGGCAGAGGTGCAGGAAGAGGCACTTACGGAATCCCAAGACACCTCACAACCTGCTGTCGCCGATGAATTAGACCTTGACAGTCTTCTAGCTACCGCACCCCCACCGGTTCCGAAAATCGAAGCGCCCCCTGATGCCCAAGTCAACGAACACGGTCAGAAAGTTTGGCGCGATGACAATGGAGATGTTTGGGTACAGAATCCAGATGGAAGTCTACTCAAGCACAATGTCTTGACAGGTGCTTGGGAACCTTACGAGCAGTGAACCTTGGTTTAATTGCATGAAGGGTTAGATTAGTCGCATTGATAATGCGGCACCTAATGCGGTTATTCGAAGGTGAGTCAAATGACAGACAACGACAACGAATTTATCCAAACAATCGAAGCCAGCGCCCACTGCGACGGTCCTTGTGGAGTCTACGATCCAGCAAGTGCAAGAATAGCCGCTGAGGCAGTTCAATCGATGACCAAGAAGATGGTTACACTTGCAGAAAACCACGGCTCGGACTGTGGAAGTGCAAGCTACATCAACACAATGAGCCGCTATGCTACAATCAAGGAAGAAGAAGCCCAAAAGTGTAAGGACGAATTATTGGTACTTTGGACTGATTACTTCAAGCCTCAGCACCTAGAATCAATCCCTGACCTACACGATACTTTCTGGCAGGCAGCAAAACTCTGCTCCGCATGTAAGGTAGAAGTCTCAGAGCAGCATGCTCAGGAACTAATGGATGCAGTTGAAGCAATCCACCACATGTTCTGGGGGACCAAGGGCCGTGAAGACCCATGGATTCGCGCTTCCTGAATGTCGTCGTAAACGGCGACTCAATGTGGCCTACACTCAAGCAGGGTAGCACTGCTAAGTTTGAGAGAATAGACTCAACCTCAGTAGCAGTTGGGCAAGTAGTACTGTTAGATCATCCGTTCAGACCTAATCTAAGGATAATCAAACGAATCCAATCTATGGAAGACGATCGATTATTCCTTGTCGGTGACAATCCAGACCCCACGGCTAGTGAGGATAGTCACAACTTTGGGGAAGTCGACATATCCTCAGTCATCGCGGTTCTTGCCCAATAATTGTACAATTTACCTCAAGGGAATAACCAAACCCTTTGGTGGTCTAAGAACCCAAATTAACCAGATAATTGACATTAAATTTATCGCGATTGCAAGATAGTGTACAGTTTCCATTGAACAAATCGGGCGCTCTTGTGATTATGGCTTAGATACCAATTAAATTGGTATTTCGATATATACTAAATATCCGTTGAATCCATAAAATCAGAATTGGATGACATTAGCACCCCAGGCTAAACCACCACCAAATGCAGCGGTAACCACTAGAGAACCCGGGCCAATCAGACCCTCGTCCATCGCTTCACGCATGGCTATTGGCACGCTTGCACCAGCAGTATTTCCGTACTTGTGCAAATTTGTGAATGTCTTTTCCATCGGCAGGCCAAGTTTTTCCATTCCTGTTTTGATGATATTGATATTGGCCTGATGAGGAATTACTAAGTCGACTTCATCGAGACTTTTTCCAACGCGTTCTAGCGCGCTAAGTACCGCTTGTGGAAAGGCCTCGATGGCGAAGTTCCAAACCGCTCGTCCATCCATATGGAAGTATTGCATTCCCTCCTCAAAATTATCACTTGGAATTGGAACTCTAACTCCACCTGCTGGAATTTCGATTACACCCGAGCCGCTACCATCACTGGTTAGCCAAGAGCCCAAGATGCCCTTTCCATCTTCCACCTCACCAAGAACTGCCGCTCCCGCTCCGTCACCAAACAGAACACAGGTGGTTCTGTCTTGCCAATTTAGAATACGAGAATAAATTTCAGAGCCGACGACTAGAACCTTGTCGTAGCCGGGAGTTCCAGCAAATCTAGCACCTACATCTAGGGCGTAAACCCATCCTGCACAAACCGCATTGATGTCGAAGGCCCCACAATCCGAACAACCCAATTTTTCCTGAATAATTCCCGCTGTTGAGGAAAGTGGAACGTCAGGGGATGAGGTTGCAAGAATTACCAAATCTATGTCGTTTGGAGTTAGTCCAGCATCATCCAGAGCCCTCTTGCATGCTTCTACAGCTAGATCTGAAGTGTGTGTTTCTTTGTCAGCGATTCGTCGCCTTTTCATTCCAGTTTTGGTGGTTATCCACTCATCGCTGGTCTCAACGATTTCCGCCCAATCCTCATTACTCATTTCATGAGGAGGTACGTATGAACCGAGTCCAATAATTCCCACAGAGGCCATATTCTAATGCGTCACGCGAGCGAACTCACATTTCACAGTTGATGTTTTCAATCGTGTTTGAGGCAGATGTTCATTGGTTCTGAGAAAAAGCCGAGACTCCAACGCCCACCTTCCCTTCCTACTCCACTATCCTTGACTCCACCAAATGGAACTCTCAAATCTCGATGTAGCCAAGTATTGACCCAAACCATGCCAGTGTCAATATTCTCAGCAACTCTTTGTCCCCTTTCTAAGTCGCTAGTCCAAACGCTTCCCGCCAAACCATAGCGGGTGTTATTTGCAATCGCAATTGCTTCTTCTTCACTCTCAAATCGATGTATGGTTACAACAGGCCCGAAGATTTCCTCAGTTGTGCATCTAGCATCTGTTGCTACACCTGAAATGACAGTAGGTGCTAGCCAATTGCCGTGCTCGAACTCTTTTGGAAGACAGGGATGTCCTCCCGTGAGTATCTCACCCCCTTCCTCCTTAGCCAATTCAACATAACTTTCCACTTTCGCGAGATGGTCTGCTGAAATCAATGCCCCTAATTGGGTAGATTCGTCTGAAGGATTACCGATTTTCATTGATTCAACTGAATTGACAAAAGACTCGACAAATTCATCGTAAATTCCAGATTGGACAAGAATTCTTGAGCCGCATAGGCATACTTGTCCTTGATTTAGGAACGCGGCTCTAGTCACTCCTTCGACGGTTTTCTCCATATCACAGTCGTCGAATACTATGCTTGCATTCTTGCCTCCTAATTCTAGACTGAGTTTCTTGAACATTGGACTGGCGGCGGCGGCAACCTTGGCTCCCGTAGCCGTGCCTCCTGTGAATGAGACAAGGTCGACATCTGGATGAGAGGTAAGTGGTCCACCAGCACCCATTCCATCTCCATGAACTAGGTTGACGACTCCTTTTGGGAGACCAACTTCGTGAATAGTTTCCATTAGTAAATCGGCGGTCATCGGAGTTAATTCACTGGGCTTACAGACAACTGTATTACCCATCCCGATGGCTGGAGCAACCTTCCAACTTAGAAGGTATAATGGAAGGTTCCATGGAGTAATCAATGCACCAACACCAACCGGTTTTGGAACAACGATATTTGTTGCATCTTCCATCTCAAAGCGTTCTCTCTGACCGCCGTGAGTTTCTCGAATTAATCCAGCAAAGAATCGGAAATTGGCCACTGAACGGTAAGCGTCTACTGCGCGTGCTAAGGATATTGGTTTACCCGTATCTTTGCTTTCAAGTGCGGCGATATCTTGGTATTTTACTTCTAAGGCATCGGCGATTTTATCCAACCAATCGGCTCTTTCTGCATGGCTAAGACCACCCCATGTTGCTTGAGCCTTTTTTGCCGCAGAAACCGCATGGTCAACATCCGCTTGTGTCGAAAGTGGAACTCTTCCAAATCGTTCACCTGTCGCTGGTTTCAAAACGTTCATCCAATCATCATTAGAGTGGCAAACAAATTCACCATCAATGTAATTACAAAGATCGCGAGGTTCAATGCCAACAGGGTCTCTTTCACAAGGGGTGCAACCTGATTCACAGCACTTCTCAGGGTCCAAAATTAACCCTCCTGACTTCCCTCATTGGCGAACGGATCTGAGCGAGTCATAGCTTCTGTATACTCTTTCCAGTCGAGTGAAAATCGATCTCTATCAGGATCCCATTCGTCCCAGGTTACAACTTCCTCTAGGGCCTCTCGATATTTGTCAGGAACAATTCCGGGTACAATGAATGCTTTCTGTCTGTGTAGGGGGTACGGGTTTCGAAGTTGAATCCCTAACACTCCTAAGACCGCACGGGAGACATACCAGGTTGCCTGAGAATTCCAACCATGAGCGACTTTGATTACTATACCAAGGCCATTAGGCCAATCAGGGTGTTCCACAGATAAACCGAGTAATCCATCAGCGCCTTCTTTTGCGATCAGTTTTCCTTCTCCTGCCTTAATACAAGTTGAGTCCAGTCTGTTGAATCCGCCTATTAGATCGGGGTGCCTATTCATTGCCTCCCAAATCCAATCCTCATCCCTATTTTTTGCTAGATTGGCGAACATAATAGCTAATTCATCAACTGTATTTGAGGTTGTAGGGAAACCACATCCGTCCTTCGCGACTCGCAATGGTTCCCAATCTGGCTTATTCATATATTCACGCAAAACATCGAGGTACTCGGGAAACCATGGCGAACTAGGCAAAGTATATCCTGCTCTATTCATCCCTCTTTTCCTCATCCCTTTGAGTATTGCAGCGTGTTCTCCAGAGCAGGTATGAAACCATCTTCGTGGCCTTCTAACCTGACGTCCGAATTGAATCAATGGTACGTCTAATGGACATTGCATCAAGCCCCACTCTGATTCTGTAAGTAGGGACTGAGCAGCTGCAACGTGCTCTGTGTCTCCATTGTGTGAGGAACATGAAATGGCTTTTTGTTTCCAATCTAAGTCTTCCAAAACCTCAGTAAAAGGCTTCATCATTAACGGCTTCATCATTGAGCGGCCATAGACCAAAACATTTCCACCGAATGAATGTATAATTTCGTCACCATGTGCCCAAGCAACCGCTCC
>JAZAAK010000045.1:0-28884 GCA_036138175.1 Thermoplasmatota archaeon | reverse complement strand
AGATCTAGGGTGTGGAATATGGTTGGCGGCATCCATCTTTGGTCGGAGCAGATAGATTCTACAGTTCCAAAGTATTAATTCGATTAATTGTGGTGTAATTACTCTCTATTATGTGTTTAATTGTGGTTAATTAAGTAATTACAGAATTTTTAGCAATAATTAGCAATAATTTTACTATAATTGTGGTTTACCTACTACCATACTGTTCTTTAATTGTGGTATTATTTGGTATTTACACTCCAAAATTACACCTAAATTGATAGAAGGAGCCACCTTTAGTGGTGTAATCGTGAGTAATACAGCGATTCTTTGTTGTACTAGTTGATAACGCGACTAACCATGACTGGGCGACGAGGGATATGGCGTTGCCCCTCTTGCAGCACACACCAGACTTGGAAATCAAGAGATAAGGCCACAACAAGACTAGATCGTAAGTGTACATCGTGTAACACTAGAATCAGGGTGACTCTGAATCGCTCTGATAGCGGCAGAGGTAGAAAACAACAGGCAGAGGTATGGGAAAGGCCATTCGACACTTCGATGGAGGAATTACAAAGTGAAGCGGACCTAAGGAATTCCGATGAAGCAGAGGAAGGCTCGGAAGAGGAAAATTCAGGCCTTATCAGTCAACAAGATTTGCCACCTCTTTGGGGTGCGGGGTGGAGGCCAAAGGCACCTTTGGATTTCTCCTCCACTTTACCGCAAGAAACTGCCAGGTCGGAATTGATGCGGTTTCTTGTTGAAAGGCACGATGGACATGTAGAGTCTGCCTTTGAATGTTGGAATTCGCTGAACCCGCCTGAACGATTCAATGGCAATAGTTTTCACGAATTTTGTGAATCATTCTGCGACTCATTTGAAAGAAGGTTGACTGAAAGGATATACGAACCGGGATTAGCAACTCTTGCGACTCAAGAGATTATCCCTCGCAGATCGGGTAGTGCCTATCTAGACAGGCGTGCAGTACGCATGATGAGAGACGTTGCTCTGTGCCTACGTAGAATCGCATATACCGCTTCAATAACTGTCGATGACCGATTTGAGTGGCAGAGATGGATGCATCGAACTCGTGCTTTAGATGAGCATCTGAAAGACTTGTTCATGAATGGAGTAAAAACACCTGATGGAAGCCAATTTGGAGGTAAAGGATTCCGCTCTACTTGGCAGGAAGGTGTAGTGGCATGCGCCACCTCAATGGCTCGGGCGATTGATCTCGGCGAAGATTCGATTGCAGATGCAGACGTAGTTGCTCCCATGATTCGAGACGTAGGTTTAGCTCTCTCAATGGGTCAGACTCCTCTAGAAATTTTCAACGCACAGATGGGTAAGGCTGATTCCTACATGGATGGAGGGATTGATTCTGCTGGAGGCAGGGACTTACACGTTGGTAATTGGCACAAGAGAGTACTACCTCCAACCGCTCCATTACCGATAGCTAGTGCTACAGCTACCGGTGTCGCACTAGCGGCAAATAGGCTTGCAAGGCCTCGTTTTCACCTAGCGCCTGTCGGTGAGGGTTGCAGCAGTAGCGGAGAATTTTGGGAGGCCATGAATCTAGCTGGTGCAAGAGGCCTACCAATTTCCTTCATGATTCAAAATAATCAGATTGCCCTTGATACATTCACTGTTGGCCAATCTGGCGCTGAAACCTTCGGAGACAAGGGTCACTCGATGGGTATTCCATCTTGGAGCATAGATGGCTCTGACCCTGCAGAATTCCACACATCAACTGCAGTTGCTAGGGAATTTGCCCTCGATGGAGGCGGTCCAACTCTAATCCACGTTGAGACAATGAGAGGTTGTGGCCACGCACATCATCACGATGACCTGTATTTGGGAACAGCAAGTGGAAATCCTCCAGGATACGTAGACCGTGAGTTGCTAACATATTGGTCAGAAAAAGACCCTATTCCTAACCACCGAGAGTTATTGGTTAGATTAGGTGTAAGCGAGAAAAAACTCAGCAAAATGGAAGCAGAGGAACAAGCACTGGTAGATTCCGCTCGGAAGGAAATGGAGGATACAACATGGCCAGAAGGTAATTCAGTCACCAAAGGCATAACATCACTTCACGACGCCTCAACTCATTCGGAACAATTCGACCGCTTCGGGGTAAGCCTCTCTGGAGGAGATAGCCCCGTATCGATTGGCGAGGTAGACATCGAATTCTCGGACGCTGCAAACTCATGGACATATAGCAAGGCAATACAGAATGGAATGGTCAGTCTTGCCGACAAATATGGAGAATCAATTGTCTTCATGGGAGAAGATATGGAAGTCGCTGGAGCGTTCGGAATGAATCTCCCATTGAAAGCAAGAGGGCATTCGGACAAATTACTGGATATGCCTTTGTCTGAAGCGATAATCATTCATTCGGCAACAGGAGCTGCCCTAGGAGGTATGCGGCCTTTGGCGGAAATCCAATTCGGAGGATTTGCCGCTTTGGCGATGAATCCACTCATCAATAACGCAGCCCAACTTAGATGGCGATGGGGGGCCGAAGTCCCACTTACGGTTAGGATTCCACTAGGAGCAAAAACCCGTAGTGGACCCTTCCATGCAAATATGATTGAATCATGGTTTGCAAATGACCCTGGTTTGGTAATTGTATTCCCTTCTACGCCCCAAGACGCGTACGATCTATTGGTTGAATCGCACGCCTTGAATGACCCTGTAGTATACCTTGAACACATAGGACTCTATGGATTACGCGGAGGGAAAACTGGTTGGGGGCATTCGATTAATCAGATTGTTGATACGAATTCCGTTCACCAACGCCTTGCCAATGGTGAGAATAGCATAGGCAAGGCTAGAGTCGTACGAGGTGGTAAAGATGTTACAATCGTAACATGGGGCGCAATGGTTCATGTTGCTTTAGAAGCAGCAGAAAAAGCGGTAAAACGCGGAATTGAAGCCGAAATTGTTGATTTACGAACAATATTACCATTTGATGCACAAACCTGTATCAATTCAGTTAGGAGAACTGGACATCTGATTGTTCTACAAGAGGCACAATACACCGGTGGCCTTGGACACACAGTTAGTAGTAGAATCTTAGAGGAAGCATTCTGGAATCTAGAAAACGCGCCAGTGGTAATCGGAGCATTAGACACTCCTGTGCCATTCTCACCTCCTTTGGAAGACCACACCATCCCCACATCCGACCTAGTAGTCAGACACATCAGAAGAATGTGCGAATGAGATAGATGTACTCAAACATCATGAGGGGTGCGCACTAGGCGTGGTAGAGATGCTAGACTCCGACCCGATTCTGGTCCTAATTGGATTCGTCTTATTGATGGCCGGTGGTGAAGGGGTTGTTCAGGGTGCAGTGCAAATAGCATATCGACTACGAGTTCCTCCATTATTGGTCGGATTCACCATTGTTGCAATCGGAACATCTCTACCTGAATTAGCTGTAGCAATTGAGGCCGTTGCTCAAAATGAGCCAGATATTGCTGTTGGAGGAGTCTTGGGCTCTAATGTTGCCAACGTGATGTTGGTCCTTGGTACCGCTTGCATGCTTGGTTCAGGTGATGAGGCAGGGGCAGGGATAAGACGTGATTCTGTTGCTGTTATCCTAGCCACTGTCCTTCTAACTGCCTTCGTTTATTATGGCTCAATACCTCTTGAAGGAGGTGTATTTATGCTAATATTACTGGTGAGTTACTACACCTATGCCTATCTTTCCTCTAAAGGGAAAGCCGATGCAGAAGAGCCAGAAGAAACTTGGCTTCCTGACAATATACTACTGGCTGTATTCGCAACAATCGCAGGCGGTGTAATGATTTGGCAAGGGGCGATTTTCCTTCTGGATGGTGCAACTGGCCTAGCTGAAACATACGAAATCCCTACGGCGATTGTTGGACTTTCCTTAGTAGCCTTAGGGACTTCATTACCGGAGTTAGCAGTCACTCTGATCGCAGCTATGAGAAATCAAGGTGGCGTCGCTGTAGGCAATGTATTGGGCTCCAATGTAATGAATATCCTTGGAATCCTAGGCACAGCTTCCGTAATCGGAGGAGGTATCGAAATCGCCTCGAAATTTGAAGGACGAGACATATGGGTTGTTATTCTAACATCTAGTTTGGTTGCGGCTATGTTACTCGATGATAGAGAAATTGGACGGAGAGTAGGTGCCACTATGGTAATCGGATATATTGCCTACATGTCGTTCCTCTATTACAGCACCACATTAGGTTGAGGAGGGTATATTGGGCAATTTCCTAGCCCTAACGGCTAAGGCTGGAAGGCCTGTGGCGGCATCATGGTTGAGTTCGCATTGTCCGAGGAACAGGAGATGCTTCGTGAGTTGGCTCACGAATTTGCAAGAGATACAGTTCGTCCAAATGCCGAGCGATGGGATGCTAATTCTCAATTCCCAACTGAAGCAATCGCAGAGGCTCATGCACTAGGCCTCACCAACCTACACATCCCTGCCGAATACGGTGGCATGGGCATGGGTATACTTGACGAAGTGTTAGTCTCTGAGGAGTTTTCTTGGGGTGATCCTGGATTTGGCACAGCAGCATATTCCAATGGACTGACGGTTGGCCCAGTAATTACTGGAGGAACTGAGGAACAGAAGGCCGAATACCTCGGGCGCTTGGTGAAAGAGCCATTGATTGCATCCTATTGTGTAACCGAACCTGGTGCAGGCAGTGATGTTGCAGGCATACAAACTACCGCCGTCCGAGATGGCGACCATTACATCCTAAATGGGCAGAAAATGTGGATTACGGGTGCGGGACAAGCAGATTGGTTCTTCGTTTTGGCATACACCGACAAATCTGCTGGGTACAAAGGAATGAGCGCATTTATCGTCGAAAGTTCTTGGGATGGAGTTTCCCTTGGAAAGAAGGAGACAAATATGGGTCAAAGGGCTTCAGACACCCGAGCTGTAATCTTCGAAGATGTTCATGTCCCAGTTGAGAATCTAATTGGAGGGGTTGAGGGAGCAGGTTGGTTCAATGCGATGAAGGCCTTCGACCTATCACGACCTAATGTCGCGGCTCAAGCAGTTGGCTGTTCTCGAGCCGCATATGAATATGCTCTCCAATATGCCGATGAACGCAAGACCTTCGGCAAGAAATTGCATGAACATCAAGCGATCCAATTCATGTTGGCCGATATGAAAACAAAAATCGAGGCGAGCAGATTGCTAACTTGGCGCACTGCTTGGGAAGTCGATAATGGAATCAAGAATACCGAAAGTGCTGCTCACGCTAAGCGATTTGCTGCTGATTCTTGTATGGAAATTACGACTGACGCAGTGCAAGTTTTCGGCGGCTATGGCTACTCAGAAGAATATCCAGTTGCTCGCCTGATGCGGGCTGCTAAGGTCCTACAAATTTACGAAGGAAGTAGTCAGGTTCAACGGATGATTATTGGAAGAGAAATGGTCAGAGACCTCTGAATCAGCCCTAGGGCTGAATAGTCAACTGACCGCTTTATTGAAATCATCTTCCCGATGCCGCAGGGCTGGTAACCATGTTTGCTTCTGATGAGATTCGCGCCCGATTGATTGCATTCACAGTACTCGGTATGATGCTTGTTCCGGCACTCGCGGCTGCGGCTCCGACTGTGTCAAATCCATCACAGACCCCAACCTATTCTGAGCAGATTGGAGATTGGTGGGAAGACACCCTCATGGACAAAGATGGAGATTACATTCACGATGCAATTTGGATTGCTGCACAAAACAACCACTATCCATACCTCGATGACAATGGTCGAATTTCAGTAATCGTTGACTTTGACCACACACCAACTGAATCTGATCAAAAGATGCTTGAAAGTAAATTGGATTTTCAGACACAATTCAGATATTGGTTGATTGATTCGATTGCTGGCACAATCGAATTAGAAAAAATTAACCAATTATTGGATATTCCAGGGGTTGTCTTTGTAGAGTTAGATGGAAGATTAGAAGTCCTAATGCAAGATGTTGTCCCCGCACACGGTGTAGATTTAGTTTGGCAAGATACTGGCTATACAGGAGAAGGAGTAACAATGGCAATTATTGATACAGGAATTGATGGAAATCATACTGCATTAGATGATCTTGATGATGATAATACTACATATGATCCAAAGATTTTGGCTTTTTACGATGCCGTGAATAATCCCACCCTAACTAATGGAAGCGAGGTAGAACCATACGACGGTAACGGCCATGGAACTCACTGCGCAGGAATTACCGCTGGAACAGGTGCTCCTACCTATCAGCACATTGGAGTTGCACCCAAGGCGAACCTAGTGGGTGTTAAGGTTCTCAGTGACGAAGGAAGCGGTTCTTTTGCTCAAGTAATGGCTGGAATGGAATGGACGGTAGAGAAAAGGCATGAATTCAATATCCGAGCTGCAAGTATGAGCCTCGGGGCTCGAGGCGCGGCACCAATAGAGTGGTCTACTTCAGAGCAAGAGTCAGTGAACAGAATGGGAAATGAGATGATGAGAGCAGGGGTCACTCTATTCATCGCAGCAGGAAATGACGGAGGAACCGGAACAATAGGGACGCCGGGGAGTGCTGAGGATGTCATAACCGTCGGTTCGCTCGACAAAGATACTGCAATTGCAGTCTACTCAAGCCAAGGGCCAACAGAGGAAGGTAGGGTCAAGCCCAACCTAGCGTTTGTTGGGAGCAGCGTCAACGCACCCGATGCCAACACCGGAGATGGATACGTCGCATTGTCTGGTACTAGCATGGCAACGCCTGGTGCGGCTGGTGTTGCTGTTTTGATGTATCAGGCTAATCCCGACTTGAGTCCCTTCGATGTTCGCAACATAATGCAAGAGACCTCAACATACAGACAATGTCATTACATGTTGGCGAATGAGCCTTGTGCCGAGGACCTAATACCTAAGAATAGGCAGAATAACGTCTATGGTCATGGGCATGTTAATGCACAACCTGCGGTTGAGGAAGCCGCCAATTACGTCTACGAACTCAGCATGTCATTGAATGTGACTTTGGATAGTGAATACGGAGTAGATAACCGTGTTCATATTGGACAAGGAGAATCGATTGTGTTCAATCTAGAAGGAGGAGTGCAAAGAGTCCAATGGCGAACTTGGGACATGAGAGATAATTGGATGGATTTATCTGAATTTACAATTGGTGACCAGCAGTTTCAGGTTACTCATGACCTATTGGTGGATAGACTCCGATTCCTCCCCAACAATACAGTAGAAGGTGACCAAGTAATACTCGTACGGGCTATATCCGGAGATCAAGCATCCACTAATCTTGCTATAGGAATTCACATCATGGGTGAAGAAAAAATTGTACAATCGGATTCTGAAAATTCCTTTATGGGGCTCGTAGTTGGAATTTTGGCCCTATTAGTTCTCGTACTTCTGTCTGCATTAATTTTCGCAGGTATTCAACTTCGAGAAAGAGGATTCTTCGAAAAAGATGAGGAATATTATACAGACGAAGATATGGACGAAGAGATGTTCTCTGAATCAGAATATAACCAATCCGAGTCCGGATAGTCGCAAGTTACCTACGTCCTAATGCTCAAACATCGGTGCTGGTTGGGCTAATTATGTGGCAGACTAGGGGCATTGGTTTTCTTGGTTACAGTTATTGGAGTTGCAATTTACTTCAATCCCAGTTTGTTTTGGAGTGCAAATTCCGATGAGAATTAACGAAGGTATTGTTTTAGCCGCTGGGGCCAGTAAACGACTAGGTAGCCCCAAAGCATTGGTTCCAGTCAAAGGAGAAACTCTTGTCGAGTTTGTATGCAGTAAATTGCAAAATGCTGGTCTTTCGGTAACGGTAGTTACTCGAAGTTCGCTCAAACAAAAAATTCAGAAATTACTTCCTAATGTTAGTGTTATAGTTAATCCAAATCCAGATTTAGGCCGAACTGGAACAATTCAAAGTGGAATTGAATCAATTGGCATCAAACCTCATTTAATTGTCCCAGTGGACAGGCCGGGGTTTAGTCTAGATACTGTAAACAAACTGTGTGAGTGCAACGACACAACGATTCCGACCTTCAATGAAAAAGGAGGCCACCCAATTGCAATAACTTCTCAGGATTGTGAGAATATATTGCGAGCTGAACCAGACACTCCATTACGGGAAATAATTAGTCCAGATAGGTTAACTGTTGAAGACCCTCATCTACACCTAAACATAGACACAAAAGAAGATGTTAACGAACTAGTCAAGGTTGCAAAGCATTTGTGATTGAGGGATATTCATCCATTACCCAAAGGAATACTAAACCGACAATAATTGCCGGAAGAGTGGTATGAATTGTTGCCCAAATTGAGGCAACCTTGTGCCTAACCAATAGAGGGAATAGAGCATCTCCGTCCTGAGATATGGCATTTGCGACTAAAGCTGGAAATGAGATTACTCCCTCGATATATGCAGTAATTGCGATAATTTGAGGTCCGCATCCAGGAATAAGGCCAACTGTCGCCGCAAGCAAAACTGCCGCAGCGCCAGACCCGTGTTCGGACATGTCGGATTCACTAATACCAGACAATATCATACCGAACTCAAAAACTAGGTAAGCAATTAGGACCCAAAAAGTCACAAATGCTGTTTCAGATGCCGCATGAACTAGGGTTTCGTCTAGTGAATTGAGTTTGTCTCCAATGGTAGCCTCTGTATCATCAGCAAAGAAATTCTTGGAGGAAATATACAGTATGATAGACAAAGAGGTTCCAATTAACCCCACCCAAGTTACAATTCCATCTCGAGTTGTTGGATCCCAGACTAACTCGGGTGAATATTCAGGGTCTTGCACATACCAAATCAGAAGCAAGATTGCAAGACTCAAACCGACAGCTGTAATCACCCACCATACTCTGTACCCTTGGTGCAATATACGATAGCCCCATCCCCCTGGAATCTCTCTTGGTAAATCTTCGATAAGTGAATCCTCAACTTCCATTGCCTTTGCAGCTTCTTCATCGAATGGTTCGTCCGTTCCAAATTTAGGACCGAATCGGCCTAGCGGCGCAGATGGTGTGACCTCTAACTTATCCACCCCATAACCCCACAAAACTCCTACAAGAAAGGAAGTTAAGTGGACAATGACAACAGGAGTAAGGAATGAAGAGTCTTGGAAAACTGCACCAATTAGCACAAAGGCCGCATCACCGAGTGTTGCAATAAGGGTCGCGATTACAGTTCCATAGGTAACATACCCTCCGGCATACATAGGCATGACAATGATCGCTCCACCACAACCTGGAGTCAGTCCCATCATTGCACCAATTACTGGTTGAAACCTAGTATTTTCATGAATCCAAATTACAAATCTACCTGCTGTGACATATTGTAACCAACTGAATAGAAGAACCATTGCAGCGACAAAAACAGTCACTGCAAGGAAAGCATCTCTCATCGAGATAACTAATATTTCCAGCGCTTGACCAGCGCTGACATCGAGTGACATATGAATCGCTGAGGTGTTTATTCATATCAAAGTTAGTCGAGGCTAACTCTACAATTTCTTTTGGTGAAATTCTATTTCCTTGCGAGCAACAGCAATACCTTGAGTCGCTCCCGGACATCTATGACGAGCGCCACGCTAGCGTGGGTATTGGATCGATTAAATCACGGCGAAAGGGTTGCCCTTGCGTCTGTCGTTGAATCCAATGGAAGCGTTCCAGGGAAGCCAGGAGCTAGAATGGCCGTCAGCAACTTAGGAAATAGACACGGTACCATCGGAGGGGCTGGTTTAGAACTGAAGGTAGAGAAGCACTTAGGTCAGATGTTGACTAGTGATTCCGGCACTAGTAGAGTCGAGACATACGTCTTACATCGGGATGCGAAGGGCCAAGAGGCGACGGCGCTTAACAGCCTCTGCGGCGGTCGCGTAACCGTCTCTCTGGAGGTCTTGGAACCCGTGCCACACATACTAATCGCTGGTGGTGGCCATTGCGGTCTAGCCATCGCTGCTGCGTGTGATAATCTCGGTTGGTCTCACAGTGTTTTCGACGTTAGAAACGAATACGCTGATGGGGAAGTATATCCAAATGCGGTAGAACATCATTCTAGCGATGTAAAGGAGTTTATTGAGAGTCTTTCGGATAATGGTTTCATGCGATTTTCAGACGTTCTATTGTTAGGACATGACTGGTCGGTAGACCAAGACTTACTGATTGGTCTATTATTGAATCGTGGGGAGGGAAATCGACCACGCATTGGAGCAATTGGATCGCGAGCAAAATGGAAGGTTTTCAGGGAGGCGGCAATTTCTGCTGGTGTGTCAGAAAATGCTATTGATTCGGTTCGGTGTCCTATCGGCATTCAAATCGGCGCGGAAAGTCCTGAGGAGATTGCAATCGCAGTATGCGCTGAAATTATGGCGATTGAGAAAGGTGTTCAGAAATAATTTGGAGCATTGGACAATTGAATACCATAGCATAGGGTTGAATAGCGCAGCCGGAATGTGAAACCAATGCGCAAGGTAGTCCTGAGATGGAATCTCTCAACTATTCAAGGCGCTAAGGAATTAGGGCGCATCTTGCAAATCTGCCAAAGATTCGAAGTTCTGGCTCATTTGGGTGTTTCCCCAGTTGGAGTCGTTCAATTAGCAGAGATTGAATTACATGATGGTAAGGACATACATGAACTAAGTGATTTGGATAGTTTTCAGGTAGTTGAAATCCACGAGGAATCCGAGGATGGAATATTGGCTAGTATACTATGTTCACACAGTTTAGCAAAGTCCGCTATAGAACTATCCAACCTACACCTCCAACCGCCGTACTCCCTAGATGCAGTAGGTGGCATGGAAATGAGAGTAACGGGATTAACAGGAGCGATGCGAAGGTTTCTTGCTCTTCTCAGAGTAGTCTTGCCTCCAGATAAAGTCAGTGTTATAACAATGCGAGGAGAAATGGTCAACGGTTGGGACAAAGTTCTGACCACAAGGCAACAAGAAGTGCTATCGTTTGCTGTTGAAAGAGGATATTACGAAGAAGGAGAATCTGTCACAATAAAGGAGCTAGCAGATGAGATGGGAATCTCTCGCTCAACTTTTGGCGGACACCTACAAGATGCTGAACGAGCTGTGATGCATAAGGCCGGTTCAGACTTGAAATGAGTCCGTAGGACTCAGACCGAAGCGTAATAGAATAATCTGCAGTGGAGTCTATTCATGGTGCAACACCGGCTACCGATGTTACCGTCGGCTGGAGAAGTCTCTTGGGTAGCATCGGTTAATGGTGTGAAGAAACAATTGAACATCGAGAATAATGCGATTTTGCTAGATGTATTGAGAGATCAAGCAGGTAGCCTTGGCACTAAAAGAGGATGTGACATGGGGACATGTGGTTGTTGTTCGGTATTGATTAATGGAGAGCCAAGACTCTCCTGTCTTACCCTTGCCGCAGAAGCCGAAGGCTGTGAAATTACTACGGTTGAAGGCCTTGCTGATGGACATCACCTACACCCAATTCAAGAGATGTTTGCTGAATGCGGCGGGTCTCAATGTGGCTTTTGCACTCCCGGATTTTTGGTAGTTGCTTCAGCATTACTTGAAGAAAATCCTAGTCCATCAGATGAAGAAATCAAATCTGCGATTGAAGGGAATTTATGCAGATGTACCGGTTATCAACAGATTGTCGATTCAGTTCGGGCCGCATCTGACATCCTTACCTCAGGAGAATCTATCGAAGATTCAACCTCGCCAAAGAGCGACCCGCACCCCGGATTTTCTGGAGAGTGATTCAATGGCAAAAGACGGTAATGAGGATGAAATGGTTGGTTATAGACAACAACCGGGGAAGTTGCCTTTTGCTAAACCTGGCTCGGGTGGGAAAAATCAATTCTCTAGCCCAACTGACCGAGAGATGATTCCCGAATCTCAAGGTGGGAACTTAGCCCAACCATGGGGTTCACACAGACATGATAAATTAGTCAGTGGACAAATTATTGGAAAATCTACTGCCTTGGTAGATGGGAAATGGAAGGTAACTGGTCAGGCTCAGTATGGAGATGATATCAGGTTGCCTGGAGAACTAATTGGAAGAATTATTCGCTCTCCACATCATTATGCTCGTGTTTTGTCAATCGATTTTTCCAAAGCTCTTGAGCTTCCGGGAGTAGTAGCAATTGCAACTGGTGCAGATGCGGAAAATAAGTTCGGTGTTTTACCTGTAACCAAGGATGAACACGCCATGGCTGTGGAAAAAGTCCGTCATGTAGGCGATCTAGTTGCATGTGTTGCAGCAGAAGATGAGGCGACGGCACGGGAAGCGGAACGTTTAATCGAAGTCGAATACGAAATCCTAGATTCTATTCACGACATGCGTGATGGTTTGCAGGATAGTGAAAACCCTATTCACGACCGAGGGAAATATCACATCGGTGATGCTAATGTCCAGAAGCGTGTTTTCCAAGAATTTGGGGATGTTGATGGAATTGAACAAAATGCGATAGCAAGTCACAAGCAAAACTGGTTATTCGCTGGAGTCAATCATGCTGCAACAGAACCTCATGCGGTGGTGGCAAATTGGGACCCTTCCGGCAGATTGACTCTCTATACTCCGCAACAAGTGCCTCACTATGTTCATCGAGCCCTAGCTGATGTGTTAGAAATCCCGATGCATCAAATCAATGTGTACAGAACCTTTGTTGGAGGTGGATTTGGAGGTAAGTCTGACCCATTTCCCCATGAAATGTGCTCTGCGATTTTAGCAAGGAAGTCCGGACGACCGGTTAGAATTACTTTCGACCGTGAGGAGGTATACTGGATAAATCGTGGTCGCCATCCATCTAGAATCGAAATGAATCTTCATGCAGACGAACAAGGCCGTATTTGTGGAATTGAAACCGATGCTCTGATTGACGGTGGTGGTTTTGCCTCATTCGGACACGTAACCACCTATTACAACGGAGTTCTACATACTGCGCCCTATGAAATTGGAGCCTTCCATTACACTGGTGCTAGAGTGTGGACCAATAAGCCGGCAAGCGGAGCCATGCGAGGTCATGGGGCAGTAAATTCTCGTTGTGCGGTAGAGACTGGATTAGATGATTTAGCAGAGCAATTATCTGTTGACCCTATTGACCTCAGACTAGCCAATTTACTACCTCCGTATTCCGCTACAATAACTGGATTCAGGGTAACAAGTATAGGAATGCGCGAATGTTTAGAGCGGGTCAAGCAAGAAAGCGGCTGGGATGAGAAATTTAGGAATATGCCCTTAGGAAAGGGAATCGGTATTGGCTGTGGATTCTTTATCTCGGGTTCCGGATTACCTATTCATTGGGACCCGAATAAATTCCCACATGCAACAGTCCATCTGAAAATCGACATGGACGGAGGCGTCACAATCCACACAGGTGCGGCTGATATCGGTCAGGGATCTGACACAGTAGTCGCTCAATCGGTAGCAGAAGTTTTGGGACTCCCTCTGGATTTGATTCGAATTAGATCTAGGGAATCAGACACCTCACCAGTTGACCTAGGTTCATATTCTTCGAGAGTGACTTTCATGAATGCAAATGCAGCGATTTCAGCGGCAATGCAAATTCGCGATGAATTACTCGATGCAACGGCTGAAATCACCGGGGCCGAGCGGGAAAAATTAGTCATAGGAGACCGCCGTATTTTTTCAAAAAATGACCCTGCGGTAGGTGTTTCGTATCTCGAAGCCCTGCACAAAGCGCAAGAAGACCGAGGAGCCCTAGTGGCATCAGGAGCATACAGAACCCCTCCAATGGGTCGAACTCACAAAGGTGCAGCCGCTGGATTAGCACCTGCATATTCATTCTCTGCCTATGTTGCAGAAGTCTCTGTAGATGTTGAAACCGGTCAAACAAAGGTCGACAAAGTTTGGGCAGCGCATGACTGTGGAAAAGCACTGAATCCGCTGGCAGTAAAGGGACAGATAATCGGCTCTTGCCATATGGGAATGGGCCAAGTTTTGAGTGAAGAAATGAAGTATGGCCGAAGTGGGCATTTGATGAATCCTGACTTATTGGATTACAAGATTCCAAGTGTGCATGAAATGCCTGAAGTGTTTCCAATAATTGTCGAATCTAATGACCCAGAAGGACCATTCGGGGCGAAAGAAGCGGGAGAAGGTCCACTTCTCCCTATTCTACCGGCAGTTTGTAATGCCGTGTACGATGCAATTGGAGTTAGGACCGCCGAATTACCAATTACTCCTGACAGATTACTAAGACTCATCGAAAGAAAATGTAAGGCTGAAGGAGTGGATGACCCGTTAGAATTACCCAGCCCGAGACTGGAACATTCTGAACTGCAAGCGGTGCTATCGGACAGAGCAGCAGAGCATGCGAAGCGTGATCTAGATCGGCGGCACAACGAAAATAGAGAACCATACCACAATGGCGCATTGTTTGGATTAGACCCCACAACACCACCAGATGAAGTCGATGAAAAATGGGCTGTGAATGTTATTCCGTCTGAAGAATATCTAGCTGACCCTCGCTTAGCAGGTAGCGCCTGGAAGCATACAGAAAGAAGACATCGAGGTGGTTCCTGATGCGTATGCCTCCGTTCCAATTACACACTCCAACTAGCCTCGAGGAGGCAATTTTTATTGCTGGCGAATTGGCTTCAAATGAGCGAGAATTTGATTGGGTTGCCGGAGGAACTGACTTACTTCCCAATTACAAATGGCACCTCAACGTCAAAGCAAATGTAATTTCTCTCGCGAAGATAAGTGAATTAACTGAACTCAATGAGACGCACATTGGAGCTATGGTACGGCTTCAAGACCTAGTCCAATCAAGTGCTACACATCCAGTTCTTGCCAAAGCTGCAGATACTGTGGCTAGTATAATGGTAAGGCGTTCTGGAACAGTAGGTGGTAATATTTGCCTTGATACTAGATGTTATTGGTTCAATCAAACAGAACAATGGAGGGAATCGATAGATTGGTGCCACAAGTGTGATTGTGGAACAGAAGCAGATTGCAGAGTGATTCCAAATCAAAACACACTCTGTGTGGCCACCTACCAAGCAGATCTCGCCCCTGTACTGATGTGTCTCGGAGCCAAGATACACCTCGCTGGGCCAAATGGTGCCCGCTCTATGGCACTTAGCGAATTTTTCCAACTTGATGGAATGACTAGGAATGTACTTCAAACTGGGGAATTAGTGACTCACCTTACACTTCCTGAAGATGTTGCTGACTGGCAAGGAGATTACCAGAAATTACGTCAACGAGAATCATGGGACTTCCCTGAAGCAGGAGTTGCAGCGGTATGGAAGAAAAACGGTTCTGCAAAACCTAGTCAACTTAGAGTGGCAACTACTGGGCTGGAATCGATTCCAATGCTTCATACAAAACAGGTTGATGAGTGTCTTGAGGAGTGGTCCGGAGCTGAATCAATTAACGAGTTAGCAGAATCGATTAAAAAGGCTGTGAAGCCGGTTCAAAACACATGGTTCTCGCCGTCTTACAGAAGAAAGATGGTGAAGGTGTTAACACGACGGGCCTGCGCGGGATTAATGGAGGGAGGTTCTTGAGCAGAGGAATAATACCGATTTTTCTAATCACTGCAATAATTATTGCAACAATTCCAAACTCAATGGCTCAACCTGAACCGTCTCTAGGTAATTGGGAGTTAGGAATTGAATATCCGGATGAAGATGATAGTAACCCATTCGTAGTTTCCGAGGCAGGCATGGCTTCGATTACAATGTTTGTCGAGAATCAAGGTCTGCTTTCTGTAAAGGTTGCTTTTGAGTATGAATTTCCTTTTGATGCAGAAATTATGGGCGCCCCCGAAGATGCGACAATAGAGCCAGGAAACAACGATTCATTTACAATCATCGTTCGAGGCATCGATGTCTATGAAATCGACGCTGGTAAGATAGAATCCTTCACAATTACTGCTAATTTACAAGAGAGGAATGGTATGCCAGTTATAATTCCTGAAAGTCAAGAAAAAATTGGAGACCTAGAAATCCCTGAAATTTTCATGCTAAATGTGGAAATTGCTGATCCTGTTGGACCCATGAATTCAGGAACAGATACAATCCTCAAAGTCACTGTTACAAACGAAGGTAATTCAAGAGACAAAGTTCGCGAATTGGAAGTCACTGATGACTGCCCTCTGATGACTACTGACTCCGGACTTGATGCCTTACTTTCAAGGAACATTGAGAAGGGAGGAAAGACCACTGCAGACCTCAAAGTAACCGCCTCAGAAAGTCACCCTCAACGGAATTGTCGAGTAGAAGTTACTGTCGGTTCAGATGGTGCAGATGGAAGTCAGCTTTCAACAGACTTCACAAGAATAACCGTTGAACAGCCACCAACAAATACCCAAGATCCTGGTGACCCAGACGAAGAAGGAGACCCTGTAGAAGTGGTCACCTCAAATCTCCCTGCTCCCGGAATAAGTGTCATTATTTGTTCGCTGATTGGCGCACTATTTGGCAATGCTAGAAGAAGCCAATAATTCTGTTCCTTTTTTCAGATTTCATCATCTAAATCAACTCACTGGAATAGTGCAATATACACATCAGACCATGCAAAATCACCATTATAATGGTGCCCTGTAATCAACAACATATATCCGTGGAATGAGGCTCGCCAAGAAGCGTAGGTGTTCCTAGCCTATGCTTAATCTTTGAATGGAAGGGAATAATTGTGGCTGAAGATAAATCAGAAGAGGCTAATTTCACTAGAATGGTGGTTGGCTCCGTCGCTACCACAATGGTACTTCTGTTGATTCTGCCAATGATTTTCGTTGCAGGAAAGTCAACCTACTATTCCGCCTACACTGAAGGCGAAGGAGGTGATATTAGTTCACTCGCCCAGGTTACTGATATGCGAGATACAATGGCTACCGATGAAGGTTATTTTATCGCGAATACAATGTCCACTCCAATGCTCGTAAATGATTGGAGAGACCCCCATCGAACAGCATTGATGATTATTGGTCCAGAGAAGCCAATCGCTGAAACTGAAGCAGACGCGATTTACGACTTTGTAACCAAAAATGGAGGCAAGGTTATCGTGGCTGCCGATGGAACAAATGCAAATCGATTGGCAGAGAAATTTGGTGTTACTTTCTTTGATTCCCCACTTAACGATGAGAATCAGTATTGGAATGAATATGAAGATGGACAACCAATCCTAGGATCGTGGCTTAACGTATGGGGACTTGCAGCGGTTTCAGAAGATGTCAACGATATGCCGCCTTCCTATCTAAGACAAGGCTGTGTTGATACCGATGTTTTAGAGGAAAATAGAGAAAATTGTAGACTTCCTGTTATGTTCCGTTCCCCTACTGGAATGAAATTTGAACCTCTTCCGGAAGATGACCCAAGTCAAGCATCAGAGAATCAAAGAAAAGTTAAGATTCTTTCAACCGCTTCCCCATCTGCGTTTATCGATGTACAAGGTAACGGACTTCCAGATGACCAAAGAAACCCGGCACCTGGAGATCTAGCCTTAATCGTCCGAATCGATTATCCAGGAATTACCACCTTTGACAAGGTTAGCGCAGGTTCCGGTGGATTAGTAGGTGGAAATACTAGAGAACTACAAGTTACAGGTAGTATTGTCTTTGTATCCGATGAAGAGGCTTTCTCAAACAGATTGTGGAGCCTTGATGTAGCGGTTGAAAACGACATGAGCTCTTCATGCGAGCAGCAAGACAATAACTGCTGGTTAAACACTGTAAGAGAGACATATTGGCAAGGTAACGAACAATACTTCTCCCTACTTATTGATGATATGATGGAGCATGATAACCCGAAATTGGCTAAATCTATTCGGGATGATAAAAGTGAATTTCAAATTGTCTTTGATGAAAGTCGACACGTTACTGGAATCATATCCGCCCCTTTTGTAGAAACAATGGGTACTGTTGTACTCTTAACTTCGAATACATTCCTCAAATGGCTGGTTGTTCTTAACGTTGGATTGCTGTTGCTAGTTGCGATGATGGTAGTTCCAGAAAAAGAAAACTGGCGTCATATTTTTGACCTTACCAGATTCAAAGAACGGCCGAATAAATTGGACCCTACTTCTTATCGAGAACGAGTGCAAAAAGCACTATTTACCAAAGTTAGAGTTCATCATGACCTAACTAGAGATCAGATGGCGATTAAACCGCCAGCTGAGGTTCAAACGATGATTGGAGACCCGAGACTCGTTGAATTGGCATATAGCCAAAGCCGAAAATATACTCCCCAAGAATTACGTCAATTAATGGTGGCGATAAGACGCTGGGGTAAAAACTGAAACGAACAGAAAATGGAGAGAGAAAAATGACTGAAGAAAAAGCTGCGACAAAAAAGAAGCCTAAGGGCGGCTCAAAGAAGATGAGTGATAAACTCGAAGCCGTCGGTGCAATCGGACAAGCAATTAGTACCGAAGTGCAGAAAGTAATCATCGGAAAGAGCCATGTTATCGACAATGTTTTGATCAACATCCTGTCCAATGGTAACCTCCTGTTCGAGGATTATCCAGGACTTGCAAAGACCCTGATGACGAATACGTTCGCCGATGCACTCGGCTGTGATTTCAAGCGCGTACAATTTACGCCTGACCTTCTACCAGCCGACATCACTGGAACGAATATCTACGATGCAAAAAAAGGAGAGTTCTCGTTTAAGCCAGGACCGATTTTCTGCAACCTACTACTTTCTGACGAGATTAATCGTGCACCTCCAAAGACCCAAGCGGCACTTCTGGAAGCGATGCAAGAAAAGCAAGTTACCATCGGAACTGTAACTCACAAACTTCCAGCTCCGTTCCTAACAATGGCAACACAAAATCCAGTGGAACAGGAAGGAACCTACCCTCTACCAGAAGCTCAACTTGACCGATTTATGTTCAAAATGAGTGTAGGATACCCAGACCGTGCAGATGAGGATGAAATCCTTGCTCGACGTATTGCTCGAAAGAAGGACGATGTAGAAGTAGAGACAATTACCGATCCTGCTCGTGTGGTTGCTATGCAGACTGCAATTGAGGATGTCTTTGTCGATCCTGCAGTTCGAATGTACATGGTTGAGATTGTATCTCGAACCCGTGAAGATCCAAGAGTTCTCGTCGGTTCATCACCACGTGGTTCACAGGCTCTTCTGAAGACAAGTCGTTCCGCTGCTGCAATGCGTGGACGTGATTTTGTCACACCAGACGATGTGAAGTCGGTTGCAACCCTCGCGGTAGCTCACCGATTAATCCTCAAGCCAGAACACCAGATTAAGGGTCTCGAGACTGACGAAGTAATCTCAGATATCCTACGTCAGGTACCTGTACCAACAGTTTGAGCAACTTAACCAAATTTAACAAATGGAGGTTATAGCCGATGGCATGGAGCAGAAAATCAGCCATGTTTGCCGCCCTTGCGGTAGCCATGTATCTGCTAGGACTGGTGTTGAGAAATCAACAACTTGTCACAGTCGCAGTTGTGCTACTATCCTTCCTTACCTATGCTGCATTCCGAACAACCCATGCTGACGTTGCATCTAGTGGACGTCGCTTGGAGGATGCAGAAGCAGATTCAGGAGTGGCTCTCCAATCGATTGTAGCAATGCGAAAACTATCCTCTGCGAGGGTTTTCGAGGATGGTGAAATTGATGTTGTTCTCAGGATTCAGAACCGATCTACTCTCTCCAAGGTTCTAGAGGTCCGAGACAGAGTCCCTGAAGTCATGCGAATAAAGAAAGGTGCAAATTATGTTCTGATGGAATTAGGTGGAAGGAAAGAAACTGAAATCTCCTATACGATTGAAGCCCCTCTACGAGGATTCTATACTATTGGACCCGTTTGCTTCAGAGTACAGGATGCATTCGGATTATTCCACAATGAAAGGGAAATTCAACTCTATGATGACTTCCTCGTATTCCCTAAGATGGAGGATATCAAGGACGCATTGATCAAGAGCAGGGTTCCAAAAATCTTCACAGGGGCCGTCAACATTCGTAACCCTGGCGAGGGCACGAATTTCTACAACTTGCGTGAGTATATCCCAGGAGATCCTATGAAGAAGGTTAACTGGAAGGCTTGGGCTAGATCTGGAAAGATGATGGTAAATGAGTTTGAACGAGACGCAGTTAGCGACATTATACTGATCATCGATAGTCGATCTGTATCTGAAACTGGCCCAGTGAGTCGAAATTCTTTGGTCTA
Organism: Thermoplasmatota archaeon; assembly: GCA_036138175.1. Taxonomy (GTDB): domain Archaea; phylum Thermoplasmatota; class Poseidoniia; order Poseidoniales; family Thalassarchaeaceae; genus MGIIb-O1. Next base: position 8,778 of record JAZAAK010000045.1, on the reverse strand, counting down.
TAGTACAAGGGCTGCTGCAAGCTTAGCGCAGTATTTCCTTTCTCGAAGAGATTCTGTTGGTTTGGTTACTTATGGTGACGAAATTGTATCGGTTGACCGAGACACAGGTAAGAAACAATTGTATGTGATTCTAACTAAATTGGCCGGAGCTATGGCAAAGGGCAACACACCACTGAAAGTAGTCACAAACCGTATTCTACCTCACATTAACCGAGGAAGCCCAATTATTATCCTAAGTCCATTAGAAGATGATCCAACGATAATTGATGCAGTTAGAGACTTAAGGGCTAGGAATTTCGACGTAACCATACTCTCCCCATCAAGCCTTGAGTTCGAATTCGATGCCAGAAGACTAGATCGTACTGGATATGAAGTACTCAAGACAGAAAGGGATATTCTGATTAGTGAACTAAGAGGACTAGGTGCGAATGTTATGGATTGGGAACCAGACATGATGCTAGTAACCGCGTTAGCCGGAGCAAGAGGATTCTAGGGGGTGAGATTATCGCGGAAGACGTCAAAGTAGAGGGTGGTTCCGATACGTCCCATCTATACGATGGAAAGACAATTAGATCATCCGCTCCAAGTAGGAAAAAGGCAGCGGGTCGACTAAAGTCTAGCACCGATATACCCCAAGATGCTATTCCAGAAGTACATGTACCATCTTGGATTGAGTCTTTCTTTGGAGGACCAATCGTATCTTCGATGAAGTTCCTCCCAGCTAACCGAACTGTGACTAATTTACAGTTAAGTTCCGCAGGATGTCTAGTACTACTAACCGCTCTTACTCTACTATTCACTCCAGTATCCGGAACCGCTTGGTTTGCTATTGCAAATTTAATTGGTATTCCAATAATTGGAGGAATTATTCACATCTCAATTATGATCATTGGTGCGATTGGAGGTGCTTATGGAATCTTCCAGCGTGATCAGAGAGCATTGTTGGTCTCCTACGTAGCAATGCTACTGGTAACCCTAAGGTTCGCAGGAAGCAAGGTAGAGTTCGGATTCAACATACTACCAGAACAAGAGATTCTACAGAAAATATTGCTAATTGCCTACGCTCTTTTCCTAGTAATGTACTTCGAACTAACCAATGGAATTATTCGGTTTTCAATGTTAGATACTTCAATTAGAACTGGTGAAGTTTACGTAATGGGTGAAGGGAAAATAATCAGACAATATTACCGAGCGATTGGAATTACTCCAATTGTGGCAGGATTAGTGGCCTTGCTAACCCTTCTCATCAACCTAATCATTCCAGCAATGGTCGACTTCTTCGATAGTGTTCAAGCCAACAGATTGAGGGAGTCTGTGGAATTAACTTCAGTTTATGGTGTAGCGCTCGGAACAGCAATGGTGTTCACAGTAATTGCCGCCGCATTTGCAGTAAACTTGCCTCTCCGGCTACAGCAAATGCAAGAAGGACGAGCAAACAAGTGAGTACTCTGATTTACTCTGGATTCAGGAATCCACCAATCAACCCCAAATCAGCCACAACTAATCTAGCAATAGACTCGACAACAGGTACGGCTCGAGGACCCAAGACAGGGTCATGTCTTCCCCCCACTTGTAGCGGACGTTGTTCTCCGCTAGGCAGGTGTAGTGTAGATTGTTCTCGGGCTATGCTGCTTGGTGGTTTGAAGTGCACAACAACTCGAATTGGGGCACCGGTTGATCTACCGCCTAGAGCACCATCGGCTTGAGCCAATTCTGAACCTTCTAACTCAGGCGTAATGCCATCGAAATGCCAAGCATCATTATGTTCAGAACCTCTCATCTTTGAGGCTTGAATTCCTCTAGAAAATTCAACAGCACGGGCACCGGGAATAGCCATCATACCTCGTGCTAAAGCCGGTTCTAGGCCATCAAACCAAGGTTCTCCTACGCCGATTGGTAATCCTTGAATAATACACTCTACACTGGAACCGACCGAGTCTTGATCCATCCTAACTTCTTCGATATATTTCGAGAATGACTCAGCGGCCTCTTCGTCTCTACAATTCAATCGTGCCATTGTCGAATCCACATCCTGTTCTGTATCTCTATCAAGGAGGAACAATGGTTTGGATTGTAAATCTCCAACACTGTGTAAATGGGCGTCAACTCTCCAGCCAGCCTGATTCAACAATCCTCGCAATTGGCTAGCTGCAGTCACCAATCCGTAGGTCAATCTAGCCGATTGAGAACCTCCTCCTCGCAAGTCGGCTGCACCATCTGTACGGACCATTTCTGGAAGATCAGCATGTCCAGGACGGGGTTGATCAGGAAGGAAACTGTAATCCTTAGATTTGGCATTGGAATTCCAAGTAAGCAGCAGAATAGGCCAACCTGTTGCCTTTCCTTCATGGATTCCCGAAAGAATCTCGCATTCGTCGGATTCGGAACGCATACTGAGACCTTTTCTTCCAGGCTTTCTTCTCGCAATATCTTCGTTCAATGCCTGTAAATCAATCTCTGTTCCAGCTGGAATTCCCTCTACCAGAGCGCCTACGCATTTTCCATGACTTTCTCCAAATAGAGTCACGCGGACAGAGTCTCCTAGCCTCATTCCCATTCTTCTCTCTCCCAATGAAGTTCAACACCATGATGAGTTCGTGTGTGGACAAATTCTAAGCCTTCAGATTTGAGATGTTGCTTAACGGGTTCTGTCTGCTCAGGCTCACAGAGAATGGCGATTGCTGGACCAGAACCCGAAATCGCAGCAGGGCAACTAAATCGAAGTTCGATATCTTCGCATATACTCAATGCCTCCTCATCTCCCATTGCCTCAGCAACCGCTTGCCCGTTCATCCTGAAGGCATCGATCGGAGAGCCATTTCTTAATTTCAAAACAATTTGTTCAAACCTTGGTCGGAGATTCTCAAATGATTGTGCGTCTACAGCCCCCTTCTGCATTTCTCTAAGGACAATTATCACTTCCTTTTCTGGAAATTCAATTTGTTCAATTATTCCGGCTCCTGCCGCATTTGCATCTACTATCCAAGTAGCAGGAAAGTAAGAGCATGCGATATCATCTCTACCTCCTGAGATACTACAACCGGCCTTAGTTTGAATCGCTGAAATTAGATTGAATATGACAGTATCACTGAGAATTATTGAATTACCTGTGGATAATGCATTTACTGCAGCCATCAATAATGCTGAACTGGATTTCAGCCCCATCCCTGTTGGTATGTCCGACTTGACGAGCCATCCAAGTTCACCTGAAGGAAGAGGTAAATCTCGTTCTTTCCAAGCTTCAAGCAGTGATTGAAGCAAATTGTGTTCATCTCCCTCGGGAATCGAAGGACCTTCCACTAAACCAACATAGGTCCATAGATCGATTGGAGTCGAGCAACCATTGCCACAACCAAGAGCGTGGAGAAGACTGATTCCAGCATGAGCCCTACCTGACCCGTAGACCTTCATCTCTCATTCATCTCCCCTGCTAGTTCTCGACCTATGTGTCGCATACCCGAGGAAAATCGTACAGCGATTTTATCTCGGTTCTGGATTGAGGTAACGCTGATGTTTCCTTCTTCGTTGATGAAGCGCACAGTTTCGGCCTGTTGCACGAGAACTTGTGCCGATTGATTATTCCATTCAAAATGAACCAAAAGAAATGGCCTCCTTTCAATTTTCAGGCGACCGATAGTAGCGCTACGAATTTCATTAGAGGGATTTGCGATTGCAACTCGGTCGCCTGCAGTTAATTCGCTGAGATATTTTGTTGAGCCGTCCGCCATTAAGCAGTAAGCGTGTACCGCCCCTGCATTAACCCGAAATGGTCTAGATGGAACAAATTCGGAGGGAATAGTTTCTCCATGAATCAAAACTAATGCATTTGCAGAAGAACCGATTAGCATGCCTTCTCGTTCCGAAAGTCTCTCTGTCAAATCAACACAGATTCGTTCACCTACACCCCCTGATTCGACATTTGTGACATTTGCCATTACCAATGATGGAACGGCCTTTCTTTCTTCCAGTTGAATAGAAGCCCTCTCTCCAGAAATCTCCTCTGCAGCATCCCACAATTTTTCATCAGCAGGAAGTAGCAATGCATCAACACCATGTTGCAATGCAAAGGCAGCTCCACTAAGGTCTACGATTTGTGAAATTGCAGCCGCGATTCTAGTACCACTCCCTGCGGCTGCGGCTACGATGTTCTCAAGAGGAATCATAGTCCAATCCGAACATCGAACCAAAATCCAATCAATCATACCAACTAGTGAGGTCGCCTCGTCTTGACCGTGAAAATCATCTAATTGCACTACTGCAACATCATGGTCTGAGGTTTTCCATACTCTGTCTGCTCTCTTGACAAAATCAGAGGATTTCTCGCCCTCAAGCCACAATTGCAAAAAATCACCTCAAATGTTCTGCGGCTTCAGCAGCACTCATTCCTTCGTGAATCACTGATTTCAGAGCGTGAATATGAGAGGCTGGATCATCTGCTCCAAACACCTGTCTACCCATGCAGACTCCAGCGCCGCCCGCTGAAATTGACTGTTCGACAATTCTGAGCAATTCTGTGAATGATGTTCCACGTGATCCGCCTGCAATTAGAACTGGAATCGGAACTGCCGAGCATACTTCGGCAAAAGATTCTGCATCTCCAGTCCATGGAACTTTGACAACATCGCAACCAAGTTCCCACGCAACTCTTGCAGCGTGGGCAATTCCTCCTGTTTTGTCATCATCGGAGACAATTAGATTTGCTCCTCGAGGATATACCATACCAAGCACAGGCATCCCTAGGGCTATTGCTTCGCCGGTCAAAGCGCCCATTTCGACAATCATTTCCGGTTCGTACTCATCACCAAGATTAATCTGAGCGGAACATCCTGTTGCTCCTCGGAATAGGCATTCTTCTGCGGTTGCCACTCGTACTTTGTATCCAGCACGTTCACCAGCATGTTTGGTAGAAACTGACACATGACAAACAAAACTATTCCATCCGGTTCTTTCGACGTGATGACTCAAGGAACCTTTCTGGAGAACGATGGCATCAGCACCCGCTTCGATACACGAATCAATTATCTCATCCATGCTTTCAAGTCCCTTTTCTGGATAACCGGAAATACCGTGATCCATAGGAATCCAAACACCCTTCCCACCTGGGAGTAAGCGATTCAACCTCTCGAATAGGGTCTCGGCCATGGAATTCCGCCTACACTCCCTCACTTGAAAGGATGCGTTCTGTAAAACTGCAATAATTTCCGCTCCCAAAGGGAGCGGGGTGGAAATTTAACAACTGAAACCTATTGCTTTGCGGATTTAATTCCAAAGAGAAATCTACTCACTTTTGTACGTCGAACCGCTTCGAAGAATGCCCAACAAGTCAGAATTACAAATGCTGTTGCAATAATTACCGCAGGGTAATTTTTCAATCCAAATTCTGTTGAAATTCTAAGACCAGCAAAAGTGAGTGGCATATGTACAATGTAGAACGGATACACACCCTGATTGAGGTATGCGAGATTATCGCTGGGTTTGTTCAATAAATGAGCTGCCCAAGAAAAGATAGTTAGACACCAAAACCATGCATGGAAACTGTGTATTAAACAAGCCAAGATAGTCATTCCATTATGGAAAATATTGTTTTCAAGCCAACCTCCATCAACATAGGGTATATCGGAATCATGCTGCTCGAATCTAAGCCATACAAAGGCGATTGTCCAAAGCAGAGTTAGAATTGAAATTTGCATTCTGCGATTCTCAATAAATTCGTAATACTCATCTTTGGCAGTTATGCAAACATATCCAAATGCAAAGAAAACGAAGAACCAAAACCACTCGTAACCAACCCCAATAAATCCAGGAAACCAAGGCTTGAAAAGAATCTCAGTCAACGTTAGAATAAGCGGCAGTAGTATGAAAATACCGATTCCCATTGGAATTCTAAATGGTGCTCGGAGAAATCTAATCAATTCCCCCTCAGGATTATTTCTTACCAGATAAAAGATTGGAGTAAGAATTACAGAATATTGGAATAAATTCCAGAGAAACCAAAGATGTCCAAGAGCAAGGATTTTACCAAAAACCGGAACCCAGAAAAACAAACTTCTCCAAATTATTCCCAAGAAAAACCCATATGTTAACCCAGCAAGAGTCATTTCTTGGTTACCCAAAATAACCGAACCCGCAAAGCCCATGGTCCACGCACCAAAGAACATCGGAATTAGCAAGCGTTTGCATCTTTCCGTAAGGAATACCTTCCAAGTTCTCCGCTTGAAAGCGAAGGCCGTTCCCATTCCTGAAATCATAAACAAAGCCGCAAGTCTCCATTGGTGCATCCAATGCAAAATCATGCTGGTAAATGTGACCGATTCTGCGGTGTAGTCGTTATTATTTTCAGCAAATTCCTCTCTATCTTCTACAGATATTTCTTCAAAATTTGGATTGATGTCTGTGCCATAAGTCGACCAATAAACTCCAATTGCTACATGAAAAGGTATCAACAAGCCGAATAGAATAACCCGTAGCCAATCTATGTCGTGACGACGTATTGACTTCTTGGAATTTGGAGAGTTAGAACTTGATGAAGTTCGCATACTAATCCCATTTTTACAAATTAAAGTCAATAATCAAAGGTGCATGATCAGAACAATCCAAACCGGCTTGACGACTTACCTCTGCAGATTCAAAAGCCGAAAGGGCAGTATCGTTAGCCAGAACGTAGTCGATGCGCCAACCCCTGTCAAGTGCCCTTGCTTGACCTCTATTCGACCACCAAGTGTAGGGTCCTTTTCTGTCCCCGAAGTGAATTCTATGCAAATCATGCCAGCCACTATCAAGGAAGCGGCTGAACCATTCTCTCTCATGGTCAAGGAAACCGGATGTCATGCGGTTTCCACTAGGATTCCATATGTCATTCTCCGTGTGTGCAATGTTCAAATCTCCAACCAAAACAACAGGCTCAGGCAAATTCAGATACTGTTTAGACCAAATCAACAAATCTTCCAACCACTGATCTTTGTAGGCCTGTCTCGCTGGGCCTGAACCCCCATTAGGCAGGTAGATATTGATACAAGTCAATCCTCCAGATTTGGTCGTTAGGACTCTTCCTTCCAAATCATCAGGATCTAAATCAGTATCAATCCCTCTTGCAATTTCTTCTATACCCAAACGCGAAAAGGAGGTAACTCCCGAGTAACCCTTTTTCTCCGCGGGGTGCCAAACAACTTCATGCCCAGAAGGTAAATCCCAATCCTTAGGTAATTGTTCAGGTAATGCCCTTACCTCTTGTAAAAGCCAAACATCTGCATCGATTTTTGCCATCCAATCATCCATGCCTTTTCGGATAGCGGCCCGGATTCCATTAACATTCCAAGTCACTACTCGCATCAAATCACCTGCATCAATTTGAAAATTCTTTGACCTTTTCTACAAGGTCCATTCTGTGTACTCTCCACATACCTACTGGAGTTAATGCGACCGAGATAAATAATACAATTCCAACTAGGTATGAAGAAATCAAAGGATCAGCGTCGACTTTGAAATAAAACGACCATTGAACTAAGCTGCTAATCATCCATTGAGTACCAAGAATTGAAAATATAGCACCTAAAACTCCGCCAATCAAACCAATAGCAAAGTGTTCACCGAGCATCATTGAACCAATTCTACTAATCGGTGCGCCTAAAACTCTGAGTGTTGCTAATTCCAAATCTCGCTCTGCTAAGTTGATAATTAGAGTGTTAAACAATACCACAATTGCGACTACAATTCCTAAGAATTGAATCGCAATGAAGAAACCTTGTTGCTGTTCGATAAGTGATTCCATCGCATCAATGGTTTGTTGTTTATCGATAATTCCAATTGACATAACTCCTAATTCATTTGTTCTGTTAAACTCCTCTGGATAAGACAAGAATACGGAGGTTGCCTCTAGTTCGACTTCGGAAGCTAAATCCGCTCGATGGAAGTAAACTGTTCTAGCAATCTCACCCTCAGTTATTCCAATTATCTTGAACTCAACAAGTTGTGAACCAAATCTGACTGCCTGCACTTCTCCAACTTCCCATCCAAGGAAGTGTTGTATTCCTTCATCTACCAATACTTCTGGAGGGTTACTACCCTGATTCGGCAATTGTCCTTCTTTCAAACTCAATGTCTGCATAGCTTGATTTCTTGAAGTTGAAAATACATCCAAACCCATTGCTGTTAATTGCCGAGTCTCACCATTGGGATTTGCCGGTAGGGTAAGCAATAGTTCGTAATCGATTGAGTTGTCTTCGGCCCATTCTACAATTTCTACTTCCATTCCAGGATATACTATTGCTTGTTGATCCCAGTTGGAACTCTCATCAGCATTGCCGATGAAAACATTCTCCATTGAATCCATCATAAATAGCATTGAGCCGAGAATTAGCATCGATAATCCAACTGCAAAGAAAGTGAAAGCCAAACGAATTGGTTTACGGGTACTTGACCTAATTGTGAGTCCAATTGTGGTTGGAAGTTTCGTAGTGAATTGCTGCATTGCTTTGGACGATAACTTGACTTCTGTTTGGGCCCTAAGGACTTTCAAGGGATCTAAATTAGCAGCCTGCCATGCGGGTCTAATTCCTGAAAACATTACAAGAAGCATTGTGATTATCGAAATTTCAAACACTTGCATAATTGAATAATTATCGCCTATAACTGGGATTCCCATAATTTCTTCATAAACTAATTCCATCGCAGGGGAACCCAAGAAAATACCACCAATAATTCCAAGAATTGTTCCGAACAAACCAATTCCCATTGGCGCTAAAACGTAAGACGGCATAATCGCTGAACGCGGGATTCCTA
>JAZAAK010000044.1:0-16407 GCA_036138175.1 Thermoplasmatota archaeon | reverse complement strand
ATGGTAATTCATCGATACAGAACCACCTACGAGCCGGCTTTCCAGAATGGCACTTCACCAAGCGGGGTAACAATCGATGTTCAACACATCAGAGAGGGCCAAATCATCGCTACTGAGGCTGACTCTACCTACGTCGTAGCGGGTGGCGAAATCGATATTGTGCTCTCGGATGAGCCGGCATTCCTTGATCAGGTATTTATCGAAGTCAGTTCGACTGAAGCGACTTGTTCGCGTTCCTTGGATATGACAATGTGGAACCAACCTTCTGCCGACCACGAAATCACCCGTGAAACCACTTGGGAGTTGCAGAATGACGCAGAAGGAGGTTCAAGCCTATACTTCGAGGGAAGAGGTTGGCAGAAGAGAACGGGTGAAAGTCTGAGTTCCAGCGAACTAGGAAACGGCTCCCTAGTACTTGATTTAGACACTGGAACCGACCAGATGTATCTGACCCTTGATTTGCATAACGTATGGATGAATGAGACGTATGATGGTACAGAAATAACCCGTCAAATTTTCGAGATGCGTGGCTCGGGTAGTCTAGAATTCGTAAGTGATTCAGAGGACTCTCTAATCGATGTAGAGGCCAATGTATACCAAGCATACATACTGAGAGATTGGGAAGATGGAGTATTGACAGAGCGACTTACCTTGGAAGCAACCGGCTCCATATCTTACAACGGAGGTTCGAATAATAGTACTCAAGGAGGATATGGAGAACTATCTGTATTCTATATCGAAACCTGGGATGAAGATGGCGTTCGTCGTTTATCAGATACTCAAATTGAGGCTAACCTAAGTATTCGCCTTCAGACCCAAGATGAAGCATTCTCAATCGAATTGGACGAATTCCGTACTAGAGAAAAGTGGCTGGACGGAGTTCGCGAAGAACAATCACTGAAAATAAAAGGTTCTGGAGAATTTGGTTTCCTTATCGAAGATAGTCAATTCCAGGTTCAAGTAAATGGAACTGTTCCAGACATTCACTACGAGGTAGTTGGTGGAGAGGTCGTACAGGATCGCATAATTATCGACGGCCAATACTCCGGTGATGCAAGTGGTTCGTTTGGTTATGTTCGCCAAATAGACCAATCTCTGATTCAAGCGAATGCTACTGGAGAAGAATTCGAAGTTGATGTGATTGAAAATGAATTATGGCTCAATATTTCAGGAACCCCTATCGGTCCAATCGGACAAGAAATTGAAGCTGAACACAATTTGACCTACGAATACACCGTCCCTCAAACAGATTGGGCTAACCGAACAGTTCGCTATCTCTATGTGGAGGATAATGGCACTACAAGCAATGAATATCCCGAAAATTCTCCGATAATCTTGGAGCCCGAGAGGCCTCAGTACGATGGCGATATGAACGTCACGGGTTTCAGAGAAACTGGTATTGTACCTGACAAATATTTGATTGGAGATAATTTCCCTACCTCAAGCGATGGTATTGCTCCGAGGATAGAAATCATCGGCATTAGGATGGGTATGGCCGATGGACATCAGGTCGAATTGGCTGAGTGGCAGGATACAGAATCCCTAGACAATTTCACTGCTTATGGGACGGTAATCAATGAGGGATTGCTCGCTGGTATGCTTCACGAAGTGTATCGGGTAATCGATATTGGTCTGCCGATAGGAGGAGAAAATGATAGCGAATCAGAAGCTGTTAGGGTCGTCGAACATCAGACGCTTGAGAGGGTACTCTATCCCTCGGTAATCACCGCCGCAGAAAATACTCCTCCCGCCTTGCTTAATCTGAGATTTAGAGAAGGAATTCTATTCACCGAAGGGGGTTTTGCTCATCTCGAAGCAGTGATTGAAGATGTCGATACCGACGTGGTCGGTGTGATGGTAGATTTGAGTGAATTTGGTCTAGGAATAATCACTCTTTCAGACTCTGGCTTAAACGGTGACGAGGTAATTCAAGACTCTATTTGGACAGCAAGAATAAATCACGATGGTTTAGAGTTTGGAAACTTATCCGTTCCAGTAAAGATGGATGATCTCTGGACCGATGTCCAAACTACTGCTTATGTTGAAATTTCAAATGCTGCCCCTCGAATAACCTCGCGCGTCTATAATCCTGACTTTGCATATCGAGGTGAAGTAATCTCTGCAAGTCTCAAGGTAGATGATGGGCATGGCGTGAAATCGGTAGTGATTGATCTACTCAGTGCCGGTGGAGAGCTTACTCCACTAATCTTAGACTCCAATACTGGTCGATGGACTGGCCAATTTGTCCTACCTGATTCTCTAGCACCTGGATTGCGGACGATTCCTATTCAGGTCGAAGATAACCAAGGTTCTAGTGCCCTCATAGATGGCGGTTCGGTAGTTCAAGTCTTGAACGAAGCACCAGAGATAACTAACGTATCTTTCTTCGATGAGAGTGAATGGGTATCTATAATTGAGATTCCTAAATCTGGTGAGAAAACATACACTATGGAAGTATCAATTTTCGATCCAGATGGAGTATCTTCTGCCCAAGCGAAAATTGGTCGTCTTGCACCAATTGGGAAATCAGAAACTTGGCTATTGTTGAACGACGATGGCCAAGATGGTGACAGAGTTGCAGGAGACGGCATATATTCCATTCAAATCGATGTCCGCTCTAGTTTATCTGAGGGCGAGATAAATTACCTTGTTCGAGGTTCAGATATATTCCAATCAATTACACCAGCAGAGTCTCAGACATATACAATCGAATTAGTTGATGAGAAGGCTTCTGGAGGATTGGGGACAAATTGGATTGCAGAAAATTCCACCACTCTTGTGCTGATTGGCTTGCTAATGCTGCTCGCCTTAGGTGCCACTGCAATCGTTGTGACAATGCGAAATGCGGATTTTGAGTAAAAAACGCGACGTGCGAATGTCCTTATCCCACCATACACTCTTTACTAATGTGAATAGAACCTCAGCGGTCATCCTATCTGCCATCGCTTTGAGCGCATTAGCATCTCCAATAATCGCAGCATTATCTCCTGATGATTCTACTAGTAGCACACCTCGTTCGATTAGTGTTGACTTGGATTTCACTCCAATGGACGGAGATTATGTCAAACTTGATGGGCAACAATATTCTATTTACTTCAAAGAGTATATTGAGAGTGATTCATTTTGGGACAGAGTGGTCATTCACTCTGTGAGAAGCGATATGGGTTATTGGACTCAAGCGGATGAATCCTGCACAATAGGTACCTTTACCGGACAGTGTAATGTCAGAGAGACTCGTCAAGGAATGCATTTTACAGCATACAATGATGTCTATGGCATCTCAATCGAGAGCGATTGGACCTATGACGAAACAACATATTCTGCAAAAGGAGATGATTGGTATGAAAGCGATTCTGTTTACTTCGAGGATTATTACATAGATTACGGAACTTTAGGACAGGATGATGAAGCTGGAAGATATTGGGAAAATATCACAATAGAGGTTTCAGAGAGTAGTATGCCCTCTTCAATGACAGTTGGTACAATATTCACCATTAGTTCGGAAAATTGGGAAGATTGGTCTTGGGTTGATCTCAATGACAACGGAAGCCGAACCGAGGATTCGGGATCGGAATATTGGATGGAGGATACATCCTATGAAGGAATGCAAGAATTATCGATAGAGTTCGAAGGTTACAATGAGGCGGACTCGGCTGGTTCATCTCCAACGACACTTTCTGTTTTACAAGTTGAACTTAGAAACGTCTCTGATGGAGGAGAGCTTGTTGATTTGCTATTATTCACTGAGTGGGGTGGTATTGCAGGATTCTACTACGATGCTGAAAATGCTACAGATTTAGTTCCAATGACAATGTGGAATAACCAAGCTGGAGGATTCCCAGATGCTGATGGAGACGGTTGTCCTGATGAAGAGGATGCATTCCCTGATGATGCTTCCGAGTGTAGTGATTTCGATTCCGACGGAGTAGGCGATAACGCTGATCCAGATGATGATAATGACGGCTGGGATGATGTAGAAGAGTCATCTTGTGGTACCAATCAGTTCGATTCTAGCTCATATCCCTCAGACGTAGATTCCGACGGATTATGCAATGGTTTAGACCCCGATGATGATAATGACGGTTACAACGATCCAATCGATGATTTCCCCGAAGATCCTTCTGAATGGAATGATAACGATAATGATGAGATTGGAGACAATGCAGACTTAGACGATGACAATGATGGATTTTCTGATATTATTGAGCAAGATTGCGGTTCTGACCCAATGAGTGTATTCTCCCAACCACTGGATACAGATGCCGATGGAGAATGTGATGAATTGGACTCTGATGATGATAATGATGGTTGGGAAGATGACGGTGATAGTTTCCCGAAAGACCCTACGGAGTGGTTGGATACCGATTCGGATAGTATTGGCAATAACGCCGACACAGATGACGATAATGATGGCTGGATTGATACAAAGGAAGTTGAATGTGGCACCGGCCCTCTAGATGCACTCAGTTTCCCACAAGACTTCGATGGGGACTCACTTTGTGATGCTGTAGATACCGATGATGATGGTGACAAGTGGTCCGATACTGTTGACGTATTCCCTCTCGACCCGTCAGAATGGTTCGATACAGATGGAGATGGAATAGGAAATAATGCAGATACCGATGATGACGGAGATGGTTGGTCGGATGTTGCTGAGGAAACTTGTGATGGTGACAAGGATGATTCTTCGATTGAACCAACTGATTCTGATGGCGACGGGCTCTGTGATGGTATGGATCCAGATAGGGATGGGGACGGCACAATAAATGACGATGACGCATTCCCTGACGACCCAAGTGAAGATCTAGATTCAGACAACGATGGTGTAGGAAACAATGCCGATTTGGATGACGATGGAGATGGCTTGTCGGACCTCGATGAAATTGCAGCAGGTACTGACCCCTTGGACAGCGATACCGATTCAGATGGTTGGAATGATGGATTTGATGTCTTCCCGTTGAATACTGCTGAGTGGAAGGACACAGATGGCGATGGAGTAGGTGATAATTCAGATGTGTACCCCAATTTTTCTCTTTGGCAGACCACTGGTGATATGATATTGAGCGTGTTAGTCGTTGCGTTATTCATCGGATTAATCGCAGGCGGGGCTATCTTTGTTTCAGTATCCCGAAAGAAACCCGAGGCTGTACAATTTGCCCAGGATTATTCACACCAAGTAAGCCCACCGAGTCCAATTGCAATGTATACTGATGAAGAGTTACGACAAGCCGGTTGGAGTGACCAACAAATAGCCGAACAACGTGGCAAGTGAATTGGTATATTTTGGTACGAGTGCCGGGATTTGAACCCGGGTTCAGGCGTTGGCAACGCCCGGTGATAACCACTACACTACACTCGTGTGAAATTCCGGAATCAAGACTCACTTTTCTAAGCGTCGGTGGTCTAAGCAGAAAGTCTCTGAAGGTTCTCGATGATTGTATCCCGCGTACTTCGATAGACATCGATGGGTAATCCAACCGGGTCCTCAAGACCCCAATCTTCTGCAATAGGAAGCATTGGGCATTCAACTCCACAGCCCATGCTGATTATCATGTCCCAGCCTTCAGTTTCTATATCGTCTACAGATTTTGGCCTTAGACCAGATGTGCTAACCCCCATTTCCTCTAACACTGTTAGTGAGTTTTCAGCCACACTTGATCCTGGGTGTGTTCCTGCAGATGCTGCCTCATGGCCAAAGTGTCGAGCTAATGCTTCTGCCATTTGGCTTCGACAGGTATTCCCCACACATACAAACAGTAGGCGCATGTATCATCTGTGGTAGCCACCCTACTTGAAGGAAACACCAATAGAATACAGCCCAAAGGGCTGATTTTTCACTTGAGTTTGTTTTATTTTCACCACGTAGGCTTGAAGTAGGCCTCACCTTGCCATTTGAATCAATGTCAGATTCGCCAATCTCTCACCACCCGGGCGGTGGTCTTCCAATGGCCGATTCACAAGGCTCAACAGAGGAAGCACCTGCTTCCCCTGAACAGAAGGCGCAAATGGAGCAAGCATACGCACAGATGCGCCGAAAGATGCGGATGACTCAGTTAGACGAGGAGATCAAACACAAGGTGATGGTTCTCTCTGGAAAGGGAGGAGTAGGCAAATCTACAGTGTCGGTTGGACTAGCTCTTTCGCTTGCTCGACAAGGAAAGAAAGTTGGACTAATGGATATCGACATCACCGGTCCTAATGTACCAAAGATGCTGGGTATTGAGGATGCTGAATTGCACGTTGAAGACGGTCAAATTTTCCCAGCTATTGGACCTCATGGACTGAAGGTAATTTCCATGGCTTTCCTGATCGAAGACCCGGATAAGCCGGTAATTTGGCGCGGACCAATCAAACTTGGAGCAATTCAACAATTCATTGGAGACGTCGCATGGGGAGAATTAGATGCCCTAATCATCGACTTCCCACCCGGAACCAGCGACGAACCTCTTACCGTATCACAGAGCCTTCCAGGTATTGATGGAGTAGTAATCGTAACAACACCTCAAGACGTTGCTTTACTAGATTCACGTAAGTCGATTAATTTCGCCAAAACCATTTCTTTACCGTGCTTAGGTGTTGTCGAAAATATGAGTGGATATACACTCCATGGAAAGGCTGAGCCTAACTCACAAATCAGCGTCATGGGACCTACTGGAACCGCTATCGAATCAACCACAGATGAGAATGGAGATTGGTCTGTTACCCTAGACGTTTTCAAATCCGGTGGAGGAGAGGCCGCAGCGGTCGAACTCGAAGTCCCATTCCTTGGTGCCTTACCATTCGATCCAGGTATTGTCAGAGGTGGCGACGATGGTGTACATCGCATTATTGCCGAACCTGATGGTGCTACCGCCGCAGCCTTCGATGCGGTTGTGGATAATGTACTGGCCGAATTAGAGGGAAGTAGTGGTCCAACCGTCCGAATCTCTTAGTTTCGGACGAATTTGAGGGTTTTTCGCTCTCGATTTCCTTAGGGGTGGATTCTTGAGATATCGGTTACCTCGATGATTTAGGGAGTGGAGACCGGTATGGCGGGTGGCTCTGGAATCTACATCTCTTGGTTGATGGGCGCTATTCTGCTATCCGTTGCTCTAATGCCTTTGATGAAACCGCCTTGGGCGAAAATCAGAATTCAAGGTTTCGTCGATATGTTCCGTCGCTACTGGGCTCACATGTTTGTAGTATTCTCGGTATATCTTTGGAAGGATATTCTCGACCAAATAGATCGTATCTTGATGGCAAATACTCAACTCGATATGACTCCATATGTCTACGCTATAGAGGGAGATATTGTACTGTGGATTCAGGATGCTTTCCAAAATGAATTACTGTCAATTGCTCTAACTCACTTCTATGTCATGGGGTTCATGACAGCAACCTTCGCATCATTCGTTTACCCGATATACTTCGATGATCGTCACATGGCAGATAGAGTCTCATTGTCGATGTTCTGGGTCTATGTATTGGCTATTCCATTTTACTTATTTTTCAACGTAAGAGTGACTGGAGATCACATCCCAGCGATGGAAACAATCGCCTATGATTTAACACCCGAAATACACAATTGGTTCACCAGAATAGACCCGTTCACAAACGGCATGCCTAGTCTCCATATTGGCCTGCCATTTGCAGTGTGGTTGACTTATCTAAAGTGGGATGATGATGGTCGTTGGGCCAAGTTTAGAACCGCATTAATGATTTTCATATTGTTGACTGGATTTACAATCCTGTACCTTGGAATCCATTGGGTGGTTGACATAATTGGTGGAATTCTGGTGGCAACACTCGCCGTCAATCTAACCGAAAGAACGCACGAGCCAGTTTGGAGATTTGCAGACGAGCGCCTCTTTACGCGTCGATTAGCTAGATTCATGAAAGACCCTAGGGCATGGTTAGTAGGAATTAAGAAATCAATAAACGCACAGATTGATCCATACAGAGAACCCTCGAAAACCCAAACAGGAGCGGTGATTATTGCCATTCTTCTTGGAACCGGTTTGGTTTTACTTTGGGACGCAACTCACCAAGATTTCCCCGTTGAAGGGGTTACCCCAACTTATACCGCGGGTTCAGGAGATTGGTTAGTTACTGTACAAGAAAATGATAATGGAACAGTGGAAATAATCTCTTGGAACTCTGATTCTAGAATGTCAGAAACAATCTCTACAATAATTCTAGGAGAAGAGGGGTGGACTTCTATTCCAAGAGTTACGGCTTCAGAAAAGGGCATAGTTATCTTTGATAATCAAAAGTTAGAATTTTGGTCATTTAATTATGAAGATCAGACATTCAATCTGGATTGGTTGAGAGAAGAAACTAATGCTAATTCTGCTCCAATCATCGATGTCCTATTAGCTGAAAATACCGAACAAGATGCTGTTGTTGCAGTAGTTTATTCCGAAGAGGGCGTCTATCGAGATAGAGATGGTGTGATTACAGAATATCCTTCACCAGAAGGTCCATTCAGTATTGTCGCCTCATCAGGTTCCCAAATCGGGATTGCAAACTCTACTGAGAATGGTCCAGTTTTGGAAATCATTTCTCTTGCTACTCAGTTTACTGCACGTATCGATATTGGAGATACGACAGATGAGGATGTTGATGAATTTCTTGAGGATTTATTTGAAGAACGTGTAGATTATTCCAATTCTACAATAGTAGACCTCGTAATGGAAGGTGACTACATCGTCGCCGTTGTAGATGTAGGTCCTGTTAATCGAACAATTCTAATTGATTTGAGGGCAGGGACACAAATATTGCTTTCAGATCCAGTTTGGCCTTCTTCCTCACCAAGCATCTCGGGAGGTAATGTTGCATTTCTTCAAATTCCTAGATTTGATCCAACCGCTGAAGACGATGATTTACTAACTGCTAGGGATGTATTCCTTCACAATATAGATGAGAATAGAACATTACAGTTGACAATTGATGATGAGGTTGACCAATCTAATCCTCAAGTCCTGAAATCTAATGTAGCGTGGATAGAAAGTCAGGAAGACGGAGATTTGGAAATACGAATGTATGCATTGGAAGAAACCTTTGAACCATATTCATCTGTGGTATTACAATCTTCGATTGTACTTCTAATTCCAATGATGATTCTGTATGCTTTCCAATCTGCAAATGTTTCTTCTAAAGCCAATGGGCGTCGAGAGAATTAATCATTCAGCAAGCCTGAACATTTCGTCTAAACTTCTCTGCGCACGCTGAATAATTTCATCATCGAGTTCAATGATTTGATCGGGGTGAGGTTCTCTTAGTGCCTGAAGTATATCTTCCAATTGAGTCATTTTCATGTAACGGCACATAACACAAGTTCCAATTAGATTCAGCTCATTTTCTGATTCTGCTCTAACCCGATCAGCAGTTCCACATTCTGTAATTAGCATAATATCGGATTTTCCTTCTGAAGCAAGCCTCAAGGCCTCTTCTCGAAGTACTTCGCTGCTACCTACGATGTCGCTCTCTGCGATTACGTCCGCATCGCATTCTGGATGGCTCAATACCTGTAATTCGATACCCTGCTCAGCAGTCCTGCCTCTCCATGAGCGTATTTTTTCTCCAGTAAAAGTAGCGTGAACATAACATTCGCCATCATAATTGATGACTTCCTTCTTTCCAGCAAGATGTTCAGCAAGATGTTTACCCATCAATTGATCAGGTACGAATATTATTCGATCACCAGGGAGCCTTTCACAAATTTTGAGATAATTACTACTTGTTACGCAGACATCAACCTCAGCCTTTACTTCGGCAGTTGTGTTGATGTAACATGCCACAGGGACTCCCGGATATCTCGACTTTAGTTCACGAACATCCTCTGCAGTTATGCTATCAGAAAGAGTACAGCCGGCATCCGGGGTGGGGTGTAGAACGGTCTTGTGGGGGCTGACAATTTTCGCTGTCTCAGCCATGAATCGTACACTAGAAAATAGAATAGTTTGCTGGGGAGCATCTCTCGCTGCCTTGGATAGTGAGTAACTATCGGATACAGAGTCCGCTACCCCGTATACGATATCCGGAGTTTGATAAGAATGAGCGATGAGAAAAACATCGTTCTCTTTCTTTAATTGATTAATTTCGAGAGTCAGTGGTGCAATTGTTTTGCAAGTTTCAATGTCCCAAAGTGTACCTTGATTGATGACCTTCTGTAACCTCTTAGCCTCTTGTTCTATCTCTTCCTTTGAATATGCCTTGGGAGTCACTAAACCTCGTGGTAGCGGGGCCGACGGCATCTGCATAGTCATCTAAACTCGCTACTTCGTCGTGTGCAACCGCTTTCAAGGCATCTCATCTCGGAGGGGCATGGATGAGGGGACGATTCCGATGTGGATTGAGGATACGGTCCTTCACATCGGGGCAGAGGCAACTGCAATTTCAGGCTCTTGGATGGGGCGAAAAGCAGTTCTAAAAAAGAGGGAACCAAGAGCCTATAGGCACCCTTCATTAGATCGAAAATTAACCCGTCAAAGATTGGCTGTAGAGGCTAGGATTCTATCACGTTTACAATCTATTGATTTTCCTTCTCCATCTGTATTGGATTTAGATGCAGATGGAGGATGGATGTTACTATCAAGAATAGATGGAGTTCCTTTGTATAAAGCATTACAGAATGGTGATGCAGGGGCGAAAGAAATTCGTAAGTTTGGAAAATTAATTCGAAAACTGCATGAATCCGATATCGCTCATGGAGATCTAACTACACATAATGTGCTGATTGATAATAAAGGAAATCTAACTCTAATCGACTTTGGCCTCGCTAGAATTGCTCCTGAAATAGAACAACTCGGCTTAGATTTACAAGTCCTAAATGAATGCCTAAATGCCAGCCATTATAATTTTGAATCAGCAGTTGAAACAATGATTGAAGGTTATTTATCGGCGGATTCCGGCAAATCTTCTGCTGTATCTCATTTGTCTGCAAAGGAAGTCGTAGAGCGATTCAATGCGATTCGCGGCAGAGTTAGATATCATGCCTGAGTTGAGATAATGAGAATTCTCTTTGCAACAGGTAATGAAAACAAAATACTCGAAGCACAAGAGGTGTTGGAGCCTCTTGGACACAGTATCGAGGGCTTGGTAATTAACGGATTGAGGCCTAATTTTGATGAGCCAAAGCATCTCGGAATAGACGGTGTAGCAGAATCGAAAATTCGACAAGCAATGGAATTAATTCAAGGAAGCGAATTAGAGGGTAGCGCAATTCTTGTCGAAGATTCAGGTATTTTCTTAGATGCATTTCCTGAATGGCCGGGCGCAGAATCTTCTGATGTAGAGAAAGAAATAGGTCTTTATGGAATTATTGAGAAAGTCAAAGAATCCGGAAATAGCGGTGCAGAATATCGAGCGGTAGCAATTCTCTCAAATGAAAATCAAGTTTGGAAATCAAAAGGGATCTGCCGCGGTAAAATATCTGACCATCCACAGGGCAGTAATGGCTTCGGATATGACCCAATTTTCATTCCTGAGGAAGGCGATGGAGGGACCTTTGGGGAATTAGGCAATGAGATTAAAAATCAGATCTCTCACAGGAAAAAAGCCATGCTAGGACTATCAAATCTTCTCAAACCCCCGTCAAGGTGAATAGAGACTAGCCACTGTGGTAGCCCGAGGGACAGACATGGTTTCGTACACAAGGCTCTTGCTTCTAGTCCTTTTAGGACTAGGAATACCGCTTTTCCTTCTATTCCAAGGTACGATGAATCTTGCTCAACAAATCGCAGCGGGAACAGTGCTATTGGCCTTCCTTTCTCTATTGGTATTCTCAGGTAGAAGGCCACTACCCCCGACTCCAAAAGCTCCTGTTGTAGAGATCGAAGAAGAGGAGGATGAAGCAGAACCAGAACCAGCAACTGAAGAGGTTGAGGTAGAACCGGAAGAAGTTCGCCGTAGTCGCCGCCGAGTCGCTGCTCCAGTTGCAGCACCCCCAACATTAACTCCTCCTCCGATTGCTATGCCAAGCCCCGATGACTCAATGCCCGCACCTAGTATGCCAATGCCTCCTCCAATGCCTTCCCCCCAAGCACCACCTGTTGCTGGAGATGGAGAGAATATTGCTCAACGTCTAGTGGTTTCCCGAGATGCCCAGTCTGAAATGGAAACTGAAATCGAGAGTTATGTTGAGCAACAAAGAGAGAAAAGGGCGCTTATTAGAGGAAAAATCGACCGACGTCGTCGAATGGCTTTAGCTGAGAGAAAGGCTGCTAAGGTCAGAATGTGGACAGAGTTAGAGGACGGTGAAGATCTCGGAGCTTTACTAAATCAAGCAAATCATGGGTTAACTGTAATTGAAGAAGATGAAAGCCCTGATGATACCTCTCCACTCGGTGTATCATATGTCCGAATTGACGAGTCTAGAATACTCAAAATCAGAGTTCCATTGAAGATTCCAGAGAAGGCAGTAAGCAAACCTGCTGAAGAATTACCAGAGGTTGATGATATGCCATCGATGCCTCCTCCACCTAGCGGTTTGCCGCCTATGCCCCCTCCTCCTGGAATGCCCCCTCCGCCTCCACCTGAGTGAGCGTATCTTCAAGCGGCGGTTGCTCTTCGGTCGACCATGAGTGAAGACGTGCTACTGATCGAGAACGTCCCAGTCGAAGGCTCAAGCCCCGCTGGTGGAGTGATTTCTGTTTGGACGTTAAATCGTCCAGAAAAACTCAATGCTCTGAACAAAGATTCGCATAGTGCTCTCAAACAAGCCTGTGATCAAGCGGAGGCAGATGACAATATCCGAGTAGTGGTAATTCGTGGCGCTTCGCCCCCACCTGCCCCAGAGGGTAAGCGTCAGAAACCGGCCGCGTTTGCGGCTGGAGCGGATATTTCTGAGTTTGCAGGAAAGAATTCAGATGACGTTCGACCATTCTTTGAGGATAATGCATGGGAAAGAGTTTGGAATCTATCAAAACCAACTATTGCAATGGTCGATGGCTTTGCCCTCGGAGGAGGGACTGAATTAGCAATTTCCTGTGATCTACGAATCGCTAGCACTCGAGCTAAGTTCGGGACCCCTGAAATTAATCTTGGACTGATTCCGGGCGGTGGTGGAACTCAACGACTTTCGGATATTCT
The DNA here is from genome assembly GCA_036138175.1 of Thermoplasmatota archaeon. Classification (GTDB taxonomy): domain Archaea; phylum Thermoplasmatota; class Poseidoniia; order Poseidoniales; family Thalassarchaeaceae; genus MGIIb-O1. Next base: position 3,336 of record JAZAAK010000044.1, on the reverse strand, counting down.
GGGCTACGGCAAAGCAATGGAAATGGTCCTGACTGGAGAAATGGTCGGGTCAGAAGAGGCGCTAAGACTTGGATTAGTCAACGATGTTGTAGAGCCTGAGCAACTTGAATCTAGAACAATGGAAATGGCAGAAAATATAGCAAAAAAGTCACCATATACTATCAAGGTTGCAAAACGAGCAGTCCGTTCTGCTCTCGATCTTGGAATGTCTGAAGGAATATTAGCAGAGAGATCCGAATTCGTTGCACTGTTCGATACCGAAGACAAGGAAATTGGAGTTCAAGCATTCCTTGAGCGAAAAGATGCTGAATGGAAAGGTTCCTAATCAAAAAACAGTAGTTGATAATCTCTAATCAATACAGAATGACATGGCGATAGTAGACTATCTGTTTTCTCCAAGACTCGATCGTTTTGGCTCAGAAACTCCTAGTGAGGCATCTAGGATTTTTTTCCTAATTGTCATTCTGTTTGTATCTTATTGGGCATGGCAGATTTCCAATGGTATAGTCTCGATTTGGTTTTTGGTAGTGATTCTCATATCTACCCCAATACTTTCAATTGGTTGGTGGTTAATTTCCTTGATATCACAAAAACGACCAACTAAGGATTTATTCTCTGAATAATTATTGAATTTTCATGGAAATTTCGCCTATTGGATCATTTGATTTAGTTACATCAATCACTAACCAACCACTATTTTCTGCCAGGCTAACCATCTCAAATTGAATCTCTCGAATTCTATCTATATGGTCTAGGTAATGTCGAACAGATCTACCGTTATGTTTTCTTCTGCCTGCAATCATTCGCTCATGCTCCTCAGCATCCTCAACAGCCAAAACAACTCCACATGCTTCCCCTCCTGAGGCCCTCCATTCATCGATTATTGCGAAATTAGGTACAAAATGCACCCCTTCCATCAATAGGTCTCCCCCTCTTTTCATTTCACGTCGCACAATCGCTCCTATTGCACTATTGAGAGGAGTGGTTGTATCCTTCCAATCTTCGATTGTATTAGATTCTCCAGGCTGAAATGAAGATCTATGTAGAGCTGCATCTTCGTTTTGAGAAATTTGTGTTCTCAAAGTCTCTCTGATTGTATCAGTTGCCACGACTTTGTCGAACTCCAGAGAGGCTGCAATTCTAGCGCTAAGGGTGGACTTCCCTACTCCACTTGCACCGGTTATGACCAGCAACCTGCCGACCATTTGTACACCTCTATCGCTGTATAGCCTTCACTTCGAGGAATTCTTCTAGGCCGTGAATACCGAGTTCACGGCCGTTACCAGATAGCTTGTAACCACCAAATGGAGCACTAATATTGAATGCACCACCATTGATACTCACCTGTCCTGTTCTCATTTTACGAGCAAATTGCAAAGCCCTATCTTCATCATCAGACCAGACTCCACCAGACAAGCCGTACTCTGAATCATTAGCCAGTGCAATTGCTTCTTCCTCTGAATCGTAGGTTGTTATTGAGAGGACAGGACCGAAAATTTCCTCCCGGAAAATAGTCATATCTGGAGATACATCAGCAAATACAGTCGGCTTGACGTAAAATCCCGAATCAAGACCATCAGGCATGCCTTCGCCGCCGGCAACTATCGTTGCACCCTCGGCAATTCCAGAAGCGATGTAACCGGCTACTGATTTTTGTTGTCTCGCGGAAACCATAGGCCCGCAGCGTATGGATTCATCCATTGGGTCGCCTACGGAATAGCGGGCCATTGTTGCAGCGATTATCTCTACCACTTCATCACGAACAGTTGCCGGAACGATTAGTCGGCTTAGGCTAGAACATTCCTGTCCAGAATTGTTGAAGCAAGCGTAAACGGCCATTTTGGCAGCCTTTGCTATGTCCGCATCATCTAAGATTACATTTGCACTCTTTCCACCTAATTCCAAAGTTACTCGCTTAACGGTTGGAGCGGCCGCTTGTGAGACACTCACGCCAGCGCCGGTTGAACCGGTGAAACTTACCATATCTACCTCTGGGTGCGAAGATAGAGTTTCTCCGATTTCTCTTCCATGCCCTGAGACGAGATTGAAGACACCAGCAGGTAGGCCGATTTCATCGATGATATCTGCCAGAATAAATGCGTTCAATGGAGCCTCTTTTGACGGCTTGAGAACCATTGTACACCCTGCAGCTAGTGCTGGTGCAACCTTTCCTATAATTTGGTGGAGAGGGAAATTCCAAGGTGTAATCATACCCACCACTCCAATTGGTTCCTTGACAATTAAGGAATTACGAACTTCTTCTTCCCAATCAAAAGAATCCAACATTTTTGCATAAGATCGCGACACAACTCTTGGAGTTCCAACCATAGCCATTCGACTGTAATTGATTGGTGTCCCAACCTCTGCGGTGATTAATTCGGCGATTTCTTCTCCTCGCTCAGCGATTGCAGCTGAAATCGCATTTAGGTAGCCTTGCCTCTCTTCAATACTCGATTGCGACCAAGAGGGAAATGCAGTACGTGCCGCAGCTACGGCTTTTTCCACATCATCAGCACTTCCAATCGGCACCGAACCAATGCATTGTTCCGTTGCCGGATTGACTATCTCAATACTACCTTCTCCACTTGCAGCAACCCACTTTCCGTTGATGTAGATGTTCTCGCGCGCGTGCATGTAGTGGGGCGGTACGGCGCGACTTATCACATTCATGCAGTTCAAAAGTAGAGGCTACACCGCCGTGCCATGGGAATTGCAGTGGAACGTCATGATAGTGGAGTTGCTGTTGTAACTCTCTCTGAAGAGGCTGCTAGGAATGCCTTGACCCGTACTTTTATGCATGAAATGTCCGGTATAATGGGTGATTTACTCGATGATTCTACTTGTAAAGCAATAGTTTTGACTGGAACAGGCCGATTTTTCTGCACAGGAGCGGATATTGATGAGTTCGCAGACTCAATTGACGATGGTTCAATTGGAAACCTCGTAGATGAATTAACCAGTGTATTACACCCTCTTGAATTACGTTTACGCCGTAGTCCAACTATATTTATTGCAGCAATTAATGGGTCAGCAGCTGGGGGTGGATTAGGTCTCGCTCTTTGTGCTGATTATCGCCTATGTATTCCAGAAGCAAGACTTGCAGCAGCCTTCTTTTCACTAGGAATTTCACCAGATGGAGGCTCGACATGGCTTCTTCCACGCTTGGTTGGATACCAAAGGGCTCGTCGATTTTTCTTTGATAATGAAGTTTGGACAGGTGAACAAGCACTTGAATATGGAGCGGTGGATGAATTGGTAAACTCAGAAAATCTCCTGAACAGAAGCATTGAGATTGCAACAAAATGGGGTTCTTGGGCAGAGGCAAGTAAACAAGGC
>JAZAAK010000043.1:0-101549 GCA_036138175.1 Thermoplasmatota archaeon | reverse complement strand
GAGCCAATGTTGATATGCGAGACATGTCGGCTTCAAACCCCGTTGATTGCATGAAGTATGTCGTAGTCACGGGCGGGGTCCTATCTGGACTAGGTAAAGGAATCACAGCGTCAAGCATCGGAGTTTTACTGAAATCTGCAGGACTGCGCCTAACTTCAGTAAAGATAGATCCCTATCTAAATAGCGATGCTGGGACCATGTCTCCGTTCGAACACGGAGAAGTATTCGTATTGGATGATGGTGGAGAAGTTGACCTTGACCTTGGGAACTATGAACGATTCCTCGATGTCGCTCTAACTCGAGAAAATAATATTACAACCGGCAAGGTATATGCAAATGTCATTGAGAAGGAACGTAGAGGTGATTATCTCGGGAAGACTGTGCAGGTTGTGCCTCACATAACTAATGAAATTCAAGAATGGATCGAACGTGTGGCACATGTCAGCGCAGATGGTTCGGGAGAAACTCCTGATGCTTGTGTAATCGAATTAGGAGGCACTGTAGGTGATATCGAGAGTGCTCCATTCATTGAAGCATTGAGGCAATTCCAATTTAGAGTTGGACAAGAAAATGTTTGCTTCGTTCACGTCAGTCTTGTTCCGGTTATGGGGCCAGTTGGCGAACAGAAGACCAAGCCTACTCAACACACCGTCAAAGAGCTCCGAGGTCTAGGAATTATTCCAGACATTTTAGTTTGTAGATCGGAAGTGCCACTAGAAGAGGAGACTAGGGCAAAACTTGCAGCATTCTGTCATGTTGGAACAGACGCTGTTGTTTCAGCGCACGATGTTTCAAATCTCTATCAAATTCCAATTTCTCTTTACGAACAATCAGTATTGAGCAAAGTCTCGGAACATCTTGGATTTGAGGTACCAGATTCTCTACCAAGGCTTGATGATTGGAAAGAAATGGCCGACAAGGTGGACCGATTAGAGGAGGAAGTTCACATCGCCATGGTAGGCAAATACACCGGTCTCTCTGACTCCTATCTTTCTGTCATCAAAGCCCTGCAACATAGTGCATACGCAGTTGATAGAAAACTGGTAATTGATTGGATTGAGTCTACTGACTTAGACCCTCATGAGGTTACCGAGAAGCATGATGAGGCTTGGGATTTACTAAAGGCAGCAGATGGAATTCTAGTTCCGGGTGGATTTGGTAATCGCGGAGTTGAAGGGAAAATCGCCGCAGCAAATTATGCTCGGATAAACAACGTACCTTACCTAGGGGTCTGTCTTGGTTTGCAAATTGCAACAATAGAGTTCTGTCGAAATGTCTTGGGTCTCGAAAATGCAAACTCTACAGAGTTTGATGAGAACACACCGAATCCAGCGGTTGTCTTCATGCCGGAAATTTCCAAGACCCATATGGGTGGAACCATGAGACTTGGAACAAAACCAACTCCATTCCTAGTCGATGATTGCAAATTGAGGCGTTTGTATGGAGGTGCTGATCATGTCGATGAAAGGCATCGACATCGCTACGAGGTCAATCCCGATTTGATTGAGAGGATTGAAGCCGAAGGTCTAGTTTATGTCGGTAAAGATGAGACTGGACAGAGGTGTGAAATCATGGAATTGGAAAATCATCCATATTACGTTGGAACTCAATATCACCCAGAATTCAAGTCAAGACCAAATCGACCAAGTCCGCCTTTCCTAGGTCTGCTTAAGGCGGCTGTTGGACAAGAAATATGATATCTCAACTGGCGATTAGATGTGGGAACAAATCGTTGACTTAGCTCACGACGAAATTGTGGCATATCTTGGAATGATGCTGATTCTAAGCGCTTTTTTCTTTGAAACTAGAGATATTTTGAACAGTAAAGAATGGCCATATCTAGTACTCATGGCACTAGGTTCAGGACTTCTTGCAGTCAGAGCATACTTGATCGATGAGTGGGCATTCTTTATTCTAGAAGTTGCATGGTTTGCCGCTGCTGCATTGGGGATTTGGTCAATTACTAGGAGTTTGCAATAGATGGAACCGTATCTCTTTTGCGTTTTTTTCTGGATAGTACTCGCTATCCTAGCACTTACTTTTGAACGAACTGTAAATGATATTTCTGAGAATAATAAACCTCCAGATTGGTCATTAATTCAATTTTTGATTCTTATTCTAGTGATTATCGTAGTCGCATATTACTTCATTGTGCTGGATAGTGGCGAAATCTGTATTGGCTTTGGACAGACTTGCAGCTGAATTATCAGAAGTTAGGGCCTGTTTGAACGTAAAGTAAAAGCAGTACAAGAAGAACTACCAGGGTTGTAGCGATTATCAAGATTAGAATAATCAACATTATTTTGTGAAACCATTTTTCCGTTTCCGAGACCTGTTTGCCCAAAAAGAAATTCAAAAACAAATTTGGCAGAAAATAAGCCGCCAAGACCCCGATTATTAATTCGCCTGTACTCATGACAATACCTATTTTTTGATAACAAAAAAACCGATGATAATTCCAAGAAAAGCCAATTCTAATCTTTCATGTGTACTCGGCCAATAAAGAAAATCTAACCAAAATTCATCGATACCCCATTCCCTTCTTTCCTTACCGAAATCAGAAAATCTAGAGAATAGATTCATGATTGAAATTACGATAATAAATCCTCCACAAATTAGTTTCCAGGAAGTTGATTTGATCAGTCCGATAAAGTGCAATCCTGAGATTAACAATATCGAAAGGATTGTTGTTGAATACAAAATCCAACTTCTTACATCCCTCATGTCACCGCCGTATTCGAAATAATCCATAATGTACCTTAACTCCCCAAAAGCAACGAATGTTGCGGGAATCAGCAGAACTAGACAAATTATTCCAAAGAGGATTTCGAATGGAGATTGTGAATTATCTGGATGAGTTATTGATTGATTTTCGAGCGAGAAGCCTTCAACAGACGTTTCGAGCATGTTACTACGTTCACTGATTCAAAAATGAAACTTTTTCCGAAAAATCAAAAAAAACGAATGGAAGATTGCCCGTTGTAATGCGAGTGTTCTATATGATTCCACTTTGATAAGAAAGTAACTCAAATTTTATACTTCTCTTAACTACACATATACTATGGTCGAAGACCAAATGCCGAAAAAACCGTCTGCAGTATCAGGCTGGCTTGGAATTTTGGTAATTATCGTGGGGTTCTTTGTATACGTCAGCAGTATTAGTTGGACAGGCTGGTTCGTTCCAACTGTCCCTAAATGGGCTGACTACATGTGCTATTCTTCTTTATTTCTTGGGACGGGTTTAATCATCTGGAGTCTCGCTCTTCAACATAGATACGAAAAAGCTATTCAAGTCCATAATGGAAAAAAGGGGAAAATGTGGCAGGGTTTTTTGTTTATCCTTGCCATAGATCTGCTAATACTGATTTTTGCCACTGTTCTATAATTCATGACAAATTGATTCGAATGGGTTTCTAGGGAGAACCCTCTGAGTCGCATACTAGTCAGAGGGTACCTTGTGATTCAATCAACAGATACAGGTAGAACTCTTGTTGTACGATATCCCTGTAATACTTTCATGTAGCGCTTTTCAGCAAATTCCACATCCAAATCTGAATCGCCGGTTTCTATGCGTAGTCTACGCACTGTCAGCAGCTTGGCTGGAGTACATATTCCCAATACTGAATCAATACCTGCAGTTCTCAAAACATCAGGCGAGAGTTGTAAATTCCCTCTGCCAATTAGGAACCCTTGTCCACCCATTGGAGAAAGTAGGATGGTTATATCACCATCGTGTTCTGAAAGCAATTTGAGTAAATCTGATTCATTCAAATCTGTTCCAATTTGCTTATTACCAATACTCGCATCTATGCCAAGAACGGTGGGTTTTATCCCCACCATTTCTCCTATCGTTCGAAGTGTTCCACCTGAACCCCAGATGAGTAAGCGATTCTCTTGCATGAGAATTTCACGAATATGATCTGCTAGACCTTCAACGATTTCGTCTTCACCGGATGCTTCCACACGTTGCTTAGTTCCTTGCATCCATCGGGGACTTGCAGGAGTCATCGCCTCTGCAAACATTCGTACAACCCAACGTCCCTCACGGTAGATTTCCTCATCGAGATCTAGGACTTCAGTATTTGCGACCAACAACTCTCCATCGAGCCAAGCAGACAAGACCTCAGCTGCTGCCTTTGGGGAGGCAGCAAAACATCCAGAATGCATTTTCACTCCACAAGGAACTCCAATCAGTGGTAATTTATCCTGCCCTGCTTTTTCTAAGGCGGCTACAATATCTCGAGTAGTTCCGTCTCCTCCACCATAGACGAGTAACTCGATTTCAGCATCAATCAGGGTCTGAACTAAACCTGCTGTATCTTCAGCGGAAGTTAATCCAGATGACTGATGAATAGTGGAGATACTACCGATTTCAGATTCAATCCAATCCGTACCCATACGGCCTTCGCTAGTTACCCATTGCAAACTTGAGGTGTCTTTTCTTAACCTTGCAAAATGTGCCAGAGCATCCTTGACTCGGGGTCCTGCTCTGTCCTCTGCCCCCTGTGAACGGGCGTATTCCGCCTGTCCATCTGAGCCCTTCAGACCCAAGCGACCTCCAAGCCCTGCGTCAGGGTTGACAAGTAGCCCAATGCGGGTCATACCTCGCGCAGCAGGCAGGCGTTAATATCCCCACAGTCTTACCAATTAGCGAAATGCGCATCGTTGTAGCACTAGGAGGTAATGCTCTATTGAGGCGAGGGCAACCTATGACCGCTGAAAACCAGAGGGGAAATGTACGGATTGCAGCTAAAGCTCTGGCCCCGATTACAGAAGGTAATCAGTTGGTTATCAGCCATGGAAATGGACCACAAGTAGGGTTGCTTGCATTACAATCTGCAGCCTACGAAGAAGTTGAAGCTTACCCTTTGGATGTGCTCGGTGCACAGACGGAGGGTATGATTGGTTACATGATTGAGCAAGAGCTTGGAAACTTGCTTCCAATCGAAGTACCATTCGCTACAATCCTAACAATGGTTGAAGTTGATCCACAAGACCCAGCCTTCCAAAATCCAACAAAACCAATCGGGCCAATTTACACACATGAAGATGCGAAACTTCTCGAGACAGAAAAGAGATGGGTAATGAAGCCTGATGGAGAATATTGGCGAAGAGTAGTGCCTTCTCCCGAACCACACAGAATTTTCGAAATGAGACCTATTCATTGGTTATTGGAAAAGGGAACAATAGTCATCTGCGCGGGCGGAGGTGGCATCCCTACAATTTTCAATAGCGAAGGAAATCTAGAGGGAGTAGAGGTGGTGATTGACAAGGATAGAGCAAGTTCTCTGCTCGCATTCGAACTAGAAGCGGATTTACTAATCATGGCCACCGATGCTGATGGAGTCTACCTAAATTGGGGGACTGATTCTGCTGAGAAAATATCGACCACCACTCCAGATGAGATTGAGAAGCATGAATTTGAAGCGGGCTCTATGGGGCCGAAAGTTAAGGCTGCCTGCGAATTTGTGAGAAGAACTGGTCAGCGAGCAGTCATTGGGTCATTGGCTGATTTACCGGCGATGGTTGCAGGGAACGCCGGGACTCAATTTTCAATTTCATAATTAATTCGTTTTTACCTTCAAGATAGGTACTAATCCTTCAGCATCATACGTAACTCTTCGACTGAACGCTGTTCATCGAAATATACCACTTCGAGTGCGTCGAATAGTTCTGTATCACCGATTTCTTCGACAAGTGGAAGAATAGCCCCATATGTTGAGGCCGCCTTAGATTCTGTATCATATGCTTCTTGCAACATATGTTGATAATTCGAGGTATGTACTATAGGTGTGGAGTCTCGTTCTGTTATAGCTTCACCGTTGAGTTTGACAATCGCAGACCGAACCGTTGCAGCATGAGTCACAGATTCGTTAACTTCAGTATTGAAGTGTGTTGCAAGATGTAGTCTATGAATTCCGGAAACATAGGCGGCGTAGTGTGCGTACATTGCAATCGCTCGTAGTTCCCAAGCGAGTGCTTTATTCAAAGCCGCGATGAGTTCATTGTTTGCCATTGGATAACCCCGCTCTGAGTGAAAGTGTGAGTCTGGGTTTTTTTAACCCTCCTCTATCAAATTGATTGCGTAAATCTAAGTTTGAATCAATAACAATGAATTCTTCTTTGGTTGATACTTCTGCCAGATAACTTTGGCCATAATTTGGGCTTTGTAATCAGTAAATTAGGCCAACCCCTTCATAGAGGCGATTCGTCGGCGTAGCCGACGGAGAGACACGCCATGAGCATGATTACGGTAGAGTTGGGTGAAGATGGAACCCACGAATATGCCTCTGGAATCACTACAGGAGAGGTTATTCTCAACGTTCATGGAAAGCGCTCTGGAGCCGTGGCGGCACTAATCGACGGTGTCGAGCGTGACTTTTCTCACGTGCTAGATTCTGATTGTAGCCTCGAGCCAATAAACGGCGAGAGCGAGGAAGGATTGTACATTCTGCGCCATTCTTGCGCTCACCTTCTGGCGCAAGCTGTTGTCGAGATGTTCCCTGATGCTAAGCCGACGATTGGTCCGCCAATCGACCATGGATTCTACTACGATTTCCATATGGACCCGATTGGTGATGAGGAACTAAAGGCAATCGAGAAAAAAATGAATCAACATATTCGAGCTAATCACGCCATGATCCGTGAGGAATATGACAATCAAACCCTGAGAGAAATGTTCTCAGATAATAAATTCAAAATCGAAATAATGGATGACAAAGTAGGCCATGATGTTGGCTCCTCAGTCTATCGACAAGGGGACTTTGTAGACCTGTGTCGTGGTCCTCACGTCCCTTCGACTTCTCATCTACGTTGGTTCAAACTTACTAGCACAAGTACCGCATATTGGCGTGCTGATAGCAAGCGAGAATCACTTGTCAGAATCTATGGAATGTGCTATGCTAGCAAAGAAGGTTTGAAAGAACGTCAAAGGCAAATTCAGGAAGCAGAAAAACGAGACCACAAGAAAATTGGCAAAGAAATGGAACTTTACATGATTAACGAGATGATTGGCAAAGGATTACCCGTATGGTTACCTCATGGGGAGATTCTCAAATCAGAAATCGAGCGCTATGCCGTCGAGACTGAGGAGGCTTATGGATATCAAAGAGTTACCACTCCAGTTTTAGCAAAGCAAGAATTGTTCGAATCTAGTGGTCACCTTCCTCACTACGCAGATGGAATGTATCCACCAATGGAAATGGATGACGGAACATACTATCTGAAGGCGATGAACTGTCCAATGCATCATTTGGTATTCTCTAGCAAAAAGCGAAGTTATCGAGAATTGCCTCTGAGAATTGCTGAGTATGGTACCGTATATCGCAACGAACTATCCGGAACTCTCGCTGGACTGCTCCGAGTTCGCATGCTTTCGATGAATGACGCTCACATCTACTGTACGCTTGACCAGGTAGGAAATGAGGTGCGTGCGAACGTTCAGATGGTCAACGATTACTACCGAACCTTCGGGTTCGAGAACTTCCACTTGCGTCTATCCTTGTGGGACCCTGAGAATACTGAGAAGTATATCGGCGATGCCAATATTTGGGAATCTACTCAGGAACACTTGCGTTCGATTCTAGTCGACATGGGTGTACCTTTCGTCGAGGAGGTCGGTGAGGCGGCATTCTACGGTCCGAAAATCGATATTCAGTTTACGACCGCGCTCGGGCGTGAGGAGTCGATGTCCACCATACAGTTGGATTTCGCGGCGAAGGATCGCTTCGAGTTGAGTTACAAAGATGAAAATGGCGAGGAAAATGGTGAGGTTTTCGTAATTCATCGCGCGCCTCTATCGACTCACGAACGCTTTGTTGCTTTCTTGACTGAGCATTGGATTGGTAATTTCCCTACTTGGCTATCGCCGATACAAGTTCAGGTAATCACCATATCAGAAAAGCAAATTGTATATGCGGCTGAGGTAAAAACTGCTTTGGAATCTGCTGGAGTTCGTGTCAAAGTTGATGATTCTGATGCTACCATTGGTAAGAAAATCCGAATGCACAGAAAAATGCGACCCGCTTACATGTTGATTCTTGGAGAGGATGAGGCTGCGAATCAAACCGTCTCGATTCGGGCACGAAATGGCGACCAGTGTAACGGTATTCCTTTGGATCAATTCGTGTCTGACTTATTCGCAGAAATCACGAATAGAGAGAGAGATTTACGGCTAGTTCCAGCCTCGGAATAATCTCAGATTACCCTACGACGTAGGTTCTCAAGTAACTCATCTGCTTTTCCTAGAGCGGTCAAACATTCTTGGGTTTCTCCGGAATCTAAAGCTTCAGTCGCTTCCTTTACAGCCGCCTCAGTTGCCCTACGGGACTCATCCGCGGGGCCAATAGAACTCGAATCAAGACGGCGGCGGAGTTCGGACCATTCAGATTGGACAAAGTCCAACAATTCTCTGGCTTCACTAGCCTCTGACTCATAGGATGCTAAATCGTTGGTTAACGAAGTTAGAGATTGTGAGGCGTTAACCCATTTGCCAGATGATGCAGCAGTTTCCACTTCCTCAAGCCTTGATTGCCAAACTTGACTGGCTTGGCCTGTTGGAAATCTATCTGAAATCTGTTTCTTCTGTCGTAATGCCCGCTGTACTTCTTGCATGGCATCCGAAGTTTCTCTGACTTCGCGTGCTAAACTATCTGCAAGACCCTTGGCTAGAGGAGCGTCACCCTTAGCGAAGGCATCCTTGGCTTCTGCTAGTCTTTCTGCATTGGATAATGCCAATTCGCCTTCTACCGAATTTAGTGCAGCTTCGGCATCCGCAATTGCAATCTCTGCCTCGTCGCTAGAGGCCTCTAGACTGTCGATATGAGCTGGAATCGAATTTGCAATATGCAGTGCATCAGCTGGTTCTTCTGCATCCATCGCTTCCTTTGCTGCTCTCAAAATACCTCTAACCGCGTCGGAGGCAGAACCGGACTTAGCCGCTATAGCCTTCTCAGCGGTGGCTATGGAATTGGCTGCTTCTTGCCAATATTCTTCTATCGCTGCTGCTTTTGTTTTTGCTAGTCGATAAAGGGTCTCAGCCTCTCTAAGAGAACCGTGTCCAGCCTCTCTATCTCCCATTTCGAAGGCCTTTCGGGGGCCTTGAACTACAGAGGAAATTTCTTCTGACTTTTCGACGGCTGAAAGCGAATCACTGCGAATTGCATCGATATCTACTGCCATTTCCATGATTCGCTTTGCTTCTCTATCCGCCTCCTCGATTAGAACCATTCCTCGTGCCGGATTTTTCCAACCCTCATCACGTGCTTGTTGAATCAAAGAAGAGGCTTGTTCTAAGCCAGAATTCTTTGAGCGTAACTCAAGCATTCTTGCTTCGGCTTGGTCTAATTCATTGGCAAATTTTTTCCTTTCTTCGTGAACATCATCTTTAGCCAATAAGTCAGGAAACACCATCGCAATACAAGCAACTGCAAAAACTCCTGCAATCATTAAGTCAAGATTTAGAGATATTACTATTGCAATACCTAGAGCAGTTCCTGCTAGGCCGGAAAAAGCTCGTAATCTCCTGGTGGAAAGAGAACTACCTAGGGCACTTCTCCAATGTAGCAGAAGACTTGTTGCTACAAGAATCAATATGGCAGAAGCAAGAGCTCTGTCTCCATCTCCAAATGAATCGATCGCCATAGCGATAACCATCGGCCAAGCAAGACCACAGGCGATGGCAATTCTAGAGCGCTCTACTGGCCCATGGTCGATTAGATCGATCAACATTAGAGCCGCAACAAACATAGCGATTACAGGACCCATTCTAGGAAGAAGTTCTACACTACCATCCATAGCTGGAAATAACCACCAACCAGCAGAGGTAATCAGTAACAAAGTTCCTGCCATTGCTACCTTTTCAACCCTTGAGCGATGCTGGGCGATTACCCGATCAGCGTGGTCGGGTGGTAGAACCATGTCCCTAGACCAGGGCGCATAGGTCAAGAGTCGAGCGGTTGTTTGTACCTAGAGGAAATACTACTTTGAGGTTAATTTAGTCTTGAAAATGCTGCGGCCCCCACAACATTCGGGCACCTATGGCTAAGCCAGCCAGGACTAGGAAAACACCAAGAATCACTTGAAGTGGCCCAGAGTCAGGATTGACAATAATATTGGAATCAATAGCAATTGAATTATCCTTCTGTTCGCTATTTTCCCATTCCAAACGAAGGGGTAATTCTCCGGCTCTATCAAGTGGAATTACCAATGAAATTCCAACCACGCCTGGGCCTACAGAGGTTGCCCAAGGTATGTTGATGTAATCTGAACAAAGTTCTTCGCTGCACAGTCTACCTACCGCCGGATCCCCACCAATATTCTGTACTACTACGTATAATTCGATGGTTCCCCCAACAGTCGGAGTACCATCATAACTTACGTTCCAAATGCTGATGTTAGCGCCCGGAGCTGGTTGTACCGCAATTGAAAATGAGAGCATGTTCATGTTATCTTTTGAATCCCAAGACATCAAGATAAACCAGTGGCTACCGGCTTCCAATGGTTGGATTTCAAAAGTTTCTATATCCGCAAATGATTGGTTTTCAAATTGTGCTTCTTGGTTCAATATGAATGTCCATCTTGTATCATAAATAGAATCCAAATCGTCGTAAGAATTGCTTAAGTTCACAGTAATTAGTTCATCAGCCCTAGCGGGTTGTTCAGCAGAAATCATAACATCATTTGAGTAAATATCTGGAAGAATTGTTGGACCTGCACCGTCAAGGACCAAAATTATCCAATCGTGATGAACGGAGTTGCCTGCATCATCTGCAACCATCAGATGAAGAGTGTAAGTTGTCGGAGGTTTTGACTGATGACGGTCTTCAATATCTAGATACATATTGCTCACATTGTCGCCTTGAGGGAAGCGACTCTGGACAAACATCTGATTCCAATCTACGTGTCTCCATTCACTGGTTCGGTCACTGGTAATCTCAATTGTTGTATCCAACCCTGACTCGTCTAAGGCTGAGATGTTAATTTCCAGAATATCCTCGCTACCGATTTCAATGATACCATCACTAGTATCGATTGTAATCTCTCCATTATTTGTTGATTGAGCAGTAAATGAGGCTTCCCAAGTTGGAGATACTCCATCGATTACGATATTTTCGAACCACTGACTAGTTGAACCGAAATGATCTGCGCATTGTACCACCGCGCTTAGTACGTCTCCATGACTGTAATTATATTCTGATGGAGTAATTGATACGAAGGGTTGGTCACTAGTTAGGACGACTGAGTCATTATTAGTGAATGTCCAACTTATACTAGTATTATCTAGATGACTATCAACGCAATTTACCTCGTAGGTTGTAGATCTATCTAATGCGAGTTGTGTACTACTACTCAAACGGTTTGCGACGATATTCGGCGGCGAGTTTTCACCCAAACTGATTCTAATATCGCTTGCTACTGGAACGGCGGAGCGATTGACTGTAAACTCGCCGGGCGAGCCCTCGATTACATCTGCCATCGCTGAGTAGCGGTATTCATATGGGCTCGGAAGGAAGATTGTGAGAGGAACTTCTTCGACTGCCGCGCCAGTGCGCGGCAGGTCGAGCAGGCGAGTACTGCGACCGTCAGTAGCGCCTGCTAGCTCTACTATTTCGGTCCAGCCCCACGAACCATTTCGGAACATCACAGGACCGGGACTTGGTGGGTCGGCGATGATTGTGATATTGGTTGGTTCGAATGCTTCGTGGTCAAGCATGCAACATCCCGCGCGCTCGGAATTATTCCATGCGCGATTCTCCAAATATGGGGTGAATAGGTCTATTTCACTCTGGTTAAGATAGTCATCTCCATCCCCAAGATAGATATCTATTTGCTTACGAATGCCTAATCCTGGATGGATAAGATGTTCTGTTCCGAGGTAATCAGATATTGAGAAGTTGAGAGTCCAAGTCGCTGTGATATTCGAGTTTGCCAAGATTGGGTCGTGGATTTCCAGTGTCGCCCAACCGTCGTATGGGTCGAGGTCCTCTGGAATACCATGTGCGTCCGCATTCGCGATTGGAATGAGTGGGGTCAACATCAACGTCGTCAACAGTATTGCGAGTGTGGTTTGATTCATTCATTCACTTCCGCGGTGGATGATTGTTGAGCCATCGAAGTCGATGGCGAGTGGAATAATTCGATGGCTATCTCCTAGTTCGGCGGTAAGTTGGGCTCGTAATTCAGCATCGCCATGAGCCAGGAAGAAGCCACCTCCACCGGCGCCGAGAAGTTTTGCTCCGCTGGCGCCGAGTGCGAGG
This sequence comes from Thermoplasmatota archaeon, assembly GCA_036138175.1. Lineage (GTDB taxonomy): Archaea > Thermoplasmatota > Poseidoniia > Poseidoniales > Thalassarchaeaceae > MGIIb-O1. The sequence continues at coordinate 89,292 of JAZAAK010000043.1, read as the reverse complement.
ATTCGGTTGTGGAGAGCGTCTAGTTCCTCGTTTGAAACACTGGCAGTAATTCCCCGCTTGACCTGCCAAGCCGCCTCGAGTAGCGCACCAAGCCCTGCCAAGTCTCCACATTCTAAGTGGGCTTGCGCCTGGTCTGCCTGCGCGCGAATGGCGCGTAGCCTCGCAAGTCTATCTGCCTCATCTTCGGGTGATTCCGACAGCACCGAACTCGCCCTACGACTCATGCCAGTGAAGACAAGCGTGAATTCTGATTCAAGTCGCTCGAGAACATCATCTGCCAAATCTAGCGGCTCAACAACCACTCCATCAGACCCAAATGAAATTGAATTAACACCGCCAAAAGCCGCTGCGTACTGGTCTTGCCGCCCTATTGGTTGGCCAAGAATATCAATCTCAATTTTACAAGCTTCTTCGGCTAATTGCTTTGCAGAAACTTCTCTTCCAGCAAAATTGTGTAGGGCGTTTAGAAGACCCACAGTTACGGTGGATGAGGAACCCAATCCTGTTCCGCGAGATGGTATATCGGCGATGGTGGTAATCTCTACTCCGGAGGTGACTCCGGTCATTCTCATGGCTTCACGGACTAATTCGTGTTCAATTTCCTCAAAATTATCGACTAATTCCATTTTTGAGTAAGATACTCGGACCATATCATCAAATCGAGCATTTACAGTTACATGGATGTAACGATTTAACGCCAAAGAGGTGACACGTCCACCGTTTTCCTCAGAATTAGCGAACCAATCAAGATCGGTTCCACCACCGCAGAAAGACACCCGCACTGGCGTACGCGAGATAATCATCGACTATTCGGCGCAATCATCCGACTTCAAGACGACGGAGAACGGTTTGGGCTAATTTTACAAAGGGTAAGGGCTATCAAATGGCGGCGTTGGGATTCGTCGGAGGACAAGGTATGAGCGACCTGATTACCATGGATGATCTAACCAATGACGAGATCTTGGAAATACTCGATGCGGCTGAAAGGTTGTTACCAGTTGCAAATGGGGATGTATACGCTCCATTACTACAAGGAAAGGTACTTGGTAACTTATTCTTCGAGAATTCAACCCGAACTAGAATGTCTTTCGAATCAGCCATGAAGAGACTCGGAGGTGAGGTGGTAAACCTCAGTTCTGTAGGCTCCAGTGTCGCCAAAGGAGAGACGCTATACGATACTATGCAAATGGTTGATGGTTACTCAGACATAGCAGTAATTCGTCATCCTCGACAAGGCGCTGCACAGTATAGTGCAGACGCAATTGGAATCCCGGTTCTAAACGCAGGGGATGGAGCAGGGAACCATCCAACTCAGACAATGCTTGACCTTTTCACAATTCGACAAGCTCATGGAAGTTTAGAAGGATTGAATGTTGTACTAGTTGGCGATCTCCGCTATGGAAGAACTACTCACTCCTTATCCCATGCACTAGTTAGATTCGGGGCCAAGTTAACTCTAGTATCCCCCGAAAGTCTTCGAATGCCAACTGAAATCGTTGGCGATTTGCAATCACACGGTTCAGATGTTGTCGAAAGTGAGAATTTGGCCGGAGCGATTGCAGATGCGGATGTCATCTACATGACTCGAATCCAAAAAGAGAGATTCCCTGATGAAGATGAGTATGCCAAGGTCGCGGGAATCTACAAAATGACTGCGGATGACTTGGCTGTAGCCAAATCAGGGATGATTGTCTTGCACCCACTTCCCCGAGTCGACGAAATAGACCCGAGCGTCGACTCGACACAGCATGCTAGATATTTCCAACAAGCCTTCAATGGTGTTCCAACAAGAATGGCTCTTCTTTGCAGAAGTCTCGGTGTTGAAGTTCCAGAGGAGGTTGGCGAATGAGTGAGATGAGACGTGTTACTGCAATATGCAATGGAACAGTAGTCGACCATATTCCAGCAGGAAAGGCATTGCAAGTAATGCAAATGCTGAGAGTGGACATTGGACGATCTAATCCAATTAGTTTGGTAATGAATGTTCCAAGTGGAAAGGCTGGTCGAAAGGATGTATTGAAAATCGAAGACCGCGAATTAACTCAGGAAGAGTTGGATAGACTAGCACTGATTGCTCCAAAGGCTTCAGTTGCGATTATTCGAAATTACAGCGTGGCTGAAAAACGCCAAATCGAGCTCGGTTCAGAATTGGTAAATATCGCTAGATGTTCATTCTGGAATTGTATAACCCAAAACTCACGAGAACCACTGCCTCACAAGTTGCGAGTGATTTCTGCTGATCCACTTGAGCTAAGGTGCTCATATTGCGGTCGCTCTCAATCGATTGAAGAATTGGCCGAATCAATCCTATGAGGCCTCCGGATGGTCAGAATAGAAGCGGTCTATGACGGTAATCTGAGATGCTCTGCAACACACATACCCTCAGGTCAAACATTGGTCACAGATGCTCCAGTGGACAACATGGGAAAGGGTCAGTCCTTTTCGCCGACTGACCTTTTGGCTACATCTATGTTGAATTGCATGATGACGATTATCGCTATAGCCGCAGATTCCAGAGAATTAGACGTCAGCGGAATGAGTGGTTCAGTAGAGAAACATATGGCTTCAGGCCCCCGTAGAGTATCGAAGTTGGAGGTTGAAATCTCCTTACCTAAAGACCTGAATAGTGAAGACCGGGCGTGGTTAATCAAGCGAGGCTTGGCTTGTCCTGTTCACAAATCGGTTAGTCAAGAAATGGAAGTGGAAGTCCAATTCCACTGAAAATTAGTGCATTTACAAGCCATCAGCATACAACTATTGATGCACTTTCTCATCAAGCGGAATATATGTTTAGACCTTTAGAGGGTGTAAGGGTTCTCGATTTATCCAGAGTATTAGCTGGACCATATACTGCAAAGTTACTTTCTGATTTAGGAGCAACTGTTCTGAGAGTTGAAGCACCTTGGGGTGATGATACTAGAGGATGGGGGCCTCCATTTACAGAGATTCAAAATGAACAAGTCGCAGCATATTGGACTTCTGTGAATTTAGGAAAATCAGTAATTAGAAAGAATCTCAAGATTCAAAGCGATTTGGAAGATGTCAGGAAATTGATTTCCGATTCAGACATAATTATCGAAAATTTCCGCCCTGGTAAATTCGAAGAATGGTTTGGGTCATGGCCAGAAAATGCGATTGTTTGCAGCATTAGCGCCTACGGAAATGACGGCCCAAGATCTACAGAAGGTGGTTACGATATTGTAATGCAGGCACGTAGTGGATTGATGTCGATTACAGGTGACGAAAATGGAAATACCGCTAAAGTTGGAGTTGCTGTAATTGATGTTGCAACCGGATTGCACGCTAGTTCTGCAATTCTTGCAGCCCTTTACAGAAGAGAGAAAGAAGGAATTGGTGCCAAACTGACCTTATCACTCTGGGATTGTGCTTTGGATTTGTTAGTTAATCAAGCTCAGAACGCAATAATTTCTGGAATTGATCCTACAACGATGGGGACTTCGCATCCAAATCTAGTGCCCTATCGAGCCTATGCAACTTTAGACGGTGAATTTGTTATTGCAGTAGGCTCAGATGAGCAATGGATGAAGTTGGTCGAAGCATTGCGGTTAGAAATTCCAGAAGATTCGAATTGGTCCAAAAATGCTCAACGTGTTGAAGATAGAGCATTGGTAGATGAATTAATTTCAAAATCTGTAATTGATTTAACATCTAGTGAATTGGAAACTTTACTCGATGGCATTCCATGCGCACCTGTAAATTCAATTAAACAGGCGTTATCTGATCCACATTCTATCGAACGAGGCACGTTAGATTCTACCGCAGGAATAAATCACGTATCCAGCCCTCATAGATTCCACACTTGAAAAATCACAGAGAGGATTCCGCTAACCATTCTTTCATGATACAGGATTGGCAGATTGGGCGACTTGTTATTTCCCCACATTGTTGACAATTTGTAACATCCGACTGGTGGCTCCCTCTTGCCTCTCGGTGTAACTCCCTAATCTGTTCCAAAGCGTGCAGTAATCCGTGACGTGCCCCCGGACTCTGGGCCTCTAAAGAGGCTACAATAGCGCGGCTTTGTTGTCTCATTGCTCCAGGTGCATGAGGACAATCTCCATGATGAATTGGAAGACCTTTGGAGAAGGCATAGGCATGAATTTCCTGTTCAGGTACCCAACGTAACGGAACTATGCGCGGCGCTAGTCCTTCGATTGGAGTGTCTGTGTGTGGGGCGAGTCTAACACTTCGCTCTATCTCGCCCTTCTGCAAGTTCATCAATATCGATTGAGCCATATCGTCGAGGTTATGCCCCAGCGCCATAACATCTGCTTGCACCTTTTCGGCAAGGGCGTTGAGACTTTGCCTACGAAAAACACCACAATATGAGCAAGGCATCATTCCCTTCGCCTCATCATGATTATTGGCAATAATCGGCATTTTTTGTACGACTTCGTCCATTCTTTCGTAACCCATTTCTTCGTAAGATAAAGTAACAAATTCGATTGACAAGGATTCGGCTAATTCCCTTGCACATTCCAATGACGGTGATCTGTATCCATCTATTCCCTCATCGACACAACCGGCGATGATTTTCACATCACGTCGCTTTCCAATAATATCCACCAGCATATCCAATAGCACTGCAGAATCCTTACCACCGGAGACGCAGGCTAGGATTGTGAATGGCCGACCATCCTCATGATTGGCGTTTTTGGGAAGGACCAATTGACTACGCAAATCCTTGGACACTCGCTTTCTGATCGACTGCCTCAGGTGATAGGCGCAGAAGTGTTGGCCGCTGTATTCTTGATGCAATATAGCAGGCTTATCACAGCGACTGCAAGTCTCTATATCGATACCTGCGGCCATAACCTGCGGGCTGACCTCTGTGGCTTGAACCCAACTGATACTGCATGTAGAATGGGAATAAGGCCAATCGGTGCATATATTGGCGATATTTTTCACAACCTAACCATGAGCGAGGTTGGCAACCTACCCAATAGGGCAAATACAGCCGGAAAGAAGACCTCGCCTTGGATGGATAGATTCGTCCTCTTTGCTTGTATATTCGGTGCTTGGCAGATTAGTAGCAAGGTGATTTCTGCTATAGAACCTCAACTAGGTTGGTGGGCTAATCCGGTTGCAGTCATTATCCTTGGATTAGCCACCCTCTATATTTCTAGCCAAATAGTTCTATTTCTTGAGAAATTACTCGGAATTAGATGAGGGATTTAGGAATCCGATCTTGTACCGCGTAGACTAGCAATTCCAGTTTCGATTAGACCACTAACCCTCTGCCATGGGACCACATATCTCATTCCAGCCACTGCCAATAGGAATAACCCGGCTGAGATAACCTTCCCGTATGTCAATTGCAACTCAAGGGATTCGGAAACTTGTCCACTCCACTGTCCACCTTCCATTACAGCCACTATATCGAGCATTAGTGCATCAAACTCGAGTGCGAGTGTAGTAGTAATGGCGACACCGCCAATAATTGCAACTGTATGCAAAACATGACTGTTGACTACATTGTTGAATTGACGTACATATTCTGGATCTGACTTACTAGCATCTGGTAACATCACCGCATACTCAAGATGACCAATAACGGCATTCCCAGCCTCGTGGAATAGTAGTATCAGAATAGCAATTCCAAGTAAATCAAGTGCTAATGGAGAAATTAGTCCACCATACAGGGTGGCTTCGCCAATTTGCGCTGGTAGCGGCTTGAGGCCAATGCCGGCCACTGTATCTGTGATCCCTTGGAAGGTAAGTAACGCGTGTACTCCGATAACCATCAAGAAGAAGCCGACTGACCAAGTAAGTGCCCTTCGCGATAGGCTCCAGATACCGATTAATCCAGCCAATATTGGTGCGAAGACAATCCCAACAAAGAATAACTCAATTGCTAATTGTAGCGGTTGGAATAGAGAACCTATATGTTGCAATGGAAGATGAAAACCGATAACTCCGATCTCATCAAACCAGTCTAGAATGAATGGAACAAGGGCCCATAGTACAATAGCGCCGGTAAAACCTCTGCGAGTCCACTGCTTTACCTTTTCATCTCTAGTTTGATAGAGCATCCACAATCCTGCAATAAGGAAGCACATAGTAAGTGGAGCAATCTGACTAGCAAAACCAGTTGAGTCGATTCCTGTCAATTCTCGGGGTAGAATCAAACCATCACTTCCCGAAAGTGCATTATTTTGGAAAGAGGGTTGATCATTAACCCACATTAGACCTCTAGTATGTTCGTAAGAAGGACACCACTGGTTGCCATCTTCTAGGAATCCATCATCACATGGGCCGTATACTTCAGTCATCCTGAACAATAAAGCTAGTAGAGCGGCTGTAGCGATTATCTGTAGGAATAGAATTTGCCAGCGACGGCGTAAACGAGGAAGATGTAATGTCTGACTTGGTGGTACTGTTTCCATTGCCATATCTTCACCTCCTTAAGCCGATTTAACCTGTAGCAAAGCCTGTGATAACTCGATATCTGGCATCCAATCGATAACCTTTGCTCCATATCCTGAAATTGCCGTTAATCTGTTCTGTCTCTCCAGCTTGAGTACCTCATAGGACATTCTTGGTATTCTACTTACCAATCTCTCAAGGTCGATACTTGATGGTGACAGAACGATGACCTCGTGGCCTTTACCTGCAAGGTTTCGGATTGCAGGGAGTGTTGTTCCATCGCCTTCGAGACTACTTATGATGAATACTGGAGACCCTCGACTGATTCGAGAACTCATCGCATTGGTCACCGCTTGCAATGGCATACTGCCTTTGGAAGTTACACCAGCAAGCATACTCAGAGTCTTGTAGTACTGCTTGTCACCCGTTTCTGGTGGTAGGTAGTTCATCCTATCACCATAGGTGACTATAGAAACAGAATCACGGCGGCGAATGAAATAATTTGCAATCGAAGCCGCCGCTACAGTACCCATCTCCAATGGGTTTTTGAGGACTGTTCCTATTCTTGCAACGTCTCTAGTATCGAGAATTATGAACACGTCAGTAACAGCGTCACGAGTCTTTTCATTGACCATCAATTCTCCAGTTCTAGCAAATGCCTTCCAGTTGATCATTCGGAAGGCATCTCCTGGCAGGTACTCACGCAAGGAATAGAATTCCATTCCTTGACCGGGAGTTTTCAGAGTAGTAGCCCCGGTATACATTTTTGGCACATTGGACCGAAGTAGGGCTTCCTCAACTTCACGAACTTGTGGGAATACCGTAATGTCGGTTCGATCGTCAACTTTTGATTCATTGACGAAGAGATTGAATGCGTTACGATGACGGACAGAAACTGGCCCAACGGTGTAATGACCACGCAGTGGACAACGAACCGTATATCGCATTGTAGCAGATTGTCCAGGTCCGAGATTCATTCTCATCTGATTGATTCCTCGCCTCATTTTCATCTCATGAGGGACATTGTCGAATACCTCGAGTAATTGAGTTCGACGATACGAGTTATTGGTGACGCTGACTTCGACTAAGATATCGTCACCCTTGTACACATTTTGTGCTGAAATGTTTCGGGTAATCTCGAGGTCTGAGTGACCCGTTACCCAGCCATTAATCACCAAGAAAGCGATGAATGTCAGACCAATTATCATCAATTGGAAATGAGATATCATCATTCCAATCAATATCAGAGAAATACCACTAGTCAGCATGATTGCTGCCTTACGTGTCCACATTAGGCATCACTCTCCTCTGTAGTTTGGCCCCATGCCTTGATTCGTTTGATTATTCCAACCAACTCATCTGGTTTATATCGTCTATCTTCAAAGATGAATTGGACTAACACAGGATCATCGACAATACGCTGTAATTCAGCAGCAGGTAGCGCATCGAATTCCTCTCGAGACATGGTATTGAGATTACGAACTCTGGTCAATAACACCTGCCGTATTTTCTGTGGTCTCTGATAGTAATCATACCTTCGAGCATCACCGAATCCGTAGTAAATGATGCGGAATACATGGCGCCAATCCTCTGGATCATCCTTGCGAATCAGGACCGCCTCTAGTACGATAAAGAGAGTTAGGAATAGAATAAGCATAGCCATCCAATCGTTGGTAAAGTAGACTAGAATGTAGTATAGTAGATTGTAGGTATCGCCCATTGGGGTTTCCTGCTGATGGCGGGATTCATCAAAAATAATGATGGCTTCTTCACCCGCATTTGTGCTTGTATTTCCTAGAAGTAGAGCTTCTGCGATAATGTCTAGAGCCCACTTACGATTATCGTTTAACGGAACGGAGTCAGCGTACGGACTATCAGGCCCTGCGCTGTATAGTGAATTGATTAGAATCGAACCATCGCTAACAAAGTGAACTCGTCCGGAATCAGAATCTAAACACATTCTATCTACACAATATCTTACATAAACAGCAAATGGACCTTGTTCATCCCCTGCTATTCCTGCCGCCTCAAAGCCGACTGTAAGGTTACCATCATCATTGGTATCTAGATATGAATCAAGGGTACTTGCACTAATGGCATATCGATTCTCAGCGGGATTGAAAGCTCCATCCTTCTCAAATGCTGATGGAGAATTTGTCAATAGATTGTAGTTTTCTGTAAAGTCCCATTCACCGGTTTCTGAATCCCACCTATGGGCACAAAGCCCAACATTTTGCTCTGTGATCACGCCACCTACATTCGGGTCATATGGTTCGTCGTCAAGTAAATCGATTACTCCATCAAGATCCACATCGCGCAAACATGGATGCATCGCCATTGCAACTGAACCAGAAGTCGAAGTGAAATTGAATGCAGAAGTTTCGTTTACCCAAACGAAATTGAAGTCTAGTTCTCTAGCCCATGACTCACCATCGTAGAGGTGATGGCCGGAATAGGTCAAGCCATATTCGTCTGCGAGACTCGCAGAGTAACCAAAATCATCCATCAATAGAAGAGTACCGCCAGCGTCAACAAAATCCCTAATTGCGGCAATTTCTGAACTGGTGTATCCATCAGCTTCTCGGAAATCGACAATGCTCTCGTCTCCTGTAAATTTGGGTAAGGAAATCGTATCTCTCTCAACCCCTGAGATGACGAAAATTGCCTGTTCGGGGTCATCAATTTCTGTAAGTAGTAATGGACTTGAGATTAATGCGGTGGTTTCAATTCCTAGATTTGATACTTCGTCTCTAAATCCGTTCAAATCGTTCCAATCGTCGCCGTAAGCAGACTGCTGTTTTTCACCGGTGATGATATATGTTTGTAGAATTGAAAAGAGTAGAATTCCTAACATTAACCAGAACGCGGTGGTGATTGCAAGACGTCGAGTTTGCCTCGACGTTAGCCTCCTCATCCAAACGCGAGAATCCGCCATGCTGCAAGCCACCGTTCCTACGGAACGTCTGACGAGCCTCAACTACGACTTAAGACCGTTATTCACCGCTGAACGGGGCTTGCATCGACTCAACGGGCAAGTTGGATATTCACTCCGACCTCTGCAATCTCTTCAACTGGAACAGAGAGTAGGCCTTCTACTGTCGGCCAAGGTAGCATTGTTGGATCCAAATCATTCTCTAGAGCTACCATTAGAGCAGTGATTCTTCCAGTAGACATATCGATTCTAAAATCCGCTAAAACTCCGAGCTTGTCGGATGCTTGATCGACGACATTTCGTCCAAGAATTTCTCGGCCGAAAGTCGTCGGCATTTTTTCACCTCAAACTGCTTCAATTCCAGAAAGTGTGTCCGGTCGGCGACGCACCGATTCGAGACCACTGGTTAGCATACCCTCCATGCGACCGTAGTACTCCATCATCTCATCGGTAATTGTAGGTCTAACTCTAGCGATTGCTTCCTCAAAGGATTTCTTTGAGACTGATTTCTTACCGGCTCGCATAGAGATTAGTGCTGCCTCTCGACAAATAGATTCGATATCGGCCCCTGTGTAATTATCAAGTTGGCCGGCTAAATCATCGAGGGAGAATTTACCCAATGGCATATCTTTGGTGTGAATGCGGAGTATCTCCTTTCGTGAATCTGCATCAGGTGGAGGAATGTGTAATACTCTCTCAAAGCGACCACTTCTGAGAAGAGCAGGGTCAATCATCTCTGGTCGGTTTGTCGCAGCAACTACGATTACACCCTCCATTGTTTCTACACCATCCATACTGGATAGTAATTGATTGACTACTCTATTCATCACATCTGAACCTTCACCTGACATATTGCGCCTAACTCCTGCAATACTCTCAAATTCATCTAGGAAAATAATCGAAGGACTGGATTGTTTTGCCTTCTTGAAGACCTCGCGCACCGCTCTTTCTGATTCGCCGACCCATTTGGATACCATTTCAGGACCTTTGATTGATATGAAATTGGCTTTAGCCTCGTTGGCAATTGCCTTTGCAATCAATGTTTTTCCAGTACCAGGGGCTCCAAATAGTACGATTCCACGAGGGGGATTGATTCCGAAATGTTCGAACATCTCGGGCTGAGTTAGTGGCCATTCGATACTTTCTTTCAAGCGCTCCTTGACCTCTTCTAAACCTCCAACTTGTTCCCAAGACACCTCAGGCACCTCTACGTATATTTCACGCAGAGCGCTTGGTTCAATTTCCTTTATTGCCTCACGGAAATCAATCATTTTTACTTCCATCTTTTCTAGAACTTCGGCGGGAATCTGTTCCTCGTCTAAATCGATTTCTGGCAGATAGCGGCGCAGAGCCTTCATGGCCGCTTCTCGGACCAAAGCAGAGATATCTGCGCCGACGAATCCATAGGAATTATCCAGTAACCAATCCATATCGAAATCATCACTTATTGGCATACCTCTGGTATGTATGTTGATGATTTCCTCTCGACCATTTTTGTCAGGAACACCAATTTCCAATTCCCTGTCAAATCGACCCGGGCGCCTCAAAGCAGGGTCTATTGCGTCTCGTCGATTTGTTGCACCGATTACAACAACGTTGTCACGGCCCTGCATTCCATCGAGAAGTGTGAGAAGTTGTGCGACAACTCTACGCTCTACCTCACCTGAGACGTCTTCGCGCTTCGGAGCGATTGAATCCAATTCATCGATGAATATGATTGCGGGAGCATTGGCAGTGGCTTCGTCAAATATCTCACGCAGTTGTTTTTCACTCTCTCCATAATATTTCGAAATTATTTCAGGTCCATTTATCGAAGTAAAATGCGCCTGTGTTTCAGATGCAACTGCTTTCGCAATCAGCGTCTTTCCGGTTCCAGGAGGGCCGTGTAATAGAACGCCTCTCGGAGGATCAATTCCAAGTCTGCGGAACAGAACTGGGTGTTTCAATGGAAGTTCGATCATCTCACGAACTTTTTGCAATTGATCTCCAATGCCTCCAATATCCTCGTAAGTGATACTTGATATTTCGGCATCTTCATCCTCATCGACTGCTTCTTCCTTGATGATTATCTCAGTATCTGGCAAAACCTGAACTGTTCCCTTTGGGCTAGTTTGGACAATCTGGAATGGTAATGCTTCGGCAAACAGAGTCATTCCAGGAATGAATATTCTATCGCCTGAAACCACCGGTCTCTTGTTTAGTCCACGGCGGGCAAATCCTTCAATTCCGGGCCCAAATCTAACCTTTTGTTGCTTGGCCATAACAGGACTTAGTACGAGTCGCGTACATGGCTGAGCTTCGACTTTCCTTACCGTAACTCGATCTCCGAGAGAAACGCTTGCATTTTTTCGGATAATTCCATCAATTCGAATTACTCCAAGGTTCGCATCTTCGGGTCGGCACCTCCAAACGATTGCGGCGGTAGAACGTTCACCCTCAATCTCGATTATATCGCCGGGTTTGAGGTTCAATTCGTTGTCAAATGGCACCCTTGCTCTGCCATGACCGACGTCGCTTGGGATTGCTTTGGCTACTCTAAGTTTCAATTCTTTGTCGGATTCCTCTGCCATAATCCCCCTCCTTGTAACACCGTGTCGACATCGGAGGTAGTTAAACCCCCCAATTGAGAATTGTCAAATCTGGCAATTCAGTTATCAGAATTAGGAATAGCGATGCGGTGGTTTCATTGCTACTATTCGATTCGCACGAAGCATGACCCACGTTCTCGAGACTGGATTCGAATACATGGAAGCGAATAACCCGAATGGATCACCAAAGGTTAGGGGTTACAACATTATCAACGGTAAGCTAACTCTGGCTAGCGATGGCAGGACTTACGAAAGCACAAACCCTGCATGGTTAGATGATTGTCTGGGAGAGTTCCCTCTTTCAACCAAAGAAGATGTGCACGACGCTCTGAGAGCCGCTCGTTCAGCATTCCCCGATTGGGCTGCAACCCCTGCTCCAACTCGCGGTCAGGTAATTGGAAACATGGGTAGATTGTTGATGGAGCACAAAGAAGATCTTGTTCGTCTACAGGCTCGTGAAATTGGTAAAACATTGAAAGAATGCGGTGGAGAAATTCAGGAAGCAATTGACACATGTCTCTTCTTCCAATCAGAGGGTCGCCGACTCTATGGTCAGACAGTCAACTCAGAGTTACCGAACAAAGAATTGTTCACCTACCGTAGACCATTGGGGGTTTGTGGAATTATCAATTCTTGCAACTTCCCTTCAGCGGTCCCGTTCTGGAAGATGATTCCAGCAATTATGTGCGGCAATACCTGCGTCTGGAAGTCCCCTCAAGACTCGCCCCTCCTTTCTTTCGCCCTAGCGCGTGTAATGCATGAGGCAGGATTGCCTGATGGTGTGATTAACTTGGTACATGGTAATGGAAGTGGAGCAGGTCAAGCATTGGTTGATTCAGCCGATTTAGGGATGGTAGACAAAATCTCATTCACAGGTAGTACCGCAGTCGGTAAGATGATTGGAGAAACTTGTGGTCGAAATCTCGTTAGCGCTTCGCTAGAATTAGGAGGGAAGAACCCACTTGTGATAATGCCTTCAGCAAATATGGAAAATGCCGTTGAGGGAGCCTACTGGGCAGGATTTGGAACTGCTGGCCAGCGTTGTACCAGCCTAGGAAATTTGATTATTCACCAAGATATCTATGATGAGTTTGTTGAACGATTAATGGAGAAGGTGAAATCCACTTCTATTGGTGATTCAATGCGGCATGATGGAGTGCTGTATGGCCCAATGCTATCCGAGAGATATGCAGTTGATTTCATGAAAGGTGTCGATATGTGTGAAAATAGCGGTGCCATGAAAATTTGGGGAGAAGGTCGAATCACAAATGACAACAAGCCAGATAGTTTCCATGGAGATGCTAGCGAAGGAATCTACATGTGGCCTCATGTCTATGTAGATGTCACAGAAGATATGGAGTGTTTCCACGAAGAGATTTTTGGGCCACTGATAACTATTGTTAAGGCCCGAGATTTCGATCATGCATTGCATCTTGCAAATGCTTCACCCTATGGATTGTCCTCTGCAATTTACACCAATGATAGACTCGAGGCCTATCGATACAAGACGGGCATCAAGGCCGGTATGACTGGAATTAACAACTCGACAACTGGAGCTGAAGCTCACCTACCATTTGGAGGAGTCAAGGGTAGTGGAAACGGAACCCGGGAATCTGGAATTTGGGTAATCGAAGCCTACTCCTACTGGCATGCCGTAAACGATGAGTTATCTGGAAAGTTACAACTTGCTCAGATGGATGTTGATGAAATAGAGATGGAAGAAGCGGACGCAGATTACGGCGCACTTGCTTGATTAGGGGTTATCTAAATGGAAATTTCTAGAGAATTTGTTCGTACTGTTGTATTTGTTCTAGGACCGATGGTACTTGCATCTTACGTCATAGGAGTACGCCGCGCAGATGACCCAATGGCACTTTGGGGTGGTATACCTGAATCTTGGAGAACCCTGAATGTCACCTGTATGTTCATCTCTGCTATTGGATTCCTAATCGTCTTTCATCAACTTCTCTTTGGATGGGAGTCTTCTGTTGTTGAAGGTGTAGGCTGGCCTTGGAGCGGAGAAGTTTCTGATGGTGGACATCAGAGACTATTGATTGCATTCTTACTCGTATTGATACCCTCAATGTTCTGGCTTGAATTGACGTCCCTTCACATACGGACGGATGCAGTTTGGTCACAGTGGTTGGTGATTGGCTGTCTGTGGCTCGTCGTTACTGGAAACTTATTGCTGATTTTATTCGGCTGGAGTGCTTGGCAGAGCGATTCATCCGGAAACTCAATTCTGCCACTCATTGGGGCCACTATGCTTGGAATCCAAGTAATCATTAACGATGGAATTCTATGGGTATGGAAGTACCCATGGTGATCAAAGTACGCCTCTCTTTACTTCCGAAGAGCGTTGCATCCTTGGTATATTCTCCATACAATAGTGATGTTGATAAGAAAATACTGGCTAGGGAATATATGAGAAATAATGCCCGTCTCGTGGTTTTACTATTGCTTGTATCAGTAATTTCTGGATGTTTCGGTGGAGATGATTCCACTCCTGCCTTGTTTGAGGGTGATGAGCCTGGAGAATGTTCTGATGGAGCTGACAATGATCAGGATGGATTATTCGACTGTAATGATCCTAATTGCGCTGGAGCAGCCTTTTGTTCAGAACCAGTAATTGATGATGAATCAGACAATCAAAATGAAACTAATAATGACGATATCCCTCTTGGTCCAATCGAATTAACAAATTACATGATTGACAATGGCACTCTAGACAATAACGACTGTGCTGTTGTGATAATTACGACTGATTGGGATGGCCCAAGTAGTCAATTAATGGCTCAACTAACGAACTTTAACAATAGTAATTCTAATTTTGAATTGTATGTTGCTAGCCTTCAAAACGAGCAGCGTGAAGATATTTTGCCCACTTTTGAACAATTCAGAGGGGGCATATTGATGCCCGAATCTATACCATCGATTGCTATCATTTCATTCGAAGAGCAAATAATCACGGCTTGGACAGATATTCAAGAAGCTATTCTTGTTGATATTGTTTGTACATTGGAACAGAGAGATAGCATTTCAGAGGCATTCACATTTGTACAACAGACCACGCCTCCCACAGAAGATTTGAATTACACTAGAATAACCAGCGTTACAGTCACCCCAGACAATCCACATTCTCATGAAAATCCAATATGTTCAGCACAATGGGAATCCAACGAGTATGAGGATGGGGACCTCACAATATTGTATTCTTGGGGTTTAATTTGGAATGAATCAGCATTTGCGGAGTCTGAGGGTAATGACCCCGATAGTATTTGGTATTCTAATTTCTCAGAAAGCGGAATATTTGACAGAAATGATACTGATTGGAGAACCAATCCCAATAATGGAGAGCGCTTCACGAATGTTGAAATTGCGAATCAATCAATCAGCGATAAGGAGCTAACCTGTTCGGCGTTTCTGGTGACACAGGCTTTGGCCAGTGGAATTTCAGAAGTCGATTTTCAAGACCTAGTAGAAGATGTCTTAGACCGGGATTTTAGTAATCCAGTGAGATTCCAATCAGAAGGAACAGGGGATGATTGCGAGGGCAATCTCGATTGTGCTGGAGTATGTAATGGGGATTCGACTCTTGATGAATGTGGTGTATGCGGTGGCGATGGTTCAAGTTGTGGTGGAACCGATCCCGCTGATCCTGAGGGAGGTTGTGGGAACATTACCTACGCCGGCTGTTGTAATACGGACGAAGACGGAAATTACACAATTATTGTCTGGTGTGAAGATGGGGAAATTAACACACTTAACTGCTCCAGTTCAGGGACTCTTACAGGATGCGGATGGGACGCTTCAGAGGGATTCTATAATTGTGTGGAATCCACAAATGCAGGAACTGAGGATCCAAGCGGAGAACATCCTTGTGATTGTTCGGAATTAGAATAATTTAAGGAAAAATTAATTCTCCACATTCTGGACATTTTAACCCCGGTAAGAATGCGCCAGGCATATATCCACAATTGAGGCAAATCGA
Source organism: Thermoplasmatota archaeon (assembly GCA_036138175.1). Lineage (GTDB taxonomy): Archaea > Thermoplasmatota > Poseidoniia > Poseidoniales > Thalassarchaeaceae > MGIIb-O1. Next base: position 73,394 of record JAZAAK010000043.1, on the reverse strand, counting down.
ACTGGTTAGATCGTCAATCATCTCGCTAAATCGCCTCAATTTATCGGAGAGGAGTGAGTATATTGAACCTACGGATTTTGAGCAATCGCAAGAGACTCTTGACGTGGTGGAATGCAATTACTTATTGCTGTCGAACTGCGCGTTTAGATTGTCAGGTGCGTGCATGAGTCAGGGCATCACTTTCCCGCTCCCTATGAAGAAGGGATTTGGAGCAACAGATAGAGTCGACAAATGGTGGAAAGGACCCACTGCCATGGCTGCATATCTCGGATTCATGATACTCTATGCAACATGGAGAGGATTCATGGAAGCTGACTTCTGGATTTTCTCTGATTTCGGACTTTCAGCGGGGGTCGGACACGGCGCTGGAACTATGGCGATTGAAGACACAGGATCTCACGTACTCAGCCCTCTCTATTCACCCCTTATCGTACCTGGAGAGCACTCTTGGGTGCCTCAACAACTTCAGTGGTTAAGTCCAGCAATGTTCATCCTAATTTTCCCAGCTGGATTCCGTGCTACATGCTATTATTATCGAAAGGCATACTATCGTGCTTTCATGGCTCAACCAACCGGTTGTGCAGTGTCAAAACCTTGGGATGAATATTCGGGAGAGACTGGAATATTAGTTGTACAAAATCTACACCGTTATTTCATGTACGTAATGCTTGCATATCTTCCGCTCCTTTCGTTTGATGTTTGGATGTCAGTAAATTTCCACGAAGGCGACACTCATGCTTACGGAGTAACAATTGGTAGCCTAATTCTCTTAGTGAACGTGATCATGCTTACTGGGTATACCTTTGGATGCCATGCATTCAGACATGTTGTCGGAGGGGCCTCGCAAGATTGGACTTCTACACCAATGAATCGAATGAAATACAAACTTTGGAAATTATCCACTAAACTAAATGAGCAACACAAAGAATGGGCTCTATATTCTCTATTCTGGGTAATGTTTGCTGACTTCTACATCTATGCATGTACGGACCCATTCTTTGGCTGGAATGACATGGTAATTTGGGGAGGTTTGTGAATGCGCTACGACATCTCTGATGAGACCTACACCACCCACGAGCACGATGTTGTTGTCATAGGTGCGGGAGGTGCTGGCTTGAGGGCTGCAATCGCCGCCAGTCAAGAAGGCGCAAGCGTTGCTCTAGTCTGCAAATCTATGCTAGGCAAAGCCCACACAGTAATGGCCGAGGGGGGCGCTGCGGCAGCCCTTGCAAACAAGGATCCTCGAGATAGTTGGAAGGTCCACTTCCGAGACACCATGAAGGGAGGTAAGTACCTCAATGATTGGAGAATGGCGGTGATTCATGCTCAGCAAGCACCTGATAGAATTCGTGAGCTTGAGACTTGGGGTGCCGTATTTGATAGAACTCCTAAGGGCTTGACAAGTCAGAGAAACTTTGGTGGTCACACATATCCTAGATTAGCACATATTGGTGATGCTACTGGACTTGAGTTAATTCGAACATTACAAGAAAAGGGAGTACACATGGGAATGGACGTATTCATGGAATATACAGTTCGAAGATTATTCACAAAAGACGGCGAGGTAACAGGCTGTTTTGCATATGATAGAAACGATGGATCGCTCCATTTGTTCAAGGCCAAATCAATCGTTCTTGCAACCGGTGGAATTACTCGTTGCTGGGCGGTTTGTTCCGGCTCTTGGGAATATACCGGCGAAGGTCACGCTCTAGCATATTGGGCTGGAGCAGAAATTGGAGATATGGAGTTTGTTCAATTCCATCCAACCGGGATGATTTGGCCACCGAGCGTGAAAGGAATTCTAGTTACAGAAGGTGTCCGCGGAGAAGGTGGAATGTTGACCAACTCTGAAGGAAAGAGATTCATGTTCGATTACATTCCTGAAATGTATGCCGATGAGTTCGCAGATACTGAAAAAGAAGCACTTGAATGGGTTGACGAAGTTATTTCCGGGGAGTTGGCAACCAAGAGAAGACCTCCTGAATTATTGACTAGAGATGTTGTTGCTAAGGCAATCAACTCAGAGCGCGATGCAGGCAGAGCAAGTGAGCACGGTGGCGCTTACTTAGACATCTCATGGAGAAGTCCTGAAGATATCAAGAAAAAACTTCCAGGAATGTACCACCAATTCAAGGAATTAGCTGCGGTTGATATTACAACTACAAAGATGGAAGTCGGGCCAACCGCTCACTATGTCATGGGAGGAGTCAAAGTAGACCCCGAATCTCAAGAATCGACTATTTCTGGCTTGTATGCTGCTGGAGAAGCAGCAACTGGTTTGCATGGTGCAAATCGACTTGGTGGTAATTCCCTAAGCGATCTTATCGTATTCGGAAAGATTGCCGGTGAGAGCGCGGCTTCTAGAGCGGCTGAAATGAATGGATTCACAGAAATTCCAGAGGATGAAATTGCTGATGTGATTTCTGAAACTCTAGCGCCTTTTACACGCGAAGGTGGAGAAAACCCTGCCGCCGTTGTAGAAGATCTACGTGAGATGATGCAAGAAAAAGTCGGAATCATCCGAACTGGTAAATTGTTGCAGGAAGCTCTCAAAGATTTGGATGAACTTGAGAGTCGGGCAGCGATAACAAGCCCTGGAGGATCAAGGATATACAACCCGGGCTGGCATCAAGCTCTCGAATTGGGCGCAATGATTGATGTTTCTCGTATGTGCGCACTGGCTGCACTTGAACGTGAAGAATCTCGTGGAGGACATACTAGAGATGATTTCCCTGTACCAGATCACAGTCATTGGGGTAAGGTGAATAGTGTGATTTCTCTCTCCGAAGATGGGTCAATGAAAATAGAACACACAACCTACCCACCGATAGATGAAGAATTCAAAGCACTACTAGATGCAGATGACTTACACGAGGAGGGGGATTGAGGATGTCAGAGGAAGTTACCTTCAGAGTATTCCGCGGGGTCGGAGATGCCCATGGTGAGGCTCTAGGGAAGATGGTAGACTATACTGTCGAAATGGACGAAGGAATGGTAGTACTAGACGTCATACACCGGATTCAGGCAGAGCATGCTCCCGATTTATCTTGTAGATGGAACTGCAAAGCAGGTAAGTGCGGATCTTGTAGTGCTGAAGTTAACGGAATGCCTCGACTGATGTGCATGACACGAATGGAGGACATAATGGAAGAGACTCCTGAAGGAGAACCGGTAACTGTCAAACCCATGCAGGCTTTTCCAATCACAAAGGATCTGGTGACAGATTTGTCTTGGGCATATGAAATGAACAAGAAAATGGTTCCTGTTAACGGGCCTGAAGAACTTGATTGGGAATTCAAGCAAGAAGAAGCAGATCGCATACAGGAATTCAGAGCGTGCATCGAGTGTATGCTTTGTGTCAACACTTGTCACGTTCTTCGTGAACATCAGAAGTTCGACGAATTCGCTGGGCCGAGATTCTTCGTTAGATTAGCAGGCTTGGAAATGCATCCTTTGGATACTGAAAGTCGTATACCTGAAATCAAGGAAGACTTTGGACTAGGATATTGTAATATCACCAAGTGTTGTACTGAGGTATGTCCAGCTGGAATAAATATTACAGATAATGCAATCATTCCTCTGAAAGAGAGGGTAGTTACAGAATATTATGACCCATTGGCAATGATCGCTCGAAAGTTGGGATTGAAGACATAATTGAAATCACCCGTCCGTGCATCCGCTCGGGTGTCACGGACGGGTTTACGTAAATCAGCGCAGATGACCGTAAGTCAGCGCACTCTGAGTTAATCAGAGGTGCTTGATGCCGGTCTTCTTCACGTTGGCCTTCTTGATCTTGTCAGGAAGCCATGCTGGTCCATTCGCAGGCTTTGGGACCATAGCGGTCGAGCCTGTGAACATATGCACCTTATTCGTACCGCGCTCGCGCAGCTGAATATCAGTGTGACCACGTGTAGCTGCTTTCAGAGCGGCGCCGCGTGGTTGCTTGCTTACAAACACCTGAGCAGTATCATTTCCGCCTTCCATCAACACGAAGTATTTCTTAGACATTGAATTATCCACCTCCGCAAAGGCGGCGACTCGGGGAGATTATGAAGTTTGAGGCGAATAATCGCATTACTGCGCCGCTGTAGGCACCTTTTGGGAAAATTCAGGATGCTTTCTTGAGCAAAAAATAACTCATAATTCGGCACAAGCAAGGGTCTTTGTGTTTAGAACACCGTCAATTGAGCGTATGTTTTCTACTACCAATCGTGCGATTAAACCCATATTTTCTGCCTCTATTTTGAGAATTAAATCGTGGTCTCCAAACAATAGATTCGCATCAACCACAAAAGGTAATTCTGAGGCCGCATTGAAAACCTCGTATTCGACACCTGGTTCAACATTGATTAGTACATACCCGACGGACATTGTGTCTTGATGCAGAGGCTTAGAGGGAATGAACCCTTTGTCGATAGGGAAACTAGGGAATTGGCAGACGAAGAGGTGAAAGCGTACGGCCTCATCTCACGCTTGTATGGCGGAGACTGTCATTGTCCGACAATGCCAATATGGTGATGTCCGAGTCCTGTATGGTAACATTCTACGAGTAGAAGGTGATCTTCTAATTACAACCGCCAACAACCGCCTTGCAGGAAGGGAAGGTTTGGATGAAAAAATACAACAAAAGGCAGGACCTGAACTACGAGAGTTCTGTCATGGAATCGCAGTGGAAAGGCGGAAAGAAAATTTGCAGCCATGTGGAGTAGGAGAAGCAGTAACCACACCTGGATTTAATTTGCCATTTGAGAATATAGTCCATGTTGTTGGACCAGATTGCCGTCGCCCAACTCAAGATAATTTTAGACGAGATTTGTTGAAGCAATCATACGCATCGATGTTTGAGCAGATTGAAAAGCTGAAGGAAAGAAAAACACTAGTTATGCCTCCAATTAGTATGGATGTCTTCGCATATCCACATCGCGAAGGAGCTAGAATGACTATGGAAATAGTACTTGCATGGATGGATGAAGGGGAAGACCCTGGTGTCGACCAAGTGCTAATCGTTACCGACGACAATAACTTCCTCAACAATATGAAAACCGTATATCGAGAATCGGAAGATCGATTTCCAGGTATTGACCAGACTCGTGCATATAGAAAAGGAAAATATGCCTGATTTTGACCCTCAGCGATCGAGAGTCTGTATGTGAAGTTCTACAGCTTCGCTGAGAGTTAGCCTCCCTACAGCAACGGCTCGAGCAAGTTGCGAGGGAATCGTCAATCTACCTTCAGAGATGCTACGACTTCGCCGTTGAATTTCACGCACTTCTCCCTCTGTTGGGGTTACCTGTAGACGTTCTGTAACTGGAACCCCTTCCCTTGTACAAATTGCACGGGCTGCCGAAATATGGTTGTGACGCGAGCCTATGGAAGTCGAAGTCTCATCAACAAATTGTACTGAAAGCCCCCTCGCCAAACAAACATTAGCGATTCTGGATGATATCGTGGGTGAACCATTGCCAATTCTAACTACGGATTCAGGCGGCATGAAATCATTCAGAATAGCAATTACTTGATCTACTGTAGCATCGACTGATTCCATTTGAATAGAGCCCGCTAGACGACCATCAGCAATCCAGGAGAGTCCTGGACGTGGGCCGGGATCGATACCGAAACATATGCGTTGGACCTTTTCTCCTACTGCAATTCTATTCATGAGGGAAGAAATTACTGAATCGATTTCTTCTACTGCACAACCTATTCCTCTTGCATCTTTGGTGCCCCCAACCTCAGCGTGCGATGCTATCCAGAAATCAACACGATTTGGAACGGGGTGTTCGGGGTCGAGTTGCATATGTTCAATACCGGAATCTCTCAAACGATCTAACAATCTGTAGGCCAAACGGAAATCATCAGTACGGACTGCAACCTCCGGCACGATAAGAGACAATCGCACTATGTCTTCAATCGTTGCCATTCTTAGGTCACTAATTCTACAATTTTGCTACATTTAGAAAATATTCACCGAATTATCTTGAAAAACTCGAAACGCTACACTCCGCGGCTGTCTCAAGCGATGTCGTCAAGAACCCTGACAATGCGCTATGCACATGACTGGGGTCTACGAGCGGGAATTACGCTCTGTGCTCGCGGGCGAGAGAAAGGGTGTAGTCGCAATTACTCGCTCATGTACAGAAGTTGAGCGAGCACGGGCTATGCAAGTCTGTCAAAGGCCATTCTTAGTTGTAAGAGCTCCTGGAAGTGGTTCTGAAGGAACTGGAGATATTCTCGCTCTTCGAGGCGATATGTGCATGCCGATTGAGGTGAAATCCTCAAAAACTGACAGAATCTATCTTTCTGGTCGTACCAAAGACCAGTACGATGCCCTGAAGACAACCGGAGAAAGATGCGGGCTTCTACCCCTGTATGCCTTCCGACTCAAAGGCGTTAGAGGCGATAGTTGGAGAGTGATGAAAGTACCAGTAGAAGGGCTAACTGGAAAGCTTCGAGTACTATCGCGAAGTATTCCGAATGTTCCACTTACGAGAAATGGTTCTCCATACCTAAATTGGCACGAAGGTATGCCTTTACACAGGTTTCTAGCATTAATCAGTCGCTCAGATGGTGCAAGGGGTATTGAAAAATCGACCAACTTCGAGGAAATTAGCCAAAGAATTCAGAATGCTGGTAGACTTTCTTAGACCAGTCCTTCAAGTAACTATTCGCTCTCTGTGGAATCACCAGATAGTCTCGATTCAGCATAATCGAGTTTCGCCTTGGCCTGTTCGAGTTCATCATGGAGTTCATCCAACTTAGCCTGTCTTAGTAATCTAGCAACTGCGGTTGTATCACGACGTAGGCTATCTAATTCTCGAGATTGTTTGCGTTCGGGAATATCTCCCTGCTCAGCCATGTTATCCCGAGTAGCCTTCAGGTCAAGTCAGTTACGGATTCATTGACGAGTATTCAAGTGGGGGCAGTAAAGGCGGATAGTCATGGAAAGAGGCCTGAGCCTGAATCAGATTCTCTTTGTCGGATTGCTGGCTTGGGCTGGAGTTAGGAGCTGGGCTCCAATTTGGGCCTTGGTATTGATTGGAGCATGGTACTTTGCTTTGGTCTATTTAGAACTGAATGGAACCTTGGACAAATGGAATGCAACTAGAGTGCTTGGAATCATATTGATGTTAAGAACGGGGAAGGGTAAGATTGCCCTAGAACAATTAGCTAAACCACGAAAATTTTGGAGAGTATATGGGGAATTTTCGATTTGGTTGTGTTTCATAGTAATGTTCGGCGTTATCCTCTTGATAATCAGTGCCGCACTAGCAACCGCTACGGCTCCCGCACAACAAGAGGTATTGCCTGCATCAGATCTTCTCCTTATTCCGGGTGTGACTAGTTTTGTTCCATTCTGGTGGCCAATCATTGCACTGATTTTTGCCTTAGTTATTCACGAATATAGTCACGGAATACAGGCTAGGGCACACGGTATGCAAGTTCGATCATTCGGACTTCTTCTAGCTGGTTTGCTTCCCGTTGGGGCATTTGCTGAACCCGAGTATGAGGAAATGTCCCGCGCACCCAGAAGAGAAAGAATGCGATTATTCGCCGCTGGACCTTCAATCAATCTGATTGCCACATTTGTTGTCCTAGTTTTGTTATCCGCAACAGCGAATGGATTTGTTGCAAAAAATCCAGGAGTTCACGCAACTGGGATTATTGCTGAAACTGGGGCTCAGGATGCTGGGTTGAACGCGTACGAGACCATTACTCACATCGACGATTCTCTAGTGGCTAATCGTGACGATTTTACCGAGGTAATGAAGGGTTATTCATCGGGAGAGGTAGCCAATTTCACAGTAATTTCGTCTCAAGCAAATGTTTCAGAAACAAGGGTCATCGAAATCACCTTTACAGATCGTTGGCAGTATCATATAGACCAATGCCAACAAACTAATGGTTGTGATATAGAAGAAACTAGACTGTTAATGGAGGCACAAGGAATCGAACAAGGCGACGCTTTTGTTGGAGTTAGTAATCTCCGCTCAAACACAGCAGCAGTGGATGGTTGGAGCTTCTTAGCTGATGATGATTTGAGCGGGCTTCAGAAAGGCTTGATATTGCTAGTGGCGCCGTTGATTATGTTAGGGGTTCCTATTCAAAATGATGGCCACACAATGCCTCTAGAAGAACGAGCGATGTTGGCTGCCGGAGATGGGATAATTGCCTCAAACATAGGAACTGAAGGTATGTTGGCGGCTTTCGATTTCCTTTTCTGGGTGGCTTGGATTAACTTCCTACTAGGATTTGCCAATCTAATTCCAATGATTCCATTCGATGGTGGCCATATCTTCAGAGACGCCACACATTCAACTATGCGATTCATTATGCGTGGCGGTGATCCAATCCGTATTGAGAATGCAGCAAACAGGTTGAGTTCTATGAGTAGCCTTCTAGTGTTATTCATTGTAATTATCCCAATCATTATTCCTCGATTGGTAAGTTGAGAGAATTGGCTATTCTTCCTCATCTGATTGAGATTGATTCTTACTATTTATTCGATCCGTAATCATCTCAATGATTACAGGAGTGGCGATTACTATAGCGACCATAATCGCCAGATTACTCCAAGAATTGGGAGTTACTTGACCATCTGTTCCACTAGCATAGAGCTTGACAGCACCCACCCAAGGAATTTCCAATGAAGCGACACCAATAATCCACTCATCCTTGATTGCGGTAACCAACTCACCATTTTCATCAGTAAGGGATTGCTGATCGTACTGGCAGCCGTTGCTCCATCGATTATCTCCTGTGGTAATGTAGCCCTCATGTTGAGGAACCCAATTACTAACAGTTAGTTTCGAATTGCCATGGTAGCAATCGTAATCCAATTCCACGGTAATTGAATCTGCGGCTACAATATCTGTTCCTGGTACGTCCCAACCTCCGTTAGGATTCTCTACAGCTTTGAATAAAGCACGATGAATTACAGGAGTATCACTACCACCATTCTTCCTGAATATGATAACATCGCCGGGCATTCCATGAGTTTCGTAACCCTCGTGCTTACCACCAATTTGTGTTGCTTCTGCAAAGGTGATGATTTGGTGGCGGTCAGGAGACATTACTAGGACTAAGTCGCCTGGGTCTATCGCTCCGACAGAACCTTTCTCAGGATCATGCATCATCGAACCAGATTCGACCACGACCATAGGTGGATAAGTGCCGGTTGCAATAGTCATCGAGCCCAATAGAAGTATGACCAATCCGATTGCAAGACTTGCTTCTCGCTTGAGTACTTGAATATCCACAATCACTCCTCCTCAATGTGAGTCCAAGCCTTGCGACTTTCAGTATCAGACGAGTCTTCCAGATTAGCAGGTCTAGTCAAAAACACCATTGTCAAAGATGCGATGGCGAGGAGGAGACTAACTCCATCAAAATGGGGAGCTGTTGAGTGAATCGAAGAGTCTCCAGCAAGCCATAGGGTTAGATCTACGGTGAATTCCCTAGGGCCTCCTCCCTGTTTAGCGAGGCCAAAAATCATGTTGTAAAGTAAGAGACCGGCACTAATTGATGTTAAACCTAGAATTGTTCGATTTGCATCTCTATCCCGCAAAATCTTGGCCCCAGGGAGCAATGTTGACAATCGGGAGTTTGTGGTATTCCACCAAGTGTTAGAATATGTGGAAGAATCGTTTGAATTTGATTCTAATGAAATTTCATCCCAAGGCTCAGATACTCTTTCTACTGAATCTTCGGAGATCTCCGTAATTGATTCTAATGACCTTGCTACTGCAGGTTTAATGTGTCTAAATCTGGAGCCGATTTTAATCCCCAATTCATTGTAAAGTCTCACAAGATGAGATTGGTATACTGGACCGAGCATATCTGCGGCTTCCTCGGCTTCCTTACGCCGTCTGAGAACCTCCGGGCGTGAATCAAGTAGGAGTATTTCGTCAAGGGCCGCCTTGTGACCGAGATACACAAAAAATTCCGGCACTATCCAAAAGGCTAGAGTTCCTCCAACGATTAAACCAAGCCAACTCCACGGCACCCACATTTCCATTGAGTCGTCTGTTGTACCACCTAGAACAAACAAGAATAGAATACCCCAGATTGTTGCGGCGAGGGATAGTATTGTCAAAGACGAAACTATTCGGAAATGGTTGTCTTTCTGACCCATCCACCATCGCTGGAAGGTGTTCGTCAGAAGCTTGAGCGGCCCTGCCATCGCCCACTGGGTTCCGCTCATGGATTATGTCCCTTGTCGCGTATCGTTCCAATGGATTCATGTTTAAATCAATCTGCCGTGCCCTCATGAATCGTACAGTCAATGCTGCATTAATCGCTCTAGTCTTGTTTATTTCTGGCTGTACATCACCATCCCCTCCTGATATGGATAATGATGGTATTTCTGACGAAGAGGACCAAGATATTGATGGAGACGGATTCAATAACACATTAGAGATAAATTGCAATAGTGATCCTCAAAAAAACACTTCAATACCTTCAGATATCGATAACGATGGCATATGTGATACTGTAGATTTGGATATTGATGGAGATGGTTTACCCAACGATTGGGAAGAAGAGAGAGGCTTTGATCCGCGTGACGCGGAAAGTAAGATAACCTGCCATGGACGAAGTGAATATTGTCTTAGGACCTATGATGATTTCACATTTGCAGAATCACACAATTCATTTTCCACACCTGAAGATGGAATTATTGCGGGAATAAATCATTTAACTGGTCTAGAAAGTCAATGGAATGACGGCATAAGAGCATTTATGCTAGACCCATATCATCCTTCTGAATTACAAAATGATAAGGAAGATATTGTGTTTTGTCATGCCATAGGTGTCGCAAATGCACCTCCATGCTTGTTTGGAAGTGTAGACGCATTCTCTTGGTTGAGGAATCTAGGATCTCTACACAACAACAGCACCGGAGATGTCGTCAGTCTGTTAATTCAAAATCACAGAGTTCCCGGTGAACATTTAGAATATCTTTTCAATGAAACCGGAATTTTAGATAGAGCATTCATCCATGAAATAGGCACTCCATGGCCATCAATCGGTGACATGGCTTTAGCAAAAATCGATGTTGTTATCTATATTGAACTTGAATACGAAGAAAATTTTTCTAAATTATTACCGGCTTGGAAACATACTTGGGATACGCCTTATGGCGAATCTGAACAGGAAGAGATGTCTTGCAATCTAGGGAGAGGAGATTCGACCCAACCTGTTTGGCATATGAATAACTGGCTGAGTACTTTCGGTCTTGCTGATGCAAATAAAGCAGCACAGGTGAACGATTACGAAACTCTGTTGAATAGGGCTTTGTTATGTTGGGAAGAGGTTGGGAATAGGCCAACTTTCATTGCAGTTGATTACTGGGAACAAGGAGAACTGACGAATGTTACAATAACTCTGAATAAAATGGGACACTGGACAGATGAAATTCCTCTTCACCCTTGATTTGTATTACGAAAAACAAACACCAACCTAGAACCAATCTATTCATGTTGGTCAATCTTTGCCTTCGACCTAATGCCCACCCCGGCTCTTCAACTCCTTCACCCGCAGGTGCGGGAATTAGTTGAGCAGCGAGGTTGGAAATTGACTCCTGTGCAAGAGGCTGCAACCGCAGATTTAGTTGGGGGAGAGAATCGAATTTTAGTCGCGCCAACGGGTAGCGGAAAAACAGAAGCGGCTGTTCTTCCAATTGCTTCGAGAGCCCTAAAGGAAGAATGGAGTTCTCTCTCGATACTCTATATTACACCCCTTAGAGCATTAAATCGAGATATAGATAGGCGATTGGCCAACTTACTCGAACCACTTGGAATAAGTGTAGGACTACGCCACGGTGATACCAGCCAAAAAGAGAGAACTAAGCAATCTAAGAATCCTCCAAATTTGCTAGTCACAACTCCTGAGACTGCTCAGATAATGTTGCTGGGAAGCCGTTTGAGAAAGCACTTAGCTGGAGTAAAGGCTGTTATTCTGGACGAAGTTCACGATTTGGCCGCAAGTGAGAGGGGAGCTCAACTTCTAATCGGACTTGAGAGAATTTCTGCCTTGGAGGGAAGTAGCGGAAAATTCCAGAGAGTAGGACTTTCAGCCACTGTTGGCAATCCAGACGAGGTTGCGAATTGGATGTCGGACGGGGCAAAACCGATTTTTGGTCCGGCACCGAGAACCACCAAGATAACCGTACATCGAGAAACTCCTACTGCCGAAGATGACCTATTAGCAGGTGAGTGGGCGATTTCTCCAAAGTCGATCGCCGCATTTCGTCATCTTGCAAATACGCTGATTGAAGATTCGCCTTCGCTTGTTTTCGTAAACTCTAGATCTACTGCGGAAACAGTTGCACAAAGGTTGGCTTCAATTGTTCCTGAAATCCAAGTTGGTGTCCATCATGGAAGTCTAGCGGCCGAAACTAGACGAGAGATGGAGGAGGCTCTTAGAGCCGGTGAATTGCACGGATTAATTTGTACTTCCAGTCTTGAATTGGGTATTGATATCGGAAGTATTCGAAGAGTTCACCAGTTGAACAGCCCAAGGGCCGTAGACAGGATGTTGCAACGTGTTGGGAGGGCTGAACATCACCTTGGAGGAACAGGAAGAGGTGACGTCTTGGCTTGGGAAATTGATGACATCGCTGAATGTGCAGTAATCGCAAGACGCGCTATGGCCGGTGAATTGGAAGGCGTTGAATGGAGATATAATCCGGCCATTGTCGCTGCAAATCAATTTCTACAAATGGCTGCGGAGAGAGGTGTTGTTCCATTAGATCAAGCTACTGAATTACTAAAGCGCTCGACTATTTTTCCCCAATGGACAGAAGAAGATACCTTAGCAGTTCTTCGAGTTTTAGACGATAGGTGGCTACTACGATTAATCGAACAGCCACGACAATCAGATCCAACAATTTGGCATCCGAAATTATGGCAAGGGTTGGCAAAGAAAGCCAATGTGGATGCAAGACCTGCAGATTTAGTTCCAGAGGATAGACCTCCTTGGGATGAGGAACACGAAGAGGCTCAGAAATCTCGTTGGCGACGTGCAATGGTTCAACACTTGCCGGAGTCTCTCAATTCTGGATGGTTTTCGCCTGCTGGAAAATTGGGTAGAAATCGTACCGAACATATCTCAATGATTCCCGACGAAATCGCCTACAAGGTGCGAGATGCTGTAACAAGGCGGGTTTTGGGTTCTGTCGATGAAGCCTTCGTACTATCTTTGAACGATGTAGGGGAAGACGATGCTGGGCGGCCAAGAAGATTTGTTATGGCTGGCCGAACTTGGATGATTGTAGATGCTGACCCTGAACAAAGCGAATTGTTGGTTGCTCCTGTAAAAGATACTGGAGAGGCACCGGTATGGGCGGGAGAATTGCCTCCGGTGCCGATTGAAGTTGCTATGGAAGTTGGCAAATTGAGGAGAAGTGCTGCAACTGCAATCGGAGCAATGGAGGTGATCAAAGGAGATCTCGATTTCGAAAACTATCCTCTATCTGAAGTCGCTAGAGCCGACTTATTAAATGCGGTTGCAGAACACATAGATGCAACCGAAAATTTGCCTACTGACACCACCTTGACTATCGAAAGTAGAGACAATGCTGTGGTCTTGAATACCTGCAGAGGGAGTAGGATAAACGAGACCCTAGCCCACTTTATTCAGGCAATGGGTTCTATGCGAGAAGGAAGGATGGGTACCACTCTGATCGACCCGTATCGAATTGCATTCCAAGTCCCAGGAACTACGGCTGCTCATGTAATTGAATGGTTGACAACAACTTCTCCAGATGCACTTGAAGCCATCCTCAGAATGACAATTCCTAATGGTAGAGCACTTAGATGGAGGATGGTACAAGTAGCTAGGAAAATGGGTGTTTTGCAAAAGGCAGCAGACCCACGTCGAGTCAATATGCAAGGTCTGATGCAAAGATATCGGGGCACCCCAGTTGTTGAGGAAGCCCTGTCAAAATTATTCCATGAAAGGATGGACATTGAGGGAACAATGGATCTAATTCGAGACATCCAACAAGGAAAGGTGGAGGTTTTTCACACTCCTAGTGGACCACTCGGATTATCGCCAAAATCTGAACGAGACTTACTTCTACCTGCATGGTCTGATGTACAACTCAGAGAGCGATTAGAAACTCGACTCATGGCAGAAAGAGCAGTGTTAATCTGTCTCAATTGCAAAGACAAAACACGAAGCAGAGTTGGCCGTATGCAGCAGCGTATCGAACCCTGTACAAATTGTGGAGGCACTATGCGGGCTTGCTCACCAGAGCGCATGGAATCTATGCTAAGCGGATGGGTAACTAGCGATGACCCCAAGGAACGTGCAAGGATGCAGAAGAATGCCGAATTAATTCAAACCCACGGGCATGATGCCGTTCTAGCCTTGATGGGAAGGGGTGTAGGTGAAGAAACCGCAACTAGATTGTTGAGAGGTTTATCGCGTGGAAATCGAGTCGCATTACTTCGTGCCATACATAACGCAGAACTGCAATATGCAAAGACTAGGCGCTATTGGAGTTAGAAAGCGATATTGAATGCCAACCTTTCGGGGTCATGTGCTAATCGGTCTGACTGGACGCTATGCCTCGGGAAAATCAACCGTAGTGGACTTTCTCGTATCCAAGGGATTGGCAAGTGAATCATGCTCAGATTCCATACGTGCTCATCTCAAAGAGAACGGAATCGAAGAATCTCGAGAGAATCTAATCAATGGCGGAAATGAATTACGCAGAAGCGGTGGACCGGGAATTCTAGCAGAAATGCTACTCGAGAGATTAGACGGAAAGAATGCAGTAATCGATTCGATTAGAACACCGGGTGAAGTAGAGGCTTTACAGGAACGTGATGATTTCATTCTAATCGAAGTTCGTGCAGGAATGGATGCCCGCTGGCAAAGAGCACAGGCTCGTGCAAGAACAGGAGATATTGTTGACAGAGAGACTTTCTTCGCAAATGAAGAAAAAGAAGCTGTTGCAAAAGATGAATCTGGTCAAGCCCTCAATGCAACTGCTGTCCTAGCCGATCTCGTATTAGTCAACGATGGAAGCCTTGAGGACTTACATTCAGACCTAGAGGAACTCTGGGTTATGCTTTCTGAAAAATCAGGCTGAGCGATAATTTACTCCAGACTCAGTGAACATACTGGTTGCGATTGCGAAGTCTTCCTCCCAGCGCTCGGGTATCTCACAATCTTCAGGATATACTACTTCCTTAACGCCGGCTTGAATCAGAGAACGAGCGCATCGTGAGCAAGGTGGCCAAGTAACGTAGGCAGTACAATCCTTGAGTGAAATACCGATTCGAGCCGCGTGCATGATCGCATTTTCTTCGGCATGACAAATCATTGGATACTTCTGACTACGGTCGTTAAGCCTAGCAGCGGTATCTTCGATTCCTCTTGGAAAACCATTGAATCCGGTTGAACGAACTTCTCTGTCTTCTCCAACCACAACACAGCCGACCTTGGTAGAAGGGTCCTTCGACCAGTCTGAGATATGTTTCGCTAGGTCAAGAAATCGTGCATCCCACTTCAAACTCATGTTTCCACCTCAGGGTCGCCCACCAGGAGGGTCGTTATCTCGGTTGGCCTCTGTACGACTCGGGTCATAGCCCTCCCAAACTTCTGGATTTGCATAGCAATCAGGGTCATCGCGGTCTGCCTGACCTCCTTTGTCATTGTCTATACCATCGCCGCAATTTCCAACGCCTCTATCTTCATCACTCGATAGAAGGGCATCTGGACCGCCTCCCATCATTACTGCAATTATCAAGCCAAAAAGGACGATAATCAGCATTATGAGGATGACTTTGGAACTAGTGTCCTTGGACTCAACCTGAACAACAATTTCGACCTTGTCCTCTGCCTTGGATGTCATACTTGGCCTCCGAAGTGGGTCATCCCTTTTGATTCTCAATGTACGCGAAGGTGCTCCCAAAGGTCGCCATGGCTTCTTTCTACAGCAAACTTTAGCAAATCTCCGACAAGATATACACTACCCATAACGGAGATACTACAACCCGCTTGCCTTGACATGATTTCTGCGATTTCAAGAGCCTTTGTTGGATCTCTTTCGATTTTTGGTTCGTCCAATCTATTTGAAAAAATCAAATCAGCGAGCTCCTTTGCATCCACCGCTGGATTTCTCCCAGTGGTTGGTTCTGTAACGATGATGTGACGGAATGTTGGCATATGCCAAACTTCACTTGTTACATCGGCTAAAGCCTCTTCCAAATTGGCCTTTTGAGTAACTCCGATGAGAAGAATTGTCGGCTCTTGAATTGACATTAATTCGGCCTGCAAACCATCGGCATTGTGAGCAGCGCTAATCCTAATTTCTGAATTAAACAATTCCTTTGGTGGCCAATTTGGAGAACGACCGGGCCAATTGATATCATTTGATGGTAATTCCCATCCAAATGTTGTAGCAATATATCCTGCAAAAATGAACCAATCTTCCCAATAATTGTCAATTTCTAATCCCTCATGGACATACAAGTCGTCACCGACTACCTCGGCAATCGTTTGCAAAACGGATTGGTCGCCGGGATGGTAAACCACCATTGGCACACCTTCACGATGAATTCCAGCTTTAGCGCGAGCGATTTGCTCACGAGTATCCCCGAGTATTTCGGTGTGGTCGAGGCCAATGGTGGTAATGACGCATAGGTCTGCATCCACCAAACAAGTCGCATCACCCTCTCCGCCTAATCCGGTTTCGATTATTGCTCGATCTATGCCAGCGTGAGAAAAGGCTAGCATGGCGATTGCAAATGTGCATTCGTAGAAGGTTGGTTCTTCGCCTAATTCTTTTCCAACTTCTACAGCAGCAGCACGAACCGCAGAAAGATGCTGATCGAAAGTCCGCGAATCGATTACCTCTCCGTCGATACGAACCCTCTCTTCAATGACAACAAGATGTGGAGTAGTAAACAGACCTACCTTCAATCCGCTATTTGCCGCAGCGCTGGAAAGAAAGGCACACAGAGTTCCCTTTCCATTCGTTCCGGCGACATGAATCGATGGGAAATCCAATTGTGGATTATCCATCTTCTGTAGTAACAACTCTATTCTTTGCAAACCGAGATTCATGCCGGCAAATCGCCTATCCATGAGCCATTCTCGGTCTTCCATTGCTACACAACCGCCGCGCCCCTATAGGACGCGGGTACGGGTCAAGGTGATATGGAACTTGAACTTGGGGGAGATTGTGTCCGACCGAAGTGAAAGTGTCATCGAGATGATGATGGAGCAATGGGAATCGATGGTTGGCATGGCTGGAATGTTCATTGTGACTATAGGAATCGGTATGTTCATTCAACCGCTATATGATATTCCAGAGGCTAGAGCATTCGGGGAAGAAGGGACTACGAAATCTGGGTTTATATTGTTTGAACTATTGATGATTGGGATTTTCACGGTGGCAATTATTTGGTTAGCCCGCAAGGGATTAGATTACCTCATCAAGGGAATAGTTTTGCTCGCCCTCGGACTAAGCTTATGGTATGCAGTCCAACCATTTATCTTGCTCATTCTCTACATTCTTGGATTCGCTACACCCGTTACTGTCGCGCTATCTGCACTTGCCATTACCGTTGTAGCCGAGGTCGCATTGTATCGCTATCCAGAATGGTGGGTAGTGAATTCAGTTGGAGTAATGGTCGGTTCGGGAGTAATCGTGATGATTGGAATCTCATTCGTTCCAACACTAGTCATAATTTTCATGCTTTTAGCGGCAATTTACGATTATTGGGCAGTTCACAAAAGCAAGCATATGCTTGAACTTGCAGATACGATGATCGGACTCAAACTGCCTGTTTTACTCGTGGCTCCAAAGGAAAAGGGATACTCTTTCCTAGAACAAGAAGGAGACATAATGCAAGATTCACCACCTCCACCTACAGAAGTAATGGAAGCAGAAATAGATGATTGGTGGGAGGATAAGAAACCAAAAAAGAAGAGTCGAGATGCCTTATTCATGGGTCTAGGGGACGTTATCTTCCCCGGTATGTTAGTCATCTCAGCAATTACTTTCTTACCAGATTGGGGACCAGAGATTTGGAACCCTTACGGAGATATTTTCTTGGCCCAATTACTCGTGGCAATCGGGACACTTATCGGAGGACTAATTGGATATGTTTTACTAATGGCGTTTGTTGCTCAAGGTAATCCACAACCAGGATTGCCACTGTTAAATGGTGGAGCAATACTGGGATACATCATCAGTACCATATTGACTGTAGGGCCCGAACACGTGTTTCAGGCGATTACTTTCATCTAATGCATCGCGCTCTTTAGAGTCAGATTGCCCGATTCATTGAAGTCTAAGTGTTGAACCCTGAGGTTTGGTAGTTATGCTGGACATGAGCATGTTCCGAGAGCACGCAGAGGTGCTTAGGGCTGATCATGACAAGCGAGAGATGC
The DNA here is from genome assembly GCA_036138175.1 of Thermoplasmatota archaeon. Classification (GTDB taxonomy): domain Archaea; phylum Thermoplasmatota; class Poseidoniia; order Poseidoniales; family Thalassarchaeaceae; genus MGIIb-O1. The sequence goes on along the minus strand of JAZAAK010000043.1, from coordinate 54,986 downwards.
CTCATGACAACATCGACGAGGTGATCCGTCTCGATGAAAAATGGCGGCAAGCAAGATATGATGTCGACCAACTCAGAAAAAAGCGAAATGAGGCCGCTAGAGGTATTGCGGAAGCTAAGAAATCGGGGGATTCCACCGCTGCAGACGCAATTTTAGCTGAGGTTGCCAGTCTCGGGCAAGATATTGATGCTCTAAGTGAAAAAGTCGATTCCTGTTTGGCAGAGAGAGATGCAATTAGAATGCGAGTTCCAAATATCCTCCATGAGTCAGTTCCGGTAGGAGAAGATGACCAGAAAAATACCCTACATAGTTTACACGGGGACAAGAGTGAGTTAGGATTCGAAGCGCGTAATCATAACGACCTGATCGAGATGAATAATTGGGTTGACCTTTCTAGAGGTGCGAAGGTAACTGGTTCTCGCTTCTACTTCCTTCAGGGTGACCTTGCCCGACTAGAAATGGCTCTACAGAGTTACTCTGCTAATTTCCTCATGGAGCGCGGCTACACCTTGGTGCAACCACCGCTTATGATGAACCGTGAGGCCTACGAAGGCGTCACTGATTTGGGTGACTTTGAGACTGTCATGTATGGTATTGAACCAGACAAATACTACCTAATCGCAACTAGCGAGCATCCACTCACTGCGATGAGAATGGATGAAATTATCGAACCATCAGAATTACCGATTAAGTTGGTTGGTGTATCTTCTTGCTTCCGACGCGAGGTAGGAGCACATGGGTTGTCAGATCGGGGAATTTGGAGAGTACACCAATTTACCAAGATCGAACAAATTGTCATTTGCAAGCCAGATGATTCCTGGGAACATCATGAGGAGTTACTCACCAATGCAGTTGAGTTATGGGATAGCCTAGGTCTGCATTACAGAGTAGTAAATATCTGCACAGGTGACATGGGAACTGTTGCCTCGAAGAAATACGACCTAGAGGCTTGGTTGCCTGGTGCAAATGCATACAAAGAAGTTGTTTCATGCTCAAATTGCACCGATTACCAAGCTAATCGCCTACGGATGAGATATCGCACTGCCGAAGGAAATTCCGCAGTTCATACTCTGAATTCTACTGCGGTTGCCACCAGCAGGGCTCTAGTGGCGATTATGGAGCAATATCAGAACGAAGATGGAACTGTGCGAGTTCCTGATGTTCTAGTTCCACATATGGGTGGTCAAACAATTCTCAATCCGCTAAATTGAATTTAGGCGCTCGAAGGATTGGCTTTCTTAGCCATCATTTTTACAATCATTGCCAATAAAATCAGAGCTAAGACTGCTGCTAAAGGAGCCAAGAAAATTGCTAGTATTGAAAGAATCAAACTTGCTATATTTTCACCTGTCGAGACAACTGGGTTACCAATTCCGGCAGTTATGGCAGTGGAGACTCCTCTGGTTACAACTGTTGCACCCTGCACCGCTGCGGTTACTCCACCACCAGCGATGATTGCTAGAGCCCACTGAATTACTGGGTCTGTTCCTCCTAGAACGATTGCGGTCATTCCAGTACCTGCAATAATTGCTGCTGGACTGGCAATTGAATCCAACAGGTTGTCGACCCATGGAACATAGTATGCTGCAAGTTCGGCTATTGTAGCGACTCCTAGGAGAATTACCGCAACATTAGAATCGAAATATTCCAATGATGAATTTGTCAAATCAACGTCCACAGCATCAGCTCTGACAGCAATAGAAAGTAGGAAAGGCGGTAGGAAAACACGGAATCCAGAGGCTGCCGCAAGGCCTAATCCCATACATAATGCGAGAATGATGTCGAATTCGTTCACGATTACAGCGAACAAACGGCCACTATTGAATCCAATGCCGGCATAATTCAGTCGCCGAGCTCAACTAAAGTTGCTCCCATATCGACTCTATCGCCTTCTGCAAAATTGACTGAAAGTACTTCACCGGCCTTCGGCGCTTGGATTCTGTGCTCCATTTTCATCGCTTCCATAACCAGCAAAGTTTGGCCTTCGCGAACTCTTTGTCCAGCTTTCGTATGCACCTTGAGAATAGTTCCAGGCATCGGGGCGGTTAGACCACCTTCGCCTGCGGTAGAATCAGCGCTTCCTGGTTCGTGACCATGAACTACATGGATTCGCCCATTGATGTGAATCCACCAATCATCAGCAACCTTTGCTAGGTGCGCGATGTGCGCGGAACCGTCTATGTCGACAAGGAGCCTAGCGCCTTGCGAATCTCGGGTAATGCCAATTTCAGAATGTGGTGCTTCGTGTCCTTCCCTAGTCATCCCCGCGAGGCTTAGTGTGCCCTCTGAATCGGACAATTTGGCGGTGTAACGAACATCCGATTCTCCAATACTCCACTCCATCTTTTTTCACCTCAGGGAAATGACCTCGTCAAGGTCCTAAATGGGTCTCCGCTGTGCCCTGTATGTTCATCGATAAACGACTCAGATGACCCTGAGCCTGCAAGGTCAAGTCCGAATCTACTTGCTGCTGCGGCAATTGCCACAAGAATAGCAGGATCTGGATCTGGCTCAGCGAAATCAGAAATATCTCTGGAATCCAAATAATCAGTAGTTATTCCACCCGAAATAAAATCCGGATGGGTAGTCATTTGACGAAGGAATCCAATGTTTGTTATTACTCCAAGAGCCCTTAGGTCGGAGAGTGCATTATCTAAGCGTCTTGCAGCTGCAGTTCTTGTTGGGGCGTGAACGATTAATTTAGCCAACATCGGATCGAAGTCGACTGTCACCGCATCTCCTTCTCGAACGCCAGTGTCGACCCTAATTCCAGGGCCAGCTGGTGCACGCCACATCGCTAGGGTACCAATTGCTGGAAGGAATCCTTTGCTGGGATCTTCTGCATAGATTCGGGCTTCCATAGAATGACCAGTGATTCCTATATCGGATTGAGACAATCCAAGTGGTAATCCTGCTGCAACTTCAAATTGCTTCTGTACAATGTCTATTCCAGTAATCATCTCGGTTACCGGATGCTCTACTTGAAGACGGGTATTCATTTCTAAGAAGAAGAATTCACCTCGGTCAGAAAGTAGGAACTCAACTGTTCCTGCTCCTTCGTAATCGACCGCCTTTGCTGCCTGAACAGCCGCTTCACCCATCGCTTCTCGAATTGTAGGAGTAACTGCTGGACTCGGAGCTTCCTCGATTACTTTCTGATGGCGGCGTTGTAGTGAACAATCCCTTTCGTTCAAGTGAATACAATTCCCTTGACTATCTGCTAGAACTTGGATTTCGACGTGACGGGCACCTTTCAGAAGTCTCTCAACATATACGGTGCCGTCACCGAATGCTGCGGTTGCTTCTCTAGCCGCAGCTTCGTATTCTGTTCGCAGCATCTTCGGCTCGTGTACTGAGCGCATTCCCTTTCCTCCGCCCCCAGCGCTTGCTTTCAGCAAGAGAGGATAACCAACACGAGCCGCTGCAGAAGCTAAAACACCTAGATGATCAGAATCACCTCCGATGGAAATTTCTTCACCAGGAATTACTGGAACTCCTGATTCTATCATACAGCGGCGGGCAGAAATCTTGTCACCCATTGTGTCGATTGCATCTGCAGGTGGTCCAATCCAAATTAGACCTGCAGCCTTGACCGCATTTGCAAAATCAGCCCGCTCAGAAAGGAATCCAAAACCTGGATGAATCGCTTGAGCACCCGTAGAGCGGGCGGCCTCGATAATGGCATCTCCATTGAGGTAAGTATCCGCTAGAGTAGTACCTGGAAGATGCACAGCCTGATCTGCATTTTCGACGTGTAGGGAGCCTGCATCAGGGTCGGAGTAAACCGCAACACCACGAAGTCCAGATTCTTTGGCAGCCCGTAAAACCCTGACTGCAATCTCTCCTCGATTAGCAACCAAGACCGTATCGAATGGGCGAGGAGCCGAGGTCATCCAATCTGGAATCATTATGCCAACTCACTCTTCTGGTACCCAATCCGGCTTTCTTCTCTCAAGGAATGAGGAGAGGCCTTCTTGACCTTCCCTAGAACCGCGCATTTGGCTTGTCTTATCGAGTGTCCAAAGTCGTAATTCATCATCTCCTGCATTCCAAGTATCGAAGGTCATGGCCAGCTTCTTAGATTCAGCCACCGCCATTGGACCGGTAGTCATCACATCTGCAACTACTCGTCCGATAGCCTCATCGAAGTCTAGAGGTGAATCAACTACTTCGTTTAGCCAACCAATTCGTAGTCCTTCTTCTGAACCAACTCTGCTAGCCAGCATCGAAAGTCTGCGGAATTCGGCACTACCTAACTTACGATACACATAGGGTCCAATTACTGCTGGAAGAATACCTAATTTGGCTTCGGAAAGAGCGATTCTTGTACGTGGTTCACCAATTACGTGGTCGACGCAGGCTACGAGTCCTGCGCCTCCTCCAAGGGCTACACCCTGCACTGCACCAACGGTAAAGCAAGGATGAGCCCAAAGTGAATAGAATAGACGATCAAGTCTTTCTGAATCTGCTCGATTTTCTTCTGGTGTTGCCGCGCCGGCATCTCGCATCATATTGATGTCCGCGCCGGCGCAGAAGTGCTTTCCATCTCCGCGAAGAACAATTACGCGCAGATATTGGGCGCCGTCAAAATCGTGCAGGGATTGAGTCGCCCCTACTGATCTCTGTGCGGTCCAACTTAGCGCTTCGACCATTTCTGAAATCAACTGTACGTTTAGGGCGTTGAATACATCTGAGCGGCGTAGTGTTAGCCTCGCAATAGCGCCATCTATCTCGAGGCTACAAAGTTCGGCTACGGGTTTTGCGTCACTCATTTTCGTGCCTTGCATAATTTCACATCCTGAAAACGCCATATCCATTGTCTGGGAATGGGGCATTAAGGCTCGCCGATATTGCTAGTCCTAAGACATCCCTAGTGTCACGTGGGTCGATTACCCCATCGTCCCAAAGACGGGCGGTTGAGTAGTAAGGTGAGCCTTCAGTCTCATATTTCTCTAGAATTGGTCGACGGAACTCCTCCAATTCTTCGCCCGACATCGGAGACAATCCTTCTCGGGCTCGTTGATCTTGTTTGACTGTAGCAAGAACATCCGCTGCTTGTGGCCCACCCATTACAGAAATTCTTGCGTTGGGCCACATGAATAGGAATCGTGGGTCGTATGCTCGGCCACACATTCCATAATTTCCAGCCCCATGAGAGCCTCCGATAATTACTGTAAATTTGGGAACAGGGACACAAGATACAGCGGTTACGAGTTTAGCACCATCCTTTGCAATACCGCCTGACTCAGCGTCACGGCCAACCATGAATCCGGTAATATTCTGCAAGAAGATTAGTGGCACTCCACGCTGACCGCATAATTCGACAAAGTGAGCACCTTTGAGAGATGATTCGGAGAATAGAATCCCATTGTTTGCTACTATCCCGACAGGATAACCGTGTATTCTGGCAAAGCCACAAACCAAGGTATTACCATATCGCGATTTGAACTCGTGGAAGCGAGAACCGTCAACGATTCTAGCGATTACTTCGCGAACGTCGAATGGTGTACGATTGTCTGTGGGGATTATTCCCATCAAGTCCTCAGTATCGTGAGCGGGTGCCTCTACTGGCTTAACGTCCAATCTTTGCTTTGGCTCGATGTTGAGATTCTCTACAACATTACGAACCATGCGTAGGGCTTCCTCCTCATTTTCCGCAAAATGGTCAGCCACACCAGATTCTCTGGTGTGAACATCAGCGCCGCCCAAATCTTCGGCGCTAACCTCCTCGCCTGTAGCCGCCTTCACCAGTGGTGGCCCAGCGAGGAAAATTGTTCCATTTCCCTTGACGATAATCGATTCATCCGACATTGCTGGAACGTATGCACCTCCTGCTGTACAACTTCCCAGAACCGCTGCTACCTGTGGAATTCCTTTGCCCGACATCATGGCTTGATTTCGGAAGATGCGGCCAAAGTGACCGATGTCAGGAAAAACCTCGTCTTGCATCGGTAAGAATGCCCCCCCGCTATCGACAAGGTAGATGCATGGTAGATTGTTAGCATCTGCAACATCTTGGGCTCGAATATGCTTCTTCACCGTCATAGGGTAGTAGGATCCGCCCTTGACAGTAGCATCGTTTGCAACGAATAGGCATTCTCGACCATGAACTAAGCCGATTCCGGTAATGATTCCAGCCGACTGGGCTTTACCATCATACAGTTCATTCGCGGCCAGACTAGAGAATTCCAAGAAAGGGCTTCCTGGATCACAAATTTTTGCTATTCGCTCTCTAGGAAGCATCTTTCCTCGAGAACGATGCCTCTCGACATATTTTCCGCCGCCACCCTGTTTTACTGCTTCCAATCGCTCCTTGAGGTCGGCAGCTAAGGCAAGGTTTTGCTCCCTTCTACGCTGCCAATCTTGGCCGGAACGGTCGACTCGGGTCGGCAACCTGTCCATCGCAATCAACCCGCGAGACTGCCGGCGAACCTTGAATCCAATGGAGACGACATCGTAGATGTCGTGATTAGACACCCAACATCAATCGCCCGACATTACGCAATCCAGGGGCCATTCCAACCACCATTAGTGCAAGCCCAATCAATAGTCGGAGATGCTGTTGACGATACTCGAAGTTGGCCATTGAATAGAACCAGAATACAACTCCACCAATTCCTAACTTAAGGACTGCAAAAGTCAGTGCGGTATCGAACAATTGCACCACTGCCTCCGATACTATGTGCTTCTCAGTGTATCCAAAGAAGTCGATGCCGATGTATGTAGCAATACCATCCATCAACTGGCCGGCAACGGGAAGGAATGCAACCGGATATGCCATTGTTGCCTTCAGTCGTAGGGATTCAATCAGAGTCTTCTGCTCCGATTCGAGTGCCATGTATTCATCTTCGTTCATTCCAGGTGGTAAAATTCCTGCAATGATTCCTTGAGATTCCAGTTCTGCGGCGGCCTCTCTTCCTTGTTCTAGCATGAACCAGCACAGTACTACTGGGAATCCAATAACTACGACCACTGCAACGAAATTGTATGGATAATTGTCAATTTGAGTTATGTCGATTGAAGACAAATACGATGCAATGGCTCCGAAGAGAACTAGACAACCGCCGATTCCTGAAAAGTAGACTGTGCGCTGGATATTGTCAAAACCATCAGCGCTGGATTCCAAAATATGCGGGGAGAAGAACGCAATTATGCTGAAGAATAGCATCAATAAGATATCGAAGTCAACTTTACCATCGATTGAATTAGCATAGATTACAAATTGAGTGAAGATGATAATCATCGAAGCGGATTTTACCTTCTCGGCCTTTTCTTCATCGCTAGAATCTGAGTTATGGATTGAATATCCAAACCAGCCAGCGATAATTACCCAAGCAGCTGTCTGGAAGTGAACTCCAGGACTTACAAACCATGCCGAGAAGAATTTTCCAAACATTTCTGCGTCTTCTACAATCTCCCCGAGTGCCGCCCAAAGCACGAATGGAAGTAATGCCAGTAGCGTTCTGTCAGAGCCATCGACTCCCAAATGCCTCAGCCAGCCAGACATTGCTACTACAAACATGGCCAGAACGATTCCATAGGTCATGGTGTTGACCATATTGTAACCGGAATCCCCAGTTGATTCTCCAATGATTGGATCGAGATAATATTTGTAGACAAAATCAGATAATGGATTAGACACATCCAAAGTTCCAAGGAATGCTCCAATACAGAATAATGTCATTATTACGGCGAGCGCTTGGATTACCAAACGCTCGTAATCGTACCACTCCTCTAGCAAGTTCACGGCCTGTCGAGAAAGCACCTGCGCTTAGGCGTGGCGGCTGTAGAAATCACTCTTCGCCGTAAGTTATTGACTCGTCTTCTGCCAATTCTAACATCTCAGCGACTTCTTCCTCATCATCTGGATCGACTTGAGCAGACTTGAATCTGCGTTCACGTCGGCGTCGGGCATCTGCGAGTCCAGGAACTAATGCGTCAAAGGCATCGGATGATCCTTTACCGGTATCATATGTGTCAAGACTACGAGATTGTATTCTCATACGCTTGCGATCTTGTTCTAGGCCATGTAGGACTGTTCCATGTTCGGCTCCATTGAGAATATTCTCAATTGCAGGGGTGGCTAGCGCTAGACCATCCTCGTCTCCAATTACCAAAACTGTGGAGCCGTAGATTGCCATCTCGGTTTGGGACATCTCTTCGATTAAGCTACGAATGCGTCCGTTCCTCCCGATTAATCGGCTTCGCATTCGGCGTGTCTGGTTTGGCTGACGTCCTACCCATTCACGAATGTCGTACATTCGGAGGAACACCTCGTCATCGAGTAATTTTACCGCGCGATTTGGTGCTAGTCCACGTCCAATCGCGCGGATTACATCAGGCATTTTCATTTTCACAATAGGATCGATTTCATCCGCTTCCCAAATGGCCGATACATCACCGGTTTGAGAATCGATTTCCAAACTCGCGCCACTTGCTTTCTCAAGCATCTTGCGAGTGCGACCTGCCTTGCCAATTAGCACCGCTATGCGGTCCTTGGGTATGCGGGCTAGGAGTTCCACGAAAGCGGGCGACCCGCCGTCCCGTTTTAATCTCCGCCTGAAAGAGCGGGGTAGGTTGGAACCGGTTCCTCGAGCACTCTTAACAAAGAGTCAGCGAGATTTACCTCGTATCCTTGTCGATTAATCCACTCAACGAGGCGAGTGACGTCTCGAACTAGGAATTCATTTGAGGAAGGATGAGCACTAACTACTGCTTGACCGACATCAATTACCCATGGTTCGCCATCGTACCAGAGAATGTTGTACTCGCTAAAGTCTGCATGAGCAAGATCACAAGTTTGCCAACAAACTGCAAGAATCTCAAGAAGGTCATCGAAGACTCCCTTCGGATCATCAATAGTTATGTCTTTCAGGCGAGGAGAAGGTTCGCTTTCATCACCGATTAAATCCATAACCAAGACGTTGTTTAGAATCGCTCTGGGTCTTGGAACTCTGATTCCGGCTTTCCGCATTCGGCGCAGGTTACGGTATTCCTTTCGAACCCAGATCTTTACCAATTCACGATGACGGCGCTTTAGTCCACCGAATCGTGGGTCGCCATCGATGTATTTTGCAAGACTTTTGAAGACGGCATTTGTAGTATGGAAAATCTTCACTGCAGCCGGTCCTTGGTTTGTTGTTGCATGAAATACGTGAGCCTCCTTACCGCGAGCGATTGGATAATCTACAGTTTCTATCTCACCTGCCTGCATCAGTTTGTGCAAAGACATCAGAGTGGAACGATCGAAGACCGCGTCGAATACTCGCCTATCGACCCAATCATATTGACCGGAGCCAAGAACTCCTTGCAATTTGTCTTCGATTTCCTCAAACATTCGCTTGAAGCGTGGCTCCGTCATCCAATCATACTGCTTCGCCGATCTCATTAGAGTGTCTGGGTCAACATCTTCCCAGTCGGGATCTGCCATCTTCCTCACCCGAAGAATGAGTCGATATCATCATCGTCATTATCAGCAAAGGTCGAGTTCTTCGGCTCTTCAACAACTTCTTCTTCTACCGTTTCGACTTCTTCGGCCTCTTCGGTTGCTGTATCCTCTTCCACTGCACCGGACTCGACGACTTCGTAATCCTCATCCTGTTCATGAATTTGGTCATCGGTCATTCCGAATAAGTCGACTATCTCAGGTAAGACGCCCTTTCGTGAAAGATAGATTGACTGAGTCTTTGTATAGCGCATCCTTACATCTGCTCTTGAATCTTGAAAATCCCATGGTTGAACAATTACTAGGTCACCCTCACGGACCCATTGGCGTCTTCGCATCTTTCCTGGAATTCGCGCCAATCGACTCTCACCATCTTCGCAAACCGCTCTAACTCTTCGGCCGCCAAGGATTTGGTCTGCGATAGCGAACATTTCGTTGATTTTCTTATTCGGGAGGGTTACCCGAATTTTATCGCCGGAACCAGATTCAAGCTGCGCCAGCAACTCTGTGTCCACACGCTCCTCCCGACGCGCCATTGGGCGTCGGTCGAGAGACCCCTATGTGAAACCATGCCTTGTTCATTGGACCGATATTTGCGCCATTCCGTGGGACTCGAGGGGATCATCGAGGGTTTGTATTGTCGGGCAATTGTACTTGGAATCTACAAGAAATTCATTACTTTCTCTGCAACCTTTTCATCTCTCAGAATTCTCCTGTGCCCGAGCCCTTCAGTCAGATGTAATACAGAATTTTTCATGTCACTGTGCAGAGTGAGTGCAATTTCTTTCATCGCCTCCTTGTCGTCCTCGCAATGAATAATCAGCGCCTTCGTCTCGATTTGTTTAGAGAACCGGTCTAGGCCAAACTCTCCAGGACTGGCCCCGTATATCGACTCAGCGAGGTCAAACAACCTATCTGCATAGTATTCCTCATCCAAACCAAAAAGGCCGACGAAGGTCTTGAACATCGGTTTGGCTTCATACATTCCCGGAGATATTAGAACTAATTTCTCAAAGGTAGCTCCGAATCTTACAGCATTGAGTGCGGCTACAACTCCAAACGAGTGGCAGACAATTCCATGATAAGGGCCTCTCGATTTCGTAACCTCAGATATCAAATCAGTAATTTCTGGTAGAGTTGTGGTGCTCCTAGTTGACCTTCCATGGCCTGGAAGATCAATAGCCGTAATATCATAGCCCTCATCAGAGAGCAATTCGATTATTCGGTAGAATTGACTTGATCTTCCATTCCAACCATGTACAAAGAGTATCTTATGACCATCATTTGGAATCCGATAAAGCATGATTTCCTTGCTCGTAGATTTTGTCTGTATCTTTTCATGTTCGGTCTTTTTGTAAAACTCAGCCTCTCTGGAGGGTGTCTTGAATTTGATTGGCCCACAGAAAATTCTCCAGAGGAAACGAGTTGCTAATCCCTTAGAAACGTAATCTAATATTCTTACAAAAGAAGTCAGAAACCAAGGTAACTTGTAATGTGCGGCGACTGATACCTCTCTTGGTTCCATAGAAGTAAATGATGAGATTAGTATATCATTTATGTCCAATGGATATCACACGACTTAGAGGGCAGGATATCAGAAAACGAGCTTGATTATGATGTACATATCAGAATCCTTAGGTGGCATGATGGCGACACCTCAGAGGGTTCCATTTGTTCCTTTTCTGAAAAATGCAAGCACGTCCCCATATGTCTCATCGTCTGAAAATGGCAGATAGTGATCCGCGGTGCTGCTGATTATTATCGTAGGCTCCTGATAAACACCCGCGAGTTCTTCTACCCCGAATATGAAAACATCATTTTCTCCGCCGAAAATAAGCGCATCTACATCCAGAGGGGCAACTTCGTTGATGGTGTCGTTGAGCCCGGAGTGCGTCGTAGGCAGGTATCCGTTGAAGAGGAACGCTTTCTCGAAGGATGTATTGGAGTTGGCGATGTAGACAGTCGCCATCGGGCACCCTTGTGAGTATCCAAGGATGCCGTAGAAGGGACCATGCTCCTCCACTATTCCGTCTAGATACTCTATCGATACGTCCGCCCAAGTCCTATCCTCATTAGGCTCTCCCTTCCCCCCTGGGGGATCAGCGTACCAGCATTGATCGCACATGCTATCGTGGTCAGGAGCATCTGCGAAGAAGAACTCGAATTCCGGCAGGTCGGACATCAGGTCCTGCATTCCAGGCTGTCCCATTAGCCCCTCCGGACTGTCCCCTCCTCCATGCAAGGCAAGTATCTTCAACTCGCCAGTGTAATTTTCTGCCTCGACCGAGCCCTCTTCCGAGCCAGTGCACCCTGTAAGGGCGGCAAGGAATATGAGTAAGAATAAATTTAGTGCGCTGACCTTCATGACACTTGCATCCTATTCTCCCTTATGATGAGTCCGTCAACTCGGGTACGTAATATGATACATTTCATGACAATGACTGGAGGCATGCGTTCACGGCAGGCGCACCTGTCGTAGTCTCATCCGGACATATGGCAGCGTACCAGAATATGTCATTAAAATTGGCTCCGGTAACATTGGCCCATCTTAGATCGGTGTACATAAGTATGGAATTACTTAAATCGACACCACTTAGATTGGCTTCTATCAGGTTGGCATAATTAAGGGTGGAATAGGACATATTGGCACCAGAAAGGTTGGCACCATACAGGTAGGCATCAGTTAGATCGGCACCTTCCATATAAACACCCGAAAGGTCTGCATATCTCAGGTCGGCACCAGAGAAGTCAGCACCACTTAGGTTGTAACCAGTCAGATCCATATGAGAAAAATCATTCCTAAATGCCCTTTCAACCCACTCTTCAACCAGATTCTGCTCCATCTCAAGGTTATTTAGGAGAGCCAATATTGAATTGTCAGAATCTTCGATAATTGACATGAGCATTTCATTAGATGAGTTTGACTCCTCTAGTAATGCCAGTAGTGAGTCTCTGTACATCTCTTCAACCACTATTGTTGATTCCAGCATAGCCACATTTGAGTTCAATGTTGCAATCTCAGTATTCCTTTCTTGAAGAGTAATTTCCATGCTATGGATAGTCTCATTCATTTGATCATTTGATTGTTGTAAATCTTCTATCTGTTGTTCTAAATCAGTGGTGTCAGTTCCAGCACATCCTGCAAGAGCGGATGTTAACATTAGCAATACAATAATCATCGGTTTTAGTTGATTCATGCCGCCGGTGAATGACCTAAGCACTTAGTTATTTTACCAACGATATCAACAAGGGGCCCCCTAGTGACGTATAATTAAACTAGGGGAGGGAATATGATGCAAGTATGATGAATTCAAGCGGTGAATCAAAGTGCGGAAACCGCTGTCTCAACGAGGTCTAGAAGATACTCTGCACCTGAACCAATACCAAAGAATACCGTTAGTACTGTAAGCACTAGGATGGTATTCCGAAGATGAAATGCCTCTCTAAGAGTCTTAGCGTTTTCAGGAGCTTCGAAAAACATAACCAGGCCAATTCGAAGATAGTAGAATAGAGACAAAGCGCTGTTCAATACAATTGCCATTGCAAGCCAGAATACTGGGTCGACTGTCTCGGCCCAAGGAATAATTCCATCTGTAGATGTGCTACCAGTGCCAGCGCTGATATTTACGATTCCATTGATCATCAACAATTTCGAAAGGAATCCCGATAATGGCGGAACTCCAGCCAATGCTAGCATGAAGATAAACATCGAACCTGCAATCAACGGGTCTCGATGAGCGAGACCGTGAAGGTCTTCCAAGCGGTGACTTCGACCTTCTGTCTCAAGCATACCAAGAACTAGGAATGCACCTAGTTTGAACAGAACCAAAATTGTAAGGTGGAAGACGATTGCAACCAATACTAGCTCAGTTGTCGATGAGTCACCTACTCCGCTACCGACAGCAGCCATTGCCGCCAGCATGTATCCAGCGTGGGCAACGCTCGAGTACGCTAACATCCTCTTTGGATTTTCGCTGGTTAATGCTGCTAGGTTACCCCAAGTCATCGTAATTATAGCGATAATTGCAAGAATGCCAAACCAAAGAGCCTCTCCCTCCTCGGGCATTGTAACCTCGATTAGAACTCTGAAGAGGGCGACAAAACCCATCGCCTTGGAAGCAGTAGCCAGCACACCTGCAACTGGTGAAGAGGCCCCGGCATAAGCATCTGGAGCAGCGAGATGGAATGGTGCAGCGCTGACTTTGAATCCAAAAGCAACCAACATCAATCCAACACCAATTACTGCGAATGGATCTAATTCATCCATAGCCGCCCATTGGGCCGCTAGTGCATCGAAATCGAGGTCTCCTGACCAAAGATAAACCAGAGACATTCCGTAGATTCCTGTAGCACTCGCAACTGAACCGACAATGAAGTATTTCGCCCCGGCTTCACCTCCAGCTTCCCCCTCTTTGTGGAATGCCACCAATACATAGGCAGCAAGGCTAGCTAACTCTATGGCCACGAACATGAAGAACAGATTCGAAGCCATTGCCATGAGGCCCATGCCAAGTCCAACCATCATCAGTAAAATGTGAAAGTCGACTTGACGGCGATTATCCATCAAAGCGGCAATAAGAGCCTCGGTTCGAGATTCCGAATCCTGCTCAGTTGGGGCCCTAGCAGACAGCCGAGCGGGAATTCTGTAAGTTGTAGCGATCGCTGCTAGGAGGAGCGCTCCATAGAATACGAAAGACATCATTCTAGTGAATGAAGTGATTTCGATAACACCGCCAACCTCACCAGATGCAGATTTAATTTCTAGGAAAGAAAACACAAATGCTACGAATAGGGCCAGAATTGCAATTCGAGCAGGAAGTCTGGGGTCGGAGGTGCTCTTGAATCGAGTCCCGCCGATTAACATAGGAATGCGAGTTCTAGTAAGAGGTATCCTTAGAGTTGAGTCCCCAAGGTTTGGAATTAGAATCGCTAAAATAATTCCTGCAACAAGAGTAATCTCAGGTAGCAGTATTTCCATTTCTTCAGTGGTCAACATCAGGGCTTCACCCCCTGACTATTCATGGCCTGAACTAATGTCTCCAGCATGAATTCAGTGGACCAATCAGACATCATGTCCCAGAAGATGAACGGCATGATTCCAAACAATACTGTTAGAGCTCCCAATACAAACATTCCAGCGTTCTCGTGCCATGTAATATCTCGAGGTTCTTCTCCGTGCATTGTGTCAGGAAGTATACCAACGTGAGGATCTCCACCTTCGAAAATAGTTCTCTGCATACTGGTTAAATAGTAAACAGCAGTAATTATTAGGGTCAATGCTGGCCAAATTACTAACCAACCAAATGTCATCCAGAAGGCAATCATTACTGCAATTTCGGCGACGAATCCAGCCAATAAGGGAAGGCCAAGGCTCGCCATCCAACCTAGCATCATATGGCCAGCCAACCATGGAGAGTGGTGGGCGATTCCACGCATCGAGCCAATCTCAAGAGTGTGGTAGTGGTGCTTGAAGGCACCCGCTACAGCGAAGAGAAGCGGGCTGATGATTCCATGTGCAAACATCATGAATAGCGCACCGGCGATTCCCAGTGGTTGCATGGTTGCAATTCCGAGGAAAATCAATCCCATGTGAGATACCGACGAATAAGCAACCATGCGCTTGAGATTCGTTTGACCCATACAGACTATGGCTCCATACACTAGGCTCGCCATTCCTAGTATAATCAACAACGGAGTAAAGACTACAGTTGATTCTGGGAATATGGTTACAGCAATTCTGAGGAATCCGTATGCCCCCATCTTCAACATGACTCCGGCTAACAGCATTGATCCGGCTGTTGGTGCCTGAACGTGAGCGTCTGGTAACCAAGTGTGAACTGGAACGCTAGGCATCTTTGTGGCAAATCCAATCAGCAATAGAAGCCAAACAAAGTGGCGCAAACCTTCTCCCGCAATCAGACCATTTCCAGAGGCCTGGGCCGTCATTTCTACCAAGTCGAAATGATGACCGGTTAGAGTCCCTAGACCAGAAATCGGATCGGTGTGGAAGTACATTACAAGAATACCAATTAGCATCAGAACACTTGCTGTGAAAGTGTAGATGAAGAATTTCATCGAAGCATATCTTCGGTCATCTCCGCCCCAAACCAAAATCAGGAAGAACATCGGAATTAGAGTCAATTCCCAGAATACGTAGAAGACGAATAAGTCGAGTACGACGAATACACCAATCAGTGCACCCTCCATGATTAGTATTAGCGGGTGGAACAGATGTCCTTTCTTTGCGTCCCACTCAACTAGCATGGAGATAGGGATTAGCAGGGCTGTTAGCCAAACCATTGGGAAAGACAATGCGTCTACACCGACTACCCAACGTACACCAATACTTTTCAGTAGAGTTACTTCTTCATTTTCGAAAACATACTGACCTTGTGTGATATTTAGCCAATCGATATTACCAATTTGACCGAGGAATAATGCGGTTGTAATAGCGAAGATTGCCAGAGCAACTCCCATCGAGAGTGAGCGTGAAATCTTTCGAGTGAAATCCGCCATAATTGCAGGAGCGAGATATGGTAGAATCAATAGGGCTAAACCTACAGCAAGTGGTGTTAGGGTGATGAATGTTAGAGGATCTGACTGAATCAAGCGCTCACCCCCCAAATTAGAGCGAATATACACAGTGCCCCGATAGCAGCCATCAGAATGTAGTCGCGGGCATTACCTGTTGTTACTCTGCGAATTTGTATGGAACCGAAAACAGAGTTGGATTCAATCTGCTTGACTACTCCATCGATTATGTTAGCATCGAACCAAGCGGCGAAAGCCGAGAATGGAAGAATCGTCTTTCCTAGAACCCACTCGTATAGGTCATCGAAATACAGTCTATTCTGTAGTGCCTCGGCAAATTGTGAGTTTGCTAATTCATCGACATTCTGGCTACCAAACTTTCCAGATAGGCTGGTTAGCCAGTGAACTATTGGTGTTGCTTTCTCGCCTTGCTTGAGTGAACCACCGTATACTCGGGCGGCAAATATTGGACCAATGATGAATGAAAGCAGAATAGTAGTCCAGCCAATCATTCGGACTTGTTCGTCCTCAGGTAGGAATGCATGTTCCAATTCGTAAATTACCTGTTCGACGAATGTTTCCTTGTGAATAGACAGGTGGGTAGCGTCTCCTGATAGCCAATCTACCATTCCATAGAGGGCGAGTCCGAAACCGCCTAGGGCAGTTATTATTGAGAGAATAACCAGTGGAGTCTTAATCCAAGGAGTCTCTTCATGGACGTGGTCTACGAGTTCGTTCTTTGGCTCGCCAGCGAAGGTCATGAACCACATTCGTGACATGTAGAATCCGGTCATACCGGCAGTTGCTAGAATTAGTATAGCCGGTCCAAGCAATGCGTCTGCTCCGTTGAAGTAAGCATACCATGTCTTTCCAACGATAATTTCCTTTGACCAGAATCCACCGATTAATGGAATTCCAATAATTGACATCGACCCGAACATCATCGCTGTTGCTGTAACGGGTAGTTTGCTCGCCAAGCCACCCATATTGCGCATATCTTGAGGGTCGAAGTGATGGTCTCCATGATTTCCATGATGCAAATGGTCGTGAGCATGGTGAACTTCGTGGATTACTGAGCCGCTTGCCATGAACAGCATTCCCTTTGCCATGGCGTGATTGAAGAGATGGAATAGAGCACCACCGAAGATTAGAGCTCCTGCGTGATGCTTGTCGTTATTGAAGAACCAAAGAGCTGCTCCTAGTCCTGTGAATATGTAGGCCAATTGACTCATCGTGGAATATGCTAACACTTTCTTGATATCATTCTGCACAAAGGCGATTGCTGCGGCCATGAAGGCAGTAATTCCACCGACCCATGCAACGATCAGACCCAGGTCTTCCATTCCTGCCACACCATGATGATGAACATCGACGAAAGGTACCATTCGAGCGACTAGATACAATCCAGCATTGACCATTGTCGCAGCGTGGATAAGGGCCGATACCGGAGTTGGTCCTTCCATCGCATCAGGTAGCCAGACGTGCAATGGGAACTGAGCGGACTTACCTACAGCTCCAATGAATAGCATCAGTAGTGCAGTTTGCAACATAGCAGCATCCACCGCTGCTCCACCTACACCTGTTGATGGATCATCAAAGACAACTGCGAAGTCTAGAGAACCGTATATATCATACAGCATCAGTAGTCCAATCATTAGGAATACATCACCTACGCGAGTAGTTAGGAAAGCCTTCTTTGCAGCGTATGCAGCACTTTCCTTCCAGTAGTAGAATCCGATAAGAAGATATGAACAAAGACCCATTATTTCCCAGAAGATGAATAACCAAAGGAAGTTGTCTGCGAGGACCATTCCAAACATACCCATGCTGAATAGAACGAACTCGGCGAAGAAACGATGGTTCGAGTTATCATTAATTGAATCGGTAGTCATGTATCCGATTGCGAACCAACAGATGAGGAAGCAGAGAAAAGTGGCAACAAATAGCAGCATTATACTAACTGCATCGAGGTATATTCCTAGTCCAATTCCACTGAATCCTGAAGAGGCAATCGACCACCCCTCCGAGTCGTAGGTCAGTACATCGAAGGTCAACCAACTGAATGGATCTCCGGATTCAATATGGCCATGGGCATCGAGATAATCGTAAATCAGCCAAATCGAAGCGGAAAGAGATACGCTGAGTGCTCCAAGTCCTAAGATTCCACCTTCCTTCAAGCGATTTACCCAGAATTCGTTACCGTTCCAAACCTGACCTGCGATCGCAATCGTTGCGAAGAACACCAAAGGTGCGGCGATAATTAGCCACCAATAATCAGTTGACGATTCTCCAATGCTGTAGAGATATGGTACGATTGCCAAAAACGGCAAAATGAAGAGTAGTCTATCCCACTCCTGCTTGTTTTCTCCCATTTTCATCACCTCAATTTCTCAATAAAGTCGCTTCATCGAGTGAAATTGTTTCCTGTGTACTGTACAAGGAAAGTAGAATTGCAAGCCCGATTGCAACTTCTGCGGCAGCTATTGCGATTGCAACAGCAGTGAATACCCATCCATCTACCGAGCCATGATGCAAGGCTCCGGCAACGAAGTTGAGATTGGCTGCATTCAACATGACCTCGATGCACATCAAAACGACGATAGCATTCTTTCGGCTGAATACTCCGATTAATCCGATACCAAAGAGAATGACGCCAAGACCGGCGATCCAACTTGCTTCAATCATCACTCATCGCCTCCCATGTCGTAGAGCAGGTTGACGAGGCGCTCGTCACGAACTAGGTAAGATGCGCCAATCATCGCCATCGAGAGTAATATTCCGAGAACAACTGTGACAAGTGCCCAATCATCGAGTATTGATACTGCAAATTCGAGTGTGGTTGGAGCGCCGGCAGCGGATTCTCCCCACATTGGATGATCCATTACTTCTCTTAGAAGAATTAGGACGAATGCGAATACCCCTAAGCGAGCAATGATTCCCATTGACCTCATTCAACATCGCCTTCCTGTATTTGACGTCGAGTTAACATAACTCCGAACTGTACCACCAGCATTACCGAACCAAGGTAAACAAGAATCTGGATTGCCGCCAACATCTCGGCGTGAGCCAATACCATTACTCCAGCAACGGCGAAGAATGTCATCATTAGCGAGAGAAGAGAATGGGCTACTCTCCTTGCATAAACACACCCCAGGGCTCCGAGGATAGCAACAAGCGCCATAATGACGAATGCAACCGCCTCGAAATCAATAGCCATCGGAATCAAGCCTCCGCTTCCTTGGCGGCCCTAGCTGCCTTTCTTTCGCGCTTATCCTTCTCTTTCTTCGCGCGCTTTGCAAGTTCCATATCGACTCGCTCTTGGTGAACTGCTGGAAGGACACGAGTTCTATCTGCGTCGAACCATAGGTCTTCACGAGAGTATCCAGACATTCCATCATACTCATTGGTCATGAAGAATGATTCGAACGGACATGCTTCCGCACACAATCCACAGAACATACAGCGACCGATATCGATTCTACCGCTGACGATATCAGTCTCCGCCGGCTTGAGTTCAGTGGTTGAGATGTCTTCGATACCTGATCCGTCCATCCAACGTACGGTTGCTGTATCGCCGGAGATGTCGATTACTTCCGCGAAATCATATTGCTGCGGGGCTGCGGTATGCTCGTTGACCAAGTCGAATTCCTCAATTTCTTCGAACTCTTCTTTTGGCTTAGCGGCGTACCCACCTGCCTCGACTTCTAACCCATAGCCATGCCACTCGTCGTCTTCCTCGGCTAAGTCAAGAACGTTGACTCTAACTTCAGAGGTCATGTGTAGACAGTCATTTGGACAAGCCTTGACACATGCCTTGCAAGCGGTGCAAGTTTCCCAAACAATTCCAATCCTACCGTTGTAATTTCCTGGAACAAATAACCATGGCTCCATGTCCTCTAGTCGTTCATAGGGGTACATGACGGTTACAGGTCGCTCAAGGAAAGGAAGGAGATCGGTAGACTCTCGATCAGCAGCATATGTGTGACCTTCTGAAAGATGGTCGCCCCCAATTCTAGCTTGTGTAAAATCATCTGTCATTGTAACTTCTTGACCATGATAATTATTCTTCAAAAGACCCAATCTTCCTAGGAAAGGAACGGTTCGCAATGCCGTTTTCATCGTCATCCACATTGGCTTGATAATCAGGTTGCGGAAGTTAGGAGCCGCGTGTGGGTGTCCAGTGTTATACTGCTGTGATTTATCCATTTCTTCACCTCCAATCTAGTCTCTGTGAGTACCTGGGCTCGCCTTCTCCAAGGTCTGTGTGTGGTACATCCTTCGATTCAGTTCCAACGCATCTTCATCCTCATCCAAGGCGAGGACTACGAAAGCGACTATGAATGAACCAAATAGAACTGGGACGGCCCAAATCGGCCAGCCCCCTGCTGCAGTACTATCCCACACCTCGAGGCGCAGCCAGATTGCTACGGCAAGATTGACCATCGAGGCTGGAAGGAGCCAGCGCCATCCAAACTCAAGAATTTGGTCGGTACGAACACGATGTAGGGATGCACGAACCCATACGAAGAATGCAAACATTAGGTATGCCTTGAGGAGTAAAACTACCAATCCAGGTGTTGCATTTGCAAGGAAATCAAAGATGATTCCAACATACGGAAGGCCTACCAAAGTGTCTTCGAATGGTAATTGCCAACCGCCTAGGAAGAATAGTGCAAAGAGGATGCAAGCCGCGTAGGCTCTCATCATTTCGACAGCGAACATAAGTCCCCAACGGATTCCGCCGTATTCTGTCCACCAACCCTCAACCAATTCAGCCTCTGCCTCCGGCATATCGAATGGAATACGCTCAACTTCGGCGATCATTGTGATTAGGAATAATGCAGCACCCAAAGGCATGATGAAGAGATTCCATGTGTTACTTGTCTCAATTTGGAAATCGACTATTTCAAGAATATTGAAGGAGCCTGAAATTACTGCAATAGCGAGGACGCTAATCAGTAAAGGTATCTCGTAAGCGGTAAGTTGTGCCGCGGACCTCATTCCTCCAATGAGTGTGTACTTGTTGTTTGACGACCAACCCGCGAAGAAAACACCGAGTGGTGCAACTCCGAATACTGCCATCATGAATACCAATGACAACTCTGGGTTAGCAGCCCATATGTGTGGTCCGAATGGGATGAATGCATAGACCATGATTGTGGTTGCAATAATGATTACAGGAGCGGTTTCGAAAACCAATCTGTCGGCCTTTGTTGGGACCATGTGTTCCTTGGTAGCGAACTTTAGGAAGTCGGCTAGCGCTTGGAAGAAACCGGGGAATAGGAACCAAATTCCGTGGTATCCTCTATTGTGAACGCGATCTACTGCAACGTGCTTTGATTTGTTTCCAAAGCTAGAGTTCAGCATTCCGTTTACCCATCCAATTGGAGCACCTATCCCAAACGGTAGTTGATTCCACCATTGGCCTGCGGTCGTATGGCCTTCGCCAATCCACAAACTTCTGAGGCTGGTAGTTGCACCTAATCTGTCCATCAATCTAGCTATGAATTTGCGCTCAATGTATGGAACCACCATCAAGGTGAGCATCATTGTAGCAAAGACAATTGTACACATTATAGTGGTGAATAGGAAAGTTTCGAGAGCACCCTGAATACTTGCAAATTCTCCTTGCAAATTGATAGAACCTAATGGGCCCAAACCAATATCACTTGAAGGTAGTAAGTCATGAACTTGGTCCATTGACCAACCGACAATAGACTCCATCCAGCCACGGACGTCTAACCAATCGCTAGTTCCTGCCATTGTAAATCACCTGTCGGTTTCTCCAATACATGGATCGAATGAACCCATAATCGCAGGAATGTCGGCCACTTTGTAGCCAATCATACACTTTGCAGCATAAGGAATTGTGATGAACATTGGAGAACGGATTGAAACTCGATAAGGCATCTTTCCTCGACCTTCGCCTCCTCCTGCGATGTAGAACATCGATTCGCCTCTACTATCTTCGAAGTGATGGCTTCCGTAGGTCCCCTCAGGGGCTCTTGATGGTGCTTTAGCGATAATCTTCGGATCTCCTGGTTCGTGATACGTTTCAGAGCCACCCGGCATCTTATCGAGTGCTTGGAGAACCATTGATGCGCTCATTCGCATCTCTTCAACTCGAACTCGATAACGGTCATAACAGTCTGCACCCTTGATTGAAGAACGCTCGACGGATGGTTGCCAATCGAGTTCGCTGTAAACAGAGTAAGGGTGAGCCCAGCGAACATCGTAATCAACACCTGCGGCTCGAACATTAGGTCCGGTGACACCGTGATTGATCATTTCCTCAGGCTTGGCGTAGCCTACTCCTTGACTTCTAACAAGGAATACTGTGCTCTCATCAAATAGCGCCTCATATTCCTGAATTCGATTGAGGAAGAGCTTCAATTTCGCCTGAGCACGCTGAGAGAATCCATGAGGTAAATCTCGTTTTACTCCGCCTATTCTTGGGAAGTTATAGTGCATTCTTGAACCACCCAACTCTTGGAGTAAATCCATCATCATCTCACGCTCACGCAGGCACCATACCATAATCGAGAGATTACCTATGTCTGGACCGTACGCACCAAGCCACATTAGGTGGCTAGCGATTCTTTGTAACTCGACTGCGATGAGGCGAATGTATTCAGCTCGCTCAGGGACTTCTACACCGAGTAGGTCTTCTGCGGCGTAGATGTAGGAGTGTGACCAAGTGTTTGCACTAGCGTAACATAGTCTATCACAGTAGGTCGTAATCTGTGTGAAGTCACGTGCCTCACAAATCTTCTCAACACCCCGATGGATGTATCCCAAATCTGGTTCGGTATCGACTACAGTTTCTCCATCGACTTTGACTTTCAGAGTCCAAAGGCCGTGAGTCATTGGGTGTTGAGGGCCCATCGAAATCCACATTTCTGCCATCTGAATCCCTCCTTACTTGATCTTACCAGCATCAGCCGGTTTCCTCATGAATCCTTGAGCATCATCGTACATTTCTTCAAATCCGTGATAGCGCAATTTGTGTTGCTTCTGTAATGGATGATACCCTACTGGAGTTTCATGTGGATTGAGGACGCGGCGCATTCCTTCATGACCCTCAAAGTCGATTCCAACTAGGTCCCAAGTTTCCTTCTCATTCCAATCAGCTCCAACCCATAGGTCTTGAACAGAGGCGACCATCGGTTCTCGTGTATCAGGTAGTGAAATGCTAATCTGAATCTCCATAGGTATATCGGCACCAGTGAGAGATTCTGCATCGGTGATATTTGGTTGAACTACACCTTCTATTGCTGCAGGATCTTTTACTCCGGTTCGCATTAGGTGATAGACGACCTCCCATGTCTTGTCGGCTGCCTCCGGCCAGTGAATTCCGGTAATCATTGAACAGTAGTCAACAGCATGGTCTGTTGCTAGGGCCTCTGCTAATTGCCTCCATGATTCAGGAGTAGATGTTGCACTTACTGTATGGCGAACTTGTGTTCCGCTTGAGCGGCTATCGATTTCAGCAGATACTCCATCGAAGGAAGACATTGCCTTTGCTAACTCCTCGGCTGCCTTCTGCTGAGCCGCTACCGAGATTTTCTTACCCATTCAAAATCCTCCTTTACTCGTCTCCGACGATTAGCGGTGCTTCGCTCATCGGCCGAACTTCACTAGGCACCCCACCGATGCGGATAATCTTCTCACGCAATTTTCCAAAGCCATCAATCAATGCCTCTGGGCGTGGAGGGCATCCTGGAATATACACATCAACCGGAATTACTGTGTCAACACCCTCGAGAATATTGTAAGACTGGAAGTATGGTCCACCGGATATTGCACACTCACCCATTGCGATACACCATTTGGGCTCTGGCATTTGCTCCCAGAGTCGTACAATTGGATCTGCAAACTTCTTCGAAATTGGTCCATTGACCAATAGAACATCACACTGCCTTGGACTAGAGCGAAAGAATACACCAAATCGCTCTGCATCGAATCTACTGGCTCCAGCAGCTGCCATTTCCAAGGCACAGCATTTGATTCCAAGGTGAAGAGGGAAGAGGGACTTTCGCTGACCCCAGTTGAATAGGCGACCCCCAAGTACTCCGATCACTTCCTTCATTCGGCTAGCCTTGAGAGCCTCATCGGTCACATCGCCTACGGTGTCGACGAGAATTCTACTATTGAAAACCGAGAAGTTTTGGGGTTCTTCGCTCATTCAATCACCTCAGATGTAAATTCGACCGCGCTTGCGGAATACGTGCCATACACCAAGACTCATCAAGACGATGAATACGGTTAGGGTAATCATCGCTGACCAAATATCGATGTCTCCGCCAGCATCTTGAATCGCGATTACTCCTCCAAATGCTAGGAACATGAATGCTATATCGAATACAAGGAAGATAATGGCATACCAATAGTATTGGAAGTGGAAATTGATGTGAGCGTCACCCACTGGATCCGCACCGCACTCGTAAGTGCTTTCTCGCCTAACGTATAGGCTCTGATCAGTCTCATAACCCGGGAGTAAAATCGAGCGCAACTTGTTGTTATCATGAGCGCTCGGAGTTGGCCTTAGGAAGCGAGAAGCGACGAAGCTCATCACTGGGAATCCTATGCCAACAAGGGTCATCACAGCTAGGGCGAGATACGCTTCTGGAACCGTCGACATCGCTGACACCTGACGGTCCCGTAGGGACCGGCAGAGTTCGCCACCGAAAATACGGTCATAAGCATAACCGTGCGTTCATTGAGGATGCTGGTAGCAGACAATACATTGGAATGATTGACAGCTTGAAATAGTCTTCAATCGTTGACTGGGCTCAGTCACTCGATTCATTGTCCAAGGCTTCGAGAATTCTGCGGTTTTCTGCACGAGACCTGAAGAATAAAATCACAACCAATAAACCACCAATAGCAGTTAATCCGTAGATTAGAATCTGCTCGTTTTCTTCGCTTAGCCAGCTTAGGCCAGAAGACACCTCTGCGGTGACTTCTAGATCAAGCGGTTCACCTGCTACAGGCATACCCTTTGGTTGAACTGTAATGGTAAACCGATAGGTGTCATCTTGTACCATTCCCGCTGGAGGAGTCACCCTCACAGTAATCGTTCTTGAATTGCCTGGGGAAAGTTGGAACTCGTCTTCAATGACATTGACAGTCCAGCCTCTGAGAGAGTCACTAGATAATATCTGGACGGTCTCAACAATATTACCATGGTTTGTAACATGGAGAATAAACTCAACACTGTTCTTTTCATCTGTAGTTAGCTCATCTTCACCTTCAAGGGTGAATCGTAAATCATGAATTGTTCTAACTTCAAAAATCAAGTCTACACTGGTGCTTTCGGCAGCGTTCTTCTCCGATGATGCGCTGACCTTTACAATGCCAGTAGTTCCACTAGAAACACCTTCTAGAACTTCCAATTCAATTGTAATAAGAACTCTATCACCTGAAGGAACTGCAATGTTTCCATCTACAGCTACACCATTGAACAGTACTCGTCGAAGTACAGAGGATTCCATTCCTGTCATCGATATTACTGCACTATCGCCACCTGGGAAGTTTCCTGTATTCTCTACCCAGAAATTGATTTCTTTAGTCCCTCCTGGTGGAATAACAATATCCATTTGACCGGAAATTGGCCCCGGCATTTCAGGAGAAATAGCCATGCCATAATCATAATTCGAGACTATCACGCTAATCGTCTGTTCTACCTTTTCACTCGTCCCAAAAATTGCCACGCGAGATAGAATTGTAACGGAATCTGCATCTTCCTCACCTTCAACAGTTACATCGAGGAAAACTCGCCTAGATTCTCCTGGATCGAGCACAATCTGGGTGATTGAATTTCCAGATGTATCAGAATATGACGCAGCCCACATTGGAGGGTTACAACCAGTTTGATCATTAGGATCACAAACCTGTAGCTTGAATGTATCCCGAATATTTCCTGTGTTGACAATATCAATTGGGAATTGAACTACTTGGCCTGAACGACCGGTTTGCTGAGTTGAAAGTATGTCTGCATTTAGGTCGTGTCTCGCTGCTACAGATACGGTTAACACCCTGCTATGCAGTATGGTTGTTGAACCACTCACAGTTACACCAAATTCAACAGTATTGTCTCCTGCTAACGCATTTGATGGTACATTTACTGTAGCGGTTAGCGATTCTTCGTTGTTGGAGTTATGCTTACTGTTTATGGTCACAGAAGATTGAGAAAAGGAAATTTGCCATCCTTCTGGTAGGTCCATTGTAGTTAGAGAAAACGTGTCTAAACCATTGCCGCGATTTTCTACAGTTATGGTAACTGAATCAGAAGTCCCGGGCTCAACATTAGATAATTTCGAAGTGCTGAGGGTAAGTCTAGCTTCGTGGACCTGACCAATGGTTACTGTGAGTATTTGCTCACAGCCAACGCCTTGATTGGAACGCCCCTGTATCTTGATTTCAATCTGTGAGCCGGCCTCAACTGAATCATCAGGCGTTACTGAAAAAGTGAATGTATGACTATCATCCGAATTTCCTGGTTTGGCTAATAAGGCAGAACGTGGGCTATCAAACTCGACCCACCCTGTTATATCTGTTCCAGGGGATTGGGCTTGAGTTTGAACCGTCCATTCAGTATTGCCGATATTTTCTACCTCGAAACTATTTGTTGCAGTCTGACCGGGATCTAGATTGTGGGAAGATGTCTGCAATGAGCCGTCACACTCCTTCACTTCTGGAACACTCAACCTGAGGCTTAGGTTATCCTCGGCTCTGTCTGCAGCGTTTGGGTCATTGGTTACCGTGGCCAAGAGGAGGAAACAATGCTCGCCTGCTTCGGTAGAACTTCCATCGGGGACATCTACCGTAACCTCTACGGTTTCTGTATCTCCTGAATCCAACTGAACTACAGAAGGATCTACCTCAGCGGTTAGGTCATCGGATTCACAATCATTATCGCTGTTCATCTCCAATTGCACATTTGCCTGTTGTTCCCCTGTATTTTCAACCTCAACTTCCCAAACTATTGAGTCACTTCCATCAAATTCGACATCTGTCTCATCAGTGGTTAATTTGACCGCATAAAGGCCACCGCCGTCACCTGCTGTGGTAGTCACCGTTACATCGGCATTCTTCGGAGTTCCTGGAGCACCTCCTGCTACTGTTGCAGTAGCCTGAACTGTGGTCTCACAATCTCCATTTGCCTGTTCATTTACACTGACAGTAAGTGTTACTTGTTCAGATTCGCCGCCACCTATTGTTCCAGATACCTGTTCTATGTTCGAAGTAAAGCCATTGCAACCAGAAGAGTCCTGCTGAGTGCTCAAGCTAACCGCCATATCATCGTCTCCATCATTGTGAACTGTGATAGTATATTCTGCTGGGTTATCGGCATCTGCCTCTTGAGCGGTTGGACTTGCAGTCAGACGAGGATCTATCTCTGCCTGAACAAATGGAGATAACATCGTGATTACTAGTAAAATCGTCAGAAGACGAGCCGAAGCAATACGATTCATTGCTTGGCCGACAAACGGGCCCCTCTAAGGGCTTCGGGCTACGCGACCCCTTAGGGTCGCGATTTATGCGTCAACTAATTCATCCCAATCCGCATTGCAATGTAGGCATTTCCCAAGAGAAAGAATATCACAACCTCCAACTTGACCTGGACGATGATAACGGGCTCCACAAATGCCGCAAGCTAAGGCATCACCGACAATAATATCGTCGCTACATACCCAGCATTCAATGCCTGAACCACTTCCTTTTTCAGTGATATTTAGGGACTCGGCAATCTTGCTTACGGCCTGTGTGGACATAATTGATTCAAGCCTACCACCTTTTTGTTGAAATACATAGAATCCCCCTCCTCCAAGAATCACAATTAGTAGAACAACAAGAATAGGAATCAGAGTAGATGCCATGCTGTTACTCTCGCCTCTTGCAGGTAATACATCGACCTCAAAACTGAAAGAAGAATCTTGGATGGTTTCTCCATTTAACAAAAATAATTCTACTGTACCGTCACTACCGCTGTCGGGAGTGAATTGGATTACTATTGATCTGGATTCTCCTGGGCTTAAAATTACCAATAATTCATCATCGATGAATACATTCCAATCACTTGGAGCATTCACCTCAAGTTTGTGATTTATTTGTGAATTTCCTACATTTTCAACATCTATTGTCAATTGAACAGGATAGTTTTGATGGGCAATTGGGTCTTTAGTGCGTAGGTCCCAAACTACAGCTGAAACCGAATCTACAAGTAACGAAATGGAATTTTCAACTACAACTCCTTCTCCTTCCATCCTAAGAGTGACTACTGGCTCGGAACCCGCCTGTTCTGAGAGAGGAATAGTAATCGTACACCAGATTATACTGCTCGCTCCAGCAGCCAATGTTGATGGAGTGGAAGGACAGTTTGCTTCCCAGTCTCCATTATCAGGCACGATAATTGAAGTCGTTGGACGCCAAGTTGAGGTGCCTTCATTCTCAACCTCCCATGCCAAATCAAAGCCGGTTCCAACTGGATGAGCACCTACTCCCAGAGGAGTTTGAGATGTAGTTCCATCTGCCAAGACAACTTCGTGGAATGCTAGGCTCGGAATCGCGGCGGAGAGAACGTCGATGGTTCTATTCCAATCAAGCGAAAAACCATCATCAGTAGCGAATCGCAGTTTGAAATCGCCACTTGTGGCTCGTCCATTACCTTGCAAAGTTACCGACCAAGTCGTAGTTTCACCCGCCGGTACTTCCAATGTATTGAGACCACCAACAATCGACCAACCAGAAGGTATAGCCCTCTGATATGGAGTCATGGTTAGATGTCGATTTCCTGTATTTAGGAAGTCAATTTCTAGATTCAAAGTTCCATCAGGAGCAACCTCATACTGAATTCCATCACTTATCGGTGTTGCAGATAGTTGGTCTATTGCAATCACCTCTAGAGTGATAGGAACCGACCAAGAATCAGTACCTACTCTAGAGTGAACTGTCAAGCCAGCATCGAAAATCGAACCAGCTGGAATCATAGCACCAGGAGGATTTACGGTGATGTCAATTGCTCGGCTTTGCCCCACCGCAAGAGTCCCCGTTGAACCGTGAGATGACCCCTCAAAAGCCCCTAAGGTATCCAATCCTAGATACCAACCGGCAGGCGAACTTAACTCCACATCATAGGTTTGAGGTCCGTTGCCTTCGTTGGTTACGAATACTTGCAATTGAGTTTGTGCAATAGGGCTGACTGGAATTTTTCCTGATGTAATTAGCACATCCGCAGAGGCTAAAATTGGTACATCGAAATACAGATTTAATTCAGACTCAATGTCATTCTCGATATCCGTTCCAGTGACCGTCATTACATAAGTTCCGGGTTCTGGAGGAGCCGGATGGATAAGTGTGAGACCTACAGCAACCGATTCTGCCTCGAGCAGATTGAAAGTGTTTGAAGTGAGTGAGGAATACCAATCGAATTCAACACCATCACTCAACCTTACAGGTGAGCTTGCTACGATTGTTGCATTAGTCTCGAATAATGCGGTATTTGTTAGAACCAGGTCCCATGAGGTAGAACTATCATCCGCTTCACCCAAAGTCATGAATGGTTCATCTGAAGTTACCCTAACTCCAGGTGCGCTAATTATCATCGTATGTGTGAGAAGGTTATTTCCTTCATTTGATTCCTCCACCAAATCATTTGGATCTAGGTGGAAGGATAAGTCAACTAGACCTTCAGTCGACGGGGTCCAATTCCACTGAACATAAACTGATTCTCCAGGAGTCAATGAAATTGTCTGGGTCGAGATTAGGCTACCATCGGCCCTTGCCATTACCTCTAGATCTGATACTAATCCAGCACCAAGGTTTTCGACAGTTACTCCAATTTGTACGGGGTCTCCGATTTGTGGAATAGGGGGGTTGATAGTAACATCGGGAGCAAATGTGGGATCGGGTGAAAGGTCGTTTACATTGACACCTCTTACGGCTAGAGCATAGGGTTGCCAAGTCCTACTTCCACCATGATAATCATCGGTCACACGGACTGTCCATGTGCCGACGCCGGCATTATCAATCAGTACTACTTCGACGTTGTTTTTATCATCGAAATTACCACCAGCAATTGATTTTCCACCACTGAAAACATTACCTTTGAAGGAAGTCCCTCCATTGGGATGAATCACTTCTAAATTTAGATCATTACGTAACTGATTGGTACTTTGTGAGGAACCTGGATAATCGGACCATGCCAATACTACTTTCAGTGGTTCTGCGCCTCTTGTAATATCGAATGTGTATTCCTTTGTTTGGCCAGAAGAAATACGACTTCGGTCATCGACGAAAATACCTTCATCACTATCTGGAATCAGTGAATTGACAAGATTGACCCTACCCCAACCCTCGTCGTTGTTGGGAATATTTCTAGCACCCATATCCTCAGCACCTAGGATTAGCAGTGCCTTAACCAGCGCTCCTTGGGGAGCGGGCCTATTTGCAACCTCCATGAGATATTGTCGCACGAGGGTCGCAGCACCCGCCGCAGCAGGTGTAGCCATCGAAGTACCGCTGTACTCAATGTACCAATTATTAGACCAACCAGAAGATGCTTGCTCGGCCTCTTGTGAAAGACATGAGCGGACACCATCACCGGGACCTACTACATCCGGCTTAAGGCGGCCATCATCTGTGGGTCCTCGACTACTCCAATAGTACATCTCATCAGGAGAGCCACTGTATCGGTTCTTGTGTCCTCCAACAGTGATTACATTCTTCGCTGTACCCGGAGGAGAAACACCATCGTTTCTTTCATTTCCTGCGGCAAAGAGAACTGTCATTCCATCATAATTCCAGTATTGATCCCAAGTAGAAGTTCGGTCATCAGCGTCTTCAGATTGGGTCGAGTAAGAGCCGAAACCGCTGCCTGCGCCCCAACTATTCGTGTGTAAGCGGGCGCCTGCGTTGTAAGCAGAATTCAGCATGCTGTTGATTCCGTAACTGTATAGGGCACCGGTATCATCATCCTCCATCGCTTGGAAATATAGGTCGGCTCCCGGTGCTACTCCCTCATAGGTACCACTACTTCTCATTCCGGAACCTAGTACTGTGCAGGCAACGTGGGTTCCGTGTCCATCAGATAGATCAGCAGTCGAGGAATCTCCCGGTGTAACTGAAGTTCTACCAGAAATACGGTTGTTGAAATCTCCATGATCGTGATCTATTCCAGAGTCCCCAACAGCTACAGTTTGGCCAGTACCATCTATGTTTGTGATGAAGAAAGATTCAACCGAATTTATTCCCATATGGGTTCGAGCATTGTCGTTCTTTAATTCTAGAACCGGCAACGGGGCAACATAGGCTACAGCAGGATCATCAATCATATCTGCTAAGTTAGAAAGTTCAATTTCACCCCAATATCTACCTTCCTCGGGACTCCATCCGTCGGTAAGCCACTTGCCTGCAACATCTGTAAGAGATCTTGACAAACCTAGCCCTGGCTCCATATGTCGCTGAAGATTATCATCCTTCCAACCGAGGATTTCTACCATTATCGAGCCTTCATTGATCACTGTTAGCAATGGGTGGACAAGCAATCCGGTTGGAACTGGATGAACTGCAACAACTACAGAGTTAGCCGCTAACTTATCCAATTCCTCGGCTGTTCCTTGAACCAAGAAACCAGAAGGAGGTATGGTCGTTCTTATCTCAACTTCAGCTGATGATTCTACCTCAAGACGAGCATCCCAAATTCCAACGCCTCCATCGACTATGACCATCGCTAAGTCCCAACGTGGATGAGTAAGGGAATTTGGCAGATGGACGGATGGAATCAATCCAGACTCGGTGTATACTCCAATACTAGAATCGGCAGTATTGTCTCTAAGCCTTTCAAATCCTTGTGTCACTGTCGGCGATTGAAGGTCTTGAATTGAATTAGGGTCGGCGGCTATCTCTATACGCTTAACCGACCAATCTAGAGCCTCTCTTGAATCTTCAGATTGGTTGATGTAAAAATCACCAGCCGGAATCAGAGATATTAGGAATAAACCGATTAGCGCAACCGCAATTCTCTGTCCCATGAATCAGCCTCCAATTGGGTCACCTTTCAGCATTAGGGTAAACTGTATTGCGATTATCTCACGACCGTAGGTCGTGTTAGAAGAAGTGCATTGGTGCGTCATAGGTAAACATCTCCATAGTCCAACCACCTACATTATACGTCCATCTTTCATTATACTCTGTACCGCCATAGGTGTATTCTAAGATTATCTCAATAGTATAATTCTCCCAAACTGATGCACCAGGTGCAATTAGTTCTAGATTATCGCCAGCAATCGAAGTATGGGCGGCGATCTCATCGGTTTCAAAGGTAGATCTTGCAATCTCGTTACTATCGTCATCTAAGAATCTGATATCTAATTGGACATCAGTAATTGAACGAGATCCTTTGTTATCTAATTCAACTAAAACAACATGGCCGCCAACTCCCTGAAGATAGACAACATCTACGGAAGTTCTGTCATATGGGACAATCCAAGTTCCAATAATCATGATCCCACTCAGTATCAGTAATACGGCCACAGAGGCAAAAATTACCCGACTTGGTCGAACTTTCTCAACTCGCTCGCCAACGATTTGGAGAATCTCATGGGCGCGTTCGGTGGCTGCATCAGGGGTTTCTAATTCCTCATTTTGAGAGCTAATTTTGTCCATTAAACCCAAATCAATCACCCCCCAAGAAAGTAGCACCTAAAGTCAGAAGTCCAGATGTAAATGGTTCTGGGACGATAATGTGATGAGTTGATCCCTCAAAACCCGGAATCAAATTCAATAGAGACAGGTCAGATGCTAATCCATTGACTCCAATACTGGTTCCAGTAGGGACTCCTCCTGTAGTTTGAGCATCTAGGAGAACACCTCTAAGATCGAAGGTGGTGCCAAGGGCATCAACCTCGGCGGTGGCGCGGGCTGAAGCAATTATTCTCCCACCTTGAACATCTTCCAGTTCGATGATACTGTATGGCCCTGCAATCTCGACAACCCTAATTGTTGCACTTCTCAGATTTTCCCCAAGAGCCTCTACTTCCTTAATTATCACAGGAGGGGTCGTTGGCATATTGGAAGCTCTAAGGTAAATTCTCTCAACCCCGTCACCTCCGCTTCGAATTGCTAGACCATAATCAGAGGTTGGCTTAATCACCATACGATCTGTCAATCCTTCAGCGAGCAATATGATGTCACCGCGATTGTTTATCGCTCTACCATTTGCTTCAATATACAACGACATTCCATTATCTGATGCTGAGAAATCAAGGACTGGAGTACCTTGGAATGCTAGGGTTTTCGTAATGTCATATTCTACATCTGCTTGTGTGGTCAGATTTATCGAGTTTGGAACATCGGTTAAGAAAACAGTAGCAGGCCACCATGCGCCTTCCATCCACTGCATCTGTTGCAACATGATGGAGTCTACCGCCGGGCCATCACGACGATATTTTTCAGGCACAATCATATCAATCGAAATTGAAGTTCCAAGGCTTGCGCGTAGATCAATTGATTCGGGAATATCGTTGATTAGCATCTCCGTTCTTGCACCGGCTTCCCTGTTGATGAGCTCAGCATGAATCCAATCGAGTCTATTTGATAGTACGAAACGAGTCGAGGTAGTAACCTCATTAATTCCGCCACTAGTTTCCTTAATCGTGAATTGAGAGTCTATTCCCAAGGTAGTGGCTTGACCAACAGTCAAACCTTGTAACGTTAGCATCAAGTCTTGTCCATTGACACCTTTTGCATTTAGCATGAATTCACTTCTTGCAGGAAACCACCCCTCCATACCCAACATAATTGTCCAATCTTCTCCATTTGAGTTAGGCACACGACTGACTGTGATATCGATTAATGGGGGTAGATTTGGGATCCAACCTCGAATATGGAAGCCGTCAGAAATTCCAGTTGGGGCCGCATTCATAGAAATCCCATGAACCCATGCTGGTTCATCCGCTGTACCGTTACCTTGACTGGCCTCAAAGATTAGATCGAACTCGCTATCCGCATCTAACTCCAGACCGTAAGAAAAGGAACCGTTTCCTCCGGCTGTACCGGTAGAAATTTCGCTTGTAATACCAGAAAGTACAGTATTGACAGAGCGACCCAAATCAGCAAATCCTCCAAGGAAAAATGCAACTCCAGAAACCCCTTGTGAGGTATTCAATTCTGGGATTACCAAATTATTCCCTGCATCGGCTCCGGTTGGAATATCTACTGAAACATTTGACGGAAGAGGATCGATAAGAACCAACGCGGAAAGGCCTCCTTCATCTTGAGTTGGTGCGTGATCGACATTGATACTCATAGTTCGATCTCCTGCTACGGACATAAAGGCGGTGCCTTGCCCCATCGCGCCTGTTGCACCAGCTACAGCAGGAGCTTTCCAACCAACCTCTTGTAGACCAGAAATTCTAGTTGAAATTGTTGAGGTCCCATCTTCCGGATGGTGATGGAATAGGAAGTGGTCTCCGCTCATCGTTACTGGGTTTTCAGCATCTGTAAGCTGTGCGTGGATTGTTGAAATAGGCGAAGATGCTGTCCACTTTGTGGTATCTCCAAATTCAACAGTGAATTCTGCTGGAACATCCAGAATATGAGCGGCTTGTCTCTGACTTCCTTCGATTCCTGTATAAC
Organism: Thermoplasmatota archaeon; assembly: GCA_036138175.1. Classification (GTDB taxonomy): domain Archaea; phylum Thermoplasmatota; class Poseidoniia; order Poseidoniales; family Thalassarchaeaceae; genus MGIIb-O1. Next base: position 20,371 of record JAZAAK010000043.1, on the reverse strand, counting down.
TGAGTCTGTCGATGGTAGAACTGGCAGAATATGTGGCAAATTCTGGAGTTAAATCTGCTGTTACATTGTCAGGAATATCTGAAATCCATAATCCCTGATGTGCAGCATCATCAAGGTTGGAAGGCTGATGGTCGATGTAGAGGAAGGTGAATGATTTTTCCGAAGAGGTACGAAGAGAGAATGACTGAGAGTCAGTTTCGATTTCATCTATCAGAGTAAACGAACTGAGTCCGCTGAATCGTAAACTTGCAGCAACCTGCACCAAAGGAGTCTGAGGTCCATTCCGACCTTGTACAGTATCTAATTCTCTATCCTTAGACAAGATAAGGTGATCACCGGACATTGTAGGATGAGGACTCGAACCGATCTGAAGACCTACCTCGGAGATTGAGCGAGCTTCCCTATCCAATCTCCAATTGTTGTGCATTAGTAGGTGAAGTGTCTCACCTGATAGACCGCCAGAACCGCCAACACCTCCACTGATTACATCAACTGTAGCTGATGGGATATCGTTCAATATAGTACCAATATCAAGGAATAAATCTACTATATTTATCAGCACGACATCTAAAATTCTAGAGAGGAAATCGAGATTCTGACCAGAATCAAGGCTGGTGTCCGAATCCTCGGCACCTCCTAATTCAAATGAGCCAAAGAAAACTATAGCAGTAGGAATTTCTTCAGCAGTAATTTGGATTCGTCTATGGTCTGTGTCCGCACCTCCTCGTTTCATCCAAGAATGGTATTCTACAGATTCTATAGATTGTATCGAACGAACCAGAACTAGTGTCTTTGGAGGATACGCAGGATTGACCGGTAGAGAAGGATCATCTACATTTTGAGAAGTATCTCTAGTGAAATTCTTCACAGCAATAATCAATCCAAGACGATCTGGTTGACCTCCAGGTAATTCTGGTTCTGATTTAGAACCCAGCATCGTGAATGTACGATCTATCTCTTCTGTGGTCAGACTTCCTTCCGGCATACCTCGGAACCAACCACTAGAGTCGGTGACATTACCGTATGTGCCATCGGAATTTTCTGGAGGCACCTTTGATCTGTTTTCATGAAAGTGGATATGCAAATCAGCCCTCTCATCGGCCCAATACTCAAGCGTAGTCAAGCCATTTTCGCCTAAATTACCAGTTCCGTCAGCAAGGGTACTATCAGTTCTGATGGTTACTTCTACCTCTTCTGGAAGTACGGTTGCAAGACGGTTAGGGTGTATTGCTGCCTCGATATAGGCAACTTCCCAAACATCCCTCTCCTCTTGAGAATCCGGTGGCGAGTAGTGAACATATCCAAAGCCTGCGGTTACGCCACAGGATATTTCGCTTGAAGGTAAAGTTGTCAACTCGATTGGAGAGTAACGGTCTGGGCATTCTGTTTGTCCTGTATTATCAATCGAAATTTGGTATGGGGCGGCGATAGATGCAATGGTAATCCCTGATTCATCTCCGCCAGTGAATACCCCAAATGTGAGTGCATTGACTAGAGACAAAATTAGCTCTTGGCCAGCACCTGAAAGATCGAAAGAGAATCTCTCCAGACCAACACCTAAAGTAAAATCATAAGGGGTGTGAGTGAATTTTGAATCTATAACCCAGACATATGATTCTCCTTCGTTTAGAATCCCATCTGAATATGCAAACGCCTTGAGTATACTAACCTCAAGAGTTTGCAAATTATCCCAATCGGAATCAGTCGTGCTTGATGGAAGAACGCTAACTTGGTAATCTAATTGAGGAGATGCAGAAAGAGTTGTGCCGGACAAATCAATATTGTTCAAATTGACAGTGAGACCGACTTGAATATCATCATCACCATCGCCATCAATATCCATTTGGTGTAGTAAGAAATCGGTCTGTGGGTCCAAAAGAGAAAGTAAACTGGTTAGGAATGTAATGGTCTCAGCCCGCTCAACAACATTGCCATCGGTGTCAACATATCGAGTCCAAATGACATAATCTGTCAAATTAAACAGAGTTGACCAAATTGTTCTGACCTCGCCAGGAGGGCGACTATTCTCGTCCGTTAGAATGATGTAAGGTTCAGGATGAGTGACTGCAGGAGCTGCGGTTTCTACTATGAAGACATCATCTAGAGCCTCATCGATATCGTGGAGAGGGTCGGCTACGGAAGTATCCTGAACCCCAACTCGGACCTGGTCCAGTAATGGACCGGCAATATTACTCACAGAATCTCCTAGAACTACTTCTTCCCTTTGGTTCAGAACATTTCCCAATTCATCTAGAATCTGAAAATCTTGTGACTCTATTCTAGCCTCTCCACTAACGGTTGCAAACGGTGCCATTGTAGGTAGGAAAAAGAGGATTACAAGTAGAACCGGTAGAGAAATTTTCGATTTTGGCGCAGTACGAATCAAGCGCACTGAACCATTCTCCATAGGCGCACCTCTGCGAGGTGCGATTTAGGGTCTTGGGCTACAAGAGCAGGAAGAGGCACGTCTATTGAGAGAAAAGAATGCAGAGAAATTCGCAATTCAGGACAAACGGACAGTCTCAATAGCACCACAAGACGGGCAGGCGGTTCGAGCGATATCATGGCCTTCTGGTAAGGTCACCTCAAAGCGTTGCTGACACTGGCTGCAATCCTGCTGAACAATTCTTGATTGTGGTTCAGAAGCAATTTCAGGAGATTCTGATTCTTCGATTACTTCTGGCTCAGATTCTTCTTCTAGCTCCGGCTGAGAAGGAGGTACCTCACTTTCTGGTACGGGTGGAACAGGAAGGTCTTCTTCATCGAGGAGTGTATCCACTTCAGGTTCTGGTTCTGGAGGTGGAGGAGAAGGTAGCCCCTCCTCTTCATTGAATGACTCAGCCTCATCTGGTGACCAAACCTCTTCAGAGGTAGCTTCTAATTCGTCATGTGAAAATTCTACTGAATCATCCTCAACATCAGCATCTTCGTCTGAAAACTCGGCAAGAAGTTCCGATGCAGGACTTGATTGATCAGATGCAGTGATCGGTTCTGGAGTGCTCATTAGGGCTTCTAGATCAGAATCTCCCATCGCTCCATCCTCATTAATCGTGGCTTGTGGGTCACTAGCACCAGACATACCTGTTGCATATTGGCCAAATTGCGATGTGGTGGACATTGAAGTTGGCTGATCAAGAGTAGCAGAACCTGCCCCATACATTGCCTTTTGTTCCTCCACGCTGAGTTCTCTAGGCTTCTCTTCCTCGGCGGCGGCTTGTTCTTCAAGAAGTGCCTCAAGCCTAGCGTTCGCCATTCGACGCCAGGTAATCATACCAATTCCGGCTATGATAATAATTAGCAGGAAAGTTGCGATAATTCCAATCATCATTGGGCTTATTCCAGAACCATCATCCGATGATGAGCGAACTGAGACTAAGAAGGTCACTTGGGTCGAAGCACCCGCTTCATTTACTATTGTACAAACAATTTCGTAGGTTCCCTTTTGTTGGAAATTCTGAGTAATCGCAGCACCACTAGCATCCATATCGTTATCCATTATTCCATCTGAATTGGTATCTGTCTTGGTGTCTATATCCCAGAAATAAGTTAGAGTTGGAGACTCGGCATCAATAGCCTCAACCGTTAACTGGATAGGTTGGCCGAGAATAGCGTTTAACTCCATTGTCTGTTGAGGAACCAAGGGAGGGGTAGAATCGTACAATTCAATGATTGCAGTGCGCTCGGTTACTTGTCCTTCTTTGTCAGTTACCCGAATCATAACCTCGCGGTCTCCCGCTGAATAAGTAGAATCAAAACGGAAAGTGAATGTTTTGCCATCCTCCCAATTCCAACTACTATAGTTCTGAATTACTGTCTCATCAACCAGCCACTCGACGCTGTAAATCCCCCAATTATCATCAATATTGGCAGTCAGCAAGAGTTCATCATCGAAGTCTTTGCGGATTGTGTCACTAGCGGACAAACTAACATCGGGTGGGCTGATATCCTGAATTGTTGTATTGAGATATACTGTGGAGCTTCGTCCATCCTGTGAAACTGCCCTAAGACCGATGGTAAACTGAGCTGGTTCGTTCCAACTTATTGTGATTGAAGAACCTGAGACGTCATAGAAACCGTCACCGTTGGTATCCCATTGGAAGCCGGTTTCGCTATCGATTTGGTTTGAAAGATTTGGAGTGTTAGAAGCGTCGAGAACAACCTCTGCTCCAACATCAAATATTGCTAGGTCAGAGGAGTTGGTAATTGTCGGCTGTAAAATTGGAATCAGGTCCATTACTACAGTAGTTGCCACGAATCCTGTACCAGCACCACCACTAGGAGGACCCGGGCGATTATCCACAATCAGATACAGTTCTTTACCAGCGTAGTCCGAATTTACTGACCATGAAATACTTCTTTCTTCCAAAACCAACAACATATCTGCATTATTGTCATTCATACCATTAGCAGTAGTTCCTTGTTCGTAAAATTCCATTTGGGTTCCAGTAATTAGAAAAATATCCGGAGCGCCTTGCATGGTTGTCGCAAATATGTTGACTTGAGTTCCTTCATCAAGAACTAGTGGACCAGCGAGTACAGAATGCTCTCCACTATCTAGACGAACAATGGTATCGACTATTCCGAAGACGGGACTATCGATTTCTTGGGCATCTAGGACTACAGTAGCGAGACTACCACCTTGAGCACCCTCTCCTTGATCTTGTGGATGAGCCATATTATCGAGTACTAGGTACCAGCGAGTATCTCCTCTATCATCAGGAGCAGTCCAATGCCAAGTGCCATCTCCTTGAAATGACTCGAATACTGAATCGGAATGCCAAACCGAATCTAAGCGGTAATTCTGTTCATTCTGATAGACTGTGATTGAACTTACGGAAAATAGCAAAATATCGACATTAGTATCAGCAGATACGTCGAAAGACAATGTGTCACCGGGGGAAAGGACTCCGAGATCTATTCGAACACAAGTCCCGTCATCAATATCCCAACTGGCTGGAAGCATGTCTAGATTAGCCGGAGTACACGAAATTACTCCCTTTCCAGCAGCGTCAATTGCAGGGGCTAATGTGGTCAATAACAGCAAGACCATCAGCACTACGGAACTACGTTGCATTACGCGGGGGTTCACGCTTACCTTTTGAATCGTATCGCATTTTCGTTCGGAAAATATAATTTAATTTAGAAGAATTTCAATGATTATTCGTCCTTCGGAATTGGAGTGGGGGGGAACCAGCGTAGGACCACAACATCTCCGACCGAACGCACCCAATTCCAAGGAACTGCAACGTGGACTCTACCTTCTACTAAATCTGCAGGAGGGTCAGCGACAAAGATGTGTGTGCAGGTCCAAGAATCAGTCTCTACCACCGTATCGTGGATTGTGCCGAGAAGCCGACCATCCGGAAGGATGACTGGTAACTCTCGAATTAGACTGACTTCGCTCTCCACCATCGAAGGTCTCCGCTGTGAAGCAAGAAATCAAGTTAGCCCCGAGAAGGATTACTTTCCTAGGTTCTTGTGGGCCTTCAAGGATGGGCGGAGTTTCTCAGCACCCTTACCCTTGTTGTACAATCCACGGCCACGCTTACCAGCACTGGTTTTTCCTCTAAAGGCTCGGCCACGGTGGCTGTTTCCTTCAGCAATCCAACCTAATTGCTTGTCTGCCTTGATTGCTGGGTGATGAGGGTCAACCATGATTACTTCGTAGAATTTGTTCTTTCCATCTTCGCCGACCCAGTATGAGTTTAGAACCTCAAGGTTAGGATAGCGCTTGCTTGTTCGCTCTTCCGCCATTCTTTGGATGGACTTGGCCATAGTGATTTTCTTGATACCAGCCTTTGATGGCTTTCTCTTCATATGGATCTTACCCTTTCGTAGTCCACCACGCCTTACGCGTGTGCGCACTACGGTAATCCCCTGCTTTGCTCTGTAACCAACGCGGCGAGCCGCATCTAAGCGGGTTGGGCGCTCAATTCGCTGGAAAACGGGCTCTCGCCTCCAGCCAGCCATTCGATCACGGCGAACTGCTGCTGGGATATTTTGCTTAGGTTGCTTCCAAACCGAACCTAGGTGCTTCATGACTCCCATCACTGTCCCTCCAAGCATCCCGCCGACCTGACTCCCCTTTATGAGCCTAATCTACGAACTCAGGATACTGCGTGTTCCGAAGGTCAACTGTATATTGTTGTGGTCCGCGCTCCCGGACTTGAACCGGGGACCCCCTGATGGCTGCCTACAACCAATGTGTTTCCAGTCTACAGTCAGGTGCTCTAGCCAACTGAGCTAAGCGCGGTACGTTCTGTTCGGGTGACCTCCTCTTTATCTCGCTTTCCGGAGTCATTCCGGCCAAACATCTAGACTCTGATAAACGCATTCTCTACCCTCTCTACGCCCTCAACGGTTAAGAAGGCTAGAAATTGCAATGCGATGACGTAGGGCGTCAAGCCCTTGGGATGCACAGGGGGCATAGAATGGTGGACAACGCTACGACCGGTTTGGGTGGTGCTTCTACTGCTAATGCTGCGGAGAGGATTCCTACCGCCTTAACGGACCGCGAATTGGAGTCGTTTGGACCGCCGGATCCTCGCATATTGGTATGCGGTTGCGGGGGTTCTGGAAACAATACCATGAATCGAATCACTCACATCGGAGTTGAGGGCGCGATAACTGTCGCAATCAACACCGATAAACAACATCTAGATCACACTCGAGCCCAACAAAAGTTGCTTGTTGGCCGACACATTACTCGTGGACTTGGTGCTGGTGGCGATCCAATAACAGGACGTCGCTGTGCGGAAGCAGGGCGAGATGTCATTACACGAATTGTCAACGGTGCCGATTTGGTATTCGTAACCGCTGGTCTTGGTGGGGGAACCGGTACTGGTATCGCTCCAATAGTTGCGGAGGAAGCCAAGCGTTCCGGTGCTCTTGTTGTTGCAATAGTCACCACTCCATTTTCAGTAGAGCGCAGGATGAGAATGCAAAGAGCGCTGGAAGGCCTCGAATTGCTTCGAAAAGCTGCAGATGCAGTTCTGGTTTTGGATAACAATAGATTGTTGCATTACGTTCCAAATCTTCCTCTCGACGAGGCTTTCTCAATCATGGACCAATTGATTGCAGAAATAGTCAAGGGAATTGTTGAGACAATTACTCTTCCAAGTCTAATCAACCTGGACTTTGCAGACGTTAGAGCCATCATGAAGAATGGTGGAGTCACTATGATGCTTTACGGAGAGAGCGAACAAGGTCCAGAAGATGTGGTCCACGAAGCTCTGAACCATCCGTTGCTAGATATCGAAATCGATGGAGCTACTGGAGCATTGATTCATGTTACAGGTGGGCCTTACATGACTCTCGAACAAGCAAACCAAGTCTGTGACTTGATGACTGCGAGGCTGTCTCCTGATGCGAATGTTATCTTCGGAGCCCGCCAAGACCCAGCATTTGGCGACACAATAAAGGTCATGTCAATCATTACAGGGGTTGCTTCGGAGCGACTCGATCGTGAGATTATGAGTGCGGATTCTTTGGGTGATGCCCTGAATATTGCTAGAAATGGTGGAAATCGTGATGGTGGAAACCTACAGCGATTTGACTGAGGGTCCTGCAATCCATATCTTCTGGCGAGCAAGAGTATCAAATCGGGCAAAGCCTCAAACCGGACATATGGAGACGATGGGGCATGATGGCAGGTCGCAGACTACAGGCTTTATGCCTCGTTCTGGTAATGTTGAGCAGTAGTGTGGCCGCTCCTGCTAGCGCTCAAACTACTGACCCAAAACAGCCATCTGTAGAAAATCCTCGCTTGTATTTTTGGGGAACCAGTCAGATGGACCAATGTTGGACTCATTTCGACGAAGAAGGAAATGATGGTTCGTCTCAAGATGGATATGGTGAGAAGGAATTTACTGGAAATGGAGAACAAGTCGATGTCGACTTTACTTGCCGAATTCAATCAGGTGAGACATTCAGAGAAAACATGTACTTGGATGCAAATGCTTCAATAGCTATTGAGTTAACTTTCCAAATACAAAACGCAGATTGTGATGACCAGAGAGAATGTCAAGATCTAACTTTGACACTCTTCAAAGGTACTACTCCGGTTGCAAAGGATTCATTCCCGATGAATAGTGATGGAGATGATCAGCAAATCAATTGGAACATTCCTGTTGCAAAAAACATGACTTCTTGGAATAAGTCCGGAGAAGAACCCGCCATACAGATTGAATTCTCAAAACCAGGATATTCTTCGGCATCTTGTTTGATTTTCTTGTGTGGAGGGTGGTTCAGATTCTATTATTCAGATAATGCAGAGAACTACTCATCTACAGCGAACTTCCCAATTATCAATCTGACAGAAACAGGGCCAGGAGATGGTGATGGTGGCGACGGTATTCTCGGTGGAGCAGTCGGAGATAGCCTTCCAGGATTCGGACTAGCAGCAGGTATTGGCGCACTTGCAATGGCTGCAATAGCCAGTTCAAGACGTGAAGAATGATCTTCACAAATCTTCCATTGCTACTGTAGATTCATCACCGGTATCTAAGTCCTTGATGCGAACTTTACCTTCTGCCCATTCATCGGGCATTACCATGACTAATCGGGTAGCACCACAACGTTCTGCATGCTTGAATACCCATTTCATTTTCTTATCTTCAAGAACAAGATCAACAGTACGACCACCTGAGCGTAGTTTCGCAGCGACCTGCATTGCTGCACCACGAAGTTCTGTTCCCATACCAAATACAACATCGCCCACTCCAGTAGATAATTCAGGGAGTAATCCTTTGTCGGCTAGAAGCTCCATGACCACCATGTCACCGAATCCAAAACCGGTGGCAGGCAAATCATTCCCTCCCAAGGTGCCTATGAGTTTGTCATAGCGTCCACCTCCACAAATTGCGCGTAGGTTTCCTGCTCTATCGTGTGCCTCGAACACAGGGCCAGTATAGTAAGCAAGACCTCGGACTACAGAAGCATCAAATGATACCCAATCTGAAATTCCGTAAGAATCACATAAAGAGAACAAAGATTGTAATTCGATTAAGGCCTCACTATCAGAGGAAAGAGCGGATGAAAGAGATTCCAAGTCTGTAATTCCAAGTACTGATCGTATGGTCGAAATAGACTCGGACGATAATCCTAAATCGCTTAACTGCGCCTCGATTACATCTTCAGGTAATTTATCCATTTTGTCGACGATAACACATGTTTGTGCAAAGATCTCCCCTTCGAGACCAAGATATCCTAGAACCTCTTCAAGCACCTTACGACTGCTGATGCGGATAACTAAATCTTCTGAACTGAGACCCACGGAATCGAAAAATTGTACAAGAACCGATAGTAACTCTGCATCGGCTTCTACTCCGTTCATTCCCCATATATCGACATTCCATTGGTAGTGTTCGCGACCCCTGCCTCTCTGGGTTCTCTCATATCTCCAGCATTGTGGGATAGAATACCACTTGATTGGTAGCGCAAGAGCTCCTGCTCTAGCCATTACCATGCGAGCTAATGAAGGAGTCATTTCAGGTCTTAGAGCTACTTTTCGTCCGCCCTTGTCTTCGAAATTGTATAGTTGTCGAACAATCTCTTCTCCAGCCTTTCGGGTGTACAACTCTTCGCTCTCTAAAACCGGAGCATCGTACTCCTCAAATCCGTGAGATTGAGCGGCTGAGTGGAAGCGCTCAAAGAGCCAATTTCGAAGGCGTATATCCTCGGGGTAGAAATCCCGAGTGCCTCGAACCCCCTGAGTCATATCACGCAGGGGTCATCATCCATTCTTCAAGCCCTACGGCTCTCGCGGAAGGTTTCGAGCCGTTCCGCACGGCTCACGCGACCATCCGATAAGGGAAATGCATAGATTCGCAAACTAAGGAAAGATAGGAAACCGAATGCAGTGGTATTGGCTGCCCAAACCAACCAGTGGTTGTAGCCCAAAGTATCAGCAAAGTAGGCTTGAGTGAACGTCGAAATAGCAAGGAAGACACTGTAGATTAGGACCATTATAATTAGACTTCGTTTGTAATCTGAAGCAGATTCGAAAGTCAACCATCGATGAAGGAAATGCGATTGTATAGTACTGATCAAGTAAGCCAAAGCCCAAGCGCTGCCAGCTCTGTAGGTTGCGTGTAGATTTACGTCATAAAATACCCAATAGATTGCGAAAAATATTGCAACGTTAATGCAACCAACTGCGCAGTAGTAGAGATACTCACCTATCAATTTAGACCATGGATAGTCCTCACTAACAAGCAAACTATCCCCTCACGCTTGGTCATAAGAATAACCAATTTCGGCGTCTATCACCGATCCTGTATGCGGTCTAGTCTCACCATAATCATCCACGAATGTCTGAGGTAGTTCTTTTCCAATCTCAACGATAAATGGATCTTCTCCACCTGGTAGAGTGTCTATTGGGACATCAGCACCTTCTGGCACGTTCCTGTATAGCGGACGTGGTTCCAATGTGAAATTACCAGACAATACTGCTAGAGGCCAAGGGTCATCAGTTGTTGGAACGATTCTATTGATAATGATAAATCGATTAAATCCGATAAATAGACCAGCTGTTATCCCCCAGAATAACAAGATAATTGAGATACCATTAGCATTTGTTGGGTCCCAAGGATTTTCTACATTTACTAGCATGTCTACAAAGTATGAAAGAATCAATACACTAAACATTAGTGGGAACCCGAGATACATGATATAATCCCACCATTTTCCTATCCACCAATCATTGTCTCCGGTATTGATGAAATCGTCTCTGAATGAGGATACACCATTGTCAAGATAATCGCGTATCGAGAATCCAGTAACATCATTCTCATCCTGCCAAACTCGATAGCGATTCCAACCATACTTCCAAATTGAGAAAGCAATGAATAGACCGCTGAACATCAGGCCATATCCCCAAATGTGGTCTTGTACTTCGAGAAACTGTGGGAAAGCAACCCCAGTTGAATCGTCAACAAGAATCCAAGTTGCAGCACTTGGTATACCAAAGAAGAAAATTGCAAGACTGGTGAATCCAACTGCCTTCGGTCGTTCAATGCCATGATCGACGAAATTTCGGACGCACAATTCGACTGTTGAAATCATCGAAGTTAGTGCTGCGAATGAAAGCGCTAGAAAGAACATGGTGACCATAGCTAACTGGACAATGGGCCCACCTGGAGCTTGTGCAAATACTTCGGGCAAGACAAGGAACGTGATTGCACTGCTTCCAGCGCTGACTGCAGCAAGAGGGTCGTCGACTACAGCGAAAACGGCCATCATAACAGTTAGTCCAGCGATTATTGAGATGCTATTATTTGCCAAACACATTGTTGCGGCATTGAGTGTTGTGTCCTCATCTTTTCTCATATAAACAGAATAGGTAATCGCTGTACCCATTCCAGCAGAACAAGACCAAGCAGATTGTGAAAGCCCGTTAATCCAAGTTTCTGGCTGTAGAAGATATTCTGGTTGAATGCTGAACATGTAAACAAATCCGTCGAGACTACCATCTTCCAAGTCCATTACGAAAGCCAGGAACAATGCTGCAAAAAGTAGTGCGAAAAGTGACACCATCAATCCAACATTTACCTTTTCGATAGCCTTAGCACCTTTCCAAATTGCAAGCATTGTAATACCTACTGCGATGGCTTGGAAGAATACCACTTCCATTGGATTTTGTAGGAATGAATTCCACACCTCTACAGTGTCAACTTCTGAACCTAAACCACCTCGAATAGCCGTTTGGAAGTAATTAAGGCACCATCCGGTAACCACAGCGTAATAGAATCCAATCGCTGTTGAAATCCATGCTGTCCAAAGTCCCATCCATGCGAAACGTTTGCCTGCAAAAATACGGAATGTACCAACCGTACCCGTTCGGCTTCTCTTACCAAGCGCGAATTCTGCAATAATCAAAGGAATGGACCAAAGGAAAAGGAAAATTAACCAAGGGACTAGGAAAGAACCTCCTCCATTTGCACCTACCATTCTTGGGAAGCGCCAAATATTGCCAGTTCCTATCGCAGCACCGATTGTAGCAAAAATAAGACCTAGTCGCCCACTAAACTGGTCAGAGCCTTCTTCGGCCATCAAGAGGCCTCCTGATCGATTAGGTCGCTCTGATCGTCAGGTAAACCAATGACTACTCCTTCATCATCAAACATTGCGCGTAATGCAAATCCAAGCCCACCCCAAACCATAGTGGCGATGAATGCGAACATCAATAATGCCATTATTCCTGAACCAAATGGTGCTCTGTAAGGAATTGATAATTGGTAGTAGTTTCCACCATCTTCAATTGTTGGATATGTGAAAGGAAAAGCTCCATTCGTAGTACCCAACATCGCCTTGTAGTGTATCTTTCCAACAGAAGTATCAGGTAGAGGTATATGGCTCTCGAGCTTAGTTCCATTTGTACCATCTAGCAAAATACAATCCTCATTTTTCTCAATAAATGGAGACATCTTCCAAGACACATCTACCCATTCTGTGGGACCGTAGTCATTCTGTTGCCTTGTTGGTTCAACGAATCTCCACATTAGATGGGTATAGTTAGTGTCGACAGTATATGGAAATGAGTCTTCCAAACAGAATCCTATTGGGATGTCTCCTTTTGATGGTACAACAATTTCACCTGGAGATTCTAGCCATTGATTAGTTGTAGTGTTTTCAATACCCACTATTGCTCTGTACCTCGGATCATCAGCAATCTCAATCATGTAGAATGGAACACCTAGATTTCTGTTTGCGATGTGCTTGATATCTTCGGGTTGTTCATGGAAAGTATTTCCAATTTCAATAGTGTAGCAATAGGAACGGTGGACTCCATAATGCCAGTCGCAAAAGTCCCCTTGGACTGGATAAAAATCAGATGCTTGTATTGCTTCATAATCAGTCATCTCTCCCATTATTTTGCCGTGGTAGACCATATATTCATCATCAGGAGTTTCACAATTATTGCAATGACCCCAGGGCCACAAAACTAACTCAGAATATGAATGCCATGAAAGTGTGGTTTTGAAGTCAGAGGCTCCATCACCATCATCATCATTCATCTCTGTTAAATCCTGAATGAATTTGGTCTCAGGTTCACTGTTTCCTCCAATCCAATCCTCGTCTATCAAGCCGTCTCCATCGTCATCTACTCCATCAACGTGGTCTTCATTTATTCTACCATCACCATCGTTGTCAACCGTATCCAAAGGACCTGGGTATGTCTGAGCAAAGTCGGGATCTCCAAAGGTACAGACCCCTGGAACTGGTGTAACTCCGATCAATAGGCCCCATTCGAATTGATAATTCCTGTTCAGATCTACTCCATCGCAGCCCTCGTCAACCTCTTCGTCAGTATCTGGAATTGGAGTTACTCCTGTCAATGTATTATCTCTCAAATTCTTTCTCCAACCTGGAGAGTCAGAATCACATCCGTCATATGCCTCTTCACCGCAAAACACTTCTCTGTCATATCTTACACCATCTACATTTAGCATAGGTATAAGATAGATCTCTCTAGTGTTAATCATTTCTGTAATAAAACTCTCAGAGAAGTCTTCGTCGACACCGAGATCTCCTGGGCCGCAGGGTGTTCCATCCTGATTGGAGTCCTGCATTGAAGAGTTGAGTAAGGCACAGTCTCCATCATTGTCTATACCGTCCCACCAATCCTCATCAATCAGCCCATCTCCATCATTGTCGATTCCCGCTTGGCCATAATAATGGACCATGGTTTCTAAAAATAACATCGGTACCTCATAGGACATCCATTCCCTAGAATGATGAGCACCTACTAGCATAACGTCGGGTCTATCGGCATAATTTCCATAGTCGTCATTAAACTCATTATATTCGCCGCCCTGCACATTTGCAGTAATTTTTACCCATGGACTAGGATGTTGATAATGCCATCCCTTGTAGTCATCAATAGTCATTTCATTTCCACGAGCATTGACCCCTCCCAATAGACCCTCATGGAATGAAACTATCTCTGGATTGCGATCTGCAAGAAATTGCATCCTGTTCTTCATTGAAAAATAATCGTGATATTCTGTAAACTGTGCTTTCTCGTCACCGCCCCATGGGTATACTTGAAATGTGTATTCCTCAGACCAAATTTCCTCAGGAGTAAGTCCCGAATCAGAGTCTTGGGCCTGAACAGGAGCAACCATTGTGATTGGAGCAGATATTGAAAGCAAGATTGGTAAAACAAGTGCAATAGCAGGGATTCTACGTCCTTGATATACCTCTTTTGAGGGCAATGATGAGTTGCTGCCTACCATGGTAACGTCCTGTCGACATCGAAGCCGGTATTGAACGGTTCGCAAATCGGTCCGAAGGACCGACGGGGGATTTATGTGGGGTTGGTCGACGGCTAAACCATGCAAGTTGACGAGGAGACTACCGCTGAGAGCAACGGATTTCCAGCAGACGGATTGAATGATTTCATGGCTGGAGAAGAGATTTTTCTCGGGTTTTCAGGTGGCACAATAGGCGTAGTAGTTGGATTAATCATAATCTCTGTGCTCGGTGGAATTATCTCTAGAAGATTCCTATTTCCAAGAATTATGGACTTAATTTCGAAATCTGAGCGAATTGATGGTAAAACCTTGCTTGCTCCAAAATCACTCGGCTGGATGATGGGATTCCTCATCTTCTCGGAAATGATGTCTTGGCTGCAAAATAACTCACAGCCTGTTTGGGATTCTTCCATCGCTGAGAACGCTATTGAGTGGTCTTTCACTTTCTTCCTTCTTGGAATGTTGCTTGCAGCATATCGATTAGTGGACTATCTAGACGCGTTTATTGTAGTCGAGGGAGAAGAAAATGCGGCTAGTAGACGCTCACTTGCGAGTGTCGCTGAATCGGTTGGACATCTCGTGGTTGCACTTCTTGCGGCATTCGTTGTTGCGGGTCTTTTCGGCCTAAATTTGAATGGATTAATCGCCGGTTTAGGTATCACTGGTCTTGCGCTAGCATTGGCTGCTAGAGACAGTGTTGCAAACATCTTCGGAGCTATTTCGATAATCATCGACCAACCATTCAATGTCGGAGATTGGATTCTTGTTGATGACATCGAGGGCGAAGTGGTGCAGATTGGTCTACGTACCACATTAATCCGATCCTCAGCAGACACTCTGATCACCGTTCCAAATTCAAATTTGGTAAATTCACCGGTTGAGAATTTTAGCCAAAGGAGATTCAGAAGAATCCAACCGAAATTTGAGTTTGAAGCAGATTCCGACCCTACTTCTTTGAAGGATTTTTGTGACAAATTATTGGCTAAGGTCAAGGATGATTCGCGAGCGGTTAAGGATAACGATTCTTGGGTCAAAGTAAACGCATTTGGCCCTTCGAAGGTAACCGTGTCTTGCAACTTCTATTCTGTACAATCTTCCTCATCCCAACGCGAAATGACCGAGGACTTACTACTACTTGCTAAGCAAATCGCAAAAGATTGTAACCTAACATTCCATGAACCGCGCCTACGTCGCTGATTTACAGGGGTGCGATTCATGACAATACTGGTACTGATTAGGCACGGCCAATCTTTGTGGAATGCAACTAATCGGTTCACTGGTTGGACTGATGTCGAACTCTCAGAAAAAGGAGAGGTTGAGGCTGCGACTGCTGGAGAACAATTAGCCGATGTTCGCTTTGATGTTGTACATACCAGTGCATTAATCCGCGCTCAAAAAACTGCCGAAATTGTGATGAGCAAGAATAGAGTGTCAGGAGAAATTCCAACTAAACAAGATGAGCGATTGAATGAGAGGCACTATGGCGACTTGCAGGGCCTCAACAAGGCCGAAACTGCTGAAATCCATGGAGCAAAACAAGTCCATATCTGGAGACGTTCTTTTGACGTGCCTCCGCCAGGCGGCGAATCTTTGGAAATGACCGCTGAGAGAACAATCCCATATTTTGTCGAGGAAATCATTCCTGATCTTGATTTGGGAATGAATGTCCTTGTAGCCGCACATGGCAATTCATTACGTTCAATCGTAATGCACATTGAGGAAATTTCCCCAGAGGAAATTACCAAGCTTGAGATTCCTACTGGAGTTCCAATGTACTACGAATTTGACAACGGAACAATTAGCCGATTAGAATAATCAATGGATTGACTCTTCGGCAGGTGGTGCCGCTGAGTGATATCGATAACGGAGAAATATTGCGATTGCGATCAGAATAATCGGAGTTGATGGAAATACCATATCTCCGTCGTTTGCCAATCTAATCCAATTCCCTATACCCATTATTCCGAGAATTCCAGACATCGTTGAAACGGCAGATAGAATTCGAGAATTGAATAGAGACTTCTGTAACAGTGGAACTTTCTCGATAATGGTAACTGCCGGTTCTGGTCTACCCGATTGGTGAGATACTGCCTCTACAACATCAAGCATAGCTTGTTCATATTCCCAAATAACTACTCCACCTGTGTGAGCACTAAAAGAACGCTTACTACACCATTTAGCGGGTGCTTTAGACGACCAGCCATGAATCAAAGCAGCCCTTAAGGTGCTTATTTCTAATTCGGTTTCTGAATTCCAATGTAGGCGAGATAAGTCATGTAATAGGCTTGCAAGGTCACGAATTGCTGGAAGATCTAAGTTGGTTTCAATGAGACCGTGAGCAAGCCTAGAAGGTCCGAGTCTAATTGTCATCCTACCCTTCTCATCTTGCGAGAACATACTGAAACGAACATCTCCGAGACTTAGCGTCGCTGGCGCCCCTCGAGTAAATGGCGCTCTCCAAAGAGCAGAGGCTTTCAGCCGTTGTTCGATTTCTCCAAATCTCTCATTCCAGCGCTTTTGGTCCGGAGGATTTGTCCATTCCTCTTCTGCAGCTTTGTGATAATCGCCTAAGTTAGCCCCGCAACGGTAGATGAGTGCTTTTGCAGAGTTCAAATCATTACGCTGAAGATGATCCATGAGTACTGACTTTGCATCGGTAATTGTCGCTTGGTCTCTACGTAGTAGAATTAAATCCAATTCACCATGCTGAAAGCCTCCACAAGGGATATTCGAACCTTCTGGAGCGATACGGGAGCGTGGTCGAAGGTTCGGACCCCCCCATGGTTGTACCTCGGCTATCCATTTACCATCCGCCGCTTCTATCGAGTATACTGGCCCCCTATCGGTAGCCTCTACACGAATACTGCTCACTTCTGCCGGAACTTCTCCCCAGGCTTCCAGCTCCTCGGTTGCAGAATTCCAACCTTGAATAGTGGCTAGAGATTCATCTGGCTCAAGAAGATTCAATCTGAATCTCATCCCTCTCATGAGATGTGCTGTAAAGCCTGTAGGAGCCTCTGTATCACAATCTACCTCCACCATTGCGGCGGGACGCCATGCGCTGTTGAAGGCTGAATCCGACTGAGACACGACCGGCCGAAGCGCAATGAGGGCTTGATGGAATCGGTTGGGAGAGTTCTTTACATTCCAAAGGCTTGATTCGGGATTGGTTAGACGATTGGCTATGATGGAGGCACCGGTTGAGATGCCGTTGGCCGTCGATATGGATGGCACACTAATTCTGACTGACATGAGTGTGATGAGCGCTAAGCGTGTATTTCTCCGTAAACCATGGACGATATTTTCGACAATATTTCTTGAATTGACTGGAAAGAGAGCGAAATGGAAGAAGAATCTTGCTCGTCAGTTGAAATTTGACCCTGATGAATTACAGTACCACGAAGCATTTGTTGACTGGTTAACCGGAGAAAGTGCTAGAGGAAGGAAACTCATTTTAGCAACTGCATCGGACCGATTGGTGGCTGAGATAATCGCAGCACATGTTGGTTTGTTTGACGATGTAATGGGATCGGATGGGAATATCAATCTGAGAGATCACAAGAAGGCTGAGGCATTGATTGCAAGATATGGTGAGAAAGGATTTGGATACGCCGGAAATAGCGTTCATGACATTCCTGTTTGGGATCATGCAGGACAGGTAATCGTAGTAAATCCTGAGAAAGGCCTGTTGGACAAGGTAGGGGATTCCGCGGACCTAGTTTTTGAGTGATTTTTGTAAATCAAATGCGAACCTTTGCCGCCGACGACCTTTAGCGCAGTAGTCATTTGGTTTAGACATGGGAAGAACCCGCAGTGCGTTAGGGCGTAGAATTGATGCTCTCGCTCACTGGCTACTTCGGTGGCGAGTTATTGCAACTCCAGCCAAATGGGTAGCGAATTCTAGGCTGGCATGGAGTTTCATTTCTCGTACTGACAGAATCAGAAGGAATCGACTTCGCGAGAGAGTGATTTCCTCAGGACCGGAAATGATGCCAAAGCATATCTCGATGATTATGGATGGTAATCGAAGATTCGCATGGAATCGTTCGTTACAAACAGAAGCGGGTCACTCTGCTGGTAAGCAGAAATTGAAGGAAGTCATGCGTTGGGTTCTCGACCTAGAGATTCCTTACCTAACCGTCTATGCATTGTCTACTGAGAACCTGTCCTCTCGAGATGATACTGAACTCGAGACGCTATTCGATCTCTATGTATCTGGACTGGAAGAAATTTCACAGGACCCATTGATTCATGATAACAAGGTTCGAGTTCAGGTAGTAGGACGAAAGGAACTACTTCCTGATAGAGTTCGAGATGCAATCAAAAAAGCAGAACATGTAACCTCGCAGTACAGCGATTTCTTATTCACAGTCTGTCTTGCATATGGGGGCAGAGAGGAAATTGTCGATGCGGTCAAGGATATCGCCGAGGCCCATGCTTCTGGTACGATTGAACTCGATTCAATCGACCCATCAACCATCTCAAATAGACTCTATACTGCAGATTTACCCGACCCTGATTTAGTAATCAGAACCTCGGGTGAAGAAAGGGTTTCGAATTTCCTTTTGTGGCAGATAGCCTATTCAGAACTATACTTCTCCGATGTACATTGGCCATCTTTCGGTCGAAGAGACCTATACGAAGCGATTGAAGATTATCAAATGAGGAAGAGACGCTATGGAAGCTGAAGAGAATACCAAGCGATGTCCTACATGTGGTAGGGATGGATATCACAGTCCGTCGGTTACCGTTGATGCCGTAGCGGCAAGAGAAACCAATAATGGACTCGAATTGCTGATGATAGAACGTGGTCCAGACCCAGCAGAATGGGAAGGAATGTGGGCATTCCCAGGGGGTTTTGTCGATTATGGAGAAGACCCAGAAGATGCGGTTCTACGTGAATTACAGGAAGAAACCGGCATAGAAGGCCAAAATCCGAGAGTTTTGCATGTACTAGGTGCACCGGGTAGAGATCCTCGAAAACACTGTGTGGGTCTTTTCTATCTCGTAGATGCTGATATCGATACCGAACCGAAAGGGGCGGACGACGCAGTATCGGCTGCATGGGTGCCGATTGATGAGCTGACCAAAGATACCGTCGCCGCTGACCACTTGGATATCGTGGATATGCTAAGGGAATGATGAGGGAATAACCCTATCATCCGAGTTTGACTGGTTTGTGCATGAGTAAGAAGCAACCAATCTATGCAGGCGTAAAACCGATGTTTCCATACAATCCTTGTATGGTTGTTGGAGACGATATTTGGGTCGCCGGACAAATTGGAATTGACGGTGGCGATTCTATGGCTGAACAGGCCACTAGTGCACTATCGAAAATCGATGTACTGTTAGGTGAGGCAGGAGCAGATAAAGCAGATTTGGTTATGGTCATGGTCTTGCTAGAAGATATGGCTGAATTTGGCGAATTTAACGAAGTCTACGCGGCTTGGTTAGAGGGTACTATTCTTCCTGCTCGTGCCGCTTATGGTGTAAGGGAATTACCTGCAGGTGCAAAGGTAGAGGTCGTGGCTCGGGCTGTACGGGGTTCCGGGTCGAATTGAGCCTTCAAGATTCGATTATTCACTTGCCATAGTCACGATGGAATGATGAAGGAAAAGTGCTCCGTCTAATCCATGAGTGTGTTCAAGGCCTACGATATTCGTGGGCTGGCCGGTAGCCAACTGGATGCAGAGTTCGCCCGTAGGTTGGGGTCTGCACTGGTTACTCATGTCGATGCTAAATCAATTGCAGTGGCTCGAGATATTCGTGAATCTGGACCTGAATTACATGAGGCTTTTTTGCTGGGAATAACCGAAGCAGGGGCTGATGTTATCGATCTTGGAATTACTACTACTGGAGTCTTATATCGGGCCACTGTGGACTTGTCTGTGGATGCAGCAGTGGCAATTACTGCTAGCCATAACCCTCCTGAGTATAACGGTTTCAAGATTTGTCGAGGTACATTACCAATGGCTGGAGAAGAATTGCAGGAACTGAAGGTAACTTTCGATGCAGGTGATTTTCACAGCGGGTCTGGAACAATAACTGAGATGCCAGAATTTGAAGAACAAGTTTTGCAAACCATCGTAGAAAATGCAGGAGTGCCTCAACGCTCA
>JAZAAK010000042.1:0-24359 GCA_036138175.1 Thermoplasmatota archaeon | reverse complement strand
GATGTTATCGATCTTGGAATTACTACTACTGGAGTCTTATATCGAGCCACTGTAGACCTTTCTGTTGATGCAGCAGTGGCAATTACTGCAAGCCATAACCCCCCTGAGTATAACGGATTCAAGATTTGTCGAGGGGCTTTACCTATGGCTGGAGAGGAATTGCAGGAACTGAAGGCTACTTTCGATGCAGGTTTTTTCCACAGCGGGTCTGGAACAATTACCGAGATGCCAGAGTTTGAAGAACAAGTATTGCAGACCATCGTAGAAAACGCAGGAATGCCTCAACGCTCAATCCGAATCGCAATCGATTGTGGTAATGCTGTACCAGGTCCATTGACAGTATCTCTAATGCAAAAACTTGGAGTTGACTTAGTACCAATTCATTGTGACTGGAACAATACTTTCCCTAACCACCCGCCTGACCCAACACGGCAGAAGAATATGGTCGATTTATCGAAAGCCGTAGTTGAGAAAAATTGTGAATTTGGAATCGGTATGGATGGAGATGGAGACCGGATAGGAGTGGTTGATGAGAAAGGTCGATTCATACACCCGGACCGTTTAATGGCGGTAATCGCGGCAGATGTTTTGGTTGATCGCCGCGATGGAACAGAGGCGGAGCGTACCGTTTTCTTCGATGTAAAGTGCAGTATGGCACTAGAAGAAGCAATACTTGCCAGTGGTGGAGTGCCAAAGATGGTGCGTACCGGACACTCATTCATGAAGAGAGAATTGCGAAGTAATCCAGAAGCAGTTATGGCAGGTGAAATGTCAGGTCATTTCTTCCTCCATGATAGATGGCCCGGATTCGATTGCTCGCTATACAATGCAGCTCGTTTGCTGGAAATAGTCGGACGTGATCCCTCATCCAAGGATGGTGGGATGAGTTTCTCACAAAGATTCTCTAAACTACCTGATTACCCATCAACAGATGAAACAAAAATTCCGTTAGTTGCAGGAAGAGAAGAAACCATGGCGGCTGTAAAACATGCATTTGCGGATATGGAAAAGTCGACTGTGGACGGAATCAGAGTTCGCTATCCTGATGGTTGGTATCTTTGCAGACCCTCGAATACAGAGCCGATTTTGGTAATGCGAGCAGAAGGTCGAGACGATTCAGCACTGGCAGCAATCATCAAGGATGTTAACTCCCGAATTGGTCATATGCTGGATTTGAGTAACCTCAGATGATTACTCCATTCCGCCATCCGTTAACATTAGTGGTATTGCTACAATTATACCACAAATAGCATAACAGAAAAGATAGCAAATTCCAGATCCTATGCCCATTACGGCACCAAAATCCGGGCCATAGTTCGGGCCAGAGTCCATGGCATTACCTTGAATTATGGATATTACAACCGAAGAAATCCAAGCAATAGCAAATGCCCCAAACATAAGCCAAATACCTTTTTTCTGGTATTGAGTAATCTGATAACCAGCGAAAATAGAAATTACTCCCACTATAATTGAAGATAGTATGGCCACAACAAAATATTCTGTCGGATAGCTTATCGGATTCCCTGCAAGATCCGTCGCTCCAAAATCCGACAGCAGGGTTAGTGGCGATAAGAGTAAATTGACCGCTCCAAAGATGATAACGAGTATCCCAATTACCTTTGCAGCTTGATTCTTCTGAACTGGGTAATTCGGACCAGTGTTGACGAATACTCTTCCCGCATCTACTACTGTTGGTTCTGTTGTACCTTCCAGTGTGCCGGAGTTTTGCTCTTCTTCCATACCTAATTCTAATCGCTCAGGGGTGATTAGTATTTTGGTGTCATTTCTCTAACGAAACTTTTCTGCAGAATGTTGTAGTGCTTCGATAACCGGCATTCTGTCCCCACAAAGCATCTGCAAACAGGCTCCTCCACCGGTGCTATTGTGTGATACTTTGTCTGCAACTCCTCGCGAGTTCACTAATGCACTGGTATGACCACCACCTACAATTGTCATAGCCTGGGTTTCGGTACACATGTTGAGAATCTCAATAGTTCCGAAGGCAAAGGCGGGTTTCTCAAAGTAACTTGCAGGTCCATTCCATAGAATGCAGCCTGCTTGCATCAATATGGGCCTTAATTGCATCAGAGTCTCAACTCCAATATCATAAATTGGATGTGGAACTGGAAGATCCTCAACGGTAAGTCCCACTCTTTCTTCGTTAATTTCCACAGCAATATCCATGGGAACTAAGAGTAAATCCGAATGATTCTCTACTAGTGACCTAGCCATTTCCCAGGCGATACCAAAATCTTCTCCTAATGTTCCTCGGATAAATTCCTTATTTCCTTCTCCGATGTCAATACCTTGAGCCCAGAGAATCATATTTCCAACCACTCCAACAAAGGCAATCGTATCGACCACACCTCGATTGATTAGATTCTGAGCTACTCGGAACGAATCGTCTGCCTTTGCCCCGCCGAGGATTGCAACGTATGGTCGAGGCGGGTTTGTAACAGCAGTTTGTAGGGCGCTAATCTCTCGTTGCATCAAGCGCCCTGCGATACAGGGTAAATCATCTGCAAACCCTGTCAATGTGGGGGAATTACGGTGTGCTGCGGCGAAGGCGTCAGTAACATATGCATCAAATTCTGGAGCGAGATTCAAGACGATTTGAGATATCCGTAATTCTTCTAATTCAGCCTTCTTCAGAGAAATTTCTTCGTTGTGCATTCTCACATTGTCCAAACAAAGAATTTCCCCATTTTGCAAACTTCGAATAGCATCTATCGCTTCTTTACCACAGACATCGGGAACAAAACGAATAGGTCGCCCAAGAATTCTACCAAGTCTTTCTGCATGACCTGAAAGATCTGTAAAATCGTCTTTACCGGGCCTAGACTGATGCCCAAGAATCACAACCTTGGATTCTGAAAGGTAGTCTAGAGTAGGTAGAATCGCCCTAAGTCTTCCATCATCCAGGAAGGCACCAGTCTCTGGATGAAGGGGTGAATTAATGTCGACGCGATATAGCACACGCTTACCGCTTAGGTGAATATCGTCCAAGGATAGAACGTCTTTCACGATGTGGGCCACCAGCAGGCGTCTTTTGATAATGATGGAGATAGGTCGGCTCAGAACTCCCCCCCAATGCCTTTGTGTCTCTGCCGTAGTGGCGAGTTGATGGCGTGGGATGCGGAGCGACTTACCGGCCCAGATGGAGAAGACTGGCGAGTCCCTGTTACTGAGTTGGAAGAGCGCCGTAGTCGATTGTCGTCAGCACTCGCAGAAACTGGTTTTGAGTCGGCACTAATCGATGACCCAGTGGAACTCTACTGGTTGACTGGTGGTAGACAAAACGGTATGATTCTCATCGGGGCTGAGGGATCAGATGTAGAGAATACACATTGGGTCCGAAAATCACTGAGAAGAGCGAAATTTGAATCAGGTGATGATAATGCTCCGGACCCGATTATCGCTCAGCCAAGAATGAGACAAATGACGGATGCACTCCGTTCACTTGGCGCAACTTCTGCGCCTGCTATGTTGGCTGGAAAAATGCCTCATGACAGGTGGCAGTACTTCTCTAGAAGAATGTCCACCCTAGGTGAAATGCAGGATGCGACTTACCTAATGTACGGTTTGCGGGAGACAAAATCTTCTTGGGAGCTTGAAATGCTCCGAGAAAGCGGACGAATAAATCGAGAGATGTTCGAAGCGGTCAGAGAAGTTGGCGGAGAGGGGCGTAGCGAATTAGAAATGGCTGCTACTGCCGATGAAGTTAGTCGGGCAGCAGGATTTGGAGGGCGCATTAGGATGAGGCGATGGCCGATGGATTGCGACCGAGTTGTAATCGCTGCAGGAAGATCCGGAGCCGTTCCATCATACTTCGATTCAGCTATCGGTGGGCTAGGGGCAAGTCCAATTTCTTCACTAGGCGCCGGCCACGCAAAAGTCGTAGCCGGAGAGCCTGTTATCGTCGATATTGTTCACCTACATCGTGGATATGTTTCAGATTGTACCAGAATGTTCTGTGCAGGTCGGCTAGATGAAGAATCGATGAGTAAATTGAATGATATGGCCGAGATTAGGGACTCGGTTGTTGCAAGTCTTGGAAGAGGAGAATATTGTTCTGAGGCATGGACAATTGGTAGTGCAATGGCTGATGAAATGGGCTACTCTCAACATCTTATGGGAATGCCGCCTGAACAAGCCGTTTTCCTGGGTCATTCAGTAGGATTAGAGCTCGATGAAACTCCGGTTATCGCCGATCGCTTCGACAGAGAACTCCCAATTGGAGGAACAATGGCGATTGAACCTAAGGTAATCTATGACTCAGGTGCTATTGGAACTGAGGATACTTTTGTTCGAACTCAAGATGGAATGGAATGCCTGACTATGGGGGATTCATGGGGGCTGCTTACGGAGTGGGACGCATGAGCCGAGTCAAAAAAACGGCTCAGAAGCGGCTTGCACGATTATTACGCGGAAGAACTGAACCCCATGGAATTGAGATTACTGATGAATCAATATTGAAGGGTGTTGAAGTTGATGATTCTGGTATTGTCCAGTTGTGGATACAACCAACTCGAGCACATTGTCCGTGTTGTATCAACGACCTGATGGAACTCCGCTCTGAAATAAACCAACAGAAGGGGGTACTTGCATGTCATATCGAAGTTGTTGGTGTACCTCAAGCGGACAGATGGACTGCTGCAATAAATGAATAGTCAAATCCAGACGTCATTATCAGCTTTGAGTTCGCTGTCAGCATCTCCAGTATTTACCACGCCACGGGGCTCAACTAGCATAACTTTGCATTCTGAATCTGCATACGGCTTGTGTTCTATGCCTTTGGGGACCACTAACATCTCACCCTCGTTTAGTTGAATTGTTTCGTTCTCAAACTCGATATTCATGCTACCCTCAATTACGATGAATACCTCGTCAGTATCTGGATGATTATGCCAAACAAATTCGCCTTGGATTTTCACTAATTTGAATTGATAATCGTTTAATTCAGCAATAACTTTTGGCGACCAATGGTCAGAAAATTTCGCTAATTTTTCTTTCAGATTAATCGTATCCATCATTCTTCACTCTCCATTTTACTATCACGTTTCCATCTTCGTGCTTTACGAACCTCTACTTCTACAAGTTTCGCACGAAGGCGTGTATAGAGAAACCATACAGCAATTCCTACCCCTAAAAAATTGAATATTACTAAGAACAGAAATTCTTGGTCATCCATAATATCACATCACAAAGGCGGGATTACATCGATATCGCAGGTTTCACTTGCTTGCATACAGCACGACAGGACTCCCCCATCCTCAATAAGAAATTCATCAAGCCCTGGTGGTAATGGCTCAGGATATTCGATTTTTCCGTCCTTCAAACGAACTAAACATGTGCCGCAGTTGCCCGATGTACAATTAGTTGGAATGTCAACTCCAGCCTTCTCTGCCACCTCAACCAAAGGCTCGTTTTCTTCGGCTTCTGCCACCCCGAGAAGAAGAGAACCACGAAAGAATCGGACTATCGCCACGGCACTCCGAATCGATTATTCGTCTTGAAATCGACCTGTGAACTCAATCATTCTTCCAGCGAGTCCATTGGCCTGTTTGTTTATTGAATACGAGGCCAGCCTTCTTCATCCACTTGTTGAACTTAGTAGCACCTGCACCTGTAGCGAGAATGAAGTCTTCTCGATGCTCTTGAGCTTGGATGTAGCCCTTTGCAGCGAGTGTCTGGTCAATCCACTCATCAATGCTCATCAGACCGCCTGTCAGGTCGCTTGCTTCCACCGCAGCCGCCATCTCTTCAGCAGATGCACCGGTTGCTTCCAAATCCTTAATCATCGCATCCTTGATTATTTCGGCTGACTTCTTCTTAGGCTTTCGAACAAGCTTTTCTCGAGGTTTCATCTTTGGGTCGATTTTAATTCGAGAGCCATTGTTTAGCTGCTTATCGACAAAGTTTGCCATTGGTGCATGGAATTCTTCCTCACAATCCCAGCAAACAAATGAGAAGTCACCAGTATCTTCAATCACATTACCGCCTCGAGGATCCATCTCTTCGCCACATTCGGGGCAAGCATACATACACAATTTAGGAGCTATTTTTCGGCGGAAGTCAACAATGTCTTGGGGTGTTCCTACCAATTCAAGCATCTCGTGATCTCTAGCCGCCTCTAGACCTCTAGTCTCAAGTTGGTCGCGTAGTTTAGTACGCTGTTCACGCTTGGATTCGTCATCGAATGAATTCTCTAGTTTGACGATGAGTTCGATGGTTTTACCCAAGCGATTCATAACCAATTTCTTCGAACGGAATGCCTCTACTTTAGCTAGGCGTAATTCCTCTTTCTTCTCATTAAGCTCTGAAACGATATCCTTCTGCTCTCGCTTGAAGCGTTGCTCCTCGATTTTGTCGACCTGCTTCTTCTTGTCTTTTGAGAGAACATCGGCTAGGTAACGTTGCTTTGCAGAGGCTCTTGGTCCAGATTTGACAGCCTCAAGTACCGACTTTGCAATCTCTTTCTTGAGACCGTAATTATTGCGAAGTTTCTCTTCATCGAGTTTCTTTAGATCGCCGACTTTGATACCCGAGTCAGCTAGGAGTTGAGCCGTATTTTCATCAATTCCTCTACGCAAAAGCGCGAGATATGTGTCCTTCTTGGCCATCTAACCAACTCCCTTCCCAGCAGCGTCTGCACACACTGCGCTATTGTCTCGGACCCTACTGTGGGCTTTGAAGGCGTGGTTCACTTGTTCTCAGTATAGTTCACGACTGAGTAATTTGGCTGATTAGCGAGACCCAATCCTCGGAAGTTAGATTCTCGGGTCGGAGATCCAGAGTTTCGCTGGGTATTGACTTGGATGCTGTTTCCCAGCGAGAACGATGCCACCCAGATATTCTATTGAGGCGTTTAGGTGGTTTTTTGAGAGATGTCCTTAATTTTCGACGCCTGTTAGCAAAACATTCCGTGATTACCATTCTGAAAAGTCGGTTGTCAATCGATTGTGTCATTTCCCGATTAACAGGAATTAGGTTTGTCAAGCGTGAATGGACTCGTGGTGATGGGCTAAATGAATGAGGTGCAACCTTTGAGTCCAATTCAACATCAAAATCGAGCCAAAGGGAGTGGCCTAAGGGTCCACGCGTTGCATACCCTTTGTTCATCGCCATCCGTTCAGCAAACTCTTCCTGAACGAGTAATGAAATCCCTTTAAGTTGGGAACTGGAGTGGTACTTCTGGATTCTCTCTAACACCGGACTAGATATCTGGTATGGGAGATTTGACACGATGTGAGTAATTTCTTCCGGCCAATCGGTTTCTAGTGCATCTGCGTGAATTACTTGCAATTTACAATCTGCACCGTTGAAAACTCTAGCGAGGTGCGATGTGGCTTCTTGATCTAATTCAATAGCAGTTACTTTTGCTCCGGTTCGCAATAATTCCAATGTCAAGGAACCGGGACCCGGACCAATCTCCAAAACATGACTATGCTCGTTAATTGGATGGTTCTTTGAAGCGATTTCTACAGCCCTAGCAATAACCGCTTCGTCAAGGAGAAAATGTTGACCAAGCGAACGATCTGGGGTGATTCGGTCACGTAGCAATTCTACTAGCAATCTGACGTCGAGATCGTCCATCCGCACACCTCGATTAGGCGTCGACTCTAACCAGTAAATCTAGTAGACATGGAACTTCTCCTGGGTTTTCCATTTCACTAACATATCTCTCTGCTAGCAATTCGACTGCATCAATATCTAGTTTTTGACTCACTTCATCCAAGTCTACCCAGCCATTCGGCCCGCGTATTTCTACCCAAGACCTAGCTGTTGAACTACCAACTCCAGGGAGTAATTGGAAGGCATGAACCTTGAGTGAAATATTGTTGGCCCGATTATAGAATCCCAAATGTGGATCTGGGTTCACTTTGATTGATTCAGCAATCGATTCCTGTAATGCTGAATTTGCATCTCCTGAGAGATCTTGGAAGCGTATTGGAGACAATGGCCCGGACTTACCTGATTCGAGAGCGAAATGGTCACCAGATTTAGCAGTAAAACCATCGTTCAATCTTGACCGAACAATGTGGAGGCCTGGTTCCGAAATAGCATGTATTTCCATTCCTACAGGTCTTCTTTCCATTACATCAAGAACACGAAGATGAGTTTCAGATGCAAATGGATTACCGGCAGCGACGCCGTCTACATCCTTCGGCTGCATATTGTTCAGTCCTTGAGAGTCGGTTACCCCTCATGAATGGATGTGTTCAGTAGGATTTGGCAAAATTATAGCAAAATGCTGACATTTAGTCGGAAATTAGATTCTTAGACTCAAAGAATGTGTTGTCTGACAATGGTGATGATTTCTTCTACCTCGTCTGTGTCCATTGCGATTCTCTTGGAAGCGATTATGACTCGAACATCCTCTACCTTCATTGGAGCAAGTTCGGCAATCTTTGCACAAACTTCTGGATGTTGGCCTAATTTCTCATTCTTTGCGAGATCTCCGAATAGGTTTGTGAATACTTCAGGACTTGTCTTTAATCCGCCTCGATTCTCACTAGCTGCCCATTCAGCATGTTGTAGAGCGACTTTCTGTTCGTATGATAACTCACCACGGCGTTCTCGTGCATCCAATAGTAAATCACGTACTGTAGCGAAGTCGACAAAATCTCTCTTGCTCATGTAAATCACTCCAATGGATGTAGGTGCTCTGGGCGGGCTATGACAGTCTTTGCCATATTCTTGTCGTGAAGAGCAACTACCCATGCTCGGCCTTGCTTGGCTTCGATTACCCCGGTTGCGCCTTGGAATCTGCGGTGAGGCATACCCTTTTGCTGGGAGCCATTAAGCACGACTGCGACTCTATCACCAATCTCGTATTGGTGCATGACTCGAGCGATATCTATTCTACCGCGCTGGGTTTTGGACCGGCGTAGAATACTGCGAGTTCCTTGACGAGTACCGTGACTTCTGCGCATGATTTTTCACCCATCGACCATAGGTCGTGCGAGCGGTCGACCTGCCGCCCATTCTTAAGCCCATCTGAGCCCTACGGGCTTCAGTCAGCGTGGATATCCTCAACATCCAGCCAAATTACTTCACAGGGACTCTCCAAAACTCCTGCTACTGATGGAACTGTTCTACCTTCGTCGGAATGTACCAACTCTTTGACATATGTTCCAGCCTCGCAGCGTACCGAAAATTGCACTTCATTGTCTTCGACTACTACATTGTCGATTGACACAACCTTACGCTTGCGGTTTTTGTCCGCTCTGCGGTGAGATACTCTCTTGGGTGTTTGTTGTTCTAAAGTGACTCCCGATAGATTAGAGATTGATTCAACGATGAAGGCCTCTTCAGGCGGCTCCTCAACCGAGAAACGGATGGTGTAGGACTTCTCTGCTCGAGTTTCTTTTATTCGACTAACTTCACTACGGTTCGTCCAACGTAAATCGCTAATTTCGATTTTTCCAGATGCGTTTGAGTTGACTGCTTCCATGACTTCCCCCAAGTCGGTTCGACGGACCTTTGGACGCTTTACTTCTAAGACAAAAGGACGACCTCTTCCTAAACAGCGCACATCGATGTCTTCTCGACCCATTCCGTGGAATGAGGTATCCTCTGCAGACAATACTAATCGGAATGGTTCTCCGATTAGATCCTGCACAGAATCCGGGTATTGGAGTCCTGTTCCCTCACAGGCTTCACAGCCCTCTGCACGGCCGCGACAAGCGCGACATGGCCAGCGAGTTTGTGGTATCTCTCTGTCCAATTTTTTGTAGCGGCCGTAGATGAATACCGGACGAATATCAACATCAACCCTGAGGGTTAAGCAATCGATTAAAATCATCAAATCCGGTCTCTCTTTAACGAATTCAACACCATCCATGCGGGTAGAAACTCCAGTCTGTACAGCTTCCGAAAATGCCGCCTTTAGAGGTCTAGAACCCGGTGCTGCATGGCGGGTACGGATTCTGTCCTCTTCCTGAATTAGATCCTTAGGTACGTGGACTCCAACTTGTAATGAGCCATGATCGAGTTCGCCGGTTTGTTCGACTATTCTCTCAACGATATTGTCTACATCTTCGAAGAGGTTCTCGCAAAGTGGACATATATCGGGAGCCTCAAATGATTCCAATTCCTTGTCTCTAGCAAAGGCCTCAGCGCGAAGTGAGGCGCCCCCCTTTTCTCCGATTTCTTCAGTTCGCCGCCCGCCGACTCGGTGCAAGCAGTGATTGCAGGTACCGAGTTGAATCATGTGAGCAATACCTAGCGGAGCAGGACAAGGTGGAGAATCCCAATCCAAAGTTTGTCCATTAGTTTCGAAATCGTCACCATCGAACCATTCCTCTTCTTCCTCTTCATCGTCTTCAACCTCAACTAGGTCATCCCAAGGGTCTTCTGCTGCAGCATAACCAGCCGTCGCATAGAGTTGCCACTCCTCTTCTTCAGGCGTATTCTCATCGGCCTCTGGCTCATCTGGGTTCATTGAATCACCCACCGCAGCGAGGGAGGGAATCCCACATTGCGATGATTTGCGGAATCAAGGGTTACCTTTGAGCGCTTCTATCCAATTAAGATACCTTTTTCTTCACATACACCCCGTAAAAGAGGAAAGGAGAAAATACCGCTAGAACAGCCGCTAGGCCATGAAAATCGTAAACCATAGCGGCCGACTAATTCGGCTTTCGGCTTGTCCAAACGAAATCTCATAACCTCCTCACGGAACTCAATGATTCGCTGTTCATTTTCCTGTCTAGGTCCACACTTGGCGCAAGGACAAGCCAACCTAATTTCGAGATAATCTACTCGGAATGATTGACCATCAGCAAACCGCATTACACAGTCTTCCTTTCCCCTCTCAAGGTCGGTCAACGAATCGGATGCATCCATGTGGTTCAACCAGCCGTCAAGCCCCAACCGCTTCAACCTGCTGAGGCTTCTTGCTCCTCGTTCGGGCCATAGCCCCAAGCATTGCAGGAGTAACTACGAGGCTGGCGAATAAGGAAAGCCCTATCATTGCGGCACAGAACAAACCGAAGCTCGCAAAGAAGCCCATTGCAGAGCGTGTAATGATTAGGAAACCTGTTACATCAGAGACTGCTGATCCAAACAATGCAAGGCCTGCAGCTCCACCAATGGCCTTGATGCTGGTCTCTACATCTGCACCTGTTGCGCGTTCCTCTCGATACCTCTCAACCACGTGAATAACGTAGTCTATTCCTACACCCAAACTCATCGCGGCAATTGCGACAGTAACCATGTTCAACCCATATCCTGCGGCCGCGATTATAGCGTACAGCCAGATTATGACAATTACAATTGGAATCGTTGTAAAGATTGCAGTCGATAGCGACCTTGTCCCCCAATATCCAGCACCTATCACCAATAGGATTGCAATGGCAATTGCAAGATTTACGCTAACTGTCAGATATACATATCCGGTAATTGCAAAAATTACCGGCGAGGATATAGCGAGATCTCTTAGAGAATAATCATCGAAGCCATACTCGACCTTTCGGAATCCCCACCATAGAGTGATTAAGCAAAATAGAACTCCTAAGACCAATGTGCCTTGAAGTTGATTCTGCATGCTATTGGCAGCGACAAAACGAGTTACTGGATCACCGGTAGCAATAGCCCATGTTACCGGATATTCTTGACTAGCAGATTCGATATCTGCCCTTTGTGAGATGTCTTGAGCGGCCAACTCTTGGAATGGTTGCATATCCATTTCCATCTCTGCCAAAACCTGTTCAACAACTATGAACTGTTCGGGATTTGCGATACCCCATCGAAGTGTCATCCTGGGGTATTCTGGAATGCTACCATCTTGACAAAGATGTACCATTTCAGGGTCTATTTCGCAATTTGGAGCGATATTTAGTGCCGTTAATGATGGTGGAATATGTGGGATGTAGCCACCTTCTGGAACACCATAGACATAGACGAATCCATACATGAATCGCAAGCAATCTCTGTCATTCTCATCGGGTAATCCTGTTAGTAGTGTATCGCATTCGAGAGAGTTCGATTCCCAACCCGCTTCGACAAATGGCGTGAAGTTGGCGAACATACTAGCCTTAGCGGCCCAAACTAACTCATCTACTGCATGCAGTTCAGGTGTACCTAGTGGCGTCTTAGTGTACTTCTCAGGATCATTGGGGCTTGGGTCAGCCATGTTGTCTCTAGTTGCCTGAATCGCTGCGAATACCCTAGGATCTAGCATATCGCCTTCGATAATTACTACCGCTGGCTCCCCTTCGTCACTAAATCTAGTATTGACTAGCTCGACCGCCTGTGCGAAATCTGATTCTTCATCGAGGAAATCTTCTACCTTGAAATCTCCTTCAAGACTGAGCATCATAGGCACAGCAACGGCCGTGATTGCCAAGATCAAGACGAGAAGAACGGCCGAATTCTTTGAAGAATTATCTGCAATTTTCACTAAGTTTTCTTCACTTATCATGTGAACTATACCTTCCTCTTCTTCTGGTAACTTTCTTTTTCCTTGGAGGTGTTTATCCCAATCCATTCGAATTAATGGCGCCCAGATACCTGTCAGAATGAATGCTGCAGCGACCCCTAATGCCGCCTCAACTCCGAATGACCTTAGTGCTGCAATGTCAGAAGTCAAGTTTGCAGCAAAAGCAGACATAGTGGTGAAAGACGTCAACATGATTGCCCTTCCAACTCTGGATAATGACGAGTGAGCGGATTCTTCTGGCGTACGCCCTCGGCGCCTCTCTTCCTTGTAGCGATGCAGCGCGTGTAGGCTGTCATCAATGCCAAGAGCAATGACGAGTATTGGAAGTAAGTTGGAAAATTGGCTCTTGCTGATTATCTTGAATCCATATCTTTCACCGAGGACCATCATCCAGCCAATTGAACCCTGCATCCAGAGTAGTGCAAAAATCAAGGTGGCTCCTACAATAACAACATCAGATGCTCTCCGCAGACTGAACCAGAGAAGGACTGCGATTGCTAATGCCATAGCGATTAGTAGTAAACTGGATTCAATCAACTCGCGATTCAATTCTACGTTTACTCCCTCATTTATTGAGAAGGTCACAGCGAGTTGATCTGTAGTTCGCATCTGCTTTTCTAAATCGATGATTGCCCATTCAAAGCTACACACCTCTAGTCCTTCTTCACGCAACTCCCTGCAATCATCAACGGTAAATTCAGGAGGTGTTGTGACCAAGTCAAGACCTTCGAATCGATATCCTTCTGGCTCATTTTTTGCATCAGCCCAAAAATATGTAATTCCGTTTTCCTCCAAATCGGTTCGACTTAATTGAATCAAAATCCAAGTCGTGGATGCCGACCATCGACCAGGGCCCCAAGTTACATCTTCGTCGAAGGTGCCGTCTTCTCGAATTGTTCCTCCAATCGGACCCATCAATGTACTATTCTCGTCATGAGTGAATCCTCTATCAGAGGAAAACCATCGAAGCATTGCCCCATCTGAGTACATTATCATCCGATGGGCTGCTAAATCGATGTGGGCTTGAGTTACGTTTGGGTCATCATAGGTTAGACATTCCAATACCCCACAATCTTCCCAATTTGTCTTAGCAGGTTGAGGTATTCCAAATACATTGATTGTTGGTTGAGTTAGTAACGATTCTCCAGCCATGAAGGCTCGCAATAAATCGGGTAGAGACATTGGTCCCATGAATCCAGTACCGGTTAATTCGGTTACCAATGGTCGAGTAAAATTGGATAGATAATGCGTACTCGCAACAGCAGTCTTATTTTCTATCTCCCTTAGAATTGTTAGATTGAGAATCCCGCCCAAGGGAATATCCTCGCCAACCAAACCTGCGCTTCTTCCTTGGTAATCTACCCTTTCAGATGGATGGGGTAAGTTGGCGTAATCTATCTCTCCATCTGAGGTGTAATGTGGTGCAGATTCGGATGATAAAATCGCATCCTGACCCCTCACCGACACTGCAAAACCATGAGTTTTTTCGGCCGCTTCAAATTCATCCGCTACAACTTGATTAGCGGTTAATTCGGGTGATTCCATATCGTATGAGTTCACATCGATTGGAGTTAGGCTAGCAATCAGTCCTGGAACCATTAGTAGGCTGATTACTAGGACCGCTGCGTGTAATTTGAAACTGCGAGGAAGTAAGAAGTCGGCTACTTTGCCAAAATCTCTGACTTCTCGCATAGCCCTTGCCCAAAAAGCGCGTTTTTTAATTAATGTTTAATCAAAGGCCCGATTCTCTCAATCGGTCAAGTGCTTCTTTCTGCTCCTTGCTGACTTTTTCTGGCTCGGCCAGAATGAATTCAATATCTAGAGGACCGCCGTCATGGCCGTGGCCAACAAGACGGCGACGATCACCAATCCTTGTGCCTTCAACGACTTCGATTTGTACTCGCTTACCCGCTGGAGTGCGTATCCTAACTGCACCACCTAACATCAAAGTCGAGTACGGAACGGGAACCTCCTGAATCAATCTACCACCTTCCCAACGACGTCCTTCTTCCGCATCTAGACGGATTGTGATTAGCAAGTCTCCAGCCTCTCCTTGGGGGTGTTCATGACCCATTTTTTTGAGACGTAATTGTTGACCATGCTGTGCCCCCGAAGGTACGCTAACCGTGATTGTCGAGGATCTTGATTCAACGCCTTTACCTGAGCATTTTGGACATGGTTTTCGAGAGTTAAAGGAGTTACCTTCACATCTTTCACAGATTCTTAATCGACGATGACCAAACTCGATTTTAGTACCACTGAGAGCCTGTTCTAAGGTAATATCAATTCCAGCCTCAATATCTGGACCCTTTCTTACAGGTGGTGGTTGAGACGGACGGCTTTGTTGCCTATTTTGTTGCTGATATTGCGCTTCTGCTCCTCCCATCCCGCCCATAAATTGGTTAAGAATATCTGAGAAATCGAAGCCTTGCCCGCCACCGAATCCGCCGCTTCGGAAGCCACCGCCTCCTCCACCAAATCCGGAAAATGGATTGCCGCCTCTGGCGAACATCTCCTCTACTCTTCTCTGTTGGTCATACTCCTTTCGTGCCGAGGCTGTACCAATCTGGTCATATGCTGCTTGAATTGCCTTGAATCTCTCTTCAGCCGCTTCATCGTCTGGATTTCTATCTGGGTGATGTTGTCTTGCCAACTTGCGGTAAGACCGCTTTATTTCCGCGTCCGTTGCATCCTTTTGGACGCCTAGGACTCGGTAGGGGTCATCGGCCATTGGTACCAATCGGACAACGCACCCCCTTGAATCCTCGTGATGAAAACTAAGGTTAGAACACCGTATCGCTCAAGGCTTGAAGCCTATACGATTGAACCATGGGCCTAGGATGGTGCTGTTTCAGAAATTATGCCGCGCATGCAGAAGAGATAGGCGGAGACATCTCGGAAGAATATCCTAGGTTCTTCCTTAAGCCCGCGAGTGCCCATGTTGAAGCCGATAAAAATGGAAACAATGTAATTGAGTTGATGAACGAGGATGACCACATCGACCACGAGGCTGAACTAGTCGTCCGATTGGGGGATGATTTGCGACCTGAAGCTATGTGCATAGGATGCGACACTACTAATCGAACGAGACAAACAATTGCGAAGAATAAGCGATGGCCTTGGGCCGAAGGTAAGGCGTTCCGAGGAAGTGGTGTTTTGGGAACTTGGACACAATACCAAGATGAAGTTCTACAAGTTAGTATGAAAGTTAATGGTGAAACCAAACAAGATGCCCCTACATCCTTGATGATTCATTCTGTTGAGGACTTAGTCGAGCACTTGTCTGGTTGGTATGATCTTTCACCAGGAGATTTAGTTTGGACTGGAACACCTGCTGGTGTTGGACGAATGTACAAAGGCGATATTGTTGAAGCGTCGTTGACTAACCAGAATGGAGAGATTGTCAGCAGGTTAAATGCCAACTGTGTCGTAAATGGATAAAATTCTGACGAAATTGTTCGGATTTTTTATCCCATGATTCTAATAATGACTGTTTTGGCCGATTAATTATGGAACACGAATTTGAGTTTGGACCAGCATTCACACTGATGACCGTACGCCTCTCCAATGGAGAGCAATTGAAAGTAGAGCCTGGAGCAATGGTAGCCCAGTCCTCTAATGTTGAAATGAAGTCCGGAATGTCCGGCGGCTTCTTCAAGGGATTGATGAAGAGTATGGTCGGTGGAGAATCATTCATCCTGAACACATACACGTCTAATGGAGACGGTTGGGTATCTCTCGCACCTAGCGCTCCAGGTGATATTTCTTCTTTCGAATTAGGACCAGGACAGACTCTGTTTATGCAGGGTGGAGCATTCATTGCTAGCACCGCTAATGTTGAGACTGACACAAAGTTCCAAGGCGCAAAGGGATTCTTTTCCGGAGAGAGTGTATTCTTCCTTCGTGCAAGTGCTTCTCAAGGTACAGGAACTGTATTCTACACCTCATACGGTGCCTTGAAAGAAATCGAAATCAATGGAGAAGAAGTTGTTGTAGACACAGGCCATGTAGTAGCATTCACAGATGGCGTAAGTTACAACATTGGGAAAGTTGGAGGACTAGGATCTGCACTTCTTGGTGGAGAAGGACTCGTCATGAAATTCAACGGGCAAGGCAAGGTATACATTCAGACTAGAGATTTCGGTGCTTTAGCTGCTAAACTAATCCCGTTTATGCCTACCAGTTCAAACTAATTGAATTGGAAGCGAGGGAAACCTTGAGTCAAAACCGCCTCTGCGGTTGGAATGAGGATTACTATGTCAGGGGGTCAAAACTTGGGAATCGTCGGCTCTCGCCGATATACCAATGCTTGGCTAATGGACCACGATTGTGTTCCGCAGCACGGCGATTTCATCCTTCACCAAGATGGTTCATGGTCGACTAGTAAAGGAGACGAGGATGTCCTAGAAACAATCGATGGATCTGGACGAATCATTACTCGTTCTTTCCAAAATTGGCACACACATCTTCCAATGATTCTCAATAGAGGAATGGGTGAAGGATTGCCTCTAATGGAATGGTTAGAAACTGCAATTTTCCCTGTTGAGAAGAAATTGACTGAGGATCTAATCAGAGTTGGTACAAAAGCCGCTGCTGCAGAGATGATAGCAACTGGAACAACCTATGCCTGTGACATGTATTTCCATACCGAGACAATAGGACAAACACTTGCAGAAACTGGTGTAAGGGCAACTCTTTGTGGCCCAATTACGGATGGATTGACTCCAAATTTTGAGCCCGGCTCAGGAGATGCGCTGCGTCATATGGAGGGTTTGATTACTGGAGATTCGCCTAGACCGGGGAGAATCGAATACGGAGTAGGTACGCATTCAGTATATGTCTGCGATGAAGACACTCTACTGAAGGGTTCAGAACTAGCGAAGAAAACAGGTTCTATGTTGCATATTCACACCTCTGAGACTCGTAAGGAAGTAGCCGACTGCCACGCTGAACATGGAATGTATCCAATCGAATATCTCGACTCGATAGGATACTTCCAAGATGCAGAAGAAGGAAGCACTGTTTGTGCCCATTGTGGCTGGGTGACCAAGAGAGAGATGAGGATTCTAGCCGGGCATGGAGTTCATGCTGTTCATTGCCCAACCTCCAACCAGAAGCTCGCTTGTGGCGGCACAATGTCCTATCCTGCGATGAAGGAAGCAGAGGTGGATGTTCGGTTGGGAACTGATGGTTCGGCAAGCAACAATTCCCTCGATATGCGTGCAGAAGCAAAAGCGGCCAGTTTGGTTCAGAAGCATGATCATTGGAATGCTCGAGTTTTAGGCCCGGAAGAAACCTGGCGTTTATCGACTAAAGAATCCAAGGATTGGGTTACTTGGGATCTCAATGATATTCGAATGTCACCTATCGGAAGAGATGGTAGAAGATTACTTCCTAACTTGCTATATTCTGGTGGTAAAGTAATGGATGTCTTTGTCGATGGTGAAGCATTACGTAGGGACGGAGTTACTCTGACCGTGGATGAAAAAAGTGCTAGAGAAGAACTCAATGAAGTGGTAATTGACTACTACGCAGAAATTTAATTCAGTTGGAGTGTATTGAATCATTCTAGAATTCTAAACCTAATTTTTGAGCCATTGGAGGGGCTTCCCCGGTCTTCGCAAAATAGTACAATGATGCTCTATTTACAGCCTCACAAGCGGTGAAGAATAGGACTGATAGAGCGATTCCGGAAAACATCAGAAGTAGTCCAAAACCAGTACCTATCTCTCCTAAAGCAAAGAGAGGTAGACAGATCAAAACTATGGTTAAACACACCAAGAAATTGATGATTCCAGTTCCAGCACTTGATGCGATGTCTTCGCCCCAGGTATTCCCGAATAATTCTGGGCTCTTCGACATGCTTTCACTAACACCTAGATTATCGATGACAATCATTGGTACAACAAAGAAAGTAGTTATCCACCAAGCGACCTGTACAATCAAGGATACAATCCATCCAACTGCAGCCGCCGCTGGATTATCAGAATTTTTCATACCCTCCAATGCTTGAATAATCAGCCCAACAGTTCCTGAAATTAGACCCCAAATGAAAATTTGAGGAAGACACTTCATCGCCTGACGAATCCCGTAAGAAAAGCTAGGATTGTCGCCAGTTGTCAGACGGTAATGAGCACTGGCAATTATTGCCGCATTCCAAAAAACCGTGATGATGGCTACAGCCATGTAAGAGAGGAAACTACCCACATATGCGCCCTGTTCGAAGCCTTCTTCTCCACCTCCGATGAAGTATCCTAAACCTCCAGTTGAGGTCATCAAAACAACAAAAGCACCGATGGAAAACATAGCGGAAAAGAACATGTAGACGATTAATTCTGGATCCGCACGAACAACTTTAATGCCTAATTTTGTCACTTGCCAGCCACGTCTAATCCTTTCCCAAAATCCGTAGCGTGGACCATCGCGCATCATCATCATGTGTAATGCTGAAAAAAAACTGTCTTCAATGTTGAGCCGGAAATAGAATTTAATTTGACAGAAATTCATATATTGCGTAGTTCAGGTTAGCTATGTCTAGCATGAGGATGAATGATTCGGATCGACTTCTTGATTTGGTCTCGCAGACCAAATTCGTCCATATTCTAGGTGCTGGATTAAATTCAGAAAGACCTGCTCATTCTGCTGTAAATGACCTATCAGAAAGAGGCTGGAATCCAATTCCGATTCATCCTAAGGATGCCGGTGCTAGCATTTCTGGATATCCAATTAGGCCTATGATCGAGGACGGAATCGAACCGGAGATTGTTGTTCTGTTTCTTGCACCTGAAAGAGCAAGAGAAGCAGTAAGGAAATTGCTACTTCGTAATCATGAGACCCCTCCCTTAATCTGGTTTCAATTAGGGGCAGAAGATGGCATATCGGAAGATTGGCTTCAGGATGCTGGGTGGAATTTTGTCAAGGATGACTGCATTGTTAGATTTGTGCAAAGACACGATTTAGTTCGAGAACCACAAGTCATCCCTTGGTTCAAACAAGTCCAGAGTGATGAAGATTCAGGATGTTCCGTTTGGAGTGTTCACGAATGGCAAGAAAACTCTGAGAAGTCAAAAACAGAATTAGAGTGGATAGGAGATCTGAAGGATTTGGAAAATTCTATTACATCCATTCCAAACTATATTCGGAGTCTTAGAAATGAAGGTGAAAGCCTCGAAGAATGTGCTAGAAGGTTAGCGAATTAGGTTCTATACTGATTGATGGAGGTGGTGTTTTGGCTTGGAGAATTGCAATAAAATCATCAAAGTTGAAACCTGGTAAGAAAAAAATGCTGACCGTTGGAAAAAAAATGATTCTGGTCGGTCGGTTTGACGAAGGTGATGAATACTATGCTACAGAAGCTCTCTGCAGACATATGAGATGGCCACTCGCCTATGGTGGTAAGGTGAAGGATGATTGTATCACATGCCCACTACACCAAACAACTCACAACATAGAAACTGGTGAAATGATTGAATGGTCTCCATTTCCATTATTCCCCCCTTATGGGAAAATGGTTGGAAAATTAAGTAAACAGAAGGATTTGAAAATCTATGAGGCTCGATTAAAGGATGGTAATATCGAGGTCAATATTCCCGAATCATAGGGTAGAGTGTGAGCATTCATCGTTCTTATCATAATTATACTGATTTATTCCTATTTCGGGATTAGAATTTTAATTCAGGTGTGTAAAATTAAGATTTTTTTTACCTCATTTTAAGGACTCCGCCGGGAGAGCGTTGCGCCGGGGTTATAAAGTCGGAAATTTTTCTTTAACTATGAAAATGAATTATGATTTGTATGTTGAGAAGCTCTCAAGCTTGAACATCCCTGTTGAGGATGTCAAATGCAGAGTGTGCGAGAGGATTTTTGAATTCGAGGATTACGGATATGAATACATCATATGTGACGGATATGATCCTGAACTGAAGAAAAACTATCCTGGACAACCTGAGAGATGCTTGCTTGTCATTTGTATCGATTGTAATGATAACGAGAAATGCCCTAAAAGCGCGGCTGTGGGTAATGGGTTCGCTGAAGCCTCGGAAGGACGTCTATTGTGTTGTAAGTGTGACGAATATGAATTGAGTTTAGATCCTGAAGAAGGCATCCATAACCCGTGTATACGATGTGGACAGGATTTAGGAGATTGCTATTATTGTATCATTTGTAAATACCATCCCTAGACTGAGGGGTAACCTCTGATTTAGGGATGAACTAGGAAGGCCGCACCTAGAACAATATAGGTCCCCAGCAATAATGCGCCTTCCAACCAATTCGATTTTCCATCTGCTGCGATAACATTGACAATCAGTACTGAAAGGAAAGCCGCGACTGTTTCTAGCATTCCGAATTCAAAGGTTAGTGGCACATTCATCGCCCAAGCAACGAGAATCATTACTGGAGCAACGAATACCGCAATTTGTGTGGATGAACCCATTGAGATTGCGAATGAAAGATCCATCTTATCCTTGCCAGCCACTACTACTGCAGTGAAGTGCTCAGCAGCATTACCGAATAGTGGTAGCAAAATCACTCCGATGAACAAATGAGGTAGTCCCATGTCATCCGCTGCATACTCTACTGAGTGAACCAAAATCTCTGCCATCCAAGACACTAGAATAGTTGCCACTACGAGAAGAATTATCGCATCTTTCTTTGTCATTTCAGGAGCTTCATGATGGTGTGTTTCAGTAGCAAAGAGGTCCACATGAGACTTGAATTGGAAGTATAGGAACAGTCCGTATAGCAATAGCAAAACGATTGCAGCGATATGACTTAGTTGCTCAACTCCTTCCTCGCCTTCAGTACCACCAACGGTTGAGTTGAATACGGTTGGAATGATTAGCACAATCATCGCTAACAACATTAGGGAACCATTGGAGCTTACTTGAGAATCTGAGAATTTTTGTTCAGAGTAATTTATGCCCCCCCACAAAAATGCCAGCCCCATGACAAGTAATAGATTTCCAAGAATACTACCGATTAGGCTGGCCTGTACTAGCCCGACCATTAGTGTCTCAGTGTCACTGCCGGAGACTGCTTGAGATGCTGCATAGATTGCGAGTAGAGCAATAATCATCTCAGCAGCATTTCCAAAAGTAGCATTTAGTAAACCACCTAGGGATTCAGAAGTGTAGAGGGCTATCTCTTCTGTAGCCCTACCCATCAAGAAGGCGAGAGGCATGATTGCGACCAGTGATGCGAAGAACGCCATCGACTCATCGTGAGAAACATAAGCAAAATAGCAGGTTACGGGTACTGCAAGAAGTAGAATGTTTAGCTTATTTTCGGTTGGAGAAAACGCTCCAAGTACGCTTACATGGCCGGCCTCGGTATCACTCATGGAAAGCCGGTGATACCTTCGATGGGTCAATGTTACGCCCCCGACGCGGAGTATTCTTGAGTTAATGACTCGCTCGTGAATATGTGGAAGACACCTACCGGCTGGCTCTCTCTGGCACCCCTGGCACAGGTAAATCGACCCTCGCAGGCTTACTTTCTTCCCATGGAATGGGTATCTCAAACATAGAAGAACTGGCTCAGCAAGCAGGTGCACTTGAGGAGGTTGATGTAACCGACGGAGCCCATCCAGTTGATATGGGAACTCTATTACAATACATAAATCAAAAATGGCAGACTGCTCCACTAAAGACTGAACTAATCGACGGGCATCTATCTCACAATCTTCCTGTGGACGCGGTTGTGCTTTTACGATGCGAGCCAGAAATTATTCGACTGCGCCTAAACGAACGAGGTTATCCTCTACCAAAGGTAGAGGCAAATGTCGAGTGGGAATTACTCGGTGGGGCTTGGAATGAGAAGGAGAATGATATTCCTTGGGTTGAGTTCGATACTTCGAAAGTTGGGCCGGAAGTAATTGTTGCAAATATTCTCTCTTGGATTTCAGATGGCTTCAAACCGACTAGCCCTGAGGATGTAATCGACTGGGTGGGCTGATGTTCGAGAAAATGCGTGATACTTGGACCAAAATGGTTCAACCATTAGTCGTTAGAATGGGTGACCTAGACCCTAGTGTTTTGACTTGGACATCTTTAGTGATCTCAATCGTCTCATTCTACCTAATTACAGTCGCTGAAATCGATAATGAGGGAGCGATGATGATTGTTGGAGCAGTAGTTCTCGTTCTAATCGCTGGTGTTTTCGATGCACTAGATGGTGCATTGGCCAGACATCAAGGCACAGCAGGGCCATACGGGGACTTCCTCGATCACACCATCGATCGTGTAGTCGATGTTGGTTTGGTAGTCGCCATCGGTTACAACTCCGCATTCATCGTAGACCCGTTGGCTGGCTGGGCTGCTGCTTTGCTGACATTGCTCGGTTCATACATGGGAACTCAAGCACAGTCTGTCGGGCTAGGCAGACTATACGGAGGGTTCAGCCGAGCCGACCGATTGGTAGTCACTCTTGTCGGCCTTCTGTGGGCCGCTTGGCAGGCCGGCTCAGGCGGAACTGGATTCGATATCTCATCAATTCACGAATATGCGCACTGGGCGTTGTTAGGAAATGCTGAATTGAACGGTATGACTCTAGCTCTT
Source organism: Thermoplasmatota archaeon (assembly GCA_036138175.1). Lineage (GTDB taxonomy): Archaea > Thermoplasmatota > Poseidoniia > Poseidoniales > Thalassarchaeaceae > MGIIb-O1. The sequence continues at coordinate 1,358 of JAZAAK010000042.1, read as the reverse complement.
GCAGTATCATTTTGGGGCGGATTATACACTTTCCTAGTTCGATTCATGGAAACTCGAAAGCAACTTTTGGCAAACTGATTAGGGGTTACAGAATGAGCCCATAGGGCTCAATCGCTACGGTAAGCATTATCCTTGCTTGGATGGCCAGAGTTCCGTATGAAGCACCTTATCGACCGAGTATTGGAGCTTCAGGATGGGGAAGAAACACCGGCTGCGCCGGTTGTGACGGAGACTGATCCTGAACTGAAATCACTACTGAAATCACTACAACCACGAATCCGTGTATTCGGTTGTGGTGGCTGCGGTTCAAACACCGTAGCCAGACTGGAAATGGAAGGTCTATTCGATGGCGAATATGTCCGTGGAATGGCGATAAATACCGACGCCCAGCACTTGCTTAGAGTAGGGGTCGACAACAAGGTACTCATCGGTCGAAGTGCCAGAGGTATGGGTGCAGGTGGAGATCCAGAAAAGGGAGAACAGGCGGCATTTGAATCCGAGAAAGCACTCAAGAAGGAGGTTGAGAATTGCGACCTTGCCTTCATCACTGCAGGACTGGGTGGTGGAACAGGAACCGGTTCTGCTCATGTTATCGCTCGCTTAGCCCGGGCAGAAGGGGCCCTAACGATTGCAGTAGTTACCTATCCATTCCTATCAGAGGGAGCCCTTCGGAGACAAAATGCCGAGTGGGGTTTGGAAAGACTGCGCGAAGTTTGTGATACTGTAGTGGTGCTTCCAAACGAGCGCTTGTTGGAAGTCGAAGGTGTTCGAGATTTACCCTTAGATGCAGCTTTCAGAGTCGCTGACGAATTACTGATGAGGTCGATTGCTGGAGTATCTGAGATGATATCTAAGGAAGGAGTCGTCAATCTGGACTTCCAAGACCTTCGTTCCGTCATGGAAAATGGTGGAGGAGTTGCAATGATTGGCCTTGGAGAAGCCAGAGGCGAAGATTCTGCCGAGAAGGCTACCGACGAGGCGTTAGAATCACCATTATTGGACATCGACATCTCAGATGCTAGAGGTGCTCTTGTCAACGTTGTTGGAGGTCCTACATTGTCCCTGGGAGATGCAGAGAAATGTGCTCAATTGATTCGAGATAGAATCAATCCGTACGCTCGAATCATTTGGGGCGCTACAACTGATGAATCGATGGGAGATGAAATTCGTGTGCTGCTGGTATTGACAGGGGTAAAATCCGACCAAATACATGGAGCAGCACTGCATACTCAGATGCGAAACTTACGAACTAGAACTGTTGAATTTGTCAACTGATTCTAATCGATTGCAACTGTATTCTCAAATCGAACCCTTTGGGGTTCGCCCGTCGTGCTTAAAGAGGGATGGTTGGTCGCCGA
>JAZAAK010000041.1:0-54240 GCA_036138175.1 Thermoplasmatota archaeon | reverse complement strand
CACTTGGAGTTCCCTGGTCACGATTTCTCGCATTGCCAAGTTTTCGCGCCTGCTGCACCCCGTAGGGTCTGGATTCGTGTCTCAGAATCCATCTCCGGGCTATGTCTCCCAACACCCGTACGCGTCGATGGCTAGAGGGTACGTTACACCCCCTACGACCTGATACGCCGCAGGCCCATCCTATGCCGCCGGAGCTTTGATCCACCAACCGTTCCAGGCATGGTGGACTATGGGGCATTATTCTCAGTTTCCCGAGGTTATTCCCCAGCATAGGGTAGGTTACCCACGTGTTACTGAGCGGTACGCCGAGTCCCTAAGACTCTCGACTCGCATGGCTTAATCGAACTCCAATAGCGGTAGCCTCCGGCAGGATCAACCGGATTTCGCGTGAGCGGAATCACAATCCTAACGGAAGTATCGAGTGGATCACAAGTTTTTGCTGATTCTTATTGAAAATTGACGCAGGATCACCGATTCTATTTTTTGAATTTGAATCGAAATAATCTGCTTCTTGCACCCCCTATGTCGGGGGTCAAGTTGAACGTGGTTCACCTCTTTATCGCGAATCAAGTTCGCGACTGCATTTCCTCGGCTTGCGTCTGACTTGATGGTAGACTTCACCGGACTTTAGAGTCCTCAGTCTCCAACGCCAGTCTGACGCAGCAGGTCGCCGACCGACCTTGTGTATATGAATATGACGAGAAGGAGAAGAATTGAAATCAGCGTACTGCGCGGCTATTACCTCGTATTGAGATATAAACGGCGCGCTTCACTTTTCAATCAAATTATTATGAATAATTCCTATTAGGAAAAATCATTCTGCACCGAAGAATTCTCTCAAAACAGGATGCATTTCCATAGCCTGTTCCTTCTGAATTTGTTCGTATGTTCTGAGGATAATTCCGACCGCTAGAAGTAAACCGGTACCAGTGGCATTACCTACAGTTCCGAGCAAATCTGCACCAGCTGCTAGTAGACCTACGAAGGCACCGGAGAAGACGGTTACAGGTGGGATATATCGCTCTAGGATCCTCTCTAGAACGACGGGGTTCTTTCGGAATCCAGGTATTTGCATACCGGTTCTCTCGATTTGTTTTGCGACGTCTTTGGCACCCATATTTGTCGTCTCAATCCAGAACTTGGCGAATATAGTCGAACCGACAGTCATGAATGTCACATAGACTATGACGTGCACCATAATCTGCCAAAGTTCGTGGCCATAAGCATCCCCTTGTTGATTCAATAACGGAATGAGCCAATCCCCAACACCATTTACCATGGAGGAATACCAAGCGAATCCTCCTGACGGAGTAGTGGCTCCTGGCTCATAAGAACCGAACCAATGGGCCATACTCCAGGGACCTTCCTTACCGAGTATAGGCACGGTCGAGAGGACTGGATGGGACCAGAATAGCAAAGTGAACATGTTGACGTTTGCTAATAGAGCAGCCATCAAAATCACAGGAATGTTACTCGCGTAGACTAGTCGGATTGGATACTGCCCTCTATGTCCTCTAACTTTACCATGTGTCAGTGGCAATTCCAACTTACTCGATTCGGCATAAGCAACTACTAGGAACACGATAATTGAAGATATCAAAGCAGCAACAGGATTAGCATGATTCAGCAATATTAGTTCGAAACCATTTTGCGAAACCAATTCGGCATTAGTTGCCGTCCTGAGTGTGTAGAATATCATTGGAAGAGTGCCCGAAGGAGGATTTTGTAGTGAGTAAGGGCTACCCTGTACTGTTGCTATAGGGGATAATGTTCCAACGAAGGTTGACTGAGCAACTCCTGCAGCAATGAATAGAGAAATACCACTACCTATACCCCACTTGCTGACCAATTCATCAAGTAGGAAAACAAGATATGATCCTATGAATAGTTGAGCCACAATAATTGCATTAGCCCAACCTAGGCCGTATTGAATGATGATATCCTCATGTGGGTCAAGGAAACCGTATACTTGAGGAATCGATTCAATTGGAATCATCAATAGAACAAGGATCTTCTGCACACCTTGGTAGAGTTGCTTGTCCGCAGAATCCTGTAAGTCTAGTTGAATGATCTTAGCACCAGCGAAAAGCTGCATGATAATCGATGCAGTAACGATAGGCCCTATTCCAAGGTGCATAATCGAACCAGAGGCGCCGGCCATAATCGCACGGAATGAAGAGAATACGTCGAGTGTAGATTCAGAAAGACCCCAAATCATCACGTTTGTCATCATGAAGTAGATAATTAGGACAAGTGTTGTAGTCCACAATTTTTGATTGAATCTAACGTGACCGTCGGGTTTGGTTATCGAAGGATAAACATCGACGAGTCTTTGCAAAGCATACAGTCTACTAGATTCAGAGCCTGAATACATTAGACACGCTAACGCAAGACCTGCTCCCAATCCAAGAATACCAACGCCGACCAAAAGGAACCCAACGGTTGAGGAGTCTTCTAGCCCCCAACCGAAGAAGAAGGCGATGAATGCCAACCAAATTGCTGGTTTCAGCATCCGTCCAAGATATGGAATCTCTGCAATATTTTCAGGAAGATCGTTAGAAGTGCCCCAAATCACGAAACCGATGTATGGGAAAGATGTAGCAAACATTGTCAGTGACTTCATTTGGGCATCTGAATCAGTGCCAAACAATGCATCTTGTTGCCACCAAGCCAAAGCACCCCAGTAAACTACGGAAAGAGTCACAATCCCAAGTACTGAAGGACGACGCTCGACCATTTTTTCACCTCTGATTTATTTTGAACAGTGCAAATCACTCTTCTTCCCATTCTTCCCAATCTTCATCATCGTCGTCGCTTAGGTTCACTGAACCACCAGCTGCTTCTACCTTCTCGATAGCACGAGCACTTGCAGAAGCTACAGTGATGTTAAGAGCTCGGTCAATACGACCACTGCCTAGGAGTTTGTCATAGCCCATTTCTGTCAGGTCGATTGAATCGCCTTCCGCCATCTGCGAAACCTGTAGTAAATTGATACTGACGTTGACATTTCTCAACTTAGGATGACGGTTGAAACCGTGCATACCCCAGTGGCCAGGCATATACTTCAGGCGGGTCATTAGGCGATGCTTGTTGATTCCAGCGTTACCACGTCCGCCACGAAGACCTGCACCTCTGCCTGCCTTCTTACCGCGACCGTGATAGCGCGAGCGACCTCGGAATTTGTTTGTTCTTGATACCATATTTTCACCTCACATCATCCTCTGGGCTAAAGATGAAATCTCATCGCCTCGGAATCCAAGAGCGCCACCAACGGAGTAAGCCTTCTTGATTCCGCCCCAACCCTTTGAGCCTCTTGGAGGGTGAAGTCGTAAGACAGGCTTTAGCCCATCAACCGACTTCATAGTAGCCTCGCCAGATGCTAGAGCCTTAGCGAAATCTTTGACAGATTTGAATTCAGAACCTGCTTTAATTGCAGCATCATCCACCGGCTTATCTCCGACCATTCGGCCACGTTCTTTGAGTAAAGTCTCGATAGTTCCTGCGTCAACTACACCCCATGTAACGAAGTCCTTTGACTTCTGAAGCATTCCAGCGTAGGTGGAACTTTCAGGTACAATCGTTGCATGGTTAACGCGAGTTAGATTCATCATTGCCATTGTGTCGCGAATGCTTCTCTCAACACCACGATCACTGCGAACTCGAACGATTAGGAAAGTCATTGATTACTCCTCCCGCTTGTAATGTTTAGGCGCCTTTTATCGCCATCGCCAATTCTTGTTTTGTTTAGTTCGACAAGGGCATTGAAAGTAGCCTTAGCGTAGTTTATTGTGGTTCGTGTTTGTCCTGCAGAACGGCTCCATACATCGGTTACACCTGCCAATTGTAAAACTCTACGTCCGTAGTCACCAATGACAAGACCCTTACCTGCTGGAGCAGGCATTAGAGTGACTCTGGTTGAACCGGAGCGTCCTGTGATTTTCAGAGGAACGGAAGTACCTGGTCCTCCACCAGATTCCCACGACCCATTTCCTCTCATGACTGGAATTAGGTTTAGTTTGGCCTTATCGATAGCCTTCTTTATCGTTGAAGCGACTTCCTTACCCTTACAGATTGCCAAACCAACGTATCCATCGCTGTTTCCAACTACACACAGTACATTGAATCTTACACGTCGACCTGAATCAGTCATTCTCTGAATCATGTTGACCGCAAGCACATCGTCCTCAAGACCTGGTAAAAGTGCATCGACAATTTCCACTTCACGGATTGGCAATCCAGTAGCCAATGCTTGCTCGTAGGTTAGAATCTCTCCGTTTGCAACCATCCTCCCTAGTCGTGTACGAGGTTGCCAGGTTCGAAGGGCTGCTAATGGATCTGGGCCACGGCGACGGCGAACAGGAGCATCTTCTTCCTCTGCCAAAGCTAGGGCCAAACCTGGAGCGATTGCTGGAGCAGTCTCTACAATTTCGGATTCTTCATCACTCATGATTAGGCCTCCTCAATAGACTTCTTTGCTGCCTCAACCGCTTTAGCAATCGTGTCATCAATGTGTGAACCGTTGATTCTATCATCATTCGGTAGTACACTTTCACCATATGGAATTTCCATACCAGCATCGACCATTCCTTTGAGGGCTGCAAAAACCCTGTTTCCTGGTGTTGATGCTGCTAGGCCAATGTCAAGAACGGCTTCTTTGTGTCCCGCAGCAATGGCTGCCTTAGCCATTGCAAATCCGGAAATGTAACTCGCAGGAATTGATTTTCTAGATGCATCTATTGGCCATCCATACTTCTCAACTAAGGTGCGCCCATCAATAGATATCTTGACTTTATCACCTGTTGGTTCGTAATTCACTAATTGACAAATTGTCTGAGTATTTGTTACTCGAACCACAGCACGAGCAAAACCTCCTCGTAGCATTTTCATTCTGCGTCGGTAGTCAGTCTCACCGTTTCGGCGACGCTTGAAGCGTAACCTCTGATTTTTTCCGTATGCCATCATTGCTCACCTCCGAGCTTGATTCCGTCGATCACCATATTCGACCTCATGTGGGAGACAGAACGGTAGCTACCGCCCTTTGCCTTCCTGTAGTAGTAACGATATTCAGAAGGAGTTAGAGACTCATCCCCTCTCATTTCCTTCAAAGCTCTGCGCTGAGCACGAATTGTTCTCATCCAGCGTTCCTTTCGTGGATGACGTGAATTTGAAGTTCCCTTTCTCGAACCTTGGCCCGTCCTGCGTCCCTTTGACTTCTGGGCAGAAGCCTTTCGAGCACGGGAACGGCTAGTTCCAACTAATGGGCGTGCTTTGATGATCCCCTCATCGATAAGTCTGCGAACATCATCCTTCTGTACAGCATTTGCGACATCGTCTAGGTAGTCTTTGTCTACCCAAATTCTATGAACACCAACAACGCGGCCTTCTCGCTGGCTGAAAATTGCAGCCGCGAGTCTCTTTTGATTTGTAATCATCATCGCAAGTCCCCCTTCCGCGAGATACGGCGGCGATTGAGAACCCTAAGTCCCAAATCATCTGCTCTATCGTGAATCGCAGATCTCTTTCGGTTTCCTACTGTTTTCGCGATTCGAACTGCTTGCGTCTCTGGGTCTAAACCTTCGAGATCGCTGCTCTTGTTGACTAGAACCTCTTCAAATCCAGAGGGGTGTAGTCCTCTTGCTGCAGCTATCTTTCCGTGACCTACTCGGACTAGAGCCGAACGATATTTGCGATTCTTCCTTTGGCTGGAGTCATCACCTCTAGGTTTCTTCCAGCCGGTACGGGAAAGACGCTTGTAGCGGAACCATTCCTGTCTTCTGAAGGTTGGAGTCTGCTTCTTTTGAGCAGCACGGGTTGCTAATGCATCCTTTATTGCATCATCGAGTACTGGCTTTTGACGAGCTGTATGGAAGTCATCCCATTCGTCTTTGAAGAAATCGTCGGATTCGAATTCGTCTTCCTCGACATCCATTTCTTCTTCGACCATTTTATCTACTTCTTCTGATTCTTCAGGAGCGCCTGCTGCCTCTTGTAATCTAGCGATTAAGTCCGCCTTCTTACCTGAAACCGGCAATCCCGCATCGCGGAGTAAATCCTTGAGTTCAGCGACTGTCATGCTATCGTAATCCATTCAAATCCCTCCTCACTCATTCCCCTTTGATACAATGTAAATTCCATCCTGGAAAACACGTCGATCTCTTTTCTTGATTCGGCAAGCCCTTTCGATATTGGCAGCTGTTTGACCAACCTTCTCACGATCGGCTCCAATGACTGTAATTTCTGTCTTATTTGCTACCTTGACTTCTACCTCAGCAGGCGACCATGGTAGTGCGGCTACTCTAGGTACCTTTTCACCGAATAGATTAGTAATTGTCATCTCATTTCCTTGAACCTTGATAGTCATAGGGAAGTGAGAGTAAACAGCCTTCAATTTGTACTCAAATCCAGAATCAATACCTCTAACCATGTTGTTAAGATGTGCAGCCCAGGTTCCAGCAAGTGCCTTCTCCTTACGTCGTGGCAGATTACAAAAGACCTCCATACCATCGGTAGAATCTCGAACTTCGATTCGAGGATGACGGAACTCACGAGTCAATGACTTACCATCCTTTGCCACTGTAACATCGTGACCGGAAATAGTTGCGGAAACTCCGTCAGGGAGTTTGATACTGTATGAAATCATATCCAACTTTGGCATCCTTAATTCCTCCTCAGAAAATGTACGCGAGCAAACGCCCGCCGACACGCTCCTTCTTTGCATCGTGGTGGTTCATTACACCTTGATTGGTTGTTAGAATAAGTAGACCGAAATCCTGTGCAGGAAGGTATCTTGATTCCCACTTATCATAATCGGTTCTCTTTACAGAATGCCGTGGCTTGATTACACCGCAACGGTTGATTGCTCCAATCAACTCTACTCGGAATCCGCCTCCACGGCCATCATCGATCTTTTGGTATTCTCCTACGTATCCTGACTGTTGCATAATTGAAAGCATACTTCCTAGAAGCTTGCTTGCTGGGTTAACAGTCACTTCGTAATGTCCTGCTTGCTCCGCATTAAAGATGCGGACAAATGCGTCACTCAATGGGTCAAACTGCATCCTTCATCACCTCATGTATACTTCTTGAACCCGATTTGTGGTGCCACATCTCTGAAGCATTGTCGGCATAATCTCAGGCCATGTCGGCGAATCATTCCGCGCTTGCGTCCGCAGCGGCGGCATCCACTGCTTCTGCCGATACTTTCTCCGTGATCTTTTGCCATACTTCACTCCTCCACAAGGGTTAGTCCGAAGTGTTCTTTGAACCACTCCATGGACTCGGTCTTGCCCACTCGATGTGGCATCCCAACCTTTGCCGCACGGCGGCGACGGCGAGATACCCTGTGACCTGGGCGTTCGAGTACGATATTGATGTCCATGCCGAAGATACCTATGTCTGGGTCATACTTCTGCTCAGGGAAATCGGTGTAGTCTGCAATTCCAAAGGATAGATTGCCTGATTGGTCGAAGTTCCAGGCAGGCAGGGTGTTTTCTCTAACCCAAAATGCGTCCTTCAGGAATGCTTCGGCATTTGTTTGATCACGAATTGTTACTTTACAGCCAATGGGAGCGCCTTCTCGTGTTCCAAGTTCACGATTGGTACTTTTTGCTAGAGTTCGAACAGGCTTCATGTCTGTAAGTAACTCAAGTACCCTTTCGGCTAATTGTAGGCGAGCCCCACCTTCGCCGACACCGATATTCACGGTGACTTTGGCGATTCGAGGAATTAACATTGGATTGGCGTTATCACTCAAGCTTCCACCTCCAACGGGAGATCTTTCTCAGAACCAATCACGAAGACATAATCTGCAACTGTTCCGAAATCTTCGAATTGTACTTCATTAGCCTTTGAGGAACGCTTTACGTCCTTTGACACTACCTTTGCAGTGCTACCGATGTGGCTACCACCGGTGAGGTATGCTAGCACTCCTTCAGAGAATGCATGATGTCCCGAAACCTCCTGGTCTGGTAGCGAAATAACCAGTGTATCTCCTGAATTGTATTTCTTCGCATCATCGACGGTGATATTTCTTCCATCGTGAAGGTGAACCTGAGTCTTTCCACCACGAATTGATGTCTTACCCATAACTCGGCAGAGTTTGCTCGAGGAATCCTTAGCAGAGATGGAACGGTATCTTAGCTTACCATTTTCATCTAAAACACAGCGGTAGTGGTCTTCACCAACTGTTAGGACATCCATCAAGCCTACTCCTCGACCAGAATCTGTCTCGATTCTTCCATCGACAAGAACCTTGCGTGTCGCGACCATTCGCTTTGCCTCTCTCATTGAGTGAGCGAGTCCTAACACATCTCGCAAAATGATACCAAGAGGCATACACATCTCATCGCTGTGTCCACCAGGGTTCGGCTTCTGCACCCAAATGTCTGTCTTTCGAGTAAGTGGCCAGCTTCTTGGCATTGTTAATCTCTTCATGTGGCTACTGCTCATTTCTCAGCACCTCCATTAGCTCTCTCCATAATTCGCTTAATGCGAAGTGGATCTCCCTCGTACAACTTTGTAACTATGAGATTGGAAGGATGAATCGGTAGTGCCTCTTCTTTACCATCAGCGGTGCTAGTGGTTACTCCTTCGACTAACACATAACCGCTCTTGGCATCGACACCAACGATACTCGACTTGACCCCTGCACGACCGCGGGATTGTCCGAGTCTCTTTCCACGTGAATCGGGCTTTGCACTGTTTGGGAATCCAAAATCTCCACGGAGAACTTCTACTTCATCACCTACTCTTACCGTTACTGTTCGAATCAATGCTAAGTCTGGATCATCGCTGACCAGCCTAGCACGAATCCGCTTCCTGCGGACGTGAATTGGGGCGTCAGTTTGGGCTTGACGCTGTTTTCCTGCTTTCTTACTTACCATACTTCACACCTCACACAATCTGCTTAGCAGTGGCAGCAATCCTAGGCCACCGCTCAGCCGCCTCACGGCTAACTGGCCCCTTGATATCGGAACCCTTGACATCTCCTCGCTCATTTGTGATGACGCAAGCATTGTCTTCGAATTGTACCCAAGTTCCGTCCACTCGGCGGAATGGCCTCTTCTGACGTACTACAACCGCATTGAATATTTGACGGCGAGTTTCTGGTGTTCCTCTGCGGACAGTAACTCGAATCATATCTCCAACACCTGCTGAAGGATATCGGCGAGCAACGCCACCCTTCTTTAGCACAGTAATCAGTTGTACGACCTTCGCTCCGGTGTTGTCAACACAATCCATCCTTGCCATGCTTGGCAATCCGGCTGTTGCTCTACCTGCTACTCCTCTCATTCAGAACCCCCCTTCTCAATTACGCAAAATTTGACGGTTTTCGAAAGTGGCCTGCATTCCATTATTCGGACGCTTTCCCCATTTGCAACCTCGCCAATACAAGACGGTAAGTGTGCAGCATATCTGCGAGTTCTTTTCTCGTAGCGCTCATACTTCTTCATGTATCGAGTAACTTCGCGCTGGACGATAATCGAATTACTCATACCAACAGACGATACGGTTCCTTCTATGATTTGTCCTCGTAGCCTTAGACTACCGTAGAATGGGCAGTTCTGGTCACCATCCCATTCACCATCAGGTGCGCGGACATCTACTCCAATATCTTTCATTTTCAGTTCCTCCTATATCTTCGGTTGATGCGATCCTCAGGTCTCTGTGTGACGATTGTGCCATCGATTTCGACCTCCTCAGAATCTATTGTGAATGTTATTACATGCTTAGGCAGGATGACTTCTCCACCAATTGTTCGAACTCTTAGAGTTCTACGAGTTTCTTCAATAATCATCCCAGTTACTCCAACTAGGCCTGGATCTCGGCTTCCAATAACTTCGATTTCCCTAGCCAGCCAAGGTGCATGCATGATACTCATTTAGCGCACCTCCACTTGGTATCCATTCTGTTCAAGGACCTTTGCGACGCGCTTCTTGTGCTCGCCTTGGAGTTCGATGGTGCGGCCCTTTACAGTGCCACCACTAGCGCAAGCGCTCTTCAGCAACTTAGCTAGTTTTCCAATATCGATAGCAGAATCTTCGATTCCTTCTACTATTGTTACCATCTTTCCATACCTCCTTCTTACTGTTGAAATGATTGCTTTCTGTTGTTCTTTTGCTATTTCTTGGCAGATGCATAGTTCATCAGGTAGACCACATAGATTGCAAATGCCTGCCATTTGGGTCTACTCCTTACTCTCCTCGGACATCTTCGTAAGAAGACGTGCAATGCTCCTGCGTGTTTGCTTGTATGCGCCCGCGTTGGAGGATGAGCCTCCAAGGGCTTGCTGAGCACGTAGTTGGAGAAGTTCCTCCCTTAGTTCGGCGAGACGACGCTCACGTTGTTCAGGGTTCATTTGGTCAATATCTCTTGACTTGATATGTGCCATTTTCACTCCTCCTCTCCTATATCTGTTGATTCTTCATTGGCTTCTGCTTCCATCTCAGTCAGCTTTTCGACAACACTGTCGACGACTTCTTCGGCGTCGGCAACATCAGCCTCTTCGACTTGAGATGCTGACTCTGGCTCCTCATCAGGAATCTCCAGCATGGAGACTTCTTCGATAGGTCCTAGACCCGATTCCTGTCTGTCTTGAATAGTAATTTCGTGTGGTAGCTTTACACCTGGCCGCATGATACGGACTGTGCAGCCAATTGTTCCTAATTTCTTGACGGCTGTTGAAAATCCTTCATCCATCAACTCTAATGCAGTTTCACCACAGAACTTGATGTGCCCTTTCTGGAACTTTTGAACTCTGTGGCGCGCTCCAGATATCTTTCCTGAGAGAATAATCAAACATCCACGTGCTCCTGCATCCATAATATTCTGAGATGTACTGTGGCCTGCTCGGCGGAAGAACCAACCTCGCTCTAGAGAGGAAGCTAGTCTGCTCGCCATCACCTGTGCATTCAGACGAGGTTCTTCGATTTCGTTTACCTCGAGATGAGGCTTTTCTAAATCGAAGTCTTCTTTCAGTCTTCGCTGTAATTCGTGAATCACCTTACCTCTTCTACCAATTACACGGCCGACTTGTTCTGCTTGAAGTGTAACCTTAGTCCCGTCAGGAGTACGGTTGAATTCAAGACCGCCAAATCCGGCACGTTCGGTCTCCTTGAGAAGATACTCGCGAACTAGCTGGCGCTCGATATTACGGTGAACGATGTTTCGAATTGTGTTTACTTTACTCATCTTTTTCACCTCAGAATTCGTCTTCCTCTTCTTCTTCATCGCCGAAGTGTTCGAGGAAAATCTCGAGATTCACTTGGTAGTGGTTCTTGGGTGTAGCACGCCCGCGCGCGCGAGGCTTCCAACCAGTGTGTACTTGACCGCGGTGTGCCGCACAGTGAGTAATCACCATGTCTTCAGCATCGATTGTATCGTAGCGCTGACGCGCATTCTCCATAGCACTGTTAATCAGTTTGATGAATTCTCTTGATGCTTTGTACGGATAGCGGCCTGGTCCCATCTTTCCTTTTCTATGACCGGCCATGGTGTTTCCACCCTTACCCTTTCTAGATCTGCGAGAGTACGGAATTGCTTCCTTCTTATCCATCACTTTCTCCAAGTATTCGATAGCATCAACTGCATTCATCCCTCGAATGAACCTAGCAATTTGATAGCAGTGCTTGTGATGAATGTCTAGGTTTACTGCACGTGCAGTAGCTAGATTCGACCCCTCAAGCAATTGAGTGTATCCGGATTGTGACTTACCTGAAATTCGACTCATTCTTCTTCACCTCACTTCAATGCCACGTGCTTACTTGATCGAGTAGCACCTACACCAGGACCGGTGTGAGTCACCGATCTGCGGGTTGGAGCAAACTCGCCCAAGGCGTGCCCTATCATTTCTGGAATCACTTCGACCTTGACGAAGTCGCGGCCATTGTGTACACCGATTGTAGTACCGACCATCTCTGGTAGGACAAACATACCTCGGCAGTGTGTCTTAATCATCTTGGAGCCACCATTCGCACGAACCTTCTCTAGGAATTTCTCTGCTTCTTCAGAAAGACCGCGAGATAGTGACCTCTTGGCTCGAGAAGGCATCAATGTAGCGATACAAGGTGCTTCTGGGTTATCTTCTGGAGGATAGAGTGGAAGTGCAGTCAACTCCTCCATGGTTAATCCGCGCCAAAGGAACTCTTTCTTACGGCGCTCAGCAATTGTCGAGCGGCGCTTTCGAGCCTGACGTCGAGCAGTCTTGGGTGAGCGGAACATCTTCTTTGATTTACGTGCCATCTCTCACACCTCATTGCTCCCTTGTCCTTCCACGTCCGGTTCGACGTGGAGCGATGTTTCCTACCTTCTGACCAGGTGGTGCATTACGACTGACAGAGTTAGGTCCGTGAACCGCCTGGTGATTTCCACCACCGTGTGGGTGGTCGACTGGATTCATTGCAACACCACTGACTGTTGGGTAGAGCTTTCCTCTAGCCTTTTGCCGGTAGTGAGCAGCACCAGCCTTCATCAGTGGCTTATCGGTTCGTCCGTGTCCACCTAGTACCCCAATAGTAGCACGGCAGGATGCTGGAAGATCTTTCAAAGAGCCACTAGGCATTCTGATTCTCACCTTGTCGCCCATTCTAGTTTCCAATACTGCAGAGTTACCACCAGAGCGAGCGAACTTGCCGCCATCTCCTGGACGTGATTCAACATTACTGATTGGAGTACCCTCAGGAATCTCTGAGAGTTTGGTTACATTTCCTGGTCGCAGGCTTACATTGTCTCCGAAGGCCAATTCCTGTCCCACTGAAACACCCTCTGGTGCTGCGATGTGAGCAGTTGTTCCATCCTCGAACTTGACGCGAGCAAGTGGGGCGGTGTGAGCCGCGCTGTGAACGAGGTCAGTTACCTCACCCATTTTCTCGCTTACGCGCGGGATGCGGTTAGCAGCAGGGAACCTGTGACTTGATACCCGGTTCTTTGGACTTGAACCGCGGCGTTGTGAACGTGTTCGCTTACCCATAATATCACCTCATCAGAATGCTCCTAACTTGAGCGCTGCTTCCTCCGCATCATAGCCATCGGCAAGGCGCACGGATGCGTGCTTGCCTGTGATAGTAATCTTCGTGTTGACCTTAGCAACCTGAACGTCGAGTAATTCCTCAACTGCTGCTTTGATCTCGGCTTTTGTCGCTTCGCGCCTAACGATAAATTCGATTCTGTTGTTATTCTCTCGATAGCCACCTTCTTGGTCAGCAACTCGGCGGGCTTCGAGTGTCTTCTCGGTAATCCAAGGCATCTCAATAATTGCATACGGATCTACCATGTCAATCACTCCAGTGCTCCTATTGCATCCTTGGTCCAAACTGTGAGACGGCCTGCATCGCCACCGGGAGCTAAATCCTCAGCGCTGAGGTCCTTAGCAGCGACAACATCGACTCCTGGAACGTTACGAGCAGCCTTAGCTAAGCCGTCGGATTGAGCGACAACCAATAGAATGCTCTTCGGTGTCCTGTATTTTCGGCCGCGCATTGTTCCCTTACCTGCGCGAATGTTGCGCCCGGTTCGAGCGCGCTCTAGATCTTCACCTAGACCAAGACCTTCCATCATGGCGACGAACTTGCGAGTTGAATACTGTAGAGGAATGGACTCGACGGAATACTTCTCGTCTCCTTCTTCGCGGCTCTCAACATATCCATCGATTACGATTGGGAATCGAACTTCGCTATCGAATTGATGACCTCGTGCTGCGACAATTTCTGCATTTGCTGTTGCTGCAATTGCGGAATTACGGGCGTTTGTATTTTCCTTACTGTTAATCTTCTGAGACCAGTCCTTTGCGACCATAGGGCCGTGAGCTCTTCGACCACCTCGTGTATGAGGGTTCTGAGCGGCGGTACGCTGTCCCGCTTTTCTCATGATTCGAGAGACACCTCGTCCCTTACCCCACCATTCTACAGAATGCTTCATTCCTGGTTGAGGTGCACGCTTGCCGTCATGCTCTCGGTGACCGTATGCTTGGCGGCGATTTGCTCGACTAGCCAAAACTGCTCTTCGAATTAGATCTTCACGAATTTCCGAACTGAATACAGAAGGTAGAGTTACGGATTTGCCATCCTTTGCCTCGACTTCGTACATCTCAGCCAGTAGACCTGCGTCCATTTCTTCTTGCTCGACATTGTTTACCAGATTGTATGACTTTGTCTTCATATTATCACACTCCCTGCTTGCTCGAAGTACTGACATAGGTCAAATCGACTTCATGCAGTTTCGAATTGGGGCGAACCGCGTCACGGAAGCGCAAAAGGCGCTTTGCCGGACCTGGTAAACTACCCTGGATTATCATGTAAGGATTGGTAACTTCTCCGTAATGTAGGAAGCCACCAGCTGGAGTCACATCTGACTCGTCTGGATTTGAAATTCGAAGTACGCGCTTGTTCAATTCTGTGCGCTGATGGTACCCCATCTGACCTGCTTGACGGATTGTCTTTCGGACGTAACCAGTACCGAAGTCACCCATGTTTCCGATCTGACGGCGCTTCTTTGAGTTCTTGTGGCTCAGTAACTTAACTCCGAATCTCTTGACAACACCTTGGAATCCCTTACCCTTGGTGATTCCAACAACGTCGATCTCTTGGCCAGAATCGTAAACATCAGCAACGGTAATTTCCCCGCCTAATCGCTCCTTAGCCCATTCGAGCTTTGCAGCGTTATCTCCACCAACTAATCCAACTTCCATGATTTCTGGAGTCTTAGATGGTACGCTCTTGACTAGAGAAGGCTGAGTTGCAACAATGAGGCGTATATCACAAAGTGATGCGCTGGAAAGTGCTTCAAATGCATCTTCATTGGTTTGAGCATCTCTTAGAGGAATTCGACCAGCACGCTTTGAAGGCTTTCGTCCTTCTTCAGCATCGCGCTCTCCGCGAGTCTGGTTAGCGAAGCGAGGGTGAAGCCCAGTTGGACCTTCATCGGAATTAGCCCAAGCTTCTCCTGCAGTTTGCATACCGTAAGGAGTCATGTGGTAGCCACGAACGGCTAGAACCTTCATCGGAGGAACCTCAACAACAGTAACTGCCTTTCGAACTTCTTGACCGGCTGAAGTAGAGTTGGGGTTTGTGTCTCTCATCAAGACGTGAGTCATTCCGGCTTTCCATCCTGCGAATCCCTGAACTCGAATCTCAGTTGCATCGCTTTCGGGCCAAGAAGTAATTCGTCCATAGGGTCGAATTGCCCTCTTTCGAGGGCTAAAGCCCATGCTACCACGGCGGGGGTTATGTCGGTCGGCCATTGTTTGTCCTCCAGTCTTTACCGGTAAGTTTGCCGCCGAAGCGGATTCAGACCGGGCCACCACGTTAGGGAGGAACCGTGACACCGAAAGCCGATTTCCGAGTGGAATTCGGATTTCCGGGATGATATTACAGAGCCCTGTGGTGTCTGGTGCCTCACGTAGTGAGCGGCCTTGCGACCTCCATACCCTATATGAACGAATCGGGCATTGAAAGATTCCACCCCTACGGGGTGTAAGTGATAGAGGGGGGCTTGTGTAAGTATTTTGAACCCTGACCCCGAAACGCGGGGCCCATGAGCACTAGCCTTCGCCACGACGGACTCCAAGAAGGAGTTGTTGAGGCTAGAGCGTATCAACTGGAAGCTGTGGATGTTGCATTGTCCAGTTCGACCCTACTTGTCTTACCCACAGCGGCGGGTAAAACGGCTGTTGCTTGGATGGCCATCGCCGAGATGCTAGAGAGAACAAATGGTTGGGCATTGATGATTGCCCCTACTGCGGCTCTGGTCAAACAACACTTAGATGATTTAGAATTAGTATTCGACAAGGATTTAATCAAACCAATTTCGATGAGCGGAGCAATCCCGCCAAGCAAAAGAGAAGGGATGTGGAATAAGGGCAGATTGGTAGTTTCCACTCCGCAAGTAGTTCGCAATGATGTTAATCGAGGATTACTCGATCTCTCTGATTGTTGTCTCTTGATTATCGATGAGGCGCATCACTCAACGGGAGAGCGAGCCGAGGCACAGGTAGCTGACCTATACCTAGAGTTGGCAAATGAGCCACTAATTCTCGGAATGACTGCGAGCCCAGGCTCGAATACAGAAAAGGTCCAAGAAATTTGTAATAGGCTGCGAGTAGGCCGAATTCATCTACGTACATCAGAAGATAATATGCTTTCAGAACACTTAGCGAATCTCGATATTGAAGAATTGAAAGTGAGAGTTCCTGATGAGATTCGCGAGTTAGCCGAACCCTTAGTTCGATGGCAGGAATCCATTGTCGAAAGGGAAAGAAGATTGGGTAGGTATGTGATTCCTGGTGCAGTAACTCATCGAGGTCTTGCCAATGCCATGGAACGAGCAAATTTGGCCGTTCGCAGAGGTCAAGCGGATGCTTATGGATCGATGAGTCGAATTGGCCTAGCCATGTCCCTCCACCACCTAATCAACCACCTTCTTTGCCAAGGATTGGCGGCAGCGAAGGAATTTCTCGATAGGAAAGAAACGGGTGAAGATGCTGAGAAGAAAAATACTCGAAATTTGCTTAGAGATTCTCGGATTAGGAGCCTTCGCGAAAGCCTAGCAGAAATGCCAGAATCTCATAGTAAAGTTGGTGCCGTTAGAAGGCTGGTAAGGGAAAGAATACGCCGTGACCCGGAATCAAGAATTATTGTCTTTGCAACATATAGAGATACAGTCAGTGCACTGGAAACCGCTTTACTGAATCTAAAGGATGTAAGGCCGATACAATTCATCGGCCAGAGCAAACGAGCTAGTGGAATAGGTTTGACTCCAAAACAACAAGTTGAGCGAATCGAATCCTTCCGTGCAGGAGAAGGAAATGTGCTGATAGCAACTAGTGTTGGAGAAGAAGGATTGGACATACCAACAGCGGACTTGGTAATCTTCTACGAGCCGGTTGCAAGTGAGATTCGGACAATCCAAAGAAGAGGTAGAACAGGGAGACAACGCGATGGAGATGTTGTGGTATTAATAGCTGAAGATACCCGTGATGAGGGGGCGCGAGCCGCGGCTCTTCGACGTGAGCAAAACATGCATCGAGCCGTTGCTAGAGTTGGACGTAAACTTGCTCGCAGTACACATGTTGATCTATCTAATTTGAGTAACTTCTCAGTTGTCGGAAATGGAAGTAAAATTTCCGCGACTGAGTTCGTTATTGCAGTTAGGAAAAAAAATCGACCCGTTCTCAAGGAAGTTGAAGAAATTACCGATCAAAACGAATCCACTGACTCCGGGCAACTTCCACCCTCTACATTCAGACCAAGGGGTCAGACAGGGCTTGAACAATTCAACCCGGTCGAAGAGTAAAATCAATCGCCGATTACTGCGATTCTAGTCCTCAAAAGAGCCAATCTCTTATTGTGACATCCAAGTGCAAACGAAAGCATCTCACAAAGATGAATTACCGGAATATTTGTTGAAAGTCCTGTATTTCTACCGGCTTTACCTTGGTAAATATCGAGTACTGCTTGGGACAGGTTACATGCACTTACAATTAGGTCTGCACCCTCTGCTTTTGCTTCAGATAGGGCTTCAGCAGCCTGCTTCATTACCGTAGGTTCTTCTGCAAAGAGACCTGGTACACCCACACTTTGGGTCCTTGCTTCCCAACTTACTGGAGTTCCTCCCAAAGTCGAAATTACCTGCTCAAGATAATTTGGGTCGTATACGTCGTCGCCGCCACAAGCACCCTCTTGCTGTATATTTGGCCCGTAATATCCTGCAACGGTGAAATCGATTGGATTCTTGACCTTCTCCTCTAGTTTATCAAGACCGATTTCATCGACTAAAGCGTGTAAAATATGGTGAATCTCTACCTCACCAGTCATTGTTAATCCACAGGTATTCTCCAAAGTCTCATTAACTTCTTGCATGAGAATTTGGTCAGATTGTAATGCCATCAAGTCCTCTTGTAGATTTCCAGCGGTTGCGGCACATGGAGTTAGGATGTTCAGACCCTCTGCTTCTGCCATGGCAAATGTTCGAGCATTGAGAGTAAGTTGGAGTCTGCGATTTGCTTGTCGAACAATTCCTGCTCCACAACTTGTTGCACCTGGCAGAGGGACTAGAGTAATCCCCATTGCTCGGGCGAAAGACTCCATAGTCACAGCGACTTCTGGAGAACTGCTGTGAGAGACGTTTCCGGGATGATATGCGTATTTTATTGCCACATTCTCACCTCAGAACCTACCGTCTAATTCGTTGAATATCGCCACTACTTCATGGTGATTATCCACAGAGGAATTGAATTGACGTGGCATCTTTCCGATACCTGCAGGTGGAGCAATGAAAGCTAGCATATCAGTAATCATGTCGCCACCCGTACGGCTAAATCCAGTCATCATTCTAGCGGTCACGCCAGATGTAAGATTGCCCAATAGTCCAATTGGACCCAAAACCTGACGATACAACACGGTGTCATTGACCTTTCCACTTGACTTGAGAGTCCAGGTGTACCACCAAACATGCTTACCGTGACGGCCATTGAATGCGTCGCGCTCCAAGACATGTGTTTTTGCGTCTAACAAGGCTTCTGAGACGACTAATCCTGAACCATTCTGCCTACGGATACTTGCGAGGTCTGTTTCAGCCTTAATTCCATTCGAGCTAGCCAATATTTCATCAAGCCCACTGACAGAAGAAGTAGAGGATCTAGGGTCATTCCTCCTTGCCCAAACCGACGCCAAAACTGCAGGCCCGAGGTAACCATTTGCATGTGGGACTGCGTCGGAAGATGCTTGCAATAAGGCTGAACTACCAAAGTCAGTAATTGAGTGTAAAGCGGTTGCAACATTAGGCTCCATCAACCCAATGTTTCCTTGCATGGTTGCAGCCCCTTCTCGGGTTGCCGCGATCATCCAAGGTTCGGTAGATTCTCTTCGACGCTCCATAGACCAGTGATCGACTACCAAATCTCGAATTACCTCGAATCCTGGTAATGGGTCAATTCGCAGTCTAAGTGTACCGTCACGAGTTGGTGCTACCGCATCTAGCCGAACTAATCCAGGTAGTACTAAACGACCATTAACACAAATCGCAGTGGTTGAGTCATCGGATGCACCATCACGGAATGAAAGGCTACCATCGTGAGTGCTCTTGATGGTTCTAACTGCCTCTAAAAGACTCAAGTGACCTGGCATTGCACATACCCATGTATCAGAGCCGGTTGTTGCGGCCTCAGGATCATATCGGAAGATGCTAATCTCTACTTGTATCGACTCTGCGGAAATATCAGGTACGGTAAATCCATCTTCTCCATCGGCACCTTCATCTCCACCTGCAACGTATTCTTTGATTGCTTCCACCATATCTTCGTGGAATACGCCAGTGCCGTCGACAGCAGCCATAGCAGCCAATGAGTCAACTGCCCAAGCGGCTGCCATTGATTCGTAGTCAACATCACAATCAACCCGATCTACAAGACGGGTTGCCCCTAATTTCTCTAACTGCTCATCCCAATCCTTTCCAGATTCGCAGAATAATTCGTAACTTGTATCTCCTAGTGCTAGAACTGAGTAATGAACTCCATTAAGGGAACCAGGTGAAGCCTGCTTTGCAACCTGCCAGAGGTCTTCCGCGTTGTCTGGCATTTCCCCCTCTCCCCAGGTTGAGCAAACGATGAGAAGACGCTTCATTGTGGAGAGAGAAGCGAATTCAAAACCATCCATGTCGTAGACTGTGCCCTCAAGACCATAGTCTGATGCCTGCTTTGCAAACTTAGCAGCCAAGGCTTCGGAGTTTCCTGACTGAGAACCAAATAGAATTGCTAGACTTCGATCGCCAGCGCTCAGAAGTTGTTCAAGGTCGTCTCCAGCCACCTCAATAGTCTCTTCAACCACCGGCTCAGGAACGACCTCTATTACCGCAACAGGAGCTTCTTCCTCGACAAAAGTCTCTGCTTCTCCGCCTTCAACTACGATGATTACATCCACAGGACAGCCGTCGGCTGCATCAAAAATATCGTCGTGAAATTGGGAGATGGTATCGGGTTTTAGACCCGCTTTTCCTTCATTCCTATCATAGCCGCCATCAAGTCTGACATCGGCCTTGATGTAACAGGTATCATCAGTTACATGGAATACTTCGGGAAGTGTCTCTTCACAGGCATCACAGGTGATGCAACCCTCTTCGATATAGACGCTGACGATAGCCATCTTCCTAACTCAGCCCCGATTGATGGCCGCTCCAGCGGAAAGCGATTCTTGAACTTGATGTAAACTAGGGTTACGACCTATGGTCGTATTCGACCCTACATATCAAAGCCATCAAAGTCAGCAGGGTCGGCTCCGCCTCCACCCTTACTTGAGATTACATCGTCTATTCTGAGAATCATCACCGCAGTCTCTGATGCACTTTGAATCGCCTGTTCAACAACTCGGCTTGGCTCGTAAACCTTGCTATCTGCCATATCGACAACTCCTCCATCATAGACGTTCACTCCATGTGAAGAAAGGCCTTCGGAATGTGCCTTTCGCAGATCAATGATTGTGTTGACTGGGTCTAATCCAGCATTCTCAGCGAGCGTTCGTGGGATGACCTCCAGTGCCCCGGCAAAGGCCTCGATTGCCATCTGTTCTCTGCCACCGATTCCTTCTGCATAAGAGCGCAGGTCTCGGCTAATCGCAGCCAGAACAGAACCTCCTCCTGTCAATACTGCACCATCTTCGTGAGCTACTGCAACAACGCCTACCGCGTCGTCGAAAGCCCGCCTAATCTCATCTACAACATGCTCTGTACCACCTCGAAGTAGTACGCTAACACTCTTTGCCTGAGGGCAACCAGTGATGAAAACCATGTCAGAATCTCCAATTTTTCGCTCTTCAACCTTGGCTGCTTGGCCGAGATCTCCGTCGCTAAGGTCGTCGATATTTGTGATGATATTTCCACCAGTTGCTTTTGATAGGGCTTCCATATCACTCTTCTTTGCTCTACGGATTGCGAAAAGACCAGCCTTGGCCATGTAGTGTTGAGCGAGGTCATCAATTCCCTTCTGGCAGATTACAACATTAGCACCGCTGGCAATGATTGTGTCAACTAGCCCTTTCAGGAAGGCTTCCTCTTCATCAAGGAATTGAGCAAGCATATTTGGATCTGTAATCTGAATCTTTGCATCTACCTCAGTCTTCTTTACCTCAATTGCGGAATTAATCAACGCAACCTTAGCACCCGCAACGGATCGAGGCATGCCTGAGTGTACTCTTTCCTTGTCTAGGATAATTCCATCAACCAACGTACTATCCTTAATTGAGCCGCCTTGCTTTTTCTCGATCTTGATATCGTCCAAATCGACAACTACTCCATCATCGGAATCTTGCGCAACTGCCAATACTGCCCTTACGGATATGTCGGCAAGGAATTCCTTTACCGCTCCTGCACTCTTTCCAGTTAATGCGGTCTTTGCGACCTCATGCAATTTTTCTTCGTTTACTTCTATTGCGTGAGAATCAATAAGGTCAGCAGCCTTATCTGAAGCAAGCCTAAATCCTTCACAAATGACGGTTGGATGAACATTTTGCTCAACCAAATCTTCACTGCGCTTTAGCAATTCTCCAGCAATTACAACCGCACTAGTTGTTCCATCGAAGCAGTGTTGTTCCTGAGTCTTTGCGATTTCAATTATCATCTTTGCAGCGGGATGTTCAATATCCATCTCTTTGAGAATAGTCGCTCCATCATTGGTGATTACAACATCACCCATTGAATCGACTAACATCTTGTCCATACCCTTGGGACCAAGGGTACTCCTAACCGCGTCAGAAACTGCTTTTGCGGCAGCAATATTGTTGCTTTGTGCAGTCTTACCACTTGTTCTAGTCGTTCCTTCTTTGAGAATGAAAATTGGTTGTTGACCGTTGTACATCGGAAATCACGCTCCAGAATCCAGCAATCCGCCGACCCAAGTGGGGGTCATAAGGCCTCGCACACGTAGGCGCGGGCGTGTAGAGCGAGCCAATACTCAATTTACGGATATTATTCACCCTTGTTTTGCTCTAACCATTTTTCACCATAATAGGCCCACTGCTCCATGGTCCACCCTTGGGGTAAGCCTTCCTCAGGAATTGGTGGTACGCCAGGAGGCAAGTCCGCTTCTTGAGACGATTCAACCTCTGGTTCCGGTTCTTCGGGAAGTGGTGTTTCAGAAGAATTAGACTCTTCGTCTGTTGGAAGTGGCGGAGGTGGCATTTCTGCGGCTGGATTTTCAAATATATCTGCGGACCCACCGTACATCGAATTGGCTACTTCGTCTGCTGCCGGAAGGTCTGGAGCAGCAGGAACTGAATTGTCATCTCCAAGATTGACAAAACTCGGAGAATAATCCTCGATGCTCGAATACTCCTCTAGTGGCGCTCTGGCTTCTTTGACTACTCTGAATGTGATTACTGATACCACAACCATAGCCACTAATCCAGCGATAACGAATACGATATTGGCAGCGAGTTTGGCCATGAATCCTACATCAGGCCCATCTTCTACAGGGACTGTTTTCACAAGTCGTATTGTTGTTGACGCCGATACTTTATCGATGTCCGAGTCAACTGTCAAAATCACATTGAATGTCATCGTATTTTCAGCCAAATTATCAAGATTCTCCTGATTTAAGTCAACCGTGACAGTGACAGTCTTTATTGCGTTTGCAGGAAGAACAAAATCTCGATCTTCACTGTTTACACGTACATCCTCGACGTTGAAGAATAAGTCAGGCTCAGAAATCCTGTCAATATCTGCTCGCATTAATTGCTCAGAAGAAGGGTTTAGATTCTGCACTACGAATTCTAAGGTGATTTCCCCCTTATCTTCAATCACTATTCCTGCTGGTGGAGGGGTTACAAGAAGCCAACCCACTTGTCCAACCTTGAAGTCCGCTTCACCTTCCGCCGAAACCGTTTGTCCTACTGTTCCTGCTTGTTGACTTTCGGCAATCAAGGTGACTGTTCTATCGCCATCGGCACCTTGGTCAAAGGCATAACTTACCGTCAGATTGACTGATGAACCTGGTTGAATCCAATCTGTCTTACCATTGTTTAGCCCAGCAGCGAAGACTGTAATATCCTCGTGGCTCTTATCGAAGGAAATCGTGAACTTGTCAGGCATGTTTCCATTGTTCCATACCTCCCAACGCATTGTTCTGGCATCATCACCTGCACGGTACACCTCATTGGTCAAATCTAGGTCGGGCACTTCAATGAGGTATGTCTCAGGAACGGTAAGTAAAAGTTGCACACTTCTTTGGTACTCAGGGTTGATTTGGCTTGTAGCATGAATCCAAATTTGGTAGGTTTCGTTTTCTATTCCATACGGCATTGGGAACATCAAAAGAACACTTGTATCGCCTCCGAATGGGTCTATTCCGAGGGTTTGTTCAGCATTCATCTCCAATCCGAGGCGCCAATCAGCGGCGATTGACAAATCAAAAGCCTCTTCGGAATTACCATCATTTACCAGTTGGATTTCTATCCAACGTAAAGCCCCATCAGCAGGCGCAATCATTTCCCTAACTTGAGGAACTAGTTTCAGGTCATGGTCTATCGGAACTTCCACATGAATTGTCCATTCAGTTTGAAAATTCGCAGGGGCTCTACCACTAGCGATCAGCGTTATTGCATATGTTCCTGGAGTTATCTGATCTGGAGATGTAATGCGAGCATTCAATTCCAATTTTTCGTTCAAGTCCATCTCGATACTTGTTATCTCAACTCCGGTTTCATTCGTCCACACAAGATTGGAGGCACTCCAACGATTGTCAGCAAATGTACCTCCTAGATTCCAAATCGCTCTTTGATTTCCTGTATTCTTTAGAGTCATAACTACATCACCCGTTTCTCCGGGAAGTAGAGTTATTGCAGGATTTTCCAATGTTTTTTGGGTAAGATAAGAGGAATACGAAGCTGTTACGTCAACTGGAAGATTTATGCTCCATTTGGAAAAATTTGTTATCCCGTCGCCGATATGAACATACCAATCTACTTCTTGTACTGTTGCTCCATCTGGAATTGTAAGGTTGACCCACAAATCCATAGTTTCCAGAGGTTTAATGTTCTTTGTCACTACGTTATTATCGAAATCGGTTGGATGGTTCGAATCAATTCTTAATGGGAAATCCCACATCCAAGATTGATTGGAAACTTCGGTATAAATTCGAAGTGTAATATCTACGTATCCATTGTTTTTCACAGTACAACCCAATGTAGGAGGAGTGGGGTCTGCAGGAATCACAATGTATGCATTGGGTAGAGGATCGTCACATTCGACGTCGAGAGTATATTCAGGAACTCTTTCTATTCCAAAGAGGATGAAACCATCGAGATGGATTCCTTGGGTCGCTACTGATGAATCTGAGTCAAATCTGAAAGCCAATGTGTAATCGCCTGTTGGGTGAACGTCTGTCATATTCCATACTAGTTGTGTCCAATTTCCAAAGGTCGTTGACAATGGCATTGCGGAATAATTGAAGAATTCCTCATTACCTGCATCCGCCTCTAATCTAACAGTGTCTCCTTGACCCATACTACCCCAAGCGTTGGTAACTAATTGCAAGTTCAGGTAATCGAATCCACGAATTCGTGCTCGGCAGAAATAGTTGGCATAAATTGTTGAGACAGTAGGGTCGTAAGTTCCAGTCCCTAATCCGTGGCCTGGATCCTCACAGGAGTCGAACGGAGTTAACCAACCCCACCAAAGTCTGTCCATCCTATTGCTGGCATAATCGGCGCCTGGCCTTGATACTCTCCAATGTTTTTCGCCTACGGCGCTTGATGCGTTTTCCATTCTCCAGTGGCCGTAATAGTCGGGGTCATCAGAAAGAGAGCCATCTATATCATACCCAGCACCGACCCATGTAGGGTTGTTGTAGCTTAGTTGATTTGGACAATCAATAGTACCATCCCCATCAACATCGCCACAAATTCCGTTTTCCATAGGGTCGTTCCAAATTGCTACCGGCATCAAGCGATCGAATTGGTTATTGTCGTAATTATCGTCTGCTAGACCGCCGTCGACAATTCCTCTAAGGATAATTCCGCCAAGCAGATATCCATCATCATCAAGGTAACTCTGAGCAGCAGTTGGAGTCCAATAAAATTCAGCTCTGAATGACTGGGCTCCCGATAGAGTCATGTTCACTGACCATTCTCCGACCATTACTCCAACAGGGTGCCAAATTTGCATTTTACCAATTGCACTGGCCGGTTGGCCGGATGTCCCTGCCTGAGTAAATGTGACATTAATTTGAATCAATTCATCCCTCATAACGTACTGAACAATGCTGCCATCTGGGTTTACCCATTCACGCGCCTGCAATGAACCGTTACCTAATTCGATATCAGAAACTTCGAAATCGATCAAAGCTCTGGGTGACACTTCTCTAGTAGGATTATGTTCCAGTGTTGGGCCAAACGCAAATTGCGAAAGGCTCGTCACCATAAGTATGGCAAAAAGGGCTAGAGGTGACAGATTACGCATGAATAACAAAGTTCTGCGATATCGGTTCGGGTATGAAGGTTCGGTCACTGCGTGCGCCGCCCTACGGGCGGCAACATATTGGTTTTTGGCAAATCTATGAGGTGTTTAGGAACGGGTATGCAATGTTGTTCAATCTATGAAGGCCTTATGTTGACCTCAAGGTGCGACGGCCATATGGCTAGGAGTGGAAACCCCTTATTCCCACGCTTTGTTCTAGTCATCATTGTTCTCGGACAAGTCACAATTGCACCGATTATTGGATTTTCACTGACTTACCTATTGTCGATAAATAACGAAGGAGATCAGCTCTCATTTGATATCGACTTGGCTGCTGTAGATTGGATAATTGTTGCTGGATTAATGTACGGTTCACTTTCATTACTATTAGCCCTTATTGCTGGTGCATATTCTCCGGCAAGTGTTGCAGACAGGGGAGGTTGGTTGACGGTTTTGGGCCTAAGAAGCAACGTCAATACATCTGAGTTAATTGATAGAGCGAGAATAAATTTGCAAAGAAGCCCCTATGGTAAAATGGCACGTTTGGTAAGTAGTAGAAACGACACATATGATTTGTTTTCAATCCATGGAGGATTACAAATTCTAGCCATACCCATCCAGGTTGCATTAATCGCAATTCCTCTGTTAATTATGGAGGGCATACCTGAAAGGATTGTAGAACCCGAACGTGCATTTGAATTGGGTATGGTTGGTTATTTCATCGCTCTTTGGTTTGGCCTCAGAATACAACCTATTTACTCAAAGCACCTAATTGGAATAGCCGCTTGGTTTAGAAAAATTCTCGCAAAAGTCTCAAAATTTTCTTGGATACTTCCTATCATTATTTTCTGGATTATTGCAAGAGTCATGCTACAGTTATCACTCGATAGACTAGATGTGGATTATCAAGCCTGGCATAATGTTCAACTTGAGGCTGTTTTAATGAAATCAATTATGCCAGCAGACCAAATTCCGGATGCAGCAATAATTGATTTTCTGGTGGCTATTTCTGTTCTTCCTGTTGCAGTTTTTACAACCATTTCAGTGCTCGCTGGAGCACATGATATGCCCGATTGGATGCGTGACCCAGAAGAGAAACTTGAGAACCTGAACCAAAATTTGCTCGAAGAGGAAAATTCAACTAACATACGTACCCAGAGTTCAGATGAAATCTCCGAAGAATTTCCACCATGGCGTCGTACTACTAATCCAACAGAGAGCGATGAAATCGAAAATGAATCCGATGAAGATGAAAGTCGTATGATTGATTTGCCATTTGGGTTATTTGATGACTAATCTACGATTGGAAAAATCCTTTCAATGCCCAGGTTAAGCAAACACCATCCGGTGGCCAAAATCATTCCGAAAAGGAATGGAGAAGGTCCGGCAATGTATAGCCCAATTGCGGCAATAATTGCTAATCCAAGGACCAGCTTAGAATCCATCTTGCCGGAGCTATAGGAAAAAATTGTGAATCCTATAACAAAGTGAAGGAGAATGCTGATCCCAGACAAAGTTTCACCATCTCAATTGTTACGAAGATCTACTAAGACCTTCTCAACTCGGTCCATACCTCTTGAGATGTCTTCTCGACCAATTGTGTATGCAAATCTAAGGTGCCCTTCTCCAGCCTCACCAAAAGCTGAACCAGGGCTACAAAGAACCCCTCCCTCGAGAAGTGCCATTGCAATCTCTTCACTGTTCATTCCTGGTACATCGACCTTAGGAAAGACATAGAAAGCTCCTGTTGGAATATGACAGGAAACTCCTTCCATTGCGTTTAGCCTATTACAAATTAGATCTCTTCTAGCCTTGAATTCTTGACACATTTTTGCAGGATAGTCTGGAGCCTTTTCCATCGCTTCTAAGACAGCATATTGCATAGCATCGTTACTGCAGGCGGTGACATAATACTGCATCTTTGTTATGTGACTCATCGCCTCTAAATTTTCAGAAAGTATGTATCCAATTCTCCAACCTGTCATTGCGAAGGTTTTGGAGAAGGAATTGATCATTATGACTTTGTCATAGCCTGCTCCAAGGAAGGATACGTGTTCACAATCGTAAACTATTCTGTCATAGACTTCATCGGTAATTACCCATAGATCGTTTCGCTCTGCAAAAGCAAGTAATTCATCGCGTTCTTCCGGGGTGACATTTCCTCCTGTTGGGTTACTTGGGAAATTATACAAAATTGCCACAGTATTCTCATTTAATCGTTCCTCTAAATCCTCAATCTTCGGCACAAATCCATTTTCAAATCTGCAGGGATAAAGTGAGGGTTGCCCTCCGCAAATCACCACATCTGGAGGGTATAATGGGAAGTAGGGTTCTGGAATTAGTACTTCATCACCCGGGTCGACTAGCGCGAGGAAAATATCCAGTAATGCATTTGTTCCGCTCATTGTAATGCAGACATTGGTTTCATCCAGTTCTGGAGAAATATAGTGCCATGTTTCAGCTATCTTTTGCCTTAATTCGGGAAGACCGGCGGTGGTTGTGTATTTGTTGCGACCTTCTCTCATAGCTTTCTCGAAAGCATCGATTGCCAACTCAGGCGGCTGAAAGTCTGGTTCTCCTAAGCCAAATTGAACCGAGTCATCACCGGCCATATCGAACATACGACGAACTCCAGTCGGATGTATGCTGTTCGCCCGTTCCGAAAACCGCACCATGACCTACGGAGAACAGAATGAGCATTTGAACTAACACCCTCGAATCCTTCGGATTCGTAAGGTAAGATGAGAAATTAACATGAATTATTTTTGCTGTTATTTTTCGGAATTAAGTAACTCTGCTTCTACAACTTCTTCAATCTCATCATCTGAACGCATTCGAATTAGAACCAATGAAGCTACCCAAGCCAATGCAACGATAACGACAATGCCGATTGCGATTGGGGGAATTGCTAGTGATTCTGAAGAACCACCTGTGCCCTCGATTTCGAAGAATACTGGCAGTGAATGCATAGCACCTGCAACAGCATGAACCTCCACTTTATGGTTGCCGGATGTTAGTTTATTTGGGTCCAATAAAATGTGCCACAAGAAGGGAGTTAGAGCACCTACCTCAGTTGGAGTGGCGGAGTACGTTGTCTCCATCCATTCGCCCCCATCAATTCGATATTCTACCCGATCAATACTTCCTGCTTGACCCCAAGAATGACCAGTCATATTGATTACTTCGCTGGTGGACAGATTGAGTTTGTGATTTTGTAATGTTGGATCAATAAACGGAGTCTGCCCGCTGTCTCGAAGGAAAATTGCAAGTTCAACTGCGGCTAAAGCATCAACCATACCATATCCAAATTCTCTGTTCCAGTATGGGTCGACATCGGGCGCACTCGGTTCCCCTCGTAATTCAGCAGTTTGTTTTAGGACTTCTTTGATTTGTAATGGTGTTAGGTTTTCGTTTGCTTCCCAAACCAAAGCCACAACACCAGATACTGCAGGGGCAGCATAAGACGTCCCACTACCCCTTCCAGTGTAGGTATTCTCAGAGGCATCTCCATTGAGGAAATTATTACACCCTCCACTTGTGACGCATGCTTCTGCTTGAATTATATTAGTCCCCGGCGCACTGATTTCTGGAATCAATTCATTCACTGGGTTTCCATCGCCATTATCTTTTCGAGGACCTCGGGAAGAATAGCCTGCGATTGTGTCGTCAGAACGGTTAACTGTATTCTGATCATCGGTAGAGGCAACAGTAATTGAAAGAGAGGAAGCACTCATCCCAGATAGCCCATCATTGTCATCTCCATCATTTCCGGCTGCGTTAGAAACTGTCACACCCAATTCCATTGCCTCATCGAGAATTCTGCTATGCATATCAGTGCCATCTGAGCCGCCATTCTCGTGACTGGTTATACCCCAAGAAAGGGATATAATATCTATTCCATGATTCTCTTCATCAACCCCTTGCCAAGCATCATTTCTATGATCGATAATCCACTGAAGCCCATTCATTGCTGATTCGTAAAATTCCTGTTCTAGAAGATAATTTTCAAATGGCCCGGCACCAACATCTGTACCTATCTTTACGTCAACTAGACCTGCGTCCGGTGCCGAACCATAGAATTCAGATTGAGAACCATCTGCCTCAATTCCAGTTGCGCTCGCCATTCCTATACAGGCCGTGCCATGTCCGTTACCATCATCTGGATCAAAAGACCCATCGTCTTCTCGACCTCCTGCCAGAATACATTGAGGATCTGAGCCTATGAAACAAACAGCATCATATCCAGCTACAAATTTAGTATTCAATCCAGGATGTTCATTGTCAACTCCGGTATCTACCATAGCGATGTTAATACCTTTACCGGTCACTCCAAAATTCCATGCACCAGTTGGATATTCAGACGAATTTTTTGCTTTTACGGTAGGGGTTTGTACATCTCCAAAGAATACTAGGGAGCCATATCTTTCCACCATAACCACACCATCCAGTGCTGCTAATTGCCAAACTTGAGTTGAATCAACATCTCCGAGTAATAATGCGTCTACTACAGGCAATTCAATGTGGACATCAAAACCCAAGTTTTGTAATGTTTCTTTGTCAGAATTTGTAACCTCGCGTGAATAGGATATACCGACATTTACAGGACCTATGGCTAATTGTAATGAGTCGTGGATTCCATTACGATCTAAATCCAATGAAGTGTGCTCCCACCAATTTAGATTGTAATCCCACGAAATTGGTTCCTGAATCTGGATTTGAGTTGTAAGGCCTTCTTCAATTAATTGAAATCCCGATGAGTCCAATGCAGTTTGTTTGGAATTTGCAGTAGGGGCCGCAATGCTTCCAGCAAGTGGAGATAATAGAATGAGAACAAGTACGACTGCAACCGATCTACTATCCATTGTACGAAGGCGAACCGCTGTACTTCATCAATCCACCACATGATGAATCTGAAGATAATGGGTAAGATATCGCTGAGTTTTATGGTGGGGGCAGAGGGATTTGAACCCCCCTCCACCGGTCTGGAGCCGGTAATAATACCGGGCTATACTATACCCCCAATCTGTGATTAGACGAGTGGCTATACTCTTATGATGCTCTCGGTTGGTTAGTTTAGATTTGAGTTGGCTATTCAAAATCAAAAATTACCCAATGCTGGACCAACTAGTAGACTGATAAGTAACCAAGACCCTAAAATTGCACTCGCCATACCCCATGCTCTTGGGCGAATTCCAACACTCAGACTACCAAGCGTTCTAGGGATTGGACCGGTTATTCCGATTATAGCACGAGCGATTACTACAGTCAGACCTGCTGCTAGGATTAGACCTAGTAACATGAATACAGAGAGAATTATTCCAAAAACTCCTGTCCGAGCTACTGCGCCTACACTCTGAGCGACTAAATCGGGTGTACGCAGCCAAATCAACCAAGCAACCCAAATTCCTAAATGAAGGTCGTCGCTAAATGAAGATGCCTTTCTCCAATCTCTATATTCATCTGGCAGTCTAGAATGAACCTTATTTGAAATCCAATCCATCTCTGGGATTCTGCCACTGGTTAAGGTTCGTATACCATGGTAGGTTAGAATAATAGCGAGTATTAATTCAATCCATATCCACCATGCTCCCAAGCCAAATGCTGCCATCAGTGAAATGGGTATTGCCCACAGGGAAAATCCCACCCCTGCTGCAAGTAATGTCAACAAAACTCCCGAGCCGGGTAGGAGAACCTCATCCGGCTGCTGATATTTCCTTTCTCGCGGCATAGCTAGAACGAACAAAGGAAGTAAGGCCGTACCCCAAAGTAAGGTAAGTGGGTCTAACACACTATGCCCAGAGCCCTTCGTTGCTTCTTCGACCGCGTCGGCAATCTCCGAACTTGAGTAAATTCCAGGTGACCAATCTGTGATGAAACCCGCTGCATCGATGATAATTACTGCATCACTTGCCCCACTTGGGAAGGATTTACCAACACTAGAATCAGCATTATCCATCAATAATGGCCAAGAACCATTGATTAATTCGGAATGAGCGTCTAAATCGACTGCTCTGACCCCCTCGCCAGTAGCAATTTGAACAAATGAAATATCTCTATCTATCAGTGCATCAGCCATTTGGAAATCATTTGCTTGACGGTTTGCATTAGCAGAACCGGGGACATATATTCCAACAACAACAGCATCGGAATCTGAAAGTAATTCAAACAGAGATACAGAACCATCCCCACCATGTTCTAACAGAGTGAATGATGGTGCGGCGCCATCTGAACGTGGTGCGTTGGCATCTATGTCAGGCAGATGGATGGCAGGTCCGATGCTCGCAATGGCGAGAACAAGAATTACTGCATAAGCAGGAAGAGGTAACATGGCCTCTCTCATTGATGTACCGAGCCATGCAATTACCCCAAGTGGAATCATTATAGCTACCCATGTTCCACTCAATAGAGCCTGAGGGTCTTCCTCGACTTTGAATTTCAGAACTCCTATCACATCGCAAGGTTCAGCAGGATCTTGATCTTGAAGTTTGAAGCAACCATCGATCATGTACAATCCAGGTTCCAAGGGTTTTGATGTAGACCAAGTAAGAACGGTCCTATTTGCTTCACCGACCCTAAAGGAATGAGGAGATTCAAAGTGCTCCAATCTTTGGTCCTCTTGACCGAATCCATGAACCATAGACTCGTAATTATCCATTGGCCCAACAACTTCGATTACTTGTTGAGAAAAATCAGAAGGACCCCATGGTGAAATAGGAGTAAATTCGATTCTTGTTATACGATTCGAATCGGTAACTTGTTCTAATTGTGGATCGATTAAATCACCAGAAAATGTGATTCCACTTTTTGCATCATAAGTCCCCCACCACAATGAGCCAGGCTGAACGCAATCGTGTTGCACCGAAATTTGCATAGATAGGACGTCCCCTGGCCCTAAGTCCACATCATTAACGGGTGCCTCAACTTGGAAAATATGAGATTGAGTATAGGATTCTTCCATTGTTAAGACATTCGTTGCCATACCGTTTAGAAGGGTGAAAGAACCCCATCTTAGAGTTACAAAGAATTGAGTTGTTGCACCAGCGGGGGAACCAGGAATAACATTAGTTTGCCTGCAAACAGGAGATTTCGCCTCTAATGAAGCATACAATTCTACAGTTACTGTGCCGTTTAGGGAAAGTGCCTCTACAATAGGTATTCCTTGAACATCGACGAGATTTTCAGGCGCCCCTGCTGTCTTGGAAAAACTTGCCGAACCTCCTGGTATTCCAGTAAGGATTGGCCAATCTCTACGAAGTTCGGGAATCTCTTCTGTACCATGAAGGAAAATATTGTGATTTTGAGGGATGCTGAGTTCTAGACCAGGGCCAAATTCATCTACCTCTTGGCCACTGGTAGAGCCGGCTGCAAAAGTACCAATTAGAAGAAGAAAAATTATCCCCGAAAGCGCTCTTGACCTCAACAACGGTTACACCTCTTGCCCCACCGCTAATTGGACCGGCATTCAAACCTCGCGCTTCTGTGAGTTCCACTAAAACGTATTCTTTAGGTTTCACAAACGCTTCCTCCTAGAGGAAGCGGATATGGAAAAATATAGCCATCAGCGCACCAGATAGTGTTGCTAGGAAGTTTACTGTGTGCTTCCCAATCAGCCCTTTATTCTCAAAAAGGGCGCCCAAAACAGAATCGACTTGGCAACCAATCCAACCGATTGCTGTAACAACTAACAACATTGTCAATAGAGGGATTTTAACTTCCGTAATTGAGGCAAGACTAACAGATAGTGATGCAATTAGTACGGCACCACCAAATGCCGCAAAAGTGCCTGTTACCGACATCCCTCCATTAGTTCCAGCGGGTACTGCTTCTAGATTGATGATACTTCGAGTTCTAGGATCTAGGCTTCCAATTTCGGAGGCTAAAGTATCGGAGGCGGCAACAGAGATTGAAGCACAGGCCGCCAAGTAAGCCCATTCTGGTTGGTCAAGAGCAACATTTGCAATTGCGACTAATGAAGCGACCCCGCCATTTGCCATTACATTCCGCCATCCACGGGCTCCTTTGTTGTCCTCTGCCAGTCTTAAGACGGCCTTCTCTTCATACCTCCACAATGTGGCTAATGAGCCTACTGCGAGGAATGAAATGAGAATTGTTAACCATGTCCAATGACCGAATAAAGACACTGTAAGTCCGACTAATGCAGCCGCAATTAACCCGGTTCTGTTCAGCATTCCACGCACTGCGGAGAGCATCATCAAGCCAAATACTAGGCAAACTGAAATCATCTGGTCACTTGTGGGGTCCATGTGCTACCCTACCATTACGACGTCAGAGGATGATGAAGGATTCCCTAAAGCGATTTAATCCGCAGGTAGAGAACGTACCCCCTTGAAAATACCACGAGCGAGGATTAGTAAAACAATAATCAGTACTGAAACCCAGGCCATGTTTAGGAAAAACACGCCACCTAATCCGAGCCCAACGGACTCTCCCAATTTCTCGACACTCACCAATGTGCCATTCCAAAATGCATGCCCGCCAATTGCGATTCCTAGACAAGCTAGAACATTCTTTGTAGGTAATATCTTCAACCCATCTTCTTTTCTTAGATTTGGAGCATCCCACGGAGTAACCAATGAATGAATCACTTCCTTCGTCTCGACACCTGGGGCATCGATTAGTTCCCCTGTTTTTTTGTCTATCAATTTCCAATTAGATTCGGCCTCGTCTTTCGCCAAAATTTCTTCAAAGGTAGGTCTAAATTCATCAAAGCCAGAATGGTCTCCATCCCCATCTATGTCGAAGCCTAGATTTTCTGCAACATCAACCGACTTAATGCTAAACCGATTAATCATCCACTTCATTCGCTTATCAGCATCTGTAGTTTGGGAGTAATAGCCAAGCCCAAATCCTGAGATTCCTGTCCACAATCCGTGTGCTGGAATTGATCCAACACCCCTCATTAGAGCTGTTAAGGTTAGAGAAGGAGCGCCACCAAAAGCACTACCCAAAATATAGACTAGATTCTCAATTAACGCAAATCCTAACCCTACGGTAAATCCCACTTGGAATCCCTTTTTTGCATTACGAATTGTCGGTAAAAACAAACATACTGCTAATAATTTGAAAATCTCTTCACCTATTGGTGCACTAATTGCTGCGGTCAAAGCCATTTGATCATCATATGAAAGGCCACCTGGAAGAAATAGAGGGAAGATGAAACTGTTGACAATTAATGCCGGAAGAGCTGCCCCCATGCCAGCAATCATCCAGGCTTCAGCGTCCCTTCTCTTAGTTGGTAAACCAATTATTTTGGAGGACGTCGCCCACCAAGCGAAAACAGGAATAGAAAATGCCGCAATAGAAAGAAGAAGAACGGGGAAGAAAGATAGAAGGTAAACTACGCCAAGTAAATCCTCTTCCCCCGATGCTAATGATAGAATTAGTGGAATAGATAACGCCACACCAATTACCAATATTGCAATGAAAGCACCCCATACCTGGCTAAGGGGTGGCATGTCTAGAATCGAGTCATCTGTGATTACAAACCGTTGGAAGATTGTGGGTTTAGGAGTCTTGAGGGAACCACCCTCTGGCAACGGATGGTGATTCTTTCCAGATGGATCTGGAGTTGCCAACCTAACATGCATCAATTTAGGTCTATGCAGGATAATTAGGAATGGAAGGGGAATTAGCGAACAAATTGCCCCCAGAGCAGTAATCTCAACCACTTGATAGATTAAACCTGCAATAACATAACTAAGTCCAAACCAAATCAAAATAAATGCAAGAATAACAGTCCCCAGCATCCTCCAATAATTCTTCCATGGCGTGCTTTTTGTAGCCAATTGAATATTCCTGGGTGCTTGGGTTAGAGGCACTGGATCTTCCAGCAAATACCTCTTTCCAGTTGCATCTGTGATTATCCTAGACATGGAATCACCAAAGTGCCGCTCAGATCGCCCATCACTCGCGACGCCCAAGGCATCCGGTGCGGTTCCTCATCACAGCGACAGTACCCGGTATATGGCGTCTCATATGAGGTTCAGCCCTAATTTCTAGCGTGAACCCATTATTGCTCCACAAGCTCCACAATACAACTCAACCCGATTGTTATCCTTCTGCATCGACCACTCCCCACAAGCAGGGCAAGGAGGAAGGCCCTTTTCACTAGGTGCTACTCTAGGCCCTGTTCGGCGCTTTTTCTTGCGGGGAATATACCATCCACCCTTGGGTTTTCTGACCTTCGGCATACTATCGGATATACTCGACATCATGGAGCGTTTCAAGACACTTTTGGACCGTTGATGTGAAGTGGTTGTTTAACTCCGAAGAGATATGGATTGCGTTGTGATTGGAGCGGGTGTATCGGGCCTATCTTCTGCAATCCGGTTGTTAGAGGCCGGCCATAGTGTTCGAGTTATGGCTAGAGAGTTTTCACCAGATTTGGTATCGGATGTGGCCGCCGCTTTGTGGTACCCATTTCTAGCTCATCCAATCGAAAAAACAGATCTCTGGGGTGCTAAAACTTATACTGAACTAATGAGATTGGGTGAAGAAGAACCTATGTCTGGAATTACAATGAGATTTGGGAGAGAATACCTTCGTGAAGTTGTCGAACTTCCCGGTTGGAGAAAAGATATCACTCACTTCCGAGTTCTAGACTCAGGCGAAATCCCGGAAGGTTGGATTTTCGGATGGGAATTTGAATCTCCAATTATTGAAATGCATCACTACATGCCTTGGTTATTACAACGAACTCGTGATCTGGGTGGAATAATCGAAGAAAGTGTAGTGGAAGATTTAGCCGAAATTTCAGCGGAAGTTATTGTCAACTGTAGCGGAATCGGAGCAAGAGAATTATGTCAAGATACGGAGGTCAAACCAGTTCGTGGCCAGATTATATACATAGATCAAGACCCTGGATTTGGTCGGTTTGACCAACAACCAGAGACCCTGACCTATACCATAGCAAGGAGAGATTGTACAGTACTTGGAGGGACGGCGCAAAGTGACGATTGGAGTCTTGAATTACGCGATTCGGATCGTGAAAAAATCCTACAAAAATGCGAAGCCGTTTGGCCTGAACTAGACCGTAGCAAGATTATCGGGGAATCCGTTGGACTACGCCCTTCAAGAAGTGAAGTTCGTCTGGAATCTGAGAAGATAAATGACACCCTAATCATCCATAATTATGGACACGGAGGCGCAGGGGTAACTCTCTCATGGGGTTGTGCTGACGAGGTTGTTTCACTAATTGAGGGATCCTAATGAATGAGGATTCCGAGATTTTTGATATAGTCAATGACTGTGACAAAGTCATTGGATCCGCTAGTAGAAATGAGGTTCACAATAGAGGCTTGAAACATAGGTCTGTCCATCTACTAATTTTCAATAAACAAGGGTCAGTACTATTGCAAAAGAGGTCTATGGAAAAGGATACATTTCCTGGAACTTGGGATTCTTCAGTATCTGGACATGTTGATTCTGGAGAGAATTATGACGAAGCCGTAATTAGAGAATCCTGGGAAGAATTAGGTGTTAAATTCGAACGAGTTCCTGAGAAGATTTTCAAGGTGGCTGCTTGTAAGGAAACCGACAATGAGTTCTGTTGGGTTTATCGGCATTTTTCTGAAGGACCATTTTCACCCAATGTGCATGAAATTTCTGAAATTAATTGGTTCACAATAGAAACTTTAGATGATTCTAATCTACACGACTCATCGGTTTTCTCACCCGCTTTCTCATTAATTTGGAGTAAATTAATGAATAATTTAGACTCTAAGTCTAATACGCAGATTTAGTGGTTGTAATTACTACCGCTCCAATCTTGTAAGGATCTCCATTAGAGGATGGACGTCTGTCTTCTAATCGGCCCTTCCAACCATCTTCGATTGTACCGATAGGAATTCTAATTGAGGCGCCTCTATCGGACACCCCATAGGAGAATTCATGTATACTTTGAGTCTCATGAAGACCGGTTAGCCTCTGCTCATTGTGAGCCCCATATACATCGATGTGCTTCTTGATATTCTGACCAAAAGCCTCACAAATCTGACTCATTAGCTCTTCTCCACCTTCATCTCTCATCCTTCCATCACTAAAGTTGACGTGCATTCCTGAACCATTCCAGTCTGTAGCTCCGAGGGGCTTTGGATGCCATTCAATTGCAAGACCGTATTTTTCTGCATTTCTTTCTGCAAGATATCTTGAGACCCATATTTGGTCGCCAGCTTCTTTAGCTCCTTTTGCGAAAATTTGGTATTCCCACTGCCCTACAGCAACCTCTGCGTTGATACCTTCGACATTCAAACCAGCATCCAGGCACATGTCTAGATGGGCTTCGATAACATCTCTTCCGAAAGTATTCATTGCTCCAACAGAGCAATAGAATTGTCCTTGAGGAGTTTGGTCTCGAGGGAATCCAAGTGGTAGGTTAGATTCAGGATCCCATAGGAAGTACTCTTGCTCATATCCGAACCAGAAGTCGTCGTCGTCCTCATCTATTGTCGCCCTTCCGTTTGAAGCGTGAGGCGTACCATCAGCATTCAAGACTTCACACATTACAAGGTAACCATTGATTCTATCAGGGTCTGGGCAAATGAAGACGGGTTTTAGGAGACAATCGGAATCACCGCCTTCTGCCTGTAGGGTTGATGAACCATCGAATGACCACATCGGACACTCTTCTACTGTACCCCCGAAATTAGATCTAATCATTGTCTTACTTCGCATGCTCTGTGTCGGTTCATATCCATCTAACCAGATGTACTCAAGTTTGGCTTTGGGGTCCATAGGAAGGTCCCAATGATGTACGGTTAATATAAGTCACCACTTGTTCAATAAATTCAAAGATTATTTTAAAATATTACAAAATTCCTTTTGAATATTGAACGTTTGATTCAAATTATTGACAATATTAATCTAAATGACGAATTTGTGACCATGAAAATCCAGTCAATTTGGCAAACGATTAATTTCAGCAAATTGTAAATCTGCTTGATAGATCGTAATTTGGTTGAAATAAAACTCATTGCCCATTTTTGCCCTGGGTTCGCCGAAGCATGGAGTATCGCTTTATTGCTCATCAAATTGAAGTTTTGATAACTCGATGTTGAAAATTACACTGAATGCATGATAATTTATCTGTATAACACTATTAATCGGAATTCGGAACTTATTCTAGAAAACAATATCGAAAGGAGCAAATCAGGGGCAATAAGTGGTGGACGTGCCGAGATTTGAACTCGGGGCCTCTTCCATGCCAAGGAAGCGCGCTTCCAAGCTGCGCCACACGCCCAGTGAGATTACGACTTGCGACGGCCATTTAAGGAGAACTGAGCAGGCAACGGCATGAGTGAGGGGGCTGCCTCGTCTGGTCCAAATGGTGCCCCTGATTTACCAGAGGGTATCATGGAGGATTTATCATCTAGATTATCTCGTGATGATGCACCTTTTCTTCGACATCTACCAAAGCAACTTTTCTTGAAGTGGGCTGATGCCTCGGATAATCGCTTAGGTTACACTCGGTTTGAATTCGATCACCACGAACTGTTTCGCAGACGTAGACTGAGGGGCTCACCGGGTCCGATCACAATCGCCCTACATCCAAGTTTGAGAAATGATGAGAAACTATACCTACACACTCTAGTTCATGAATTACTCCATGCTGCAGGATTAGTCGACCATGGGGGCCGTCATAATGAACTTGTCAATGAAATAGCACCAGCTCCAAAGTTGTCTGAATCACCTGTGTTGAGAAGCATGCGTGAAGAAGTTCTAGCAGAACTTCCTGAACAGTCCTGGATCTGTGGGGAATGTGGCCACACATGGCAGAGGAGAAGAGTCTCTTTACCTCAAAGATGTCCGAAATGTGCTCGTCCATTTAGCAGTCGATAATCTATTTGATGAGAGATAATTCCGACAAAATCACCATGAACTCCTAGCCGGCAA
This sequence comes from Thermoplasmatota archaeon, assembly GCA_036138175.1. Taxonomy (GTDB): domain Archaea; phylum Thermoplasmatota; class Poseidoniia; order Poseidoniales; family Thalassarchaeaceae; genus MGIIb-O1. Next base: position 14,895 of record JAZAAK010000041.1, on the reverse strand, counting down.
GAATAGCCAATGGAATTCCCGCCAACACCAGATGATATATCTAATTTGGTTGACGATTTCATCGCTGAGTCTTTTCCAACACTGATGGCGATTATTGCTATCGCGGCCTACTCTGGGTTCGTCTTTATGTTCTACAGGCTTCTAGCGAGAAGAGATATCCTCAATCTGGACTTAAGCAAATATGACCAGACAATGGATGGAAAGATTCGTGCCTTCTTTAGGACCGCTGTTTGGTTAATCCAATACGCTCTGGCGATACCTATTCTCATCGGCTTCTGGACTGTTGTTATGGCAGTGATTCTAACCCTCCTAGCTGATGGAGATGATCATGCAAGAAATGCGTTGCTTGCCACAGCGGTTGTAGGTTCAGTGCGAATCCTATCTTATTGGACTGAGGATTTGTCTCGAGATGTTGCAAAGATGTTGCCATTTGCGGTTCTTGGTGTATTCTTAGTCAGTTCAATTTCTATAGAGTTCAGTGAATTCGAAGAATTAATCGAAAATAGAAACCAATTGGCTCAATCTTACATAAACAGCCTCATTCTGTTATCTATCTTAGAGACTGTTTTACGAATCTATCATGGCCTGAGAGAATTAATCGGTGGACAACGTAGAGTGAATAAAAAATTGAGGAAAATGGCCAATGAAACAGGTCGCTCAAAGTCTGATATTCGTGAAGATATGCTAGACGATGGAATACTCAATCATAGTACTGGTGAAGACGTTAACGAGTAGTGTTGATTATCCTATCTGAGCAGAATCTTACTCTAGATGACAAGGTGCAGGTTTCACAAAGGGGAAGTACCGCGCATGGCATGGGTGCGTGGTGTAGTCTGGATATCATGCTGGCCTTCTAAGCCGGTGACCCGGGTTCGAATCCTGGCGCGCCCACCACCATTCTATGCCGAAAAATCCCGTAGGGATTCACCGTTTACATCAAATACACCCAGCAGGTCGGCGCGACGCATGAAGCGAGGTTCCCGTGCGTGGAAGAAGGCAGGGAAGCAGCGCTGGAAGTGGCGGAAGAAGAAGTTACGAAGGCGGAAGGCCGCTCGTAAACAAGCTCGTCAGTGATACTGATTAAAGAGAAGAAACAAGATTCGTGATCACTGATGCCGGATCCTCTGCCTTAGTGACTCCACTAGCAAGAAGAACTCCGTTTGTCCCGAGTTCAATTGCGGCTGCAACATCTGTACCATTCTTTACTCCCGCGCCACAAAGGATTCCGACCTGCTCTGAAATTTCCTTTACGGCAGCAGCTGTGCCACTTACTATTGTAGGGTCTGCGGTTGTAACAGAAATTTCTCCACCGATCAATTCCGGTGGTTCGACCGCGACAAAATCCGGGCCTAATGCAGTCAATGCACGGGCCTCTTCGATGTCTGCTGCACAGGCGCATACAGTGAATCCTTCAGGGACTTGGTCGAGTAACATGGCGACATGCTCGATTTCGACTTTGTGCTCTGCGTGATTGATTAGTGTTCCAGTAGCGCCTCTTTCAACAGCGGTTGCAGGATGTAACCAACCAGTAAATGAACCGAATCCAACTGGGTCTAGATGTTGGCACCAGACCTCTAAATCAGGCGCTGCAGCAACTACAGAGCTAAGGTCGAAAGCGGATACTGCGACGACCATACGAGCACTTGTCTCTATGCTTGAAATTGCTCTGGCTAAAGCCTCTGCACTAGCGCCATGTGCGGTCTCGTATGTCTTCAGATTGACCACGACGAGTGGTTGAGTCACGCATCGGCGAGATGAATACACTCTTTGACGCTGACGGATTAAATTCGGCTCAAATAGCCGAACCATGACCAATTACTGCATCGCTCAACTCGGTTCCGGCTGAAATGCTAGCCCCCTCGCCTACTATACATCTAGTCAATTGCACTCCCGAGCCGATTTGAGCACCATCCATTACGACAGAATCCCTAATTGTCACATCTTCACCCAATTTGGTTCCTGTTCCAATTGATGAGCCAGTAACTCCTGATTTGCAAACGGCATCAGAAAACCAAGATTCACAACATGAGGACCCGTTATGAAAACGGCTCGAGGAGATACAAACCTGAGTTGCATCGATGAAGGAAGAAGGAGTTCCAGCATCTACAAAGTAACCCTCAAATGTAAGCCCGGCCATATCTCCCGATTTTGCAATATCAGGGAATACCTCTCTTTCCATCGAGTGTTTGTGAACACCCATGCCATCAAGCACTTCACGCTCTATTAGATAGCAACCTGCGTTGATTAAATTGGAAAACTCTGTCCCGGGTGCCGGCTTTTCCTGAAAGCGACGAATCATTCCAAAATCATCCAAATCACAAACTCCGAAACGGCTAGGATCTTCAACTTGCCAAAGTGAAAGTGTAGCTTTTGCTTGAGTTTTCTCGTGGTGCTGAGTTAAGGCTACTACGTCCACGCTTGAAACTAAATCTCCATTCAAAATCAAAACAGGGCCTTCTCCTGTTAGGTGCTCACGTGCAAGGGCGATCGCACCACCTGTCCCGAGTGCTTCTTCCTCTACAGATAATACAATCTCATATGGACGATTAGTGTTCTCGGCCCAGTTACGCATTTCCTCTATTCCAAAGCCTGCCGCCACTACCACTCTATCGACCATCTCCTCGGGCACCACCTCAACGACTCTCTCCAGCAGAGTTTTGTCGAGAATTCTCAGTAGCGGCTTGACTCTACCTTCTGTCAAAGGCCTGAGTCGGGTACCAAATCCCCCCGCCAGAACCACTACGTCCATGGTTGGGCGGGCGCAATTACCACTTTCAGCACTTCGTGTCCCCGACGCCTCGTGCATACTTGTTAGGCGCATCGTTGAAAGACGGTTGTTAGGTCGCCGGAGCGTCGACATGAACATTCACGAGTATCAAGGGAAGGAATTGTTTCGTTCTGCAGGAGTAAAGGTACAGGAAGGAGTGCATTGTAAAACCGTTGAACATGCACTTGCGGCTTACGACTCCCTTGGCTCAAAAGTTGTTGCTGTTAAGAGCCAGATCCATGCGGGTGGGCGAGGAAAAGGAAACCTGTATTGTCCAAATTCTGGAGACCTTCTAATGGAGGGTGGCGTCAAGATAGCATTCTCCCGAGATGAGGTTAAAACCTATTCAGAAAATATCCTCGGCAACATACTTGTAACTAAGCAAACAGGACCCACTGGAAAATTAGTCAGTAATATCTACGTCGAGGCTGGTTGCGAAATTGCCCATGAATACTATCTCGCATTATTGGTAGATAGAGAAGCAAAACAGGTACTAATCATGGCCTCGACTGAAGGTGGAATGGATATTGAAGAAGTTGCCGAAGAGACTCCTGAAGCTATTCACAAAATTTGGGTAAATCCATCAACTGGTTTACTAGACTCGCAAAAGGAAGACCTCGGCATTTCCCTCAAACTCTCTGGTGCAGCATTAGAGGACTTCGTAGGTATGATTGGAAGTCTTTACGATTTATTCGTGTCGAACGATTGTTCAATGGTGGAAATCAATCCATTGGTTCGAACAAAATCTGACGAAATAGTGGCTCTTGATGCAAAGGTTGGATTTGATGAAAACGCCTCATTTAGACATAAAGAATGGGAAGATTTGAGAGATTATTCAGAGGAAGAACCTACTGAAACTCGAGCCAACGAAGCCGGCCTCTCCTACGTCAAACTCGATGGAGACATCGGTTGCTTAGTCAATGGAGCAGGACTAGCCATGGCAACTATGGATGTAATCAAACTCTATGGAGGCGAACCGGCCAATTTTCTTGATATTGGCGGAGGTGCAGATGAAGCCAAGGTTCAGGAAGCCTTTGAGATAATCCTCGAAGACCCCAATGTCAAGGGGATATTAGTCAATATCTTTGGAGGTATTCAACGATGTGATATTGTTGCAAAAGCTGTACTTGCTGTCTCTGAAATGATGGGATTAAAAGTGCCACTCGTAATCCGTTTATCAGGAACTATGTTCGAAGAGGGACGAGCAATTATCGATGCCTCTGACCTCGATTGTGCATCTGTAGATACATTGGCTGAAGGTGCTGAAGCAATTGTTGGATTAATAGGAGGTGGTCAGTGATGGCGATTTGGGTTCAAGAAGATTCGAAATTACTAATCCAAGGTATCACCGGTTCACAAGGCAGGTTCCATGGTGAAAAGATGGTTGAATATGGCACCAATTTGGTCGGTGGTGTAACTCCTGGAAAGGGTGGCCAAAGTATAGAATTGGCAAGTAATGTATTCCCTGTTTTCAACACCATGATGGAAGCCATCAACCAAACTGATGCGGACGCTTCAGTCATCTATGTCCCACCCCCATTTGCTGCTGCGGCAATTATGGAAGCGGCCGATGCCTTCCACCAAATCAAAGGAGAGGGAGTCATTGTATGTATCACCGAAGGAATACCTACTCTGGATATGGTAAAGGCAGTCGCTTACGTAAACGAAAGAGAAGGAATCAGACTCATAGGGCCAAACTGTCCTGGGATAATTACACCAGGAGATAATGGCGGTTGTAAAATCGGAATCATGCCAGGCCATATCCACGCCAAGGGTAGGATTGGAGTAGTATCGAAATCAGGAACGTTGACCTATGAAGCAGTTGCACAAACCATGAGTATTGGAGAAGGACAATCCACCTGCATTGGAATAGGTGGTGATCCAGTAAATGGAACCGGATTCATTGATTGTTTGTCAGCCTTTGAAGCCGACCCTCAAACCGTTGCAGTAGTAATGATTGGTGAAATCGGAGGCACTGCTGAGGAAGATGCTTCTGAATGGGCAGCCGCGAACATGAGTAAACCAATTGTCGGCTTCGTTGCTGGCTCTACCGCTCCACCCGGAAAAAGGATGGGGCATGCAGGCGCAATCATCTCTGGTGGAAAGGGAACAGCCGCCGAAAAATTCGCTGCATTTGAGGCCGCAGGTATTCATATTGCACGTGATCCTTCTGAAATTGGTGCTGTATTGAAGGTGGCTCTGGAAGAATCCGGTCTTCTATGAAGACCGATAGTTTTGGCTTAGTATTCACGGTCAGACTTAATCCAAATAATGCGACGAGCCATTCGTGGGTTCGCAATCGCGAGTGGTTGTAATTGGTGGAGGAATAGCCGGTTGTTCCTCTGCACTCGCTCTTGCAGGAAGGGGCGTGAGTGTTACTCTGCTAGAGGCTTCGCCAAGATTAGGTGGGCGTTATTGTAGTGTAAATATTGACGGAATAGAACGACCAATTGACGCGACTCAAAATATATTTTTCAGAAATTTTGAACGCTTTTTGCAATTACTTGCAACATGTGAGGCAAGAGGATCGGTAAAGTTGCAAAACTCCACTTTGCTTGCATTTCTCGAAGTTGAGCAAAGAAGAATATCGAAGATTCAATCTGGAACCCTTCCTCCTCCGAATCATCTATCGGCGTCCTTTCTTAATGCTAATTTCCTAGGACTAGGTGATAAATTCTCAATGCAAAAGGCTGTCCAAGCTATGCAAAATATAGATGAAGAGCAAAGGCGGGAACTCGACGAGTTAAGTTTTCTCGTTTGGCTAGAAAACAATGGACAGACTAAGCGAGCAATCTCACGTTTTTGGAATCCAATAAGTAAATTGGCATTGAATGTAGATTGCTCTCAAGCTAGTGCAGCATCTGCAATATTCTTGTTCAAGAAGGCCCTTATCGGTAATGCCGATGCATTAGATGTTGGTTGCTTTACGAACGACTTCACGAATGCAGTATCCTCTAGTCTACGAAGGACACTAGCTGCTTCAGGAGTGGATGTAGTTCTCTCATCGCCTGTTACTAGCCTCTTTCGTGAAAAAGGCATAGTCACCGGAGTCAATACAAAAGAGGGATTTCATGCTGCAGACAGAGTGGTAATTTGCACTCCAATATCGGACACTGCAAGGCTCCTTACCGGTTCTTCTGCTAGTATGAAATCTCATGAAGTCGCAGAAAGTCTCGCAAAATTAGGTAACACATCTCAAATTGGAATTCATGCATTCCATGAAGGCCCTATTTTACCACAAGGAATCCCATTTGTCAGTTGTTGTGATGAACCTTTGATACAGATGTTATTCGATCGCTCTGGCGAACTTGATGATGGAAATAGAGGCGGTCTTCCCGGTCATTGGATTTGCAGCCCTGTTTCCCACGGAGACAACTACCTACAATGGGATGATGAATTGATTAGAACGGAATATCAAAGAGTAATCGACATTGCATTCCCTGATTCTCCTGCTTTAATCGATTTTCATGTGGTTAAAAAAAACCGATCGGCCACCTCTATGAAGACTGGTTCTCAACGTCTTCGACCAAATCCACTTGATGCTGGAGGGGGTGTAATTTTGGGTGGCGATTGGATCAATATCGATTGGCCCTCAAGTCTAGAGGCTTCGACTAGAGCTGGGCTAGTAGCGGCTGCAACATACCTTAGAGAACGTGGAGTTAGAGACTTTGCAGAATGGAATCATGATGAAAAATGGCCGGATTGGCCAAATTCTGCAAAGAAAGAAGACGTCGATTGGAGAATATGGCAATAAAGTAAGCAACGAAGCAATCAACACATAAGCGATTCTGGGCGAGGTGATAATAAGATGGCTGAGATTATTGATGAGCACATCGACGGATTGCTCAAGGCGACCTCTCGTTCGTTTCATTTGACCCTGACAAGCCTACCCAATAGTGTAAGAGACCAGGTAGGACTACTGTATCTCTTAGCCCGCTTAGCAGACACAATTGCAGATTCAAAAACCGAGGATGTTGAAGCCTTGATAAAAGCTCTCGATGGATATCAAAACCACTTGCTAAATGAAGAAAATATAGACTTATCCAATATTGCCCTGCTACAAGAGGATGTAGATGAAAAAAGACTTCTTGAAAACCTAGAATCTGTAGTAAGTGCATATCGAAAAATGGACGTTAAAGATTCTCGATTAATGCAACGCTGTCTCGATGTGATTATCTCTGGACAAAGACTCGATTTGGTTCGTTTTGGCGCACTTGGATCTGAACTAACTTGCTTGGAAAACGATGCCCAATTAGATGATTATGCATACAGGGTTGCTGGAAGTGTTGGTGAATTTTGGACTGCGATCACCTTGCAAAATGAATTATCAGGAGATATCCGAGACACCCAAACTTTCGATTCATTAGGTATTTGCTTTGGTAAGGCGCTACAAATGACGAATATTTTGAGAGATATTCCTGCTGATTTAGCCTTAGGACGGTGTTATATTCCAAGTGATAGATTGCTTGAAATTGGACTTAATCATCAAGATTTAAACAACCCTGATTCAATCGATAAATTCAGACCTCTATACGATTCCTATCTTGACTTAACCTGTGATCATTATGATTCGGCAATAAATTACATTCGAATGATTCCAAGAAAGTATCGTAGCCTTCGCATGGCTTGTTTGCTTCCCGTTGTTATCGGCTTAGAGACCATCGCACTACTTCGAAATGGTAACGTTCTAGATGCCGCTGATAGAATTAAGGTAAAAAGAGCCAAAATCCGTAAAATAGCAATCGCATGCGTTATTTCTACAAGGGCCAAGACAATTGAGAATAGAATCCTTAGCAAGGCTTCCAATCGAGCGAAAAACGGGGCCTAAACCCTTGAAAGGCCGCTGAAGCGGCCCGCACGCGCGCGAGGGTGAGGTTCAAGAGCGTATGATGAGGGCTCACGTTCGGCGCTACCATGTCTCAAGGCACGAGCAACGATTCCGTAGGCGATCTACGGTACGATACTGAGCGTAGCATTTCACTTGTCGAGGCTGATGTAGAAAACTCAGGGATTGAGGGTGTAAGATCAACAGTAAGCATAACCCGAGAAGCGGCTCGAGCAATTTCGATTACAGCGCTGGAAACAATCCGAGAAGGTGCCCGATTCATGGGTGTCCTTGGAGCCCGAGGAGAATTGCTTAATCCATTCGGACACATTGATGCTGCCATTTGGTCAGAATCAGACGTTCCACAATACATGATTGAAACTGCTTACGAGTACTGTGAAGAGTTAACGCGTATAGAGGCAGGTAACTTCTATCACTCGTTTAAGTATCTTCCAAATGAGGCAAGGCAAGCCATCTGCGCATACTATGCATTCTGTCGAAGGGCAGACGATATCGCAGATGGAGACTATGTCGATTCATTCCCAGGAGGGTCTTCCGACAACCCAGAGTCAGTTGAATATAGGGCACATATTGAGAGATTATCGGGAAGTAGCCCAGTAGTTGCCAGAGACCACTACGATGACAGAATGTCACAATTATTCTACTACAGAAAGAAATTATCCAGTGCTTACGGTCAGGTCACCTCAACGGATCCAATTTTTATTGCACTGAAAGATACCATTCGCCGTTACAATATACCACGCCAATTACTCGACGATATGATTAGTGGAATGGAAGATGACTTCCATCGCAATCGCTACGAGACTTTCGAGGACCTCTATTCGTATTGTTACCGAGTCGCATCTACAGTAGGTTTGGTTTGTATCGAAATTTACGGATATTCAGAATTGGAAGCTAGGGAGTTTTCTGAAGCCTGGGGAATTTTCATGCAATTGACAAATATTATCCGAGATGTTGCAGAAGATGCAGAACGAGACCGAATTTACCTGCCAATGGAAGATTTGCGTAGATATGGGATTAGTGAATCGGATGTAAAGAGCGGGGCAGAATTACTCAATCACCCGGGTTGGAAGCCATTTGTTGAAGAATACATAGAAAGGGCTGAAACCTACCGAGATAAGGCATTCAAACTACTTCCATTATTAGATAGACAGTCTCGATATTCACCAGCAGCCATGATGGCATTTTACGAATCCATCTTGAAGAAAATTGACAAGAAGGATGGTGATGTGTTCACAGAGCGTGTGCAATTATCAAAGGCTGAGAAAATCTCTCTGGCCGCATACGTATACGCTAGATACCGCTTCCTTGCTCTCTGAGTAAGAAGTGGCTTTGAAAGGCTAAGACAAAAGGGAAGATTATCGAGCATAGCAATTCGGAGGGATATTCATGAGGGTGGCAATACTTCTTGAGGAGCGTTGTAAACCTAACAGTAATGCATTTGCATATTTGAAGAAATATTCTGAAATGTGTGATAGAGATTGCATTCAAGTAAATGGGAATAAATGTAGAATTCTTGAAACTGCTTGCCCTGTGTGCTTCACTAGAGCTAAACACTGCCCCGATGATGCTGTAAAAATTATCAATTTACCAGAAGAATTAGACACTGATCTAACACATAGTTATGGAGAAAATTCATTCAAATTATTTCGGCTACCTTCCCCTAAACAGGAGCAAATTGTTGGTATTCTAGGGCCCAACGGGATTGGAAAATCAACTGCGGTAAATTTGCTATCGGGTTCATTTACGCCTAATCTTGGAGATTGGAGAAATCCAAGTCCACAGTGGGAAGATGTAATCACAACCTTTCCCAGAGGCGATTTAAGAGATTATCTCGGACTTGTTGCAGAGGAAGAAGTAAGAATTGCCGTAAAACCACAGTACATCGATAAGCTTCCCAAAATCTTTCAAGGAAAGGTACTAGATTTACTCGAGAGAGTTGATGAAAGAGACGAGGTGCCTCATTTTACTAGGTTAATGGGCATCGACCATATTTTGGAAAGGAATCTTGATGCCTTGTCTGGTGGTGAATTACAACGTGTTGCAATTTGTGCAACACTTCTGAAAGAAGCCGATGTATACTTTTTCGATGAGCCCTCTTCTTACCTGGATATTTATGAAAGAATGAGGATGGTAGGGGTTATCAGAGAATTAACAGAGAAGGGAAACAGAGTTCTGGTCGTGGAACACGATCTGGCAATTCTTGATGTTCTGTGCGATTTAATTCATGTGATATACGGTGATCGATCCGCCTATGGGATTTTCACACCTCCTAGAACTACTAGGACTGCAATAAATGCATATTTAGACGGTTATCTTCCCGAAGAAAACATTCGTATTCGTGATAAGCCAATCAAATTCCTCAGAGGACGCGATAGAGGAATGGATATTGGAACTCCAATATTGCAATGGGGAGATATGCAGAAAAAATTGGGCGATTTCGAACTAAAAACTGGAAATGGAGAAGTTCGTAGCGCCGAAGTTGTTGGTGTTGTCGGACCTAATGCTACTGGGAAGACTACGATGGTCAAGATGATTGCCGGGGAGTTGGAACCAGATCAAGGATGGTGCACCATGGAAGCTACCATATCTTACAAACCACAGCACGTTAATACCGATTTTGATGGTAGCGTTCAAGACTGGCTTGATACAGAACTTGGAGCGAAATGGCGTAGCGGTGAGTTTCACACTCAAGTTGTAAGGCCGTTACAAGTCGACCAATTGTTACAACTACGCGCGAATAAGTTGTCTGGAGGCGAGTTACAGGCTGTTAGCATTGTAATTTGTCTTGGAAAAGAAGCCGACTTATACCTCCTAGACGAGCCGAGTGCTCACTTAGACGCAAATGCAAGAATGGAGGCTGCAAAAGCAATCAGAAGGACTATGGAAAGAAATGAAAAAGCCGCGATGGTAATTGACCATGACATTTATTTCATTGATATTGTCTCAGATTCATTATTAGTTTTCAATGGATTAGGTGGCTCATATGGTAATGCAGAAGGGCCTATGTCTGCCAGGAAGGGAATGAATAAATTCCTAAAAGACGTTGAAGTTACTTTTCGTAGAGATCACGAATCACATAGACCTAGAATAAACAAGCCAGGTAGTCGCAAAGATCGTGAACAAAAGGCTAGCGGAGAATATTTCTATCTTGAATAGTGTTTGAAGGAACTATCTGGACCATTGGATTCTTGAATGGTCGACAAAACCGCCAGACCATGTCTGATGATGAGTCGGAAGATGTCGGAGAGAAAGAAGAACTCGAAGATGACATGGCTATGCTTGAGGCAAAGGTCGCTGAACTTGAGAAGGAATTGCAGTACTCTCAAGCTGAGACTGCTAACGCTAGGCAAAGAGGGTTGAGGGATAGAGCCGAAGCAATACGATTCGGAGCCGCCGGATTGGCCTCTCGAATTATACCGGCAATCGATTCCTTGGAGAAAGCAATAGCAAATGAAAATAGTGATAATGAGGCAATCGCAGATGGTGTAAAGATGACTCTTGATTCTCTGAAGAGAGCCCTTGAATCCGAAGGCGTCACTATTCTAGAGACAACTGGTAAGGTATTCGACCCAACACAAATGGAAGCAATTGCTACTGTTCCAGTACAAGATGGTCAAGAATCCGGTGAGGTTGTTGAAGAAATTGAATCGGGATATATGCTGCATGACAGGGTTCTGAGACCTGCGAAAGTAATAGTAACAAGTGAATAAATTTAGTTCTAATTCCAGAAGTGAATTTATACATTAATTTATATCAAAAATCGAATCGGCTGAGAATATGCACAAGGTCTCAAGTAAATTTGCAAAAATCAGTTGCTTCTGGCTGCTAGCAGTATTACTATTGAGTACATCCTCACCTTTTGTACAAGCACAAAATGAAAATACTCCCGAAGAAGAAAACAGAACTTTTCAATACCACACAATTGCATCTTTGGGAGATAGCACCCTAGGTTCGGACCCTTCTGGCTACAGAGGTCCATTTGCAAGTGTGCACGCGGCTAATTTGATGGATTTAGATTATTATGAGGGCGCAGTTGGTGGAGACCGATCTTGGACTCTTATTGACGCAGGAAGGCACACAACAATAGCCGAAAATTATGGAAATGGCACATTGGTTACCATGATGGTGGGTGCTTGGGACTTTATCGACTCCGATGTGGAGATTATTACTGGCGATTATTCCTTCATTGATGAATTGGATGAAAACATAACAATCATCCTTGATACTTTGGTAGCCTCGGAAATAGACGTACTAGTATGGAATTTACCTAATATGTCATTTCTGCCTTTTTTGACACAAATTTTTCCCACAGAACTTCACCATTATTTCACTGAAGCAAGTAATGAGTGGGCAATACGGCTTAACCAAATCGCAGAAAGATATGGCGATGATGTGCAAGTTTTCGATTTGATGACCGCCTCTGACGACCTATTGCAAAATAAATCCGCTAGAATGATTTTAGGTAACGAGGTAACTAGCCCACCGATGGTGTGTGCAAAAAATTGCATAATGGTTGATTCTCTGCACCCCACTTCAGTTGGGCAAGGACTGTTAGCTAACTACATGATGGATGCAATAAATGAAAAATTCCCTTCTCCTAATGGCACTTACCCTCTTATTTCTGAAGAGGAATTACTTTCTCTGACAACACTAACAAACAACACAGATGAAGATTCGACGGAGTCAGCCTCGATTTTTATTGAAGGGGAGATTACGGAAGAGTGCTTCGATTGGGCTGAGTCCACATATCGAGATATGTACGTTACCATAACAATTGACAGCAAATATATCCCCATACCAAGTTATGTTGGATTCAACACCGAATTATGCAGGCAATCTACGCACGTTATGTACTCAGGAGAGGAGGCGATTCACGTGGTATCAAATGTGGAAAATATGCTCACTTTGAATCACTTTTTTGAGATTTGGGGAGAAAATCTGAGTGCCACCACCTTACTGCACAAAGACACATCGGATGGAGGGGAGATAACCCTAGATGTAAACGGAGTAAGATATGAGGGAGATTGGTCAGCCATACCTTTGGAGGGTGTGATTTCTCTAGACATTGTATACACATCCCCTCCTGTAATTCCTGTTGAAGAGGATATAGAAGATGATTCATTACCCGGTTTCTCCATGGTTTTGGTTTTGGCATCTACATTACTGGCTATGGCTGTAATTCGAAGAAAATAATATAATTCATTTATTCTGAATTTAACATGAGGATAGAATCAACATGAATGATAGATTAAGTAAAATTGCAACAATAATAGTTGTCTGTTCAATGCTATTTTCTGGATGTACAAGTGAGTCGAGTGATGGAATCGAAAATGATTCAGACGACATAAACGATATTCCTGAACTAGAACCAGAACCAGAAGATATTCTGGAAATAAATGGCAATGATTTCTGCGATCTTACCAATCAAATCCACTGTATGCTACCCTTTCCATCTGGGTTTTTCCTAGATGAGGATGAATCTCAAATCACGGATTATAGATTAAACATCACAGGGGAGGCAATACCCGATACAAACTCTGCTCAATCAGAAAATATGGTGATTTTGGATAGACTCGATGGTTTTAGCCCATCTACTCAAATTTTTACCGCTTTTTCATCTATTCCAAATATAAGCGAAATGGCGGACCAATTCAATATATCCCCGTCAATAGAAATTAATCATTCTAGCATTTTAATGAATTTAGATACTGGAGAATTTATTCACCACTGGATTGAGTTAGACGCCAGAGCGAAGGATGGTGAAGACACACTCATTTTCGTAAGGACGTTGCAAGGACTGGATCATGACGCAGCATACGCAGTTGCATTCAGAAATCTAGTCGATATTAATGGAGAGGAAATTCAACCTGAAGATGGATTTTTAGCATTAAGAGATAATCAGACTACTGATTCCATTCAAATTGAAAATCAAAGAGAGGATTACGAATATCTATTCGAAAAACTAGAACAATCCGGGGTGCCTAGAAGTAACTTACAATCAGCATGGTGGTTTCACACAGCATCAACTAAATCTATTCTCAAGGATTTGTTTTCAATAAGAGATGATGCTGAGAACAGATTGGGCGATGTGGGTATAGGTTGTACAATCACGAATGTTGTGGAAGACTATGGTGAGGACAACACCACCCTCAGAGTTATTCAAGGAACAGTAACAACTCCTCAATACATGCAAACAGAGTACGCAAGATCGCCAATGGTGAGGAATGAAGATGGAGACCCTATTTTTGTTGAAAATAGAGAAATTGATTTCAGTATGATGATTCCAAAATCTCTGGCTGAAAATAATACATCAGGACCTATCTCTGTCCTCGGGCATGGACTTTTTGGAGATAGTGATGCATATGTCAAAAATGGTAGGGCCTTAGCTAATGAATATCAAACCGTTTTACTCGCTACTGATTTCAAAGGATGGAGTTCTGATGGCGATGAGGACGCCATGACCTTTGCATTGATGGATTTGAAGGAATTCCAATATCAACAAGAAAGGCAAATGCAGGCGGTAATTAATCATCTAGCCATGATTAGAACTATCGCAGGAGGCCAATGTGATGAAGAATATTTCAAACATAATGGCACCATCTTAATTGATTATGAAACAATAAATTACATCGGAATCTCTCTTGGTGGATTACGTGGACCTTCTCTTCTTTCAATTATCCCAGAGTTAGAATGGGGAGTACTCTGGGTTGGTGGGACCTCTTTTTCTCATCAGGTAGAGAGGTCGACACACTACGGTTCTGAAGAATTCCCAAGTGTGTTCTACCAGCTCCTTTCTAGTGACCTATCCTTACCCTCAAGAATGGATAGAGCGATATGTATAGCACTTCTTCAATCGATATGGGATTCTACTGATGGAGAGATATTCCTACCATACAGAGAAAATGGCTTTGAAGATTTATTGAAGCCATTTGATATGTTTTATCTGACATCGATGATGGATGCACAAGTAACCACCTTATCCGCAGACCGAGCCGTTAGAACTGGAAATGTTCCTGTGATTAACGGGTCAGCATATCATCCGTTCGGAGTGATGGCAGTTGAAGGTCCAGTAGATGGTTCTGCAGCGGCTTATTTTGATGGAGATTTTCCACCCTTGCCAACTGGAAATACAAATGGGCCAATGTGGCACCACTCTTTAGCTCATAATCTAGTATTGGAAGTTCCAGAAGCAAGAATGATGGCTTATGGGTATCTTTTATCCGGTACCTTGGTCGACTATTGCAATCCTAAGTGCACTTTTGAGGGAGACTGGTGATTA
>JAZAAK010000040.1:0-22409 GCA_036138175.1 Thermoplasmatota archaeon | reverse complement strand
GGTTTTGTTATGTTATTCAACTCAGTTTAGGTTGCTGAGGATCCACTCGAAAGTGGTCTCGTTTCCTGGGCCGAGGTAGAACATTGACATTAATGCAAAGATTATCCACATTACCATGTTCACTTCTTGTGCCTTTCCTGCCATGATCTGAATAGCTACGTAGGCTATTACACCCCATGCAATTCCAGCAGCGATGGAGAATGTGAATGGCATTAGGACCATTGTTAGGAACGCTGGTATTGCCATTTCCAAATTATCCCAATCAATATCTGCTACTTGCTTCATCATAAGAGAACCTACAACGATCAGTGCTGTCGCCATTGCGAATTGTGGTATGGCCTGGAATAGTCCAGATAGGAATAGTCCAGATAGCATTAGCACACCAACGGTGACTGCCACTAATCCGGTCTTTCCACCTTCCTCAACACCTGCTGCAGACTCAATGTAAGTTGTAGTAGTGCTTGTTCCGGTTAATGCACCAACAATTGTTGCTGCTGCGTCTGACATGAATGCTTCATTCGAATTCATTAGTTCGTCATTCTCATCCACATATCCTGCGGCTCTTCCTACGGAGTAGAGAGTTCCTGCTGTGTCAAAGATATCAACGAAGAGGAAGGTAATCATGATCAATAGGAAATCACCTAGTGGAGTCTGGTCTGTTCCAGAGCCTATGTCGCCAAATGCGCCGACTGCAGCACCTACAGCACCTGTTGCTGTTAGTGCGTCTGTGGTGATGATATCACTCGCGGCAGGCCAATCTGCTGTTCCAGCGCCCCAACCTGCCGGCACATTGACAGCTACCAAAACGTCTGTTCCGGCGTAATAACACCCTTCATTTCCTGCTGCATCTACACACATGTATGATGCTGTTGCTAGAACGTCTACTGGATTTCCGTCCGCGTCGAAGTAGAAGATTAGTGGGTCTGCGTTACCCAACATGTTGTATGGGTCTGTTGCACCAACGGCCCAACCCCAAATCGACATTCCTGCTATACCGATGATTATGGCGCCTGGAATGCCTCTAGCCATCATACCAGCTATTGCAATTAGTCCAATAAGAGCAATGAATTCACCAGAGTCGTACTCCCACATTCCTGTGGCTGCGAGCTCGTTGAGAGTTACTGCGTCATTGACAATGATTCCTGTCTCCTGCAGACCGATTAATGCAAGGAACATTCCGATACCTGCTCCTGTTGCGATTTTCAAGTCTGTTGGGATAGAATTGATCATCTGTGTTCTCCAACCAACTTGCGGTAGAGACATTATCATGAACAAAATACCTTCAATCAATACTGCTGCGAGGGCAATCTCCCAAGCAACACCCATTCCGATCACTACTGTGAATACGAAATAGGCATTCAACCCCATTCCTGGAGCCAAGGCGAATGGTAAATTCGCCCACAGCCCCATTACTGTACATCCTACGAAGGCGGCAATCGCGGTTGCGAACAGTGCATCATTAAATTCCATGCCTGATCCGGAGAGCATTGCTGGGTTAACCAACAAAATATACGCCATAGTCAGGAATGTTGTAACTCCTGCGCGTATCTCTCCCTCAACCGTGCTTCCCGCTTCGGTTATTCCAAATTGTTTGTCTAGTGCTTCCATTTTTTCACCTGTCTTTACTTAGTGTAGCGCATAGGCTACGTGGAACATGAAGAAGGCGGTCGGCTTATGATAAATGCCGTCGAAAACTCACTTATTTCAGAATTAGAGAGGTTCCGTTTACTGGAAATGATGGTTTTGGTTTTTGTGTGAATTCGGCGCCAATAGCGGCTCTTGCTTCCGCATCACCGTGAAAGAAAATTACGTGTTTTGGTTTACATTCACGGACAAATGTCTCTAATTCTGAATGCCCTGCATGGTTTGAAAGTTGGAATTGATCTACATCTAAATCGATTTGTGTTAAATTTCCAAAAATTGGTAATTTTCTATTTTCAAGGAGGCTTCTCCCCCCTGACCCTTCTGCTTGGTATCCTGTTAGGAGTATCGCATTTGCTAAACTATGCCTTAATCTGTTGAGGTACCAAATCGCTGGGCCGCCATCTAACATACCACTAGTAGTGACAATTACATCTGCCTCCAAAGCTTTCTTTCGGTCGGATTTGCTACGTACCTTTCTTGCCCAGCGCCACATTTTTTCTAATCCGCTTGGGTCTCGAATGTATTCTTGGTTGTTCATCCAGTGTTGGGTTATTCTAGTTCCCATTCCATCGAAGTGAACTTCTAGGTGTGGGGCCGCCTCGTATAATATTCGAAGTATGTCTTGACATCTACCCGATGCAAATGCAGGGATTAGTGCTACTCCACCCCTACTAACGACTTCTTTCACTCTTGCAACAAGTCGGGCTTCTTCTTCACTACGATTTGGGTGCTCTCGCCCACCATATGTTGATTCTATGCAAAGTATATCGCAATCCAATGGCTTAGCACCGCCGACGTTTGGACTAATTCGAGTATCCATATCCCCACCCCATAATAAACGAAGTTCGGGGGTCTCAATTTCAACCATAGCCGCACCAGGGATGTGGCCCGCGCGATGGAATCTCAACCTCCATTCTCCAACATTGAACCATTCTCCAAAGTTGTGAGTTTGCCAAGCATCTAATGCTACATCGAGGTCTCTCATATCCCATGGAAGAGGATATCCTTCTATTTTGGAAACTTTGTAAGTATCACGCCACATCATTTCAGAAACTGCTGCAGTGAGTTCTGTACCGTGAAGAGTGGTGCTATGGTGGCCGACTAACCAAGGAGCCATGCCTATATGATCGATATGTGAATGTGTGATTATTGCGTGATCTACTGGCGGGCATTCTGATGGGTATTTTGGTGGTCTTGTAGGAGCTAATCCGTAATCTATCAAGAGCCTGGTACCTGTTTTGTCTTCAAGAACGCAACCCACATTACCTACTTCATCGCCACCCCCTAGGAAATGTAGTCGAATTCCTTCTTCGACCGGTTCATCTGGATACGATGTAGTACGGCCGGGTGAATAGAGCACCATGGGGGGGCGGGTGATTCTTTCCAAATCAAACTTCTCTGGGAAATGTGGCCGGGATCCCCCCTATTTCCTGTCGAAAGGTAATGATAGCAAATTTGCTCGAGAAGAAGCTCCCTAATGGCTATGGGCTGGTAGTGGTATAGGCTCAATGAATATCGCTAATTGAACTAGAAACGAACATTATATCGCTTCTTTTTCCAATCCCCAATCTTCCAATGGAAATGAAGGGGTCGGGGTGGGTTTGAGTAGAGTAACCGCTTCCACCAACCAATGCCAAGACGTGCTGGAGAAATCCTTTCACTAGACGAAGGGCGTTGTTTTGGCTGCGCCGCTTGCGTCGCTATTTGCCCAGTCGACGCATTAGATCTCTCAAATCTCTTGGTGATTATCGATGAACCAACATGCACTCATTGCGACCTTTGCATTCCATCATGCCCCGTCCATGCACTATTCTTTGAGAAGACCAGGAAGACCTAAAAATATTGGAGATGAGGATTGTTGAGGCTAGCGATTATTGGTATCGAACTATCGCAATTGGTTTGCGCTCACACCATATTTGACAGATATCCAGATGCGGAATTACATCTGATTTCCGAACGCGCCGAAGCTGGGTTAATCGGTGAACTGCCAGGTTTAATCACACAACCACTTTCGAAAACCATCCCAAATGAATGGATAGGAGATTTAGGCTCCCAAACACCAACATCATCCGACACCGCAGTACGCCGATCTTGGCTAGAAAAAGCCATGGCGACAAAATTAGTTGAAAGGGGGGCAAACCTACACTTGAGGACCACAATACAACGGGACCAAACAGAATCAGGAGAATCAATCACCCTTTCTGGTGCCGGTTATTCATCGGGCTCCAAATTATTAGTTGAGAAAGTAATCACAAAATCAGAAAACAAATCCTCTAATTTCTGGAAGGGTGGTATACACAACGAGGAATTGAATGGCTCAGATTACGAGGGTCATAGACCGGATGGCCTTGTAGAAATTTGGTGGCCAGCAGAGCAGGAACCACCACGGAGCGATGGAAAGTGGTTACAGTTGATGGACTGGGTCGGTGAAGACCCAACAATGTCTTTGGAACAAGAAGTAGAACTTGGACACTCATTAGCATCAATCGCCTGAAACACTTAGACAGTAAATCGCTACGCAAGGGCATGGTCGGAGAGCCAGGCCGAACCCTCCGCTATGTCAGCAACACCACCATGGGAGCTAGGCATGCCATACTCATTGACCCAGCCGACCAAACACCAGAGATGGCAGCAAAACGATGTATGGCGGCTGTATCAGCCGGCTCTAGCATGGTTTTGGTAGGTGGTTCCACAGGCACAGATATGGAAAATGTCCACAATACAGTAGTCGCGATCAAAGAAGCACTAGAGTTAGTCACATGGGCCTCCAGCCAAGACTCGGAACTCGACGAAGAGTCTTGGAGTGTACCAATTGTACTATTCCCAGCAGGAGCCGCCGCCCTATCTCCTTCAGCAGACGGTATCACATTCATGATGCTGATGAACAGCACAACTCCAAAATTCCTCATTGAGGAACAACTAGCCGGAGCACCATTCATTCACCAGGCTGGAGTCGAAACTCTACCAATGGGATACGTTGTTTGTGCGCCTGGTGGTAGAGTGGGAGAAGTAGGGAAAGCAGACCTACTCGAAGCCGACCAAACAGAACGAGCTTCGGCTTATGCCATGACCGCTGAATCATATGGATTCGGACTTCTATATCTTGAGGCAGGAAGCGGAGCAACCACTCCAGTAAGCGAAGAACTGATTCGGGCTGCTCGTAATTCATGCAACCTTACTCTAGTTGTAGGTGGTGGAATAAGAGATGGGGAAACTGCTCGAAAAGCAGTGCAAGCGGGTGCTGATTGGGTCGTAACCGGTAATCTAACAGAATCTTTCGACGATGCCGATGAACTCCAAAGAGTGTTGACAGAATTCATCTCAACAATGAATTCCTAATCAGATTCATTTTGCAGCCCCGCAATTATTTCCATCAATTGATCAATCTTAGATTCCATATCAAGGATTAGTAGCATATGTTCTTCTTCACGGCGAATCAATGCAGCATTTTCTCGTCGCAACTCATCAACGCGCCCCTCACCAACTACTTCTTCCAAGTCCTTACGTCGACCTTGCTCATTAGCCAACATAGTCTCCAATTGACTACGTCGCGCTTCTGCCACGCGAAACCGTTCTTCTAATTCAGCCAAATCTGCCCGGCCGCCAGATTTTGAACGCACATTCACCAATTCCCCATCAAGCGCTCTAGCACGTTGTCTGGCCATTGCAAGCTCACGCTCTAATTCACCCAATTCTTCCCACATGGAAACAACCTCTTCGACCAAACGATCCTTTGGAAATGCGTTGAGGTGAGCTAGCAAATCCTCCTTTTTCATAGGAGTTGATTCCGGCGCCTCATCAACGCCGACTTCTTCTGCCACCACATCAATCGAGGATAATCGCAGCTTTGCCGCACTTCAATTTTGAGGGCATAATTAGCGAATCATTACCACTTCTCCATCATTCTAGTTTCGCGAATGCCATCCGTTTGGGTTAAAACACGAACTTGGGTCGCGAAGGCCATGAAGGCATACCGAGCCATTGGTACATTCCGTAATGGAAGGGCCGAACAAAACTACTCTCTTGATGTCGTAGCCACCGACGAAGATGAGGCAAGACACCTAGTCTACTCTAACTTCGGTAGCCGCCATGGAACGCCACGACGCTTCATAAATATCGACTCAATGTCTGAAATTGATCCAACCAACTCAACAGAACCACGAGTTATCGCTCACTTCCGTGACACACATGATTTCTCGGCGCCACCGGCCCGAAACGAAGAAGAGTAAATCTTCAAAATCACTCATAACCCAATTTTTTATGGGCGTCAGCAAACCTTTCCTGGTAAGCCTTTGATACATTAGGTGTGAAATATTCTTCCCATTTCCTCAACTTCCCTGTAGAAATGTGAGGGTTGGAGGCAATTTGCTCATCACCCATTCTATTCATATCGTGGGCCACAGCAATCTCTAGGCAACTTGCAATATATTCATCCTCTATCTCCAACCAACGAAAAATTTTCTCAAATTGACCATCAAAATCTCCAATCAAATCTTCCATCTTGATAGTCAACACACTATCTTGCTGCTCCCAAGAAATCATTTCATCGATAGTTATCTTAGCAAAACCATCCATTTCGAAAATTAAACCCTCTTCTCTATCCAAGGAACGAATTTTTTCTTGATATGAAAGCCCATCCAAACTAGCAACGTAGTTTTCTTTAGTGTCTAAATCCAAACCATCCAGAGGCCAAGGAACTTGAGGAAACGGATGACTCGGGTTTGTAAAATCCGAATTTATACACCATTTCTCAGAACATCTCTGATGGTAAAGAAAACCAGAAACTATCACATCACGAGGGTCCCGAATAATCCGAATACCTTTTTTTCCCGATGAGAAAAAATCCTTAGTTACAGTACCATGAATCACGTGAAGCACATCTGTTTTTTTCGGAATATCTTCTGCAAATACCATAGTGCTAGTATACCGCCACCCGATCTTTTCAGCAACCTCCATCATCACCTTCCGAATCAAGACCGTAGCCACTTTGTGATACGTGATGAGGAAAACCGGCTCTGCAGGCTTACTTCCGAGTGCACGCCTCAGATCCAATCCAACCTGTTTCACAGTCCAAAGTCCAGGAAAGTACACTTAGATTCCCCTCCCAGCGTCCGGCGCTTTAGAGATGAATATATCGAACAACGCCGACATCTAAGCGGAATCGTGAAAGAGGATAGCAAGGAGCCCCAGCCGTGCTGAAGAAGACAGCCATGCGCCAATACTGGCGAATACAGCAGAGCCAAACGCTCATTTCTATGGGTTTTTGGTGTACAACCTTGACCTTGTTAATTTGGCCATTAGCGAGCTGGAGATTCGAAGAAATGGACTCAGTAATCGGCATACCACCGACATACCTCGGCCTGTTAGGAATATTCACAGGAGTTGTGGTAATCGTCCTCTCAATTGGTTGGATGTATGACGTGACCTTCGGCTTATGGCGGGAACACCTAACAGTGGTGCAGGAAAGGAATCCATTTACGACCTACAAATTGAATGCACCGTTCGGAATTATTCTCGCCCAAACTAACACTATTCTTCGCAAGGTGTCTGAAGATGATGAAGAAGTTCAACGCCATTGTGACTTTGTCGATAGATGGCTTGAGTGGAACTCCCAACAGGAAATCTGGCAACGCACAATGAGTTCATGGAAAACCATCGTAGCCGACGAAGATCCGTTTATGCAACATTTATCTGAATCTGCACGAGAAAGTTTAGAGAAAGCATCAGACGAATTACAAGAATTCTGAACCCCGGTGTTGTAGATGACAATCGAGTCGATGTGGGGTGTCTACCACGCAGATGGCGGCTTGCTTGGGGAGTTACGTTACGTCATGGGAGCCGCGTTCAGAGGAGAACACTGCTCACTCTGCGATATCACTCATAGCATAGCATGGGAAAAGGGAGAAATGAAGGAATGGAGAAACACTTCAGAAATCCCCTTTCACCTAGTTCATTTGAATGAAAGACCAGAAGATGTTGAGGCAGCAACAGAAGGCAAGACGCCATGCATAGTGGGGAAAACCGACTCTGGTTTTGTTATGCTTGCAACGGATGAGGAACTAACTTCATTCGATGGTTCAGTAGATCTATTGAAAAGCCATATAGAAGAAAAATTACAACAAATTTCATCCCGCCAAACTACATCATTTTCTGCTGAAAAAATCGTTGAGATAGCGATTCAAGCAGGCGAGGCAATAATGGACGTCTATGAGAATGCAGAAGACTTCGAAATCACCCAGAAAGGAGACGAATCTCCGTTAACAAAAGCAGATATCGCCGCCCATGAAGTAATCGTGGAAGGCTTACAGTCAATCGATTCTACACCGATTGTCTCGGAAGAAGGGAGAGTAGGGGACCCTCTTTCGAGCGACACATGTTGGCTGGTTGACCCATTAGATGGGACAAAGGAATTCATCAAGAGAAATGGCATGTTTACAGTCAATATCGCATTGATGCAACGCAACGACTCAAGATGGAAACCCCTGTTTGGCGTAGTCCATGCCCCAGCTTCTGAAACCACGTGGTATGGAGGAGCCCTGACAACATCTCAACGACATGGGCCAGATGGAACAGGGCCAATGATGGTACAACCGAGCGAAGGTAAGGTGAAATTAGTCGCCAGCGGCTCTCACCGAGGAGAAAAAGACGAATCATTCGCTGCAGCCGTCGGCGAACATGAACTAATCCGTATGGGGTCCTCGCTCAAGGCCTGTATTGTAGCTGAAGGGGGAGCCGATCTTTATCCAAGATTCGGCCCAACCTCCTGTTGGGATATTGCCGCCGCACACGCAGTCGTCTCGGGCGCGGGAGGAATAGTAGTCGGGCCAGATGGAAAAACACTAGACTACGACTTGGTTGAAGAAGTACTCAATCCATATTTCCTCGTTGCCGCTGATAATAGATGGACAGAGACATGGGTCGAGCATCAATGAAATCACTCAATAATCCACTTTGAACAATCAAACCCAGTGGACTTTTCCAATAAGGCCAGGTCTGCATTTACGCCTTCGGCTAACAGGGCTCTTTGCCCATCAGTGATGGTCCTCTTTGCAGGAGCCTTGCTTGACAGAACAGGCATCTTGTACACATTCACACCCTTAGTCTGCAATCTTCTGACGATAGGCCCCTTGATGAAACCGGGCAACAGGCTCGCAGTAAATCGGAAAAGACGGCCAAACACAGTCATCGGCCGTCGGTCTGCGGCAGTATTTGCATTATGTACAGAATCCAAATCAAATGAGTGAGAAGATATGGAAAGATGATTACAAACTTCTTCTAGAACCATAGAAGCATCGTGGCGCATACGATTTGCCTCAATCAACAAAATTGAACCCCCGTCAAAGTGCTCTAACCACCTTGCAATCGCGGCCCCATACAAGGTGTCATCAGAAAGACGAGAATCAGACCAAGCCGACTCAAAATCACTCCAATCAGCACCATTTTCATAGTCTTCCTTTGTATCTAGAATCATATTCCAGTGAGAAACCGTTCGACTAACGGGCTCTCGCAGACAAATGATAAAACGCGCATTAGGCCAATTATTTGCTACACGCGAAGGAGCAATAGGACAAGCCATTGCATGAACCGAACAATCAATTCGCAAACCATCCCCATTGAAGCAATCCGCATATTCTCCCCAATCAGGCTCTGATTCATCTCGTCCAAAGGTTCCTTTGTGGCTAGCGACAATATTCGGCTCCTTAGGGTCAGAAACACAGATTTCGGGGTGCTGCGTCAACACTTCAGCCAACCAAGTAGTGCCACACTTAGGTGCGCCGAGCAAGAAAGCACCCACTTCAGGTACTTCAGGCATAATGTCCGCCCAAACTACGTAGTTATGAGCATACAGACTCCGAGACACTTAATCAGAGTCGTTTTCCATAACTGAACGAACAGCCTTCAACTGTGTATTTTTTTCTGCAACATTCATCTTCAGTAAATCCATAATATCGTTTGCTGATCTAGAAGCTAGTGCGGTCTGTCGATCCTCAATCGAATCCAACAGTGAATGGCAAGCAAACCATAGAGAGTACTCTGAGTAAGGAGTAAACTCTGATTTCAGAACCGAGAAGACTTCGGAGTTAGACAAGTCTTCATTCCTAAACATACTAGACATCTCGACAATCTGCCATGCCCACATTTCCAAAATATCCACCCAATCATCATCATTAATGACACCATCCAGTGGAGGTAAGATCTCGACTTCAGCTCTGTTGTACAATTTTCCTTTCGCATTTTCCTCAATGTATCGCTCCACAAGTTCGTCAACGGACGGAAACACATCTCCAAAGTCTTCGGCTGGAAGCGCAGCAGGGATTACGTTGACCACTCTGAATCTCTTTTCACCGTATGCAGTAAACATCAGATTTGTCCCTTGTTCCTGGAGATTCTCCGCAGAGGTAAGTACACCATATTCAGCAGGAAGAGTCCAGCCATTTTCATCTTCTCCGTTGATATCTGCGGCAATATAACCAAATTGAGAATTATTCAAGACACAATCGTCAAGCATCTGTTTGTACCTTGGCTCAAATACCCTCAACGGCTCCTTACACATCGGAAAAATACCCATAGGCAACACAAACAAAGGGACGGTGAAGGACTCAGTCACAATATGAAATAGCCAGTATCGCTATTCAAATGTTGTAATCACTCGCCGTCCCAAATACCTTCAGAAATCATGAACTCCATGACCTTCTGAGACACATTCGCTCTGTTTCCGCCCCTAACTCCGGTTGCAGACACAGCAAATACTTGAGGAGGAATATCATCGGCTTCACGAAGATCGTAGCCAACCTTTCGCCCATAAGAAATTGCTTCGATATCAGGCATAATCCATGCCTCAACATCCTCTCCTTCGTAGCGGTGCTCAATCATCCTCTTGCGCATATCAGCAGAGTAAGGGTCAGATTCGGATACAGGGGTGTCGCGAATTCCTACAACAACCCTCTTTCCTTGGTCCAATTCCCTTTGAATTAACCATTCATGACCAACGTGGAGAGGTTGCCATCGGCCAGGAAGTAGAACGGCCTTCTTCTTCTCAAATAGATGAGCTAATTGTTCTACCATATCATCAACTGAGCCGCCTTCTTCGCCTGTTGAGTTGAGAGTAATATCGGCGCATTTAGGCTCATCGAAAGGATCGGAAATCCCAGTAAAGTTGGAAATTTCTCCAGTTCTTGCCTTTGCATACAATCCTTTCACATCACGCTCTTCGCAGACTTCAAGAGAAGTGGAAACATGCACCATAATTGCATCATCAGGTAGAATCTCAAGGATTCTCTCTCGTACATCTTCGTAAGGGGTGATGAACGAACAAAGAACATCGGTGTGCTTGGACATCATCTTCGCCATCTTCGCGATACCCAGCAAGTGCCTCTCTCTGCCTTCTCGACTGAAGTCGTGATTAGCAAAGAAATCTCGAATCGTGTCACCGTCTAGAACCTCGCAACCAAAGCGTTCTGCAGCCGCCATTGCAATGGTGGTTTTTCCCGCTCCGGAGAGGCCAGTGAACCAAACTACTCTACCCATCGGATATCCTTCCAGCAGTCGGGCGACAGACGAGCCCTATTTGACTACAACGGGACCCTCGATTAAGCCAAAAATCAGATTTCATGACCGACATGTTCGGTACTCTCGGACCAACATTCAGCATCAGGATCAGTCTCAGGGCCTTCTTCATACAAGCATGGGTGATGGTTGGTAAATACATCATCAAAAGTCAACCACGGCCTAACTATCCAAGCATGAACCATCCAATATTCCTCTAGGTTGATATTTTCACCACCTCTTTCTTCACAGACCTCATCACTCAAACCTTCTCCCCTAAAGACAAAATCACTAGGCCTGAAACACATTATTTCGTGCCGATGCCACCAGTCGTTATCTCCTGAGAAACCTTCAGGAGGATTATCCACAGGAGCATGGACAAACCATGCGAAACCAACCAACTGAGCATCGGCATCTTCACCCCCGTACATCAAGAACTCAGGCCTTTCGAATTCAAACACAGAATCGATTCTTGTTCCAGGGAATAGTGGATTTTCAGCATCAAAAGAAGGGTCTTCCATAGAGAAATCATTCAACATAACATGATGCGTTCCCATACCTTCTACATATTCCACAGACATGCTGTACCCAGCTGCTTCCGCATCTCCCAAGGTAGGCCATTCTTGGGACCATAATATGGCCGCTTTCAACTCGTAAGTTAGAGCTTCACAAATCTCGTCGCTAAGGGCCCCCTTCTCTGAATTTTCATACACAGGATCAACGTGATGGCCACCAATCCCACTTGATGTGCACCACCAAGGATCAGTTCCTTCGATATACCCACTCAGTGGACAATCCGGAATACCGTCTCCATCAATATCTCCACAAATTCCTTCTTCGATGTAATCGATTAAATCCTCTTCATCGTCGATATATCTTCCCTCATTATCACCTTCCTCGCTTGCGATGCAACCGGAAAACGATGCCAAGAACATCAAGCAGATCATCCAAGGAGCGACAATCTTCATGTCCAATCGCTTTGACTTATGTTAGATAAACAAATCACGACGATGATTCATCGACGGCTTCATTGCACCCCGACAACTCGACGAGCCAATGAGCAACCCCGACAGGGCTGAATTACAACGCATCGCGCAACAAGTAGAGGTTAATCGCGAGCGTCTTCAGAATCTTGAGTCTCAAGTGGTTCGCTTGGAAGAAGTTAGACAAGAACAGGCCCGCGCAATCATGGCACTGGAAGCCATCCCCGAATCAGGGGCTAGTGATGCAATGATCCCCCTAGGAGGGGGCGTTCAAATCATCGCAGACATTCCCTCGGAAGCGGGAGCAGTAGTCGATATTGGTAGTGGAATTCAAGCAGAGAAGACACGAGAGGAAGCATTGGAGATTTTATCGACAAGAAATCAAGAATTGCTACGTCTAATGGACAGTCTAAAATCAGAATTTGACGAGACTGAGAAACTGGTCATAGAACTAGCAACACAATTCAATGACGGCGTCGCCGAATTACAAGATGAATTACCAGAAGCCACAGAAGCAACAAGCTCCGAAGAAAGCGAAAGCAGACCAAAACGCCGACGACGAAAGAGAGGAACAGAGTTCACACTTGATGACTGAATTCTGAGGTGAAAAAATGGGCTTATTCGACCGCTTCAAAAAGAAAGCCGAAGAAGCCGCAGAAGAGGAAGACTTCACAGTCGAAGAAGACTCTATTGAGGCCGAAGAGGCTCTACTTCAACGCCGTCAATTGATGGAAGCAATTGAGAGAGCGAAAAACGCTCCACCACCACCACCGCCTCCGGGTTTCGAAGAATTCAAGGAAGAAGTTGAGGACCAGTGGGACGATTTCGTGGAAGAACTTCCCGAAGACCCATTCTCCTCTCCAACAGACAAGAAATCTCGAAAACAAGCCGAACGAGCCGCTGCAGTAGCAAAAGCAGAGGCCGACAACACCCCTGTTGAACAACCTCCACAAGACCCAATGATTAGTACAACCGGAAGGGAGTTAGTTGCGAATGAAACAGCTGAATTCAAGATAGATTTGGGCGAGGCAGAAGTTACACGCGGAGGAAAAGTAATCGCGGCCAGCACTACCCTCGAAGAAATCCTTGAGGAATTAGAAATGGATCTATTGATGGCCGATATGGGCCATGACGCCGTCACGGATGTAATGACTACACTTCGTGGTTCGCTAATCGGCGCTCGAATAGCGCGGAAGGCGGATTTATCAGAAGTCATCGAGAGCGCCTTACGAAACTCACTACTTTCTTTGTTGGAGGCGGGCTACTGGGATTTCGATAAAACGGTGAGGTCCTTCGCCGACCAAGGAACTCCCGTTTCGATAATGATGGTCGGAGTAAACGGGACAGGAAAAACCACCACGACTGCAAAAATTGCTAATCGATTAACCAACCAAGGATACTCTGTAGTTTTGGCTGCCGCTGACACCTTCCGAGCAGGCGCAATCGATCAGTTAGCAAACCATGCAGATAGGCTCGGAGTAAGGTGTATTCGTAGCCAAAGAGGAGGAGATGCAGCGGCCGTTGCTAGAGATGCATTAGAGAGCGCAAAAGCCAGGGGAGAAGACATCGTAATTATCGATACAGCAGGGCGCATGCAAAACAAAACCAACTTGATGGAAGAACTACGAAAGGTGCACAGAGTCACGCGCCCCCATCTGGTATTATTCGTGGCCGACGCACTTGCCGGAAACGATGCGGTCATCCAAGCAAAAGAATTCCAGCGCATGCTAAGTTTCGATGGCGCAGTTCTCTGTAAGTTAGACACGGATGCCAAAGGAGGAGCCGCACTTTCAATCGCTCACACCACAGGACGTCCTATTGTTCTAGCAGGGGTGGGGCAGGGCTATGATGACCTACAAGACTTCGAACCGGATTGGCTAATTGATTCGATACTATCGCAAGAGGTCTGACCGCGTCTTTCTTCAACAACACCTCTTGTGTCATCATGAACATGTCAGCGGATGAGTCCAAGACCGCCCTCATCGTGATTGGGAACTCAATCACAGAAGGCCGTTTGCAAATGGTTCTCCGCAAGCGCGGCTGGAATTCAGAAGTAGTCAAAGACGGAGATAAAGCGGTCGACGAATTCGTCGCACTGAGGCCTGATTTGGTATTCATTGCAGTAGATATCCCTACTCTCGACGGCCATGTAGCGGCGCTGGAGATGAGAGAATCCGATTCAAAAGCGCGCATAGTATTCGTATCCAGTCGAGGTAGAATCGACTTGGCCGAAGATGCAGCCTATTCAGCTGGAGCAGTAGGAGTTCTTATGACGCCATTTACAGACTCTTCAATTGAAGAATCATGGAATGATTGGATGGGCAAAATCCCCGAAGCACCCGGGCTAACAGATTTGGACGCCCTATACCCTACTCTGGAAGACCCCGAACCAATGCCTCCCGCACTACCTCCTTTACCAGGCATGCCTCCGCCACCCGGAGCGCCCGACCCCCCTATGGAAAACATCGAGCTACCGCCTCTACAGCCAAGTGAACCGGCGCCCATAACCTCGCCAACAAAAAAGAAGCCGAAAGGACGTTGGATAATCCGATTCTTTCTCCTGTTAATTATCTCAGGAGGAGCCATAGGCGGCGCGCACTACGCTGGTTTTCTAGATCTAAACTCCTTAATCGACCAATTGACCGGAATGTTTTGAGATAATCATTGACCGTCATCAATTATTTTCGCTGGGATATGTGATACTATCACACTTCCTTCTGGTGCATCGGTAATTGTTTTCACCGATACGGAACTGTCTGTGAGTAAACTCTCGTCACCAGCAGACATCCTCAAACCAATTCTCCATCGTTTGATGACTTCCCGAAGGAAAAAAAATCCAACAAATAATAGGGTCACGATGAAAATAAAGTAATTCAAAATAGTCTCGAGCATTATTGCCCCTCGCGCTCACAGAGTGCTTCGAAAGATGCACGCGCGTACTGATCCGCAGCATCGAGCCTAGATTCGGCACGATGGATGCCCGAACCTACAATTATCGCGTCAGAACCCGCTAGAACTGCTTCTCTCGGGTGACCATATCTTTGCCCCATATCGCCATCTCCAACTGCAAGATTCACCCCTGGGGTCCAAATCATCTGTGAATCTCCTACCGTTGCTCGTAATGCGGCGACCTCCTCTGAGGAACTGCCATTTCCAATGAACCCAATTACGTTCGGAGAACCCACACCTGTAGCAATCACTTCATCAGTATAATCTGCATTCAGTAGATTGCCACTACTAGACATCTGCGCAAGTAAGAGAACACCCCCTATTCTCTCAACATCTGCCCAGCCTGCTGCTATTCCATCAACAATGTCAGGCCCAGAGATTCTGTGGGCGGTTACGATATCCGCCCACGAACGGATATCGTGTACACCAGCCATCTGATTTTGCGACACCTTCCCGATATCTGCGAATTTTCGGTCTTCGAATAGTAACAAGTCATGCTTATTTGCAGAGTCCACAAGACCTTGCCAAGACTCTCTTGAGAAATCGTCTACCATGTCAACATGAGTCTTTAGTGCAGCGATATGAGGCCCCACCTCTTCGACCAAATCGATCAACTCATCTACGCTGCGCATATCAGCCGCTAGACACACCAACGACTGCTTTCTAGCGGCGGTTTCCATGTAGCGATGAGCCAATGGATTGGCGCAGGAAGTCCAGCGCGCACCCCAGAGCTCTTCAACTCGCATCAAGTCATTCCGCCGATACAACCGTCTCAAGTCTTTCGCTCAATCGCCCAACACGAATCATAGCAATCATTAGACCAGCATGAATAAGAGGGACCCAAATCAAATCAAATCTAGCAACTCGAAATACCATTAGATATCCTGTAAGTACTACCATAAATCCAGGCAACACTGCCATGACTTCTAGCCACCGTCTGGTTTTCGGCCAAATCGCGAAAATGAAAAGCACCAAACAGAGCGGTACCGTCAACATCGAGGTCCAAACCCCAACAATAACTCCACATGCTTCAGCGTTTGTGCACAATCCTTGAACAGGACTTGGGATGAGTAATACAAATACCAAGAAAGCGATGAGAAATACAGCAAAGGGGCGTTCCATTCAACATCTTTCAGACGCCCCCGCCTCTCAACACTTTCCCCCTTAATCGCGCTTTCAGGCCAAAGGCCTGTACCTGTTTATTGATAGACGGCACGACACAGGAGCAAGTCACCGAGGGTAATTCATGGGCACGACAACCCCGGTCTTTTCTTTCGAGGCCACTACTAGAGACCTCGCTGGCCTTCCAGATGCAAGAGGCGACTCAGTCAAGAGTATGCTAGCCTCAAATTACAACCTAAATGTAGAATCTGTGAGAGTAATTCTAGGCTATCAAGTGCGAGCGAATTTGTCGCCGGATGAGGCGGAAAGAACAGTTTACGATTTATTTGCAGATCCTGTGATGGAGGAAGGAAGCGTCAACAATCGTTTACTCGACAACTCAACAATTTTCTCCGAAGTGCCTCAAATCGTAATTCAAACCGGATTCAAGCCAGGAGTTACAGACAACGCCGGCCAAGCCGGATTGGATGGATTACTGACACTATTCCCTCACTTAGCAAACGATGCTGCTGTAGCTACAACACGAACCTATGCATTCTGGGGAGTCCCTGAGAACACATCTGCAGAATGGCTAGCGAGTAAATTGCACAACCCAATGATTGAGCGTGCCTCCATCGCTAGCAAATCAGAGTGTGAGAGATCGGCATGGCCCTCTCTAGATTTCCCAGACCGGCCAGCACTAGAACAAACCACACCAGCGATTGTAGATTTGGAAGTCTCTGATAAGAAATTAATCGACATATCTGAGACGGGGTTGCTAGCCCTTAATTTGAATGAGATGAAGGCTATACAATCGCATTATAGAGAGCCATCTGTAAGGGAAGCCAGAGAGAAATTAGGGCTACCGCCAAACGCTCCTACGGATGCGGAATTAGAGTGTTTAGCACAGACTTGGTCTGAACACTGCTCTCACAAAATATTCGCCGCCAAAATTCACCACAAAGACACAGAGACTGGTGAAGACTCGACAATCGACTCTCTATTCAAAACGCACATCATGAAGCCAACCCTTGACATTCAGGAAGAGGTCGATTGGCTCCTGTCGATTTTCCATGACAACTCAGGCGTAATCGCTTGGAATGACGACTGGAGTCTTTGTATGAAAGCAGAAACTCACAATTCTCCAAGTGCACTAGATCCATTCGGCGGGGCGATGACAGGAATTGTTGGAGTTAACAGAGACATTCTAGGCACTGGTTTAGGCGCCCGACCAATCGCAAATACCGACGTATTCTGCTTTGGTCCACCGGACTACTCTGGCAACATACCGGAAGGACTCTTCCACCCATCTCGTGTTTTCCGAGGCGTGCACGCAGGAGTTAGAGCGGGCGGAAACGAATCTGGGATTCCAACCGTCAATGGCGCGATTATCTTCGACGACAGATATCTCGGGAAGCCGCTCGTTTACTGCGGGACAGTGGGGCTGATGCCGCGCACACTTCCTGATGGAAGAGAATCTCATGACAAAACCCCGACTCCCGGAGACATTGTCTACATGGTCGGCGGAAGAGTGGGTTCTGACGGGATTCACGGGGCTACCTTCTCGAGTTTGGAACTGACGGAAGAAAGCCCAAGTTCTGCAGTACAAATCGGAGATCCGATTACACAAAAGAAAATGCTTGACATGATTATTGAGGCTCGCGACGAGGGACTAATCCAAGTCATCACCGACAATGGAGCAGGAGGGCTTTCAAGCTCAGTAGGAGAAATGGCCGAACTGACAGGAGGCGCCGATCTAGACCTTGCTGTAGTTCCATTGAAGCAAGCTGGTTTGAGCCCTTGGGAGATACTAGTTTCTGAGTCACAAGAGAGGATGACAGTAGGAATAAGTCCAGAGGACTGCGCGGCATTTGAGGCGTTAGCAAAACTCCACGAAGTAGAGGCTACTGCCGTTGGAACATTCACTGATTCAGGCGCATTTGTGGTCAGAATGGGAGAAGACGTAGTCGCTCACCTCCCAATCTCCTTCCTTCATGATGGCTGCCCACAATTAGAACTCAATTCAGAATGGACACCACCAACCCATGCCGAACCAATACTCCCTGATGTATCCGAAATGGGAGAAGTCCTTCTTCGTCTAATGGCTCGCCCTAACATTGCAAGTAAGGAATGGTGGGTCCGCTCCTATGATCACGAAGTTATCGCACAATCCGTAATCAAACCATTTTGTGGAGTAAATCATGATGCACCCGGGGACGCTGCAGTAATCGCCCCGATTCAAGGCCAAACCCAAGGAGCCGTAATTTCTAATGGGATTGTGCCGAGATATTCGGACATCGATGCCTATGCTATGACCGCGGCAAGCATCGATGAAGCCCTTCGAAATGCAGTATGTGTAGGTGTAGATCTCGACCTTATCGCCGGATTGGATAACTTCTGTTGGCCTGACCCGGTAGAATCGGCCAAGACTCCGGACGGGCGCTACAAATTGGCACAATTAGTCAGAGCAAATCGCGCCCTAGATGATGTCTGTAGGGCATACAATTTGCCGTGCATAAGCGGCAAGGATTCGATGAAGAACGATGCCACATTGCACGGCGAGAAGATCAGTATACCTCCTACAATTCTGTTTAGCCTAATAGGAAACCATTCGGACGTCAGAAAGGCGGTCTCAAGTGATTTCAAGTCCATAGGAGACAGAATCTATCTTTGTGGTGAATCTCACCACGAACTCGGCGCTAGCGAATTATCCTACATGCTTCGAGACGAGTCAAACGGCAAGTCAGGAATCGGAGGAAGAGTCCCAGAAATTGACCCAACCCGAAATCTAGCAATGTACAGAGCGCTAACTAATGCGATGGAAAACAACCTCGTCGCTAGCGCCCACGATTGTAGTGACGGCGGATTGGCAGTATCTCTCGCGGAATGTTGCTTTGGATCCAACTCAGGTGCAGACGTGGACATCTCCCCAATAATGTCAGACTGCAACCAAATCAATGCTTGGGGTGCTCTATTTGGAGAATCTCTAGGGCGCATTTTAGTCAGCGTAAAATCGGATGATTGCGAAGCATTTGAGGAATCTATGACGGGGCATGCGTGCTACGATTTGGGTGCTGTTATTGATGGTGACAAAATCTCAGTGAACAATGGAGAAGATAGGCTATTTTCCTCTTCGATGAGTAATTTGAGAAGTGCTTGGAAAGGCACTTTGGATGGAGGTGGCCCACAATGAATCAAGTACGTGTAGCAGTTCTTTCCGGCTTCGGAATTAATTGTGAGACCGAGACTATGGCGGTTTTCGAAATGGTTGGGGCTACAGCCGACCGAGTCCACGTAAATCGACTGGTAAATGGAGAAATGAGCCTAGACGACTACCATATAATGGCAGTTCCGGGGGGCTTCTCCTTCGGAGATCACCTAGGTAGTGGAAGACTCATGGGTAACAGGCTGAGATTTGGTCTAAGAGATCAACTTAGGAGTTTTGTCCAATCTGGTAAGCTGGTAATTGGAATCTGCAATGGTTTCCAAGTCCTTGTCAAGATGGGACTGCTTCCAGGCGACGAAGAAGTCAGCCTGACACAAACAGCATCACTAACACTGAATGATAGCGGTCATTACGAAAATCGTTGGGCGTCTCTAGAGTTTGACCCGAATAGTCCGTGCATATGGACTAAAGGAATCAATAGAATGAGAGTCCCGGTTCGCCACGGAGAGGGGAAGTTCGTCACCAATGACAGAGAACTTCTAGATCGCTGGGCTGAATCTGGGCAACTGGTGGTCCGCTACGTTGACCCTGCTACAGAATACCCTAGTTCAAGCGACGAAATACTCCCATACCCAATATCGCCCAATCAGAGTTGGCGGAATATCGCAGGAGTATGTGACCCTACAGGGCTAGTCTTTGGGCTGATGCCGCACCCAGAAGCCAACCACTCCACGTGGTTAGGCGCGACTTGGACAAGAGACGTAGATCAAGGCGAACACGGCGAGGGAGAGGGTCTGGCAATCTTCAGAAACGCTGTAAATTATGCAGAAGAAAACCTTCTCTGACGACCAATCAGCTTGAGCAAGAAAGCATTGAACAACCAACCCTTTGATCAGCCCACAACGGCCTCTTCTGGAACCACTCCGATTCGTGTTCCGACTGCTCTGCGTATGGTGATTTTAGCAAATGGTGGAGTT
Organism: Thermoplasmatota archaeon; assembly: GCA_036138175.1. Taxonomy (GTDB): domain Archaea; phylum Thermoplasmatota; class Poseidoniia; order Poseidoniales; family Thalassarchaeaceae; genus MGIIb-O1. Next base: position 2,043 of record JAZAAK010000040.1, on the reverse strand, counting down.
CTTCCGCAACAGTATAATCACCCTTTTCTGCGGCATCTATGGCCAATTGAGCCATCCAATTTCTTAGGACAAATTTAGGATTAACGCCTCTCATTTTCCCTCTATTTGGTGAGCCCTTCGTACACCCCCACCATCTATTCAGCCATTCATTCCATTTATCCACAGGGATTTCCTCAGGAGAGTAGAATGCGAAATTTAGCAGCTCCACATCCGGGGCTTCAAGATTTGTCAACAATCGGAAAAAGATCGTCATATCGATATTGGAAGACTCCAGTAGCGGAATAAGGTCTGCAACCAAATCGATTTCATTTTGTTTGTAATCATCGACCCCTATCTTATCCATCCACATCCTTGTGTGAACCTCTTGGTATTCCTGATAGTAAAAATCCATTACATCACTGAGATTCTCAGGCCTTTCCATCAGAGGAGAAACCGCCTCCAAAAAACGAGCAATATTCCATCCTCCAATGTCAGCCTGATTCCCAAATCTGTATCTCTTCCTCCCAGCGTCGGTCGTATTGGGGGTCCATCCGAGATCGAAGTCCTCAATCCATCCGTAGGGGCCATAATCGATGGTTAAGCCATGAATAGACATATTGTCAGTATTCATCACTCCATGAACAAAACCGACTCTCATCCAATGTGCAATCATCAAAGCAGTCTCTCTTGCGATGTGTTTTGTCCACTTGAGTATGCCATCATCATCCTCCACCGAATGTCCGTTAAAATGATGTTTCACAGTGTGTCTAACAAGAGCCTGCAGAGCACTTCTATTTCCATCCATTGCATGAATCTGAAAGCTCCCAAATCGAATGAAACTCGGAGCAACCCTACAAACAATCGCTCCGTCTTCAGGTGCAGGATTCCCGTTATAGAGGATATCTCGCACTACATCTTCACCCGTTGTGACCAGTGACAATGCGCGGGTGGTAGGGACTCCAAGATGATGCATCGCTTCGCTACAGAGGAACTCTCGAATCGAGGAACGGAGTACCGCCTTCCCATCTGCAAAGCGAGAATATGGAGTGACGCCAGAACCTTTGAGTTGCAATTCTAGAATTTCCCCACCGGTATCAACTTCGCCTAATGTGATTGCTCGCCCATCACCTAGTTGCCCGGCCCAATTACCGAATTGATGGCCTCCGTATCGTTGGGCATAGGGAGACATCCCATCGGCTATTCTGTTACCTCCAAGAAACAACTCTCCTCCCCTTTCTATTCCTAGAATCTCTGCCATTTCATCTGACCATAGTCTGAGAGTCGGGTCCGGAACAGCAGATGGCTCGACTTTAGACCAACAAGCACCGGGGACTTGCCTAGGCCCACCCCCCAAGACACTGTCTCCAGGCGTTTCCTCGACGAAGCGCTCCCGCCAGTCCAATGAGTCCAAGGACATACCTCCCACAACATGTTGTATTGCCCGGTTCAATTGAAGTTGTTTGTATTGAAACCCCCTCAACAACATCCTTATTCTCTTCTATTTACGGCAAATTATGCAAGGAACCGTGTCGCTCTTAAGCGTCCATGGGAAGTACCTGAGCGCTCAGCCCGACGGGCGTGCGGAATGGAACCGCGACCATGCAAGTACCTGGGAATACTTCCAAGTAGAACAGCGGCACAATGGCAAGATTGCACTCAAGGGTGCACACGGCATGTACGTTTCAGCACAGCCTGACGGTAGCGTACAAATCAATCGTAGAGAGGCACCACCAGGTGGCTGGGAGGAGTTCACGGTCGAAGACCGTGGCAACAATGTAGTCTGTTTGAAGTCCTGTCATGGGAAGTACCTGAGTGCGCAGCAAAATGGCACAGCACAATGGAACCGAGACCATGCGCCAAGAGGCGGCTGGGAAGACATCCAGTTCGTGCAGCAGGGCGCTACAGGTCAACAACAACCTGCAACAACTACAGCATCGATGCCCTCGTATGTAATCGTCGCCCAAGCCGGAAGTCCGGAAGTGAACGGGAACTACGAGTTCATGCCCGGCAAACATGATAATAGACACTTCAGCACTATCGCCGGCCATTACCAGCATACTCAGA
>JAZAAK010000039.1:0-54328 GCA_036138175.1 Thermoplasmatota archaeon | reverse complement strand
CACGCACTTGTATTTCCAGGGGGTGAGTCAACAACCATGCGACTTACAGGGAACGATTCTGCTTCCGAACTTTTACCTGCAATTTTTCGTTGGATTCGCGAAGACAGCACAAGACCTGTCCTAGGTACCTGTGCTGGAGCAATTCTGCTATGTGATCCCCAAGACGGCGGCGAACCTTTGGTCGCCGCCGAGATTGACCGTAATGCCTACGGTCGCCAAGTAGATTCATTCCAAAGTGTCTTAGATTCAAGACTACTAGGCAGACAGTTTCCCGGAGTTTTCATTCGTGCTCCGAGATTTACCAAGGTTGCAGATACTTCAGAAGTCGTGGTAACTCTTGAAAACGAAGTTGTCGGAGTAAGATATGGAAATAGATTAGCGTTGACTTTCCATCCTGAATTATCACAGGACTACGCTTTCCATGAATGGCTCTTGCAGACCGCTAAAGAGGTGGCAGCATGACATTTTCAGTCCGGCTTCCGAATGTCCCAGACCTTCCTGAACCTGCAATCGCTGACGATACAGAAGGCTGTATCCAATGTCAGATGGGTTCGAAGCTAGTTTTGTTCATCACAGGTCATTGCCATTGGATGTGTGATTATTGTCCACTTTCAGAGAATCGTCGCGAAATAGATTGGATGTTCGCGAATGAACGTAGAGTGGAAATTGGAGATTGGGATGCAGTAATTGAAGAGGCTCGAGCGATGAATGCTACTGGAGCGGGAATTACCGGAGGAGATCCTGTTATGGCAAGGGAGAGAGTTTTGGAAGCGTGTAAAATTCTCAAAAATGAATTTGGTGATGATTTCCATTTACACATGTATACCAGTATTCCATTCAAGGCAGAATGGGCGAATGATTTTGCCCAAGCCGGATTAGATGAAATCCGCTTCCATTTTCTAGATTTGGAATCCGAAAAATATACCGAAACAATGGCTTCCTGTGTCGAATCTGGAATGTTAACAGGGGTGGAAATTCCTTGTGAGCCAGATAAGGAAATTGAATTGATGGAATTACTCGAAACTATGCGAGATATGCCTGTACAATTCCTGAATCTGAACGAGTTGGAGATTACTGTAGGTAATCACGACAATATGGAACTTAGAGGTTTCAATTTATCTGATGAGATAACTGCTGGAGCAGCAGGTTCTGGGGAATTAGCTACACGAATGAGAGACCGAGTGATAGCGGCATCTATCGGAGCCCCTGACCCTGAAGAAGGCAAGGTTCGTGAGCCATATCCCTACCATCTGAAGTTCTGTACTGCCACATACAAAGACAGTGGGCAGTTACGTCGGCGCTTCATCCGTCGAGGCGAACATACAATTTCTCCACATGAAATTCTAACCGAAGATGGAACACTTCTCTTCGGAGCAGTTGATTGTAGCCTGGAAGACTCAGAGGAGTGGATAGAGGAGATTCATACAGAAACAGGCCTACCAAGGAGGTTCATGTTGTATGATACCGAGAATGAAAGGATCGAACTTCCTCTTTCTATGGCAGAAGAATTAGTCGGGGAAATTGAAGCGCCAATTTCCTTAGTTGAAGTGCATCCAACTCACGAAAGATTAGAGATGACGGTCGTATATCTAAATCGTTGAGTTCATGTACTCTCGAGATAGATAGTAGGGTATGCCGGTGCAGACGTACGATGCTGAGGCGACAGGTGTCGACCCATTTCGTCGCCTTTCCGCATCTCAGGTAAACCTCTGGAAGGCTTGTCCTCGTCAGTGGTATTACGCCTATGAAGAGAGGCTAAAGGGTCCAATGCCGCCAGTAATTATTCGTGGAAATGCTGCAGAGGAATGCATCTGCAGAGTACTTCGTGATTCTCCTTCTCTAATTACTCCCGATGCTTCTGACAGTCTTATTTCACCATTGAATGAAAATGGTGCTCCAGATTGGGAAGATGAAGGAAATTGGATGGCTGCTAGACTTTCATCTAGGCCTGTAGAAGACTGGCCTACTAGTAGAGAGACGCTTATGGAATGGGCTCTTTCACGAGTTGAAGTTCATTTTGATAGGTGCTGGGAGGCAGCGGTTGAAGATTGGCAATCGACACAAAATAGAGCTGGCTCGTTGGAGGATGTTGAACCTGAAGAATGCATAGAAATGATACATGAAGGACTCAAGATGCATCTCGATGAAGTCGAGAAATGTATGGCAGCGAATGGCGGCCCTAGACTTGAATCTTGGAGGAGAGGAGAAGCTCGAGATGAAATCCCTGCACCAGATGGTTTCCCTCTAAAATGGAATTCACCGCACCCCTGTGCTCAGACACAAGGAAGCATCACTTGGTGTGAGGCTTGGGAAATAACAAGGCCCTGGTTTGTGGATCCAGATTCAAAGTCATTTACTCAAACAACCTGTATCCCAGAGGGTTGGTTCCAAGGTGAATATGATTTGGTATATCGCTGGGATGACTCGATCAATATAGTCGATATCAAGGCAAGTATCGGAAAAGGAGATCGTTCTTTCAGTTATGTAGAGCAATTACGCCTCTACGCTTGGCTTTGGTGGGAATCTCATTCACGCTCTGAACAAGTCAGCGATCTAGAAATTTGGTACCTTGGTACTGGCACGGTAAAGTCAATTAAACTTCCAGAAATATCTGAAATGGAGACTTATCAAAGGGAAATCGCTGAACTGTATCAACTCTTGAGAGCGGAAAACCCATCGATAGACGATTGTCCTCCGGAGCCTGCACCATTGAGACATTTCGACGCGGGTGGCATACCTGCTGAACCCCATATCGACCCAGATCCATTAGCTAGGTGCAAGGGCTGTGAATACAGAGGATTCTGCCCTAAAGGAGAGCATGACCTAGAATTAACTGCTGAGAGAAGAATCGAACGTCTAGGTCATGCATGGCCAATCACTCCATTGGGTGAAATTGAGCCTAGAGTTGATGCAATAGGAGATGTGATTGGACTATCGGGTCCTGAACTACTCCAAGATGGTACAATCAAGGTACATTTCAGGTTGCAAGATGGATACGATCGGGCGAAGGTACAACCTGCATACAATGGCGGCCCGAGTAAAATTAGCCGCTCTATTGCAGAAGGTACTCGAGTCAAGGTATCCAATGCATTACCTAGCCTTTGGCGCGGCGAATTACAACTCAACCTAGATGCTGATTCAGAAGTCAGTATAGCCGATGAGGATGATTCTGCACCTGTTGTTGATGTAGAGACTAGAGTCAGTATTGTAGCAAGAGTTTGGTCGATTGATTCCTTCCCAGATGGGGTTGGTAATACTCGTTGGGCCGCTACACTTGTGGATGCGACAGGTTCGGCCCAAATTGTTGCATTCAAGCAATTCATTCCTTTGAGTGCGGCTGCGGTAAAGCGTGGAGACACTATTGCAATCCTAAATGGTGAGAAAGGAGAATGGGGCGGTCGCCCTCAAGTCAAATGTGGACCTGGAACTAAGGTTGTTATTGTCTCAGATGCAGAGGATGTTCCTGAATACTAAATTGAATGCCAGTGCCGGCAAAACCTTCAATTCTATTGATAGATTGAGCAAATTGAAAACATATGGTGTTCGAATTAATTGAGATAGCAATTATCATCGGAGCGGGCTATTTCTCAATATTTGAGTGGATTAAAAAAAAGGACCTCAAATCCAATGAGAAAAATGATTTTTTCGTACCTGCATCATTTCTAGTGGTTGGAATTATTTTTGCATTTACGGTTGGAGTTGATGGAGAGGGGATTCTTCCTTTTGCCTCGATGATTTGTGGTATTGCAGCAGTGCCTTTAGTAATCTCTCTAGTGTTAACAGGATTGGCTCAAGATCAGCAAAAGTTGGATGGAGAGTTAACTTACAATGAAGGAGATAAATTTTGGATTATCCAAAATAAGTTATCGCCTCTAAGTTCTGAATTAGAGCAATTCGACGGCCAGGAAGGTGAGATCACTGAGGTAAATGCTGATAGAAGTGTTGAGATGAAATTTGCAGATGGCTCGGTTGGTACTTTTTGGTTGACGAATCTGAGCAACATTCCTCCTGAACCGCCAAAGGCCGAGAAGAAGGGTTGGTGGCAGTGATTTTTGGCGCCGAGAGAGGGATTTGAACCCCCGAGTCCAAGGGACAGTGGATTTCGAATCCACCGCAATACCGGGCTATGCGATCTCGGCAGTAAGCCCGCCACCTGCGATTTGGTCATAAGTCTGACTAGCCTCCCTTGGGTTGATGCGAATAACGGTGAATCACGAAGACGGTGGTCCCAGTATAGTTGAGACTGATGAGGCAATAAGCATCGCCGAAGTATTGAACCGGCTTGACATTGCAAGTTCTACAGTACTTGCAGTACTGGGTGAAACTATAGTCCCTCATTCGTCAACAATAACTGAAGATATAGAAATCGAACTAATTGTAGTATCAAGCGGTGGTTAAGTCCCCACGAAGAATAGTTCCTGATTCTTGAGTGACTATTTCCTCGTTTTTGCGCATTACATCTGCCTTGTTCCCAAGCAATTCATACGAATCATTTCTGCATCTTAGGAAAGATCCTTCATACAAACCAATGACTGGAGTATTGTTGGTTTGGTGGTATTCACTGACTCTTCTTGCACGGGTTTCTCCAAAGTGTTGTTGAAATTCTCCGTCTTCAGCCTCCCGATACCAAATCCCACCGGGATGATAATGGGGATTAATCTGAAATGGAACGATACCAAATGTTTCGAATGAAGGAACCATTGTAATTGCCATATCATTGGTTGTCTGCATACTAGGGCAGGCCACATTTGCACCCGCACTAACTCCAGCGTACGGAACTCCTCTTTGCAATACTGCCTCTCTAATTGGTTCAATCAGACCTCTTTCATGTAGAGCCCGGACAAGTAACCAGGTGTTTCCGCCGCCAACGTAGATTCCATCCATTGCCTCGATGGCGGCTAGTGGGTCCTCGAATTCATGTAACCCTACTAGTTCGTATCCAGATTGCCCTGCAAAATCCTGCATCCTTTGCGTATATCCATCATAATCATTAGAGGCAAATGGAACAAATACGACTCTTTCGCAATCAGCAAAATTTTCTGACATTAAGTCACGGTACAATTCTCTGCGTTCATCAGTGCCGATTCCGCCACTTCCTAGCAGTGCACGCATTTACTTCACCATTCAGACGTAGAAGTCATCTGCTTCAGCGGGCATTCCAAGGTGTTCATCGATAGATCCACTAACTTCTATACTCGCGAGCAATTTCCTCGCGGTCTCTTCCGTCGTGTCTAAGTCGATTCCAAGCGGCAAGTCCAGTGCTTTCTCAATCCAACGCGCAAGCCTGTCCGCGGCAATGACATCTGCTGAAGCACCAACGGTATCAGCAACTAATGCAACTGCTGGAACTTGATGTATTGAAGACAGTGAGACCAAAAGCCCAGCAACCCCAATCATTCCTGCTTCGGGTTGAGATTTACTAACTTCGATATCATTGGCTTGGAGATTGCTACGTACCTTTGCATCTGCACAAATCACGTGGATTGCTTTCTCTTCAACTTCAGAAGCTAGACCAGCCAAGACCAATAGTTGTGGAGTCAATTTTGCCATCTCCAAGATAGCCTGCGCAACCTCGTGTTGTCCTGTTGCAGTCATTGGCTGTAACTCACCAGTTACCGTCACAACATATCTTCCATCGGACAACATTACTCGATGGACTAGCATTGATGGTGGAGCGAGCAATCCATCCTTATCCAAAGTTGAGTGAGGGGGCATATCTGGATGGAGTATTCTCGCAATTAGGGTCGAAGGATTATTTTCTACCAATGCGTCAACAACCAACTTGCCAACATTTCCTACACCTGGTACGGCTTCCAACAAAGCCACATGTTCAGGTAATGAATCCCCAATCAACCAATGTATCTGTGCACGACTCACTCGTCCTCCTCCTTTCGAGGAGTAGGCAATGATTCGATCCATTCGTCACTTCCAGCGTCTTCTCGCTGTCTTCGACGTGCTCCTTGAGCATCTTGTGGCGAGTATTTCATTGGTGCGGCGGAAGTCATTTTCCCTCCGCACTCCTTGCATTTTTCAGCAAGTCCATACTCGCCACAAACGGTACACCGTTGTAGTCTCGTCCGAGCCATCCCGATTCCTCAGTAAGCATGTCCGCTTTCAGAGGTCTTTCAAGTTGTAGCATGCATATTGGCGATTTACATGCGTTCGATATCGATTGAGCCTTCAACCGAAGCGATTGATTCAGTGGCAGCGGTTTGAGCCCTTTCCCACATTCTTTCGGCAGTCTCGTAATCAGGGGCTCTGATATCGACCCTATACTCTGGGGCGCCATCGTAATGACAGGTTAGTGTTGCATCTTCTTCGCCTTCAGCAACCGCTTCTGCGGCAAGAAGTGCATCTCGTATTGCATAAACACCCTCTGAACCCCAAACTTCGATGTTGAACTGACCTCGAATCTCAACAAATGGAGGTATGATATTCTCTACCGCTAATTCGATTACCGTGGACATCCAATCTCCACTAAAGCCATTATCGGATAATGCAGTTTCAGAAATTGCACATTCCTCTAGGGCTCCATACAGGCTTCCAAAAATCTCAGTCATCTCTTCTGAAATCTCAGTGGCTTTTTCTTCATCCCATCCAGTTCTTTCAGCGACAACACCCATAATTTGGTTTGCACGTTGTTCATTCTTCCAACTCTGAATAGTGTCTCTTCGTCGTTCTTCTGAAACACTCTTGATTGACAAATCAACTCGTTCTCGATTTTTTTTGACTTCGATTACTTTGGCGACGACTCGCTGCCCAACTCGAATGTGGTTACGTATGTTCTTGACCCATCCAGAAGCCACTTCACCAACGAAAACGAATCCTTCACGGGAACCGTATCCGTCTAGGCTAAGATAAGCTCCGTTTTCTCGGACATCACTGACCGTGCAAACTAGTAATTCACCTTCATCAGGCCAATTATCATCGGTCTCAGCCATTCTAATTCAGTCCCCCTCACTCGAGGACGTCTACGATTGTGCTACCAACTAGCTCGGCTTTACCACCTGCAGGGCGGGCCAATGTGGAACCGCAAATTGAGCAGGAAATCTGGGTGGACGCCCTTTCGAAAATAATAGTCTCGTGACCGCAGTCTCGGCAGTTTACTCGCAAGAATTTTGCATCTCCCATGATATCACTTCTCCACGAGTTCAAACTTCTTTGCTCTTTGTGCGGCAGGCTGGTGAGCCTTTCCGGTCTCGGAGCAACGGTAGAGTAGGTTAACGCGCTTGGTTGGCTTTTCCCCAGAGGGCTTTGGACGAGGGAAACCTCGGTATCCAGATGTAGCCTTACGGAATCTTCTCTGACCCCACTTTAGTTCGGAAGCGCGTCGCTTCTTGACTCGCTCGACTGTGTGCTCAGTATGCTTACCAGCCGACGGGCTGTAGCGCATTACCTTACGTGGCATCTTGACCATCACTGAGCACCTCAACGTCTTACGACGACGCGCCCACCTATGACCCATATTTGATTGTGTCGTGAGAAAGCGGGCGCACTCTAGGGGCGAAGTGTCTTATTTTTGCCTAAATTGAAGATAGTCAATTCAAAGAATATCCCCCCACTCCACCAGCCATGGTCTTCTGGGTGAATCAGGCTCTCCTGAGTACCACCCTAATGCTAGCCGCATTATCTATGTGGAGGATGGGTCCTGCCTTCAAGCGTAGTAAATTCGCTGGTCCTATAGCATTAATCGGACTTGCAGGACTTCTATTTTTGCCTGAACAAGCTCTGTATTTTGAATCGGATTATCAACGCTGCGAGTTCATTTCATTTTGCAACGACGATGGAAGGGAATCTTATCTCAAAGTGGTTTTTTGGTCGTTACTTTCCATTTCTTCTGCATTTATCGGTTGCCATACGATAATCCGAGGCTCCCGAATATACTCAGAACGAAACCTCCCTGTCTTAGCAATTGGGTGGTTTTTCCTTGGATTGTCCTGGTGGACTATTGCCCAAAGCTCATGGTTTGCAGACGCCTATAGTAGACTGGATGTGCTAGCCTGGATGGTTTGTTTCCTCTTTGGTATCGCTGCCACTGTATACTTATTTTTCCATATCATCAGATTTACTGAGAAGATTACCCCCAAAGATCCACCAATTGAGCCCCTCGACGATAATGAAAGACGTTTGGTTACTGAAATGATTAGAAGAAATATAGGAGGAGGAAATTAATGGTTAGTTTTGACCTTTCATTTGCTGGTATAGGATCCTTAGGAGCAATGATGCTAATCGCACTGGTTTTCCTTTCCTACTGCTTTGCTATACATTTAATCGTAACATGGAATCCTTATCATCGTCCAGTTATACCTCTGGTTTCTTCACTAATTCTTTGTCTAGTTCCAATGTTAGCAATGTCAATACAGAAAGATGGAAATACTTCAATTTCAGAAATGCTAGAGGTAGCTTTCCTCTTTACTACATTGGGCTTAGGAGTAATCGTGCTTTGGATGCCATTTATTCTCGCATTCGTCACTTTTCAAATGATTATTGTATCTAGAAAAAATCCGTCGGAAGACCCCCTTATGGACATGTTAGATAACTAACTCGAGTTTTTGTTTAGCTTATTTTGCCAGCAAACCCGTTGCAATCCTTTGGGTAACGCTCATAACAAGCCCGTCGGTCGCCGCGTTGTCCTCAGAGGTGGTAATCGTGTCAAAGGGAACTCCGAGCATGGGCAAGAAGCAAAAGTCCACGCATATTCGATGCCGACGCTGTGGTCGACATTCCTACCACAAGCAAAAGCGAGCTTGCTCTTCATGTGGCTATGGCGAATCTGCACGTCGCCGAAAATTCCGCTGGAGCAAGCGAAACCGTTCTATGGCCCAGCCCAAGAAGTGAAGACTTCGCTCCGGAAATGGCTAAGTCCTTACTGAATCAGCGAGAGACGATTCCCGATGTGTGGCATCATAGGTCTCGTCGGGCACCCAGATAGTCAGGTGGGGAAGACACTCTACGATGGCTTACTTGTTTTACAGCACCGAGGTCAGGATGCTGCTGGTATAGTAACCAGCGATTCTAGTAATATTTCGCACAGGAGAGCGAATGGTCTAGTCCGAGACGTCTTCCGCCTTCGTCATATTCAAGCGCTTGAAGGTTCGATGGGACTAGGGCATGTTCGATACCCGACTGCAGGTTCCGCATCAGCCTCAGAGGCTCAACCATTCTACACCAACTCCCCATTCGGTGTAAGCCTAGCACACAATGGGAATTTAACAAACCCAGAGGAAATCATTGATACCTTACTTGAAAGAGATCATCGCAGAATCAATACTAGTTCCGATTCTGAAGCATTGCTGAACCTATTCGCAGCTGAAATTCAGCGTTCAATCAATGGCCGGAGGGGCGGATTAGATGCACTTAGTGATGATGACGTCTTTCGGGCTATAAAGGCGATTAACGATACTGTTGAAGGCTCATATTCTGTTGTTACAATGATTACTGGATGGGGCATGGTAGCCTTCCGAGATCCTCACGGAATTAGGCCTCTAAGTATTGGGACTTGTGAAATCGACGGATTTACTGAAACTTTAGTAGCATCTGAATCCGTCGCTATGAAGGCACTTGGATTTGAAACAGAAAGAGACGTTAAACCAGGGGAAGCAATTGTCGTTAGGATGGATGGAACTAGAAGTTCAAGGATTTGTGCAGATTTACCTCCTCATACTCCTTGTATTTTCGAATATGTTTACTTTGCACGCCCGGATTCTCGTTTGGACGGAGTGTCTGTCCATGGGGCTAGGTTAGCCATGGGTGCGAGGTTGGCGAATCGTATTGCTGAAGAATTTCCAGATCATGCGATTGATTGTGTAATCCCGGTCCCCGATAGTGGCAGAATTGCTGCTCTTGAATTGGCTAGGGAGTTAGGTGTATCATATAGAGAAGGATTCGTAAAGAATAGATACATTGGTCGAACATTCATTATGCCTGGACAGGCCATGAGGAAGGATTCTGTACGAAAGAAACTAAACACGATTAGACATGAATTTGAAGGAAGAAATGTACTAATTGTGGACGATAGCATCGTCAGAGGAAATACTTCCAGAAGGATAGTTGAGATGGCTAGAGAAGCGGGCGCAAAAAAGGTCTACTTCGCCTCAGCAGCCCCACCTGTTGTTCATCCAAATGTGTATGGAATCGACATGCCTGCAAAGCATGAGTATGTCGCTCATAATCGCACTTCTGCAGAGGTGGGTGAAGCAATTGATGCTGATTGGTTAATCTATCAAAAACTCGATGATTTAGTTGAATCATGTTTGGGTGCAGGAGATAGCCGTCTTGCAAACTTTGACTGCTCATGTTTTGATGGTCGCTATGTTGCAGGCAGAATCGACCAAGCATATCTGGAATCCTTAGAAACCAAGAGAAAAGATTCTGCTAAAGCCTAAATTTAGATAATTTTTCCTTGTCCATTTACCCGGTATTGTGAAAACCACTAACTCTGGGTTGAGTTTGTGAAGATTGACAGTTTGCCGACAATCGAGGCCTTTGCCGAGATTGAAATGCTTGAGGATGTGGCATATATCTGTGTGCTCGGGGACTCTCGCTTTGCAGTAGGTACTATCGATGGTAAACTGCAAATTTTTGAGATAGATAATCTATTACAGGATGCCGATTTAGATTCGGCAATTATCTCAATAATCAAATCGGATGGGAATGTTATCGCAGCATCGGCTACAGGTCTAATTAAGTCAGTGAATGAATCTCCTGGTTGGCAACATGAAATCCAATCAGGAATTGAACATATGATCTCTTTGGGGGATATGATCTGTATATCAGACACCTCTGGGTCGATTATCTTCCTCAACTCAAAAGGAGATAAGGAAAGAACTCAATATCATGGAGATGTTAATCGCCTGACACATTCTGTTGATGGCGGTTTTTTTGCAATCGCAAAAACAGATGGGACTTTACTCCTATCAAGCAAATCCGGAGAAATTCTACAAGAATCGTTTGCCGATCCTGAAGACGTTGAAACAATCTCGCAAATTTGTTTCCGGTCAGATGGTATTCTTCTAGCCTGTCGAGATTCTCTAGGTATGACGCTAGACGAACGACCCGAAAATCGTCTAGAGTGTTGGCACCCTCAGAGGGGACTTCTGCATACTACTGAGTTACCAGCCATGGCAACTAGCATTCTTGCGACCGAGGATGGTGCAATAGTCGGTTGTCAAAATGGAGCGATACTACGATTTAGAATTGGTAAGGATGTAGAGGAGTTACTAATCGTTGAAAATTCGGTTTCTTCATTAATCCAGTGGGATCAAGATTTGATTATTGGCACTTGGTTTAATGCAATGAGAATATCATCTAGTGGTGAAGTAATCTGGTCCTATGAGCATGATGGTTTAGTTAGTGAAGTTCTGGCAATTAGTTCAGATTTAATCACGGTTATTGGTCAATCACCAGCGGGTCAAAACCCCGCTTCGGTTGTTTTACTCGAACCGAATTCCGAACCTATAATGCCCGAGGACGAGTCCTTTGTCTATGAGTTTAGCAACGATTTCCCAAATGAGTTTGCAGGCGGCTTGAGTGATGAAGAGATTGCCAAAGCAGAAGCGCCTCCTCTTCTATCGAGTGAAACCAATGAATTGATGGATGCACTGGATGAGGAATTAGAGTACATCGAAGAAGAGAAAGTGATTTCTGAGGCTGATTTATTAGAAGATTTATCCGCATCTGCAAAAGCGATTAATCTTCCGCCTATTGCAGATGCTGGTGAGGATAAAACCATCTCAGCCGAAGAGGACAATACTGCAACTATTCTCCTAGATGGATCGAGGTCATACGACCCAGATGGAAAAATTCAGTCTTATGCTTGGCAGGACTCAAAGGGCAATGTAATAGGCGACTCAGCTCAAGTTAGAGTCCGCCTGCCTTTGGGAACTCATCCGTTTGACCTAACCGTTGTCGATGATAAGGGAGCGGCCACAAAAGCCATGGTTACAATTAGGATTCAATAAACCCATTCAAAGCGCCGCTAAGGCTGATTTGAGCGCAGGAACCGCTTCTTCCCAAGTAGAGACGATTCCGTAGTCTGCAACACCGAAAATAGGTGCGTCAGGATCCTTATTTATCGCTACGATATACTTTGATGAACGCATTCCTGCGAGATGTTGAATCGCACCTGAAATACCCACTGCGATGTATAGTGAAGGTGTAACGGTCTTTCCTGTTTGTCCGACTTGCATACTGTGCGGCATCCCCCACTCATCAACAACAGCTCTACTCGCTCCAACTGCGGCCCCAATCAAGTCGGCAACTTCCTCAAGATGTGAGAAATTTTCTTTTTGTCCTATACCCCTTCCACCAGAGATAATGATATCAGCTTCTGATACATCGAGTCTCTCGCTAGCCTTCGAGATGGCCTCTTTGACAGCAATAGAAACATCCGCGCTTTGGTCGACGACGTTTACAGAAGCACTGCCGCCCGAACCCGCAGCCTCGAATGCGTTTGCTCTCAATGTAATCACACAATCACCTGAGACCGTAGAAGTTTCAACTGCCTTTCCAGAATATATTGGGCGAGTGATGGTAATTCCTGAGGCTAGGCCAGTGGCGTCTTGGATAATTGGAATCCCTTTCTTTGCCGCCACTCTTGAAGCGACTTCACGCCCAATCGATGTAGCTCCAGCTATTACTACTCCAGAGCACTGTGAAGAAATTGCACTAGCCCATGCACCACCATCGAATGTTGAGAAGCAATCGCCTACTACCGAGACGACCTTTGAGACTCCATCTATGCTTGCTGCATCTTCTGCCCCTATACCTCCGGGAACTACGACAGTAGGTGCGGCTCCGAGCGAACTTGCAGCTCCTACTAGTTGCGCGGTGATTGGGTGGATTGAGTTGCCTGAAGTTTCTGCGATTACTGTACATTCCATACTTTCTCCTCCTCAAATTACGTTTGCCTCATCCCGGAGTTTACTTACTACCGTAGATACCGTTTCGGCACCTTCAAACATCTGGCCAGGTGGTTTTTCTGCTGGTGGAGAATGTGAATCTATGCTAACCCCCATTGCACCAATATCAACAATTAATTCATCAACAGACCATGTTTCGATGGGTTTTTTCTTTGCCATCATAATACCTCTGACATTGGGTCTACGCATCTCAGTAACGCCCTTATCGAAAGCAAATACACAAGGAGCAGACACTGCCACCTTTTCGTGTCCTGCTGAACTTGGGCGAGTAGCTGTATATTCACTTCCATCAGAGGTGACTTCGGATACTAGAGTGACACAGGATGCTCCGATGAGTTCTGCGACCCCAGGTCCAGTTGAACCCGCATTGGTGTCTGCGGCTTGTTTACCACAGAAAATAACGGAAGCCCCGGATTTTTGAACCGCTGCTGCGAGGAGATTTTGAACTTGAGTCGAATCAAGCTCATTGATGTTCTCGGCTGAGACATGGACTAAGGTATCCACTCCAACTGCTGCAGCGTCTCGAAGTAACTTTTCACAGCGAGCAGGGCCAGCAGTGATAGCAACTAATTCGCCGCCTGCTAAATCTTTCAACTGCAGTGCGGCTTCAAGCGCATACTCATCGTATGGGCTGAAAGACCACTTTGATACGGCATTTTCATCCACACGACCACCGTTAACGGAGATCTTTGCGGTCGTGTCTGGAACTTGCTTGAGTAGTACAGCGATAGTCATATGATTGCCCCTCTACGTCTCCTCGACCCGTGCCACATCTATGAAGATTAGCGACCTCACCGTAGTTGTTTACGATATCATTTACAGTTCTCTAGTGAATGCCTGTATTCCGGTTATGTGACGACCGAGGATGAGATTGTGAATATCATGAGTCCCCTCGTAGGTCTTTACCGATTCCAGATTTGCCATGTGGCGCATGATACAGTATTCGTCTAGAATACCGTTTGCTCCATGGATGTCCCTCGCCTCTCGAGCGATTTCAAGAGCTATGTCTACATTGTTCATCTTTGCAAGAGAAATGTGTTCTGGAATCCATGTACCAGCATCTTTCTTCTGACCTAGATGGTATGCCAATAGTTGGGCCTTGGTAATCTCCCTAAGCATCCATGCTAATTTGTTTTGAACCAATTGATAACTTGCGATTGGGTGAGTAAATTGGATTCGACTGAGGGCGTAGTCTTTTGCTGAATCAAAGCAGGCCTGAGCGGCTCCAACCGCGCCCCAGGATATACCATAACGTGCGTTGTTCAAACATGAAAACGGTCCACGTAGTCCCTTCACACCCGGTAGAATCCTGTCCTTTGGAATCTTACAATCTTGGAATACTAATTCGCTTGTTACACTAGCCTTGAGTGAATGCTTTCCTTTCATTTCAGGAGCACTAAATCCTGGGTCGTCTTTCTCAACAATAAATCCACGAATAACTCCATCTAATTTAGCCCAAACAACTGCTAATTGTGCGATAGTGCCATTTGTTATCCACATTTTGGCACCATTCAATAGATAGTAATCACCCATATCTTCGGCCTTGGTAATCATATCACCAGGATTTGAACCGTAATCGGGTTCTGTAAGGCCGAAGCACCCAATCCATTCTCCACTTGCCATCTTTGGAAGATAGTGTTGCTTTTGTTCTTCACTTCCAAAATCCCAAATCGGATACATAGCAAGGCTGCCTTGAACACTAGCAAAAGAGCGCAATCCGCTATCTCCTCTTTCCAGTTCTCTGCAGATCACACCGTATGCAGTGTAGGATAGACCAGGACAGTCATAACCATCTAGTGGAGCACCGAGAACTCCCATTTCACCAAGGGCAACTCTCCATTCGTCTGGGAAGACACCATCTCTGCAAGCATGTTCGATTTTTGGAATCACTTCTTCGTCAACAAAGTCACGGACCATATCTCGGACCATCTGCTCTTCATCGGTCAAAAGTGCATCCACATCGTAGAAGTCGAGGGCTTCGTATGGCATGATTTTCAGGCGGGTCGCGAAGTCAACCCCTCATGAAGGTTGCCTGTCTTCGGGATTCGCGCCGTAGGCGCGTAACACTAAACGAAAATCTGAGTGATAATTTCAGCGCCGCTTTCTTCGCTGTTTTGCCCTCCGTAGAGCAAGATCATTTCTTTCATCTTCATTTCCCATCCGTTCAATTATCCGGTCTTTCACTTTTGTAGGAGATGCCAAATATACTAGACACAGAACAACTAGTCCTGTAGCGGCAGGAATGGCGATTACAATCCACATACTAAGTAGTCCTGCTGAATCCGAGTCGGTTGGGACATATTGGAACAAATATCCACGACTTGTTACTATCCAACCCGAATCGGTTCCAGTGGCCCAAGTGCCTACAATTCTATCACTAGAAAGATTGAGATTTTCAATATCTGAATGCTCAAGCCATGGGTATGAGCCATTGAGGCTAATATCATGCTCAACAAGACTTGTAGGGGTAGTCGCGATTAGTGCACGATCGCCTTCCTGTGCCTCTATACCTACGAAGTATAAATCCAAATTCTGTAGTCGGCTTATGCTCGGTATCGAAGCAGATATATCTTCTGGATTCAGCTCGATATGTGCAATAATTTGGTTCTCAGCAATTGCGACACAGTAGGGGGTTTCACCACCAGGGCACTCGACACCAGTCCAGGGATATCCAGTTCCTCCAACCCAGGTAAAGGTGTGATCTCTTTCGATTACTCCAATACCTTCGACTGTAGCACTAACGACACACATCATGATAGTGTCGTGGCAATCAATTGCTGTAATCTCACTAGTCCCTGAAGCGGATAGTGCATGCAATTCCGCCCCTCCGTCTTCGGCGGCTCTCATTCTCCAAATCTGGCCTTCCTCAGTACCGACATAAGCCCATGATCCTGCGGTATTCCATGCAACTGAGGTAATCTTTGCATAATCAAGGGACACATCAGATGCTGCCCGTTCTAGTGATTGGTCTTGCTTAGCATATCGTAGAACAACTCCATGGTCACCCACAATAAGTGCGGTTTGCCCTCCCGGGTGGAAATCCGCATCATGCAATTCGCTAACGCCATTCCATACCATTTCCACTTGTTGCTTAGGGTCCTTTGCATCTAAGACCCTAACGTACCCCTCCTGCCCGTAGACCACTGCGGTTGTTGCGTATGAATCGATAGCAACACCATTCAGTCCAAGGTCTTCTTCGGAAAGGAACAAACTCTCTGCGAGTCCGACTGCCGAGGTTGCCAGGACATTATGCGAGGCCAACATGACTACCATGATGGATGCCAACAAACCTCGTGCAGTCACTCCCATGCTAGTCGCAGAGTGCAAGGTGGTTTAGGCGTGTGGGATGGCTTGCGAGAGTAGGGTTGTCTGTGGCAGGATTGAAGAATGGGTCTGTATCGCAAGCCTTCATGGAGAGATTCGAGGTCAAGCGCGGACTAGTCAAACAGGTGACAGCAGATGGGGGTCTTGCGGCATTAGCAAGCAAACATTTTGAGATAGTTGAGGCAGATGGAGAAAATTCATTTTCTGCCTCTCATGATATCATGACTTCAATTGTCGGTCACTATTCGGATAAAGGAGCCTTGATTGTAGATGTTACAAACGTTCCACCAAATTTCGATGATCCTGATGCAATGGCCCGTGCTCAAGATACACGTAAGCGCTGGACCACATTCCTAGACGAGTCTACAGGTTACAATTCCAAGCAACGAGGCGACAAAGCAAAGGAATGGGCAAAGAAGGCATCAAAAGCCAAATCAGCAGTTTCCGCTGCTCGCCATTTCATGGGTATGTCACAGAATCTATCCGATGATGTCAAGGCCCAAGCCGAGGACTTGATTGTAGAAATCGAAGCTGCTCTAGAGGACAATGATAACACTCGAGCAGCAGGAAGAGCCGAGAAACTCAACAAACTATTAGACGCCTGAGTGGTACATATGACAACCCCAGAGACGCCAAATGACCTCGACCCCGAGGTTCGCGCGTCTATTGACAGAATGCTCGCTAATGTTGAGGAAGTAGTCGGTTTAGACCACCTCGCAGGGGTGTTATCTGGCTCTAACAGTCACGGTGGAGATTCAACTGTTAGAGCATACATCGGTTTGGAACCTAGTGGCAAAGCCCACCTAGGATGGGTAATTTTGGCAGAAACCATTCGAAATATGCTTTCTGAAGGAGTCAATGTATTGATTTTACTTGCAGATTGGCATGCTTGGGTTAACGATAAGTTTGGTCGAGATATGGAGAAAATCTCTCTCGCAGGAGAGTATATGGCTGAAGTTTTCCGAGTATTGGTTGGTTTCCCTGAAGAAGGAGATGGTCCAGGACAGTTGAGATTTGTAAGTGCCAGCGAGGTCATGGATTCCGGCGCTTATTGGGAGAGGGTTCTACGATGTTCCAAAGGAATGAGTCTAAATCGAGCACGTCGAACATTCAGCATAATGGGTAGAAGTGAAGATTCTTCAGATGATGATTTGGCCGCCTTTTTCTATCCTCCAATGCAAGCAGCTGATATTTTCGTATTGAATATCGACATTGCATTTGGTGGTATGGACCAAAGAAAGGCGCACATGTATATGCGTGAAGTTGCGGATAGAAATGGATGGTCGAAAGCGACTTGTATTCATACTCCAATGTTATCTGGCCTGAAAGGACAAGGTGGGGGTAGAATGGACTCATTTGACCACAAGATGTCGAAGTCTGATCCAGGTAACGCAATCTTCGTTCACGACACACCTAAACAGATAGAGAAGAAGTTCCGAAAAGCATTCCTTGAGGTAGGCAATCCAGCATCTCCGGTTTTCGAAATCGCCCAACATATCGTACTGCCTAACAATGGTCAATTGCTCGTTGAGCCTAAACCCGAATTTGGAGAACCAAGCACTTGGAACGACCTCGAATCATTTGTTTCTGCAGTAAGTAATGGAGAAATCCATCCATTCGACGCAAAAATGGCAGTTGCAAGGGGTCTCAGTGAGGTTCTTTCGCCTATTGTAGAACATTTTGACGGAAATAGCGGACTCCTTGACGCTGTGAATAAGATGACCGGCTCGCAGTAATGCGATTAGAGTTAGGCGTCCAAAGCTGATTTGACGCCACAGGTATCATAACCCCCCCCTGACGGCGGGCGAGCGAAGGAGACCGGACTATGGCAGGTGTTGGAATCGATGACATCGCGATTTACTTTCCAAAGTTATACTTCGACATGAAGGACTTTGCAGAATTCCGCGGTGCTGATTTTGGTAAACTCAACAAAGGTTTGGGACTCACCGCTATGGCGATTCCTGACGCCCACGAAGATACTGCTACCATGGGTGCAAATGCCTGTGCTAGACTAATCGACAGAAATCAACTAGACCCTCGGAAAATAGGGCGAATTTACCTCGGTACCGAATCCGCTCTTGACGGTGCTAAGCCAACTGCAACTTACATCATGGATATGCTTGAACAACGCTACGATGAGACCTATGGCAAGGAATGCTTCCGAAATTGCGATGTTGTCGACCTAACTTTCGCTTGTATTGGCGCTGTCGATGCAATGCACAACACTCTCGATTGGGTCGCCAGAGGCGGTGAAGAGCAGGATAGAATTGGAATCGTGGTTTTTGCTGACAATGCAAAGTACGATCTTGGCTCATCTGGTGAATATACTCAAGGAGCCGGTGGAGGTGCAATTCTAATTCGCCACAATCCACGACTTATCGAAATCCCCGATAATTGGGGAGTATCTACAATGCCGGTCCACGACTTCTTCAAACCTCGAAGAGAGGTTGCGATGAAGACCGTAGTTGAGAATGTCCTAGACCTTGCTGAAGAAGCAGGAGAGCCGAAGAAAGAAGGATTGGTTGAGAAGATATTAGCAATCCTTCCTAAGTCATCCAAGAAAGACGATATTATGTTTGAATCTCATACTCTGAAGATTCACAAAGACACACCCGTATTTGACGGCGCATTCTCCAATCGATGTTATTCAGAATCAGTCAAGACTGCTTTCGTCGATTTCAGACAAAAGGCAATCAATTCTGGAAGGTATGATCCAGAAAATGACGAAATCCTGACAGAACAATGGAATCGGATTATCGTTCATTTGCCATATGCATTCCAAGGCAAGCGCATGTTCCCAGACGTATTCCGACACGACAGGCGTCATCTTCCAATGTGGGAAGAGATAGTCTCTGAGATAGGCCCAGAACCTTTCCCCGAAGACTTCGAGGATTCGGCAGAGGGTCTCGAGGAATTTGAGAAAGCCAACGATGCTTATCGGCGTTTAATCTCCAAGACCGACGAATTCAAGGAATTCGTTGATAGGAGAATCGAGAAGACCCAAAGGGCTTCGAGTCTAATTGGAAATCAGTATACTGGTTCCATATTTTTGGCTTTGATGTCAACCGTAGAATCTGATTATTTGGATGGAACAGAAATGGAAGGCAAGAGAGTAGGACTTTGTGGATATGGTTCAGGAGCCAAAGCTAAGGTATTCGAGGGAATAGTACAACCCCAATGGAAGGAAATTGCAAGTCGTTTTTCATTGTTTGAAAGATTGTCCTCAAGAACACCTCTAGACAAGGATGTTTACGAAAGGCTACATCGTGGCTCTCAGAAAGATTCTGTAGTCACTCCAACAAAGGAGTTCGCATTAGTTGGAATTGGTAGAGAAGGCAATCTTGAAGGTCAACGTGAATATAGTTGGGTGGAATAGATTCACCCTAGTATGCCATTTAGCACTTTTATGAATCTGTCAACTTCCTCTTTCGTGTTGTAATGCAATAGGCCAACACGAAGAGCACCTTCAGGCTCCAATCCTAATGCTTCAGATAATTCAAGGGCATAGAAATTACCTGCCCAAGCGAAAATTCCCTTCTCGGCCAATGCCTCACCAATTTGCTCAGCCGTCATCGATGGATGGGTGAATGAGACAGTAGGTGCTCTGTGTTTTTTCATAGATGGATCAGTCACCCCCCATATCTTCACTCCATCTATTTCCTGTAGGCCTTGAATCATGCTCCAACACAATTCACTTTCGTGTTCTTCAATTGCTGAAAACGCTACACTAAGAGCCTCTCTTCTACTCAAATCATAATTAGAAATATTTCTGCCTAGCCATGCTAAATGCTCTATTGCGGCAAGAGTGCCAGCCATAGATTCGTGACTTTGGGTTCCGGTCATCCAACGAAATGGGACCTCCTCGGAAGATACGCGTAACTTTGCTACAGGAAGTTCAGCGAGTCGGTTGTATTTACCCCAAAGGATACCTTGGTGGGTTCCGAAGAATTTGTATGATGAACAAGCGAGATAATCACAACCCAATTCCTGTACATCGATTAATGCATGAGGTGCATAATGCACTGCATCTACGAATACCTCTGCCCCAAAAGAATGAGCTTTCGAGCATATTCCTTTGACGTCATTTATCGTACCTGAGAAGTTTGAGGCCGCACCGATTGCAACCATTACGGTATTTTCGTTAATATTTTCTTCAATACCATCGATATTGTGAGTACAATCAGCGGGATCAATATCAATCCATCTTAACTTAGCACCCGACCATTGAGCGGCTAACACCCAAGGTCGGACATTTGCATCATGGTCAGAGCGAGTGACCACAACTTCATCCTCAGGCCTCCAAGTTCGACTCAGTGCACTTGCTAATTGAATCGTCAAACTAGTCATATTTTGGCCAAAAACAATCTCTCTATGGTCGGTACAACCGAGAAAATCAGCGCATGCAATCATTGTCTGTTCAATTAATTCATCAGTTTCTATCGAGGTGGCAAATGACATTCCAACATTCGAATTTTGATGCAGAAGATAATGTTTCACGGCTTCTCCAACGGATTCGGGAGATTGGCTACCTCCTGGGCCATCAAAGAAAATCGCTTGATGCCCATTAACTCGGCGAGTCAAGCCCGGAAATCGAGAGCGAATTTGCTCTATCGGGTAATCTGACATACCATCACTCCGGAGCGATGGAGCGGTTGATTACAATTCTTTGAACTTCTTGAGTCCCCTCATAAATCTGAGTGATTTTGGCATCACGGAAGAATCTCTCAACCGGGAAATCTGTGGTATACCCATATCCACCGAGGACTTGTACAGCCCTCTCTGACACCCACATTGCGGTATCGCCAGCAAACAACTTGGCCATGCTTGCTTCCATTGAGTGTCTAGGCCCATCTTCTTCGTAGTGTCGTTGTTTTGCCCATGCTGCCTTGTAGACCATGTGTCGGGCGGCTTCAGTCTGTGTTGCCATATCAGCGAGGTAGTTTCCAATGCTCTGATGGTGAGCGATTGGCTTGCCGAAGGCTTCTCGTTGATGTGCGTATTTCAGAGCAGATTCGTATGCACCTTGAGCAATTCCTAGCGCCTGTGCTGCAATCCCAATTCTTGAGTTATCCAATGCGTTCATTGCAATAGGGAATCCCTTTCCAGCTTCTTTCAATACATTCTCAACAGGCACTTTACAGTCTTCTAGTAAGAGAGTGCAGGTGTCCGAGGAACGAATTCCTAACTTGTCCTCTTTCTTACCAACACTGAAGCCTTCCATACTTGAATCAACAATGAATGCTGTTGTACCACCATGCATTTTGACTCCATAATCTGGATGTTCAACGTCCTTTGCGAATAGAACGTAAATGTCGGCAGAAGCTCCATTTGTGACCCACATTTTTTCGCCATTGAGGATGTAGTGACTTCCATCATCACTGAGTTTTGCCCTGCAGCCTAACGCTGCCGCATCAGTACCTGCACCCGCCTCGGAAAGTGAATATGCACCAATTTCACCGGCAGCTAATCGAGGAAGGAAACGTTGCTTCTGGTCCTCGTTACCATGAAGGGCAATAGTCATTGAACAAAGTCCAACGTGTACACAGAACATGACTGAGAAAGAGGGGTCTACTCTTGCTAACTCTTCTACGATTATTGCTTCTGAAATATCATCGATTGGATTGCCGCCAAATTCTTCTGGTATTGTGATACCTTGTAGTCCGTACTCACAGAATGCATTCCATTCATCCAGAGGTGGTTTTTGGTTACGGTCTCTATCTAGGCATGTAGGCGCTAGAACCTCCTCTGCAAAGTCCCTAACCATCTCTCGAATCATGCTTTGCTCTTCCGTTTCCGCGAAGTCCATCTCGATTACCAATACTACCGAGCAAGGTCATGTTGTTAATACATCGTAAACGACGTTAACACGCTTATTTCAAGAACGAATCATTCAAATCAGAGACTATGGGCGAGCCCATCGGAGATGAATATGTCAGACTCGGACTACTTCGAATTTGGAGTTGCTCACGACCGCCGCTACACCCTTGAACATCTTTGGCTTCAACTGTTAGATGAAAAGGACGGTACGGTAAAGGTAGGGATGTCAGAATTCCTACGCGCGGATTACGGAGATGTAGTTCGTGTAATCCTTCCTCACCCACAGGATACAAGTGAATTCGTTCTTGATGATGAAGGGACTGCGGGACCAAAAGACGATGGTGAGGAAGACTCCAGCCCAGAAACACCCTCGGCTGGTGATGAAATAGGTATAGGAGAATTACTGGTTACTCTCCGCACTGTATCTGATAGAGTGTTGATTAATTCTCCATTCCCTTGTAAGGTCCTCGAACTTAATGGAGAGGTCGAAGACAATGCAGACCTTGCAAACGACGATGCTTATGGAGATGGCTGGTTCCTTATTGTCAAGCCTCACGAATTTGATGAGGATCAGTTTCTTGATGCAAATGAATACATCGAATACCTAAACGAACTGTGATTATGGCCAAGCCAAAGCCAGCCATGATTCAGGGTCTTCAGATTCCCAATCAAGTGTATCAAGCATCGAGATTACTTCGTCTACTTCAGATAGATTTTCTTCAATCTGTCTCCTGTGAAGCCATCCCTTTAGACGCCCAAGTCTGATACCTGCTTCTAAGCCTGTGACCTGCATCAATTTCTCTCCATCAATCAATGGTTTATTGCCCACGCTATTTGGCTGAACATCAGAAGATGCTTCAATGAACTCAGTCCCTATATCTCCGAAGTATTCCATCACTTCTTTCTTCATTGAGTCCGACAGAGCCGCATTAAATCGCCTAAGTGAGCTAATTTCATGGCTTAGGTCTGAAATTTGTAAATCGTGTAAAAACCGAATTGTAGAAGCCTCTTCATTGGATAATCTTAGAGTTAGCTTGAGATGATTTGCAAGATCTATTCCTGACCGGTTGTCCTTGGAGCACAAAATCGCTAGATTAACCAAAGGTGAACTAGAAAAACGTTCAATTCTAGCAAAATTAGTTTCAGGAATTACTTGGTTCAGAACTCCAAAACTATTCATTAACTGTGTCACTTCTTTGTTATTGATACCTTTCAGAATTCGCGATAACTCTGCCCATTTTCGCTCTGAGGAAACCTTTCCAAGCATGTGTAGATTTTCTGTTATTGCTACTTGTAAATCCTCATCCAAAACTCTAGTTCCTAATTCACCCGAATCTAGGAATCGAAATGCTCTCATTATTCTCAAACCATCTTCCCTTATTCTATCATGAGAATTTCCTACAGCACGGATTATGCCGGCATTCAAGTCTTCCAACCCTCCAAATTCATCAATAATTTCACCAGTTACAGGGTCAACAGCCATGGCATTAATCGTGAAATCTCGCCGTGATAAATCTTCGATTATATCGTCGCCAAATTCTACATCATCAGGCCTACGGCCATCTCCGTAGGTGCCGTCACAACGTAATGTTGTTACTTCCCAGGATTTGTCGGATTCTTCATCCAGTACCAATATGGTTCCAAATGCGGCTCCAACTGGAATTGTTTTGTCAAACAATTGACTAACTATATCCGGGTGCAAATTCGTTGCAATATCCATTTCAGTTGGATTTAACCCCTGCAATCTATCTCTAACCCAACCACCAACAATCCAGGCCTGACCTCGCTGAGACAGCCCTTCTAAGACTCGCCTGTCCGAAGCAGCGAGTTGGCTCAATAGGTCGCCCATGACCTGCCTCCTTGAGGTCCAAACATCAACCCGTCGGGCATTATGCCTATCTGTAATGCCCGTTTTCGAAGGCCATGGAGGTCGAGTTGGTGCCGTTGGAGGTTCTTCGCCCTCATGAACAAATCATTCATAAAAAGGCGGATCAATTAGAGCGAATTACCCATCGCTGGAACGCTTACACAAAGCCACTTCTTCTAGATCGCACAACAGGAACAATCCTTGACGGCCATCATCGATATCACGTTGCACAAAGGATTGGTTTGCTCTGTGTGCCGTGTGTTTTAATTGATTATTTGGAAGATGACTCTATTGAGTTAGACGTTTGGCCTAATTGTGGGCGAGATTCAATCACCAAACAGGATGTAATCGATGCTGCACTTTCGGGTGATTTGATGAGTCCAAAGACAAGTCGCCATCGTCTATCCGATCATCTTCCACCAATCGCGGTTCCTTTGTCTAGATTGAGACAACCTGCGATTGCTGATTGATTGCACTTATTGCTCAGCTAGAAGATTTCTTGCTGAAGATGAAATTAGCTCTAAATCGGATTTAGTTAGTTCCTTCACCAAAGAAAGCGTTGATTCAGAAATAGGTCTCCCAATCAAATCCTCGATTAGTTGCGAACGCATTTCTTCTGAGCGCGATTCATCCATCAACAGGTCGTTCCGTAGAATCGACCCTGAATCACTTCTTTCTCCACGTAATAATCGAATCAATAAGATCTCTGAGGCATTGGATTTTAGCATCTCAGGTAATCCCTCTACAGATGCCCAATCTGTATCTCGCAAGCTTCTCGAGAAGCGATTTACGAAAGCGGTGTTAGAATCTTCAATCCATGAATCTATTTGATTTGGTGATGATGCTAGAAGAATGCTAGCAATTCGAGCCTTTACTTCACCGCTTGATTCGGAGATAAGTACGTTTAGTCGATTTTCAATTTCTTCGTTTAGAGTTGCAGAATCCGCTTCAATTATTCCAATCGCAGAGGCTCTGACTGTTTCTGAATTATCATTCAATAGTTGCAAAATAATGTTAGAATCAACAGTTTCCAAAGTAGATACTCGTTCTGCAACTGCTCTTCTTACCGCTCTATCCTCGACAATCAAGGCTTCTGAAATCGAGTTTTCATCAATACTTATCCTGGCCTTCCAAGCAGCCAATCTGATATTTGCTTCATCATCGGATGAAAGTGTTTCAAGTATTGCTCGCCCTGCTCCATCGGCTCTTATCGCAATTCTTGCTGCTAACAATCTTCTAGAGTTCTCTCCTGATTTAGATAGTTTTTCAATCAGGGCCAAATCTTTGCTAGCGGCCCACTTTTCTATTGCTTCAAGGGCCTTTTCCCTGAACCAAGGGTCAGGATCTGCAAGTAGTTTTTCAAAACCCTCCAATGCCTCTGGGTCATTTAATTCGAAGAGATGTCTGACCGCTCTTCGACGCTGCCTCACATCGCTGTGGTTCAACTTGGCCAAGGCAGGCCTTACACTCATACTGTCTGCGAATCAAAAGCATGGCATGAACACTACGCACTCACGAACCGGAAATTAGCACCGGTATTGGCTCATGGAACTAGGTCTTCATGGCCGCCGACCATTGGGGGTTCATCATCGTCGTAATCGGCTGGAGAGTCGATATCAATTGCAAGTAATTGTCCAAAGAGAGGCCACATAGGTTGTAGCCACTCCATCTCTGCCATTAGTAATTCAAACACGGGATGCTCGACTAACTCATCTTCGGTCGCATCCTCATCTAAGGGCGGTATGTCTGAAGGCATACCACGTAGTGATTCCACTAATTCTTCGATTCTTTCGATGGTTTCACTATCGATTTCAACCAATTCAACAATTATGTTCAGAGCATCTTCGATATGGTCTGCTAATGCTTGTGGGTCGAGTGGGTCACGTTCGGCCTCAGAAAGGTCCATTGGCCCAAAGACAACATTTCCTAGTTCTGTGTCTAACCAATCTTCACCCTGTCTTTCTCTTTTCAGCAAGGTTTGTTGAATGGGCCCACCAAATGGCCCCAAAACAAATCCTCCCTCTTCTACCATACCTGCCACAGTAAGAGGGATTTCTCGCACCGCGCCGGTGATTAATACTCGGTCAACACCTCTAGATATCTCATCATTATCCTCTAAGGAGTGAACGGGTAGTACTCGAATCATTCCTTTTGATTCATGAAATTCTAACCTTTCTTCTGTATGGTATAGAACCTCGGGATGAGGTTCGAGAACAGTTACCATTCCATCATTTCCAATGATGTGGTCAATTAAGGCCGCTAGATATCCGCCTTTGGCTCCTATCAATAAGACATGTTGACCAACACGCAACTCAAGATGGTGAAGAAGAGTCGCAATCATGTGAGGCGCCGAGATGGTTTTCGCAGCGTCATTCTGAGTAATTAGGAAGGGTACTGGTCTATCGTGCCAGAATGCATCTAATTCGAAGTCTGTAAAGGACCCAATGAAGACGTGCTGCATGGCTTCAGCGGCCTCATCTTCCATAGGAATGCCACTTTTCCGTAACCTCTCCAAAAGGTCTTCTAAGGGCTTCATAGGTTCACCTTTACTCAGATTATTGCACCACCAATCATTTGAACGCATTGCGTCCGCACTCTCACTAAGGGCCCGTGGTCTAGGGGTTATGACGTCGCTCTTACAAAGCGAAGATCACCGGTTCAATTCCGGTCGGGCCCACCAAAATACTGTCTTTTCCGCTTGTGAAAGAGTCAAGAAGGACGATGCGAGCGAAGGGACGTGGTCGAAGAGACTGCAGCGCTCGCCTCGAGGTTGAGCCGAAGACTTCGCAAGAGAGGTTGGAGCATAGCTATAGCCGAATCTTGTACCGGAGGTTTGCTGGCCTCAACCTTCACTGATATATCCGGTGCAACCAACTGGTTTGACCAAGGTTGGGTAGTATACAATAATGAAGCAAAAATGCGAGAACTTGGTGTGGAAAAATCCGCATTTGATCAAGGAGAAGCCGGAGCAGTATCTCACCAAGTCGCATTACAAATGGCTCGAGGGGCACGCTATCGATCTGATTCCGAGGTATCAATTGCTATCACGGGCATCGCTGGACCTGGCGGAGCAACACCTAGCAAAGAAGTAGGACTTGTCCACGTTGCTGTAACCGCCGGAGACCAATTCATTGTTCGTAGAAGAGACTTCGGGGAAAATGACCGCTTAGATAACAAGAAGTCCTTCGTATCATTTGCTCTGAGACTTTCTCTTGAACTTCTAGATCGAGTTGTAGAAGAAGAAGAACGTATCGCCGCCGTCGAAAGTCGTGTTGAAGGCGGCGAAGAGCAAGAGCCTGAATCAATGGATCCTAAATCAGAGCAATGGCAAGGTAATCTGTCCTGGGCAGATTGGGAAACAGAGACTGTTGCGGATGAGATTCAGAAGGTGGATTTAGCATCCCTGACAGATTGGGATGAGTAAGATTCCATTATTCGGCTCTGCGAGCCGCACTAGGCGATATCATCATGAGCGGTCCTGTGTGTCCTCTGACATATGGCGGCTGAGTCTTGGACTGAAAAGAGTCGAGCCCTCGCTGCCGCAGGTCTCATTGTGATGGGCAGAGATGCTCAAAAAAAAATTGAGGAGTTAACCAATCTCTCTCCTTTGATTGAAGCAGCAAACGTGAGTAATACTCGATTGTTAACAAGTCAAAGTATAGACGAATTACTAACAATAGTGCCTACAGAGGAAACCCTCACCGAAGAAGAACCAGTAATACAAAGTAATTCACAAACATTGCAGGCAACTTTGGCAAGACCGGAAACTGGCCAGGCTATTGGAAGGATAATCGCACCAATCACTACGAATGAGCCCTCACCTGCACCTAGGCCTCATGGGTTGGACCATTATCGGATGCAAGATTTCCCTATGCAGGCTTCAGAAATTGATTCTGAGATTGAGATACATTTCGATATTACTGGCTCTTCTAGAACTGAAGGAAAAATGACTGATATCCAATCATTTTTTGGCGATAGGTTGAAGCAAATCCGTAATCAATTGATTTCAGGAGGGGCGCTACCTCGTAGACCTGTTAGTATTGCTGAAGCATGGAGAAATAGACAAAGACACACATCAAAAGATTACGAGATTACTCTAGTTGGCCTAGCATCTGAATCGCGCTTCACTCGTGCAGGAAACTTGAGTTTTGCTTTTGAGGACGAGACTCAAAACATTCAGTGTTCTCTTCGTCCACCATCTGGAGCAGATCCACTTCACCCTGCTTTGGATGGACTGATGAATGATGATGTAGTTGGAATCAGCGGCCATTTCCTTCTTGGAGAAAGAAGCCCTCTATTCATGGTAAGCAATATCCATCTCCCCCCTATGAGGCAGCATTCAAAGGCCACAGCGGGAGAAGATCAAGCGGTTTCCGCCGCCTTCCTTTCCGATGTCCACGTCGGTTCCAAGACTTTCTTAGCGCCTCAGTGGGAGAAGATGATTCAGTGGTTCAATTCAGATCCATTAGCTCGGACTGTGAAATATTTCGTCCTCAGCGGAGATGGGGTAGATGGAGTTGGAATTTATCCCGGTCAAGAAAGACACCTAGCAATTACAGACCTATTTGCACAATATGGAGAACTTGCCCGACTTCTCGAGGGTCTTCCAGATTGGGTAGATGTGGTGATTTTACCTGGAAATCACGATGCAGTTCGTCCCGCTGAACCTCAACCAGCGCTAGACCCAGAAGTACAACAGGACTACTCAAATGCAGTATTTGTTGGCAATCCGTGCGAATTTAGTCTGCACGGAGTTAGGATTTTGTCTTATCATGGCAAAAGTATCGATGACTTTGTCGCAGGCCTACGTTCTGTTACCTATTCGAAACCAGAAATGGCGATGAGAGCTATGTTAGAAAGAAGACATCTTGCTCCATCTTGGGGTGGAAAAACCCCTCTATCGCCAGAACCAGAGGATAGGATGGTAATTCAGCAAACTCCGGACATTTTTGTCACAGGCCACGTCCATGGACATTATGTTGGCAATCATAAGGGTACGACAATTGTTCACTCATCGACTTGGCAAGACCAAACCGATTACCAAAGGATGTTGGGTTTCCAACCAAAACCATGCATCTTGACCGTCATAAATCTGCATACCCATGAATCGGCTAGCATACCATTTGCCTGACCTTCATTCTGGAAAAGACTCACCAAACATGGGCTGCCAAATGTTTCTCAGATCTTGGCCTTCAACGATAGGAACTCCTGCCTTGACAAAATCTTCTGCGCCCCTGTTTGGAGCGGGATTAAATCCTATGAATCTAGAACCAGGAATCATCATTGAAAGGTCGGGTCCTGAATCTCCAACCGAAACGATATTTTCTGGGTCAATGGAATTAATTCTTGCAAATTTTTCTACAGTAATCCCTTTATCATGCGATTGAACTACAGTAGGCTTCGAACCGATCAACCAACCTTCTTCATCCCATTCAAATCCATTTGCAGCCCAATCATCAACCTTGAGCATATTTGCAATCGAGCCGATAAGTAGGTCTACGCCTGAAGAGACAATGGCAACCAAAACCCCCCGATTCTGTAATTCTTCCACAACTTCCCTTGCTCCGGGCATCAACTTGATTCCCGAGTAGCATCTCATGATATCATCTCTGTGTATTTCAGGTTGGACTTCTCTCCAGAGGCGGATATCGTCAAGAACAAATTCCTCTTCTGTTACTTCTTTACGGATGAATTTAGCGAGCATCTGTTTGTTTTGCGTTCCAAAATAATCGTGAATATTCTGCCATGATGAATCATTTGCAGCTAATACCCCATCACAATCGAATGCCACAGCCTTGACTTCCTTCATAATCTGCCTTACATCAAGCAAGGTGTTTAGATTCTACGCGGCGATGGGTTGGATATATTGCATACTTACCTCCGGCCTGACATATGGAAGAGGGCGACCTAGCAATCAAGGTCAAAATGCTATTTTTTGGGCCCCTAGCAGAATCCATGGGTCAGCGAGAAATCGAGGTTGCCTTACTACAGGGTTCTAGTGCTAGAGATTTAATCGATAGATTTCGGTTGACTCCGATGCTAGATTCCGGACTTAGAGTTGCGATTGATGGTGTGTTAGGAGCGGATTTAGACGAAAGTCTGTCCGATGCGTCAGAAATTGCATTCTTGCCTCCGGTTTCCGGTGGTTGACTAAAAAACCGACAAAATACTGTATTCTTTGCCGAAGACTTTGAGAGAGGGCTACCGCACCCGGTGGTTGAGAAAGATGATTGGAAGCACCGAATTAATTATCATCGGGATATTGGCCATATTCCTTTTTGGTGCCAAAAGAATCCCTGAACTGGCTAGAAATTTGGGTAGAGCCAAGGGTGAATTCCACGCTGGGGTCTCAGATGTCACTTCTCCTTCTAGTGCTGAGATAGACATGGACCGAGGCGGCGTTAGTGACGATGTTGCTAACGAAAATGAGTAATTCCGTTTCATTTCTTTCTCTTCAATCTAAGTTCTGCACCACAGTCGTGGCATCCGCCGTAATTTTTCTGTTTTGCATTGGTTGATTCTGGGGCGTCATATTCTCTTTTACAGCCACTGCAAACCAAGGTCCAAGACCAAACCTCTCTAATCCCCACTTCACTCACTCCTTGCCATTCTATGTCAAGGAAACTTGCGATATTTTGCATTCGGTAATCATCAGTAATGAGTAGAGCCGATCTTTCTAATGCGAGCGAGACCAAAGCAAGATCAGTTTCAGAAATTCCACTGATATCTCCACTTTGTTTCGCTGCATCTACTGTCGAATCTATAGAATCTTGATTTGGTTGACAAAATAATAACCCCATACTATCCAATAATGCTGCTCTATCTGGGGATATTCGCAGTAATTCTTCTTCTTGATGGCGAACTATTAGCCCACCAGATAATTCAGTGATTGGCCATGCTATCAAGGCGGCAGTGTCAAGCACACGCGCCTTGGCCATGCTAATGGGTAGACGGCACAACCTATCAGGGGTGGGGTAGAGTTGTTGTGTATCGACAACAGGCGGCAACCTTCATCCGGAATCGGTTAGGGGCTTGTTTTGATGGAGATCCTACCTGAGGGGCTTGTCGAATCTGCAATTGAGTGGGCAGATGGCCTTGGATACCTCGGTTTGGCAATTCTAACTTCCACTGAGGCGGCGTTACAACCAATTCCCCCAGATCCTTTAGTTTGGAACATGATTCTGGAAGCAGATAGCGGACTCGTAATAGCCACCGTAGTCCTAATTGCAACGCTATCAAGTGTTCTTGGCGCTCTTGCAGGATACGCAATTGGTATGTATGGCGGAGGTTGGCTACTAGAGAGATTTGTGTCTCGATCAACTATTGCAAGATTGAATGTACTCGTTGATAGATATGGTTCTGCTGGAATATTCATCGCAGCGGTCTCTCCAATTCCATACAAGGCTCTAGCCTGGATAGCAGGAGCCGGGAGAATGGACTTACGACTATTTGTTGCAGCAGGAATTGTTGGAAGAGGGCTTAGATTTGGCATTCCTGGTGCATTATTGGGGATTTATGGGGAGTCAATGAAGTCTTCAATGACCGGTATTGAGGGTGCGATAACCTTCAGCATAGTCTCAATTATTGGGCTAATTGTTGTAATTCCTGCTGCTCGCTGGTGGAAAGGTCTACTCGATGAAGAAGAATGATTGTAACCAATTCGATTATTTGTGAGTTGTATCTCGGACGGCCACCGCTCCTGTGGTGTAGCACGGTCCATCATTCCGGGTTTTCATCCCGGCGACCCGGGTTCAAATCCCGGCAGGAGCACCAGATTATCTCATGCAAGCGATAATTCATCGAGCTAGGTTGTCGAGCATTGCATCGATAGTTTCAGGATTTGCTTCTTTATTTCGCCCGGAGGTCAATGCTCTACCCATTACATCAGCTCCCAAGAAGGAGAACATACTACGCATTGCCATGATTACATGAGCACCGCCACCACCGCTGTGAGTAGCAAGACCTACTGGGGTACCTGTGCACATCTTTCGAAAGTTCTGCCAATCGCGAGAAAGCCAAGCGATTGCATTGTTCAGTGTTGGTGGAAAAGACCCATTGTATTCTGGGGCAAAAACAATCCAAGCATCGGCAGCAATCATTTGCTGGGTTAATTTTGAAACATCTGGAGATTGCTCAGGGTCAGATGAACGTGCAACTGTAAACATAGGTAAGTCCATTTCAGCCAAATCAACTATGTCTGCCTCATGCCCTTTGTCTTTGGCAACATTAGCAAATCTTTCCGCCAATTCTAGGTTGGTGCCGGAGGTTGCTGTAATCATCAGGAATTTCGCCATGTTGACGCGAGGGGCTATCCATACTTCAACAGAATAGTATCATTCGACTTCCACAACTGAGGTCGAAATCCCTCTTTCGGTCGCTAAATCAATTACTATTCTTGTCCATTTACTGGTCGGTGAAGGCATAGCCAAAATATGTGAAGCGCCTTTCAATATTTTTTCAGTAAGTGTGTTTGGAGCCTCTGCTCTCCCTTGATCAACCAAGCTTCTGGTCGGGTCACTCCATTCTTCTGTAAAAACAGCGATTTCGATTGAACTATTGTCAGCCCATCTTTCTGCCATGTAATCTACCCCACTTGCTCCACCGACAATAATTAAATCTGGATATCCGTTATTTTCAAGCCAATTATCAATCGCTTTTTCAAAGACTTCAAAATCATAAAACCGACTACTTCCTACTATTGCCAAATTAATTACAGAACCATCTTGATTCAAGTCCCGTCCACCGAGAGAATCCACCACATCTTGTCCAGAGGTTGTTGTCATTGTTTACGCGAGGTAGGTCTCCGTGGATAAAGATGGTCATTTTAGTGGCACTTTTTGAATTGTTTAGATATTATATCCCACCTATTGATATCGAGGTATCTAATCGCGGAACCAAGAGGTCAAGTCATGGCTCTAGATATAGAGGCTATTCGAGCAGATTTTCCAATCCTTGAAAGGGTCTTGCCTAATGGCAAGAAATTGGTCTATTTTGACAACGCTGCCACCTCTCAAAAGCCTCAGGTTGTAATCGACGCGATGACTAGATATTACGAGGAATACAATTCCAATGCTCATCGCGCTAATCATACCTTGGCCGATGAGGCGACCACTGCGCTTGAAGAAGCCAGAAGCAAGATTTCTCGCTACTTTGGAACTAATCCAGAAAATATGATTTACACGAGTGGAGCGACTGAGGCAATCAATTTGGTTGCCTATGGTTGGGCGAGATATAATCTACAACAAGATGATGTGGTTGTCGTTACAGAAATGGAGCACCATGCGGATATAGTTCCTTGGCAGGAACTCAACAAAGAGAAGGGGGTAGAAGTTCGTTATGTGCCAATTAACTCCAGAACATACACCCTCGATATGGAAGCATTTGAAGTAGCCCTTGAAGGGGCTAAACTAGTCTGTGTCGTCCATACTAGTAATGTATTAGGAATTCGTAATCCCGTGGAAGAGATCATTGAGAAAACTCAAGCTGTAGGTGCTCGTGTTCTCCTTGACTGTGCTCAAGGTGCACCGCATGAGAGAATATTCTTCGACAATATGGGTGCAGATTTTATTGCCATTTCAGCCCACAAAATGGCCGGCCCAACCGGTATCGGCTGTGTTTTGGTTAAACCTGATGCGATGGCTGAGATGGGCCCATTTATGACCGGTGGTTCAATGATCAGACGAGTTTCAATCGAAGGTACAACCTTCCAAGAAGGTCATTCAATGTTTGAGACTGGAACCCCTAGAATCGCTGAAGCGATTGGTTGGGGAGCAGCAGTAGAATGGCTAAGCCAATTCGACATGAGGGAGGTTCATGCTCACATACATGATATCGCCTCTTGGACCGCCGACCAAATGCTTGAGATTCCAGGAATCCGTATTTTTGGCGACCCCAATCATCCTAACTCAAGCGGGGCGGTATCATTCCTACACGACTCAATTCAATCTCAAGATTTAGCGATTCTATTGGACGACGGAGGTTTCGCTGTCAGAACGGGTCATCATTGCGCTCAACCTCTAATGGATGCATTAGGCGTACCCTCGACAAATCGCGCCTCATTTTGGATTTACAACACATTAGATGAGGCGCAGTCCTTTATTGAGCACTTGAGATATGTATGTGAGCGATTTGCTTGAGGTAGGAAAATACACTCGTCATATTGAATAGAACCAATCGGGGGGGCGCGTCATGGCGGAGAGGCGATGGCCCGAGCACCTCGATTCAGTAGTCGAGGAGTTCGATGATTGCTTTGATTCGATGGAACGCTATGAGTTGCTATTTGAGTACGCAAAAAAGCACCCAAGTCCATTACCTCCCGATCAATGGAATGAGGAAAATCAAGTCCATGGCTGTCAATCTAGAGCACACGTAGAATGTCGTCGAGATGAATCGGGTAATTTCCTCATGCGGGGTGGAGCTGATGCGCAGATTGTTCAGGGATTGATGTCCGTAACCGCAATGGCGGTAAACGGTATGAATCCGAAGGTAGTGGCACAAATGTCTCCAGACTATGCAGATGCAATGGGAATTCGCAATTCTTTGACTCCGAGTAGGGCTAATGGATTTTTGAATATGTTTGAGAGAGTCCGTTCAGAAGCAGAGAGGATGGTGTAATTATGGTCGACGAGGCATTGATTCGTGAATCTCTAATCGAGGTTGAAGATCCAGAAATGAAAATCTCAGTTATTGATTTAGGGCTGATTTACGAAGTCAGAATTGATGATGCACATGCTGAAATCGATATGACTCTGACAAGCCCAGGCTGCCCAGTTGCACCCGAACTTATGGCAGCAGTGCACCGAGCGGCTCTAACCACAGAGGGTATTGATAGTGTCCACGTAAACCTGACATTTTCTCCGCCTTGGGATCCAAAAATCCATGCTACGGAGGATGGAAAGTTCGAGCTTGGCGTGTTTTAATCTAATCGCATTTCTGCTGCTTTCACCGTATTGCTCATCAACATCGAGATAGTCATTGGTCCAACTCCGCCGGGTACAGGTGTCATATGCCCTGCTACCTCTGTTACAGCGGGGTCCACATCTCCAGCAAGACGACTACCACTTTCTCTCGATTCATCGATAACCCGATTGATTCCTACATCGATTACTGTCGCCCCCGGCTTTATCCAATCTGTTTGGACGGTAGCAGGTCGGCCAATCGCTGCCACAACTAGGTCAGCGCTTCGACAGATTTCTGCAATATTTTGAGTTCTAGAATGAGCAATTGTTACTGTGGCGTCTATGCCTTTCTGAGCCAATAATAGAGCTAAAGGCATCCCAACTATGCGTGATCGACCAATGACCACTGCTTTCTTTCCAGATAGGTCGATAGCAGCATCCTCAATCATCTGCATTACGCCGGCAGGGGTACAGGGCAGCATACCATCTGTTTGACCCATTACCAATCTTCCAAGATTAGTAGGGTGGAATCCATCAACATCTTTTGAGGGGTCGATTGATTCAGTTATGGCCAATTCGTCTGTTCCGTTTGGAGTGGGGCTTTGAACAAGTATTCCATGAACAGATTCATCAGAGTTTAGGTTTGCAACAACTTGCATTAATTTCTCTTGAGTAACATCGTTTGGAAGGTCAATTCTCGTGCTTTTTATTCCACATCTTTCGCAAGCTCGTTGTTTGTTTCTAACATAAACATGACTTGCAGGATCGTCTCCAGCAAGTACAACTGCAAGATGGGTTTCAACTCCTGATTCATTCAGTGCAGACACCCTCTCAGCCAGACCCGCCTCAATACGCAATCCCAAGGCCTTACCATCGAGTATAACCGCGCTCACGAAGTAGCCCCCTTCTACATCCGACTTGACCTTTTTTCTAGAAGAAGACTAACTTAGTCTAGAAGAGGAAGGAAAAATGGAGCCCCAGGAGGGATTCGAACCCCCGGCCGTCTGATTACAAATCAGATGCTCTACCAGTCTGAGCTACTGAGGCAGCACCCCCCGCTGACCACATTCGATTCTTGAACCCTGCACCTAGAAGGGTAGCCGAAATAGGGCCAAGTTGAATGCCTAATCGCCCCTCCGAATCTCACGGATTAGTATGGCCTACTCTACTTCCCATAGGAAATTGAACATGGTAATTGCCGCTTGGGCGTGTATACTGATAGGCGCGGGAATAGTCTTCGGTACCGCTGGAAATACATTTGCAATAGCGGTAGGCGGACCATTGTCTATCGCTGGTGCTGCATTACTTCTCTTTGGGTTAGGAATGCCTGATGAATCATCAGTCGACCCAGATGAATTAGCCGCATGGGCTCCTGACGCAGTAAAGATGCCCGATGCAGGACGAGCTATGTATCGGGTCGATACATCATTGGACCCTCCGATAAAAACCTCGATTCTGTGTGGCCGTTGTGGACATTTAGAGTGGGTTGATGGCAGGAAACCAGCATTCTACAATTGTGCGGAATGCAAAACAGAACTCTGGGTGGCAGAAGAAGAATGAATGGATTATTCCTAAGCAAGCATCAAAGCGAGAAGGCATCAGCGAAGAATTCGAGGTGAGGTGTTGAGTCTGGGAAATAACGAGCGAAGAATGCTTCGAGCATTACTTTCCCACAGCTCGCGCAATTGGACGCTTTCAGAAATTCTAGAGGTGACGAAATGGACAGATCAAGTCCATGTTGCAGGTGCCGGCCAGGCGCTAAAAGAGGCGGGACTAGTAGAAATCACCGAGTCCTCATCTCGCACAGTTGCACTTGGTCCGGAAGGACTTAACGCTGCAAAAAATGGTTTGTTAGAGGCACGAATTTGGAATTGGTTACTACAATCCAAAGAATCTGAAAGGAATATGCAAGGTTTGTTCTCTGCCGGTTTTGATCGTCACGAAGCTGGACCCGGTGTTGGACTTCTGAAATCATTAGGAGTTAGGGTCGAATCAGGCACTTTTGTTTGGCAAGATCAGGAAGAGGTTTCTGCAACTATAGAAAATCGAACTTCATTCATCAATAGTTTAGCAGAAACCACTCAAGACGCAGATTCTCTTGACGCATCTCTCATCGACCATTTCCAGAATAGGAAGGGCTTGATTGAAATCGAGAACAGTATCACTAGGAATTGGACCTTGACTAAGGATGGTGCCAAATACAATGTTGAGGATTTGGAAGAAATTGAACAAATTGGTGAGATTACACCTGAACTTCTTCAAGGAGAATCTTGGAGAGATGCTGAATTCAAACCATTCGATGTCAATGCTCCAGCGCCTATTCCTGCCGGAGGCAGACCGCATCCTATGCAAGCGCTGATAGAGCGAATTCGTTCGGTTTTCTTGGAAATGGGCTTCTCAGAAATTGATGGAGATTATGTTCAATCAGCAGGGTGGAATATGGATGCTTTATTCATCCCTCAATCTCACCCCGCTAGAACTATGCAAGACACATTCTATCTTAACAATCCAGAGAAGGTAGAAGTTGCACCTGAAATGCTCGACCTATGGGCTAAGGTGCATGAGCACGGACATGATACAGGAAGCAAAGGATGGGGGGTTAAATTTGACAAAGAAGAAGCTCAAAAGGGCTTACTAAGGACACATACGACGGTCAATACAATACGTCATATTGCAGAAAACCCACATGCCCCAAGTCGAGTTTTTGGCATCGGTCGTGTATTTAGACAAGAGACAATTGACCGTACTCATCTTCCTGAGTTTCATCAAATCGAAGGAATAATCCACGAACCAGATGCCAATCTTCCAATGCTAATTTCTACCCTCAAAACCTTCTACGCAAAGATGGGATACCCCGATGTTCGTGTACGTCCTGCTTACTTCCCTTACACCGAGCCATCGGTAGAGGTCGAAGTTTACTGGCGTGGTGAATGGCTAGAACTAGGCGGCTCGGGAATTTTCCGGCCAGAAGTCACTGAACCACTTGGTACCGAATGGCCGGTATGTGCGTGGGGGATGGGTCTAGAGCGTCTTGCAATGCTTGTACTAGGATTGGATGATATCAGAGAATTATACCAACCGGATCTCGAGCGTCTTTCAAAGATGCCAATTCTATGATTGGCTATTTTGCTAATCTTCAGAAGAATTTTCGTCACTCTTTTCGACAATATATTCGATTGTCACCTTATCCGTCGTTGTCACATTTTCGCCGCAATTTGCTTCCATCATGATGAATAAATTTTCTTCCAATTCTGTGAACTCCATTGCAAAATGGCCATTTTCATCAATTGCTACATTCAAACTAGATTCATCAATATCAGAATCGGACCAAACAAACTCACAAGTTTCAATCGATGTGTGTGATAGATTCCCACTAAGAATAGCGTTACTACCGTGCTCGATAGTGGTTGCAAAATTATCAAGAATAATTTCAGTAACTCCTTCTTCAGGATATGAAATTGTAAATTCAGTTTCCCAATTTGTCTCTTGGTTTAGGTAATCTCTTGCTAAAATGCCAAGCGAATGTGTGCCTGTGTTGAGTCCGGTAATATCGACTACATATTGTCCATTTTCATCTAGGTAGGTATCTGGTAATTTTGCATTATTCAAAGACACTTCTAGGTATATGTCATCAAGAGATTCGTCATTAACAGAAACTGTGATGCTTGTGACTTCCCCTACTAGAAAATCACCAGGTTCTTCCCCGGTTATTGTTGGGGGTTGATCTGAAACATCGGTTTCCACTCCAAGAAAGAAAAGTCCTAGCATGACGCTACCGATCATCAAAAAAGCCAATGTCAGGCTTCGGACCTGCTCTTTGTCCATACAACTTCCTCCTATATTGAACGTAAAAAGTCAACTTGCTTTTTTTCTTATGTGCACCTAGGATGCACATGTTTTCAAAAAATTCACTCATTTGCTAGATTTTGTAAATCTTCTACGAAGAGGTCTAAATCCCAAGCGGTACCAGTCCAAGCCAATCTCTTTCTGAGTTGTTTATCCAGTACGAAGGTTACGGTTGAATGTCCTATTTCGTAATCCCCTAAAGACTCCTCATGAGGATTAGTTTCTTCGCCATCTGTAGAACCTTCTAGGACGCATGATAGGTAATCTCCATTCGGCCGCTCATAGCCTTCATCACACATACAATGAGCACTCGAGCCTTCTCCCATTACCCAGCCGTGGCCATTACAATCAACACCTACTGGAAGCAGAGAAGTGTTTGCTCCTGACTCGACCCAAGCCAGGTGATCATCGTGAGTAGCGAATTCCTCAAGATAGCCTTCTTCTGATTCTTGCCAACTCCATGAGGTATGGTTCCAATTCATCAATTTCCAGCCATCTGTGGAGAAATTAACTTCTGCAGAATTTCTTGTTTTATTGTCTAAATCAGCGACTGTATCAGAGACCTGTAATTTTGAATTTACATAATCCACAACTATTGTCTCGTTGCTTGAATTTAGGAACACTAACCGATTCATAGCACCTTCAGGGGGAGCGCTAGCGGCAATGTGCTCGTCGTCAACAATTACATTCCACGAGGAGTAAACTTCCATCAGAGTACTTGGCCTTTCAGCGGTTAGATGTGTCCAATTATATCCTCTAGATTCAGTCCAGTCGGATAGATGTTCTACTGTATCCCTTGCAGGATCAATTGTAACTGATACGAATACAACATCATCACTTGCATCGCCCAGATTTGCTTGAGCCCATGCCATATTTGCTGAAATTGCGAGGCAAATATCAGGGCAGCTTGTGTACACAAAAGCCACAACAACAACCTTTCCATCTAGGTCAGAGAGTGTGAATTCCTGGCCATTTTGGTCAATCAAAGTAAAATCAGGTGCATCAGGTGGTTCTCGATATTCTATTCCATTGAATTCCATATCGTTGTCATCTTGGCCTAAACACCCAGATAACAAAATCGAAACAAGTAGAATTGCGAATATTTTGTGACGCATATTCAGTCCTCAAGTAGATACAGTCTGTCCTCTAGTACTAGCAATCCGCAACCTAACCACGACTTGTATCAGAATACCCGCCAAGCCTGTTGGATTTCAATTCTACTAGTAAAAATATCAATTCCACCAAAGACAAACAACCACTAACGGCTCATTGAACGGGGGTTGAACTCAATAACCCCTGCCAAGTGGGCTGACTCACGGGGCGCTTAGCTCAGCTTGGAAGAGCACCTGGTTTGCAACCAGGGGGCCGGGGGTTCAAATCCCCCAGCGTCCACCATCAAGCCTCAATAGGAGGCGCAAGCTGGTTGAGGATCTTTAGCAAGCCACGAAGAGTCACTTCACTAATCCCTGATATCTTGCACACTTCACTTTGTGTTCTTGGTGAAGTGCTCTCTTGCGAGACGCGATAAAGAATTACTCCAGCAATTCCAGAAGGCTTCTTTCCTTGCCAAGATAGGTCTTCTCCAACTTTCTTCCACATGTCTCGAGCCGCACCTAGTACAGCGGGAGGTAGTTGTAGGTCTGAATGGAACTTTTCGAAATACTCTTGTGGTCCTGTAATGTGATGTGTACCCAAGTTTCTTGCGACCAACCTAATAGTTCTCTTGAGCTCCTTTTGTTCAACTTCAGTTCTCATATCGAATGCTTCTGAAATCTCCTCAATTTTACGAGGAATTCTTGCTTCTCGCGCTGCGATGTAAACACAAGCAGCAGACACTCCACGAATACTACGACCAGTTACCAAGCCACGTTCTACTGAGTGACGGTAAAGAGAAGCTGCTTGCTGTTCAATCTGAGGCGGCAAGTCTCCACGATCACGGATGAACTGCATTGCAGTAGTTAGGTTACGCGCACGCGAGTCTCTTGTCTTACTTCTCTGGTCAATACGCTGACGTCTTCGCCAGTCTCGAGCCGACTTACCAGTCATTCCATGGCGCTTTGCAGCACCTGAAGTCAAGTCAATACGACTTATTTCGGTAGAGAGGCCTTTGTCAGAGATTGTCAGAGTTGTTGGCGCCCCGACTCTACTGCGGTCAGCCGCATCGGAGTGATTTACCCACTCTGCTCCGGGGTCAATCATATTCTGAGCTGCAACAAATCCACAAACAGCACAACTGGTTTCACCGCGTACTACATCCGTGTCCCATTCATCACTTCCACAAACTTCGCAGGCACCTGATACAACCTCGGTATTCCTGGCCTGTGAAGGGCGTACACCAGTTACAAATGGCTTCTTTCTCTTTGGTTTTATCATAGTACTCTCCTCTTTGGGATGTTGCCCCTTAGTGCTTCGTTCACTCATGTTAACTCTTGGTTGTATA
The DNA here is from genome assembly GCA_036138175.1 of Thermoplasmatota archaeon. Classification (GTDB taxonomy): domain Archaea; phylum Thermoplasmatota; class Poseidoniia; order Poseidoniales; family Thalassarchaeaceae; genus MGIIb-O1. The sequence continues at coordinate 13,216 of JAZAAK010000039.1, read as the reverse complement.
GTGCCGCTCGACAGTTATAAAACTTTGTCCTATTTGTTTGGTTAAAATTTACAGAAAAAGAGCCATTACTCTCTAATTTGCCAATAGAGAGATTATTGCACCTATCGCTTCCGCGAAGGTTCGTGTCAGATAGTCCACCGGTGTGTACTGCGTTGTATGCTTGCCATCTAGAGTCAGAGGCAAAGATGGTTGACTTCCATGGGTTTGAATTGCCAATATGGTATAGCTCAATCCAAGAGGAACATCTGGCTTGCAGATCTTCAGCAGGAATGTTCGATGTTTCACACATGGGCTTCTTCTCCTTCCGAGGCGACAAAGTTAGACAGTGGCTCGAGAGTATATCAACTCAGAGAGTTTCTTCCTTTGCTCCAGGCCGTTGCGGTTACACACATTTTCTTGACCATAAGGGTCAAATCATCGATGACATGATTTTTGCAATTAAATCGGATGATTGTGTATTGGGAGTGCCGAATGCCTCCATGGTGACAACCATGTGGAATTGGTTTAGTGAATTATTACCTGATGATGGCTCGGTAACTGTAGAGAATCTTTCAGATGAGACAAGTATCATTGCTCTACAAGGGCCAAATTCCGGAGAAATTCTCACCGCTGCATTGGGTGGAGAAAATAGCATTGGGCGCTTCAAGTGTCAAGAAATTGGGCCCAATGAAGCGGGAATAACCGGTTGGATACAGGGCACGGGTTACACCGGTGAGAGTGGTGCAGAAATTTTTGTTCCAAACGAACAGGCTGGCTTACTATGGAATCTGCTTTTGGAGTCAGGTAAGCATCACGGTTTGGTTCCGGTTGGTTTGGGCGCTAGGGACACACTTAGGCTTGAGAAAGGCTACTTATTATCCGGTCAAGACTTCCTCTGGCCAGGTTTAGGAATTCAGCCTGATGAATCTTTACCCTCAGATTTTCTTGCCCGTGACACAGCAGAGACAGCCGTTCCATTTGGCCTAGATATGGATCATGATTTCGTTGGCCGTAGCCGCGTTCTATCTTCACTAGATTCGGGTGTAAAATGGCATGGCCTTCGATGTCTTGACAGAGGTCCTGCGCCTCGATTAGGTCACGCTGTAAAATCATCTAATGACGACGATTCAGAAATAATCGGATACGTAACTAGTGGCTGCCCATCCCCGTCTCTATCGAGGACAGGAATAGCCATGGCCTACTTAGACAATGTCGAAATTGGCACAGAGGTTTGGATTCAGGCCAGTCCAAGAAGGCGAGTAAGGGCAGAAGTAGTCCGCCCTCCATTCATTTGAATTTGGCAGAATTCAGGCAGAGAATTTACCTCTGCGCCGGCGTAATACTCTTGACCACTATTGACCAGCACACAATTAGGTGGACATATGAGTGCAAGATTTGAAGCGGTCGCACTTAAGAAGCTGCAAGAGATTATTCAGGAAAAAGGAATTAGTGCTGAGGCAATATTCTCTAAATTCGATGTTAACAATGATGGAAGTTTGGACGCCAAAGAATTCAAGCAGGCAATAGCATCAATAACAGGCCAAAATGCTCCTGATGCAATAATTAGAGCAGTTTTCTCGGCTCTCGATAGCGACGGCGATAACGCACTTGATCTCGCTGAAATTCTAGCTTTGGCTGGTGGTGGACAGGTAGGAACTGTCACTGGAGATATCAATGAAATTACTATTCAAGGGCACACCATTCCAGAGTACAATGGTGGTTATCTTCGTGGGGAAGATATCAATGGTCAACCAAGTTTTTCAAAACCCTCGGGTCATACTCTTTACTTCTACAATATGTCAGCAGGAGGCGCTAAGTCTTGGAGCTTGCACAAACGTCGAACAGATGGTAGTAAGGATCACTACGATGGTGGATGGACTAGACCCCCCTCCACCGGAGGTCTTCCCTTAGGCGCAAGAAGGTGGGTTGGCGTTGGCATGCTCACGATTACCGCAGTTGGCGATAGATTAACTCCTAATGCCGAAGAAGCGGAAAATGAAGATACAGCAGATATTCGAATTGAATTGGAAAAAGGAAGATACAAGTCAAATGAATCAATATTGGTTAATTTCACTGGACCTACATTAGGTTCTGATTCATGGTTAGGTGTTGTCCCTGCTGATATAGAGCATGGTGATTCTACTGTAAATAGATACAATCGTTTGTCGTATTTTGATATGGAGGGACAATCGATTGGAACTCATATTTTCGAAAACCCAGGGGAGGGCGATTGGACAATCAGAATGAATGATGGTTCTGGTGATGAACTGGCTTATGTCGAGTTCAGCGTTGATTTGGCGGAAGTGGAAGAAATAATCCCAATTCCGATGGAGTCTTCTGAAGCCAATCTAGAATACTCCTCAGACGATGGATTGAACTCTGTGGATAAGATGTTGTCAGATTTTGGACCTGAATTCACTAACGATCTTGAGAACTTACTTTCCAATCCAAACCAAAGCTTGGATGAGGCTAGAGCAGCAGCGGATGAAATGGCTGAAGAGAAGATACGTGATTTACCATTCTTATTTCAATCTCCAGCGAGGCGAATGTGGTCAAGTAATGCAGATTCTATTCTGGCAAAGATGGTCGAGAATCTGCCTCCACCGGAGGATTTGGCAAAGGCCGCCGCTGTCACTGGTGCAGTAGGTGTAGGGGCTGCAACGGTGGCAGCCCAAGCTGGGTTAGATGCCCAAACTCCCGAAGAGGCAATCGTGGATGCGGTAGTGAATACCGTTGTTGACCATGCTGCCGAAGTAGTGCTAGATACAGTTTCTCCAACATATGATCCGACACCCGATACAACCTCGGAGGTTGCTGTTGAAGAAACCCCTGAACCAGAGGTTACTACCGAATCAACTGGTCTAGATTTAGTTGCAATTTCTATAGCATTGAATGAATCACGCTTCCTAAACGACCAAGTCGAAATTATCGAGGCTGCAATGGGCAAAATCGCTCAAGCATCGGTACGCGTAGACAAAATTGAGAGAACTTTCTCGATCGGTATTGATGATGAATATCGAGGAGGGCAGACAATAATTGGTAGTATAGATGGAGTTGGAGAAGTTGAGGTTCATCTCAAGGCGTCAGCCGACATTTCTTCCTTTAGACCAAACCATAATTCTGACTTAGCTCTTACAGTCCATAAGTGGAATGGAATTAGAAAGAGACTCGAATTGTACGCTCAATGACCGGCGAATTCGAAAGCTTCTTGTAGCATTTCTTCGAGACTGATTTCTGGTGAGAAGCCAAATCTCATTTCTAGTTCTCTAGCATCTACTATTCCGAACACTTCTTGTGAATCATCCTGTCCATATTCAGATTCGCATCCGGTCTTTTGATTATACATCGCTGCAAGATCAGCCATACTGATTGCCTTGCCAGAACCAACGGAGATGCTCTCGCGGGTAGGTGGGGGGTTCTCTAACACAGCTCCGATTATCGTCACGAGATCTTGTACGTGAACAAAATCCTTGACATCAGAGCCATCTCCAGGGATGTTTATCCAACCCATCATACATTCCATTGCCCATTGATGTAGTAATCCATTGGCTTCGGAACCATCGAGAAGGACTCCTTGTACGTTTGAAGCGCGTATGATGCTGACAGGCCTCTCGGCTTGCGCTCGCTCAAGCGCCATCTCTTCCATCCATAACTGCCCTTCAGCAGCAGTATCTCTTGGAGCGAGTGTAGAATCGTACCCATAATATGGCTCATCTGGCTCCCATTGTGGGTGTACTCTGAGAGTTCCAACAATGATTAGATGTAATTCTCCATGTCGGTCGACTGCATCCAAAATCGGTCTTGATTGCTCCCGCATTCGAAGTAATGTTTCTCGATCGTCTCTGCTGAAGGTAGAGTCTATTGGTTTGGAATTAATGTGAACAATTGCATTACATGATGTTAGCAGTGCATCCAGCGTCATTTGGTCTTCCATAGCCTCAGGTGGAATCTCTACAGCCGAGTCTCCAAGCATATCCAATATATATGGAGCAACGAACCTATCGGGCGCGCTAACAGCGACCTTCATTGTATCACCAATAGTCGACCTTCTTCCATAACCTAAGAGTGTGTCGGTAAGTAGTGTTTGATTTGTTGAACGAACTATTGAAGCACCACCCGCAATTCAGCAGGACCGCCAAAGGGCTAGAGGTGCGTGTGGATGGACCAATTACCAAATCTAGGCAGAGAGGAAGAGATGCTCCATTCTATGGGGCTAAAGTCGATTGATGATTTATTCTCAGATATACCAGAAGGTGTCCGTAGAGTTGATCCACTACCTCTGCGGGAACCCCAATCCGAAGAGGAAATTTGGGCAGATGCACAACATTTACTCGGAGCTAACATAGATCTTGATTCCAGACCATCTTTCCTTTCTGCTGGTCTAGCTCGAAACTTTGTTCCTACTATGGTGCCTATGCTCGCAACTCGTGGAGAGTTCCTGACCTCCTACACACCTTACCAGCCAGAGGTCAGCCAAGGAATGCTACAGGCTATGTGGGAATTCCAGACTATGGTCTCAGAATTAGTTGGGTTGCCTGTGTCAAACGTCTCGATGTATGATGCTAGCACAGCCGCTGCAGAAGCCATTACTTGTGCAGTTCGAGTAAAAGGTCGCAAAGCCACTCAGAAAGGAGTTGTCTACATCTCACAATTTGTACCTCCTCATCGATTGTCTGTAATCGAAAATTACACCCAAGGAGTCGGAATAGAATTGCGTACTTTAGAACACGATTCAAATGGTAGAGTAAACCTAGATGCCGCCTCTTCAGCAGAAGGTGCATGTGCGGTTTATGTTGAACAACCGAATGCCTTCGGGGAACTCGATGAAGGTATTACTCGCTTGAAGGAAATCATCGGCGAAAACACTGCTCTAATCGTCGGGGTTGATGCTGTATCTCTAGGGATTGTTGAAGCGCCCGGAAATTACGGTGCCGATATCGTAGTAGGAGAAGGCCAACCATTTGGAATAGGGCCGACTGCTGGCGGACCAATTTACGGCCTATTTGCTTGTAAAAAGGACTACCTTAGACTAATGCCCGGGAGAATTGTTGGTAAAACCCTTGACGAAGATGGAAAGGATGCTTTCACTTTGACATTATCAACTCGCGAGCAACATATTCGCCGTCACAGAGCAACTTCCAATATTTGTTCTAATGAAACTCTAATCGCCCTAATGGGAGCAATGCATATGTCACTGCTCGGACCGGAAGGCTTGGAGAAACTAGCCCTTCGAGTTGCCGCTACAACCGAAATCGCAAAACAAGCCATATGCGGAATTGATGGAGTCGAATTAGTTGACCCTGATACTCCTAATTTCCGAGAGTTTTCTGTCAAGTTACCAGGCGATGCGAGCGATGCCGTCGCTCATATGGATGCTGCTGGAGTTCTTGGCGGATTCCCGATGGGTGAATGGTGGGATTCAATGTCATCCTGCTTGTTAATAGGCTGTGATGAAAGAACTACAACATCGGATATCGATGCCCTAGTTTCTGCTCTATCCGCTTGGGTAGAGGAGGTGTCTGCATGAGTGATATCTTCGAGTTTAATGGAGCAAAGGGCTCTGGCTGGTCTCAACCAGAACCAATGAAGGAGGATGCAATAAACACTGTGCCGGCCTCTTTACGCCGCTCGAATCTTCCTCGATGGCCTCGAGCCAGTGAGCCTGAATTAGTCCGCCATTACACATTATTGTCACAACGAAATTTTGGAATTGATACAGGATTTTATCCACTAGGGTCCTGTACTATGAAGCACAATCCAAGAATCAATGAAAGGGTTGTACAACTACCTGGAATTGATAGGATACATCCCTTACAACCCGAGCATCAAATTCAGGGTTTACTTTCCATCTACTATGAGATGCAGGAAATGTTGGCGATTTGTGCTGGAATGGATAAAGTAACTCTACAACCAGTTGCCGGAGCACAGGGCGAGTTCACTGCTATTCGATGTATTCAAGAATACCATCGCCGAAATGGCGATGAACAACGGGACAAGGTGATTGTACCTGATTCAGCTCATGGAACAAATCCCGCATCTGCCGCAATGTGTGGTTACGAAATTGTAGAAATTCCAAGCGGTGAAGACGGACGTCTAGATCTCGAGGCCCTCAGAGCGGCGGTTGGAGATGACACAGCAGCGATGATGATCACCAATCCAAGTACGCTTGGTATATTTGAGCCCGAAATTGCTGAAGCGGCAGAAATCGTTCACGCCGCGGGCGGACAAATGTACTACGATGGAGCCAACTTCAACGCAATTCTAGGCAAAACAGACCCAGGTAGAATGGGATTCGATGCAGTGCACTATAATCTTCACAAGACCTTCAGTCAGCCACACGGCGGTGGAGGTCCAGGAAGCGGTCCAATCGGAGTAAAGGCACATCTAGCCGACTTCCTTCCATCTCCAATTGCTGACAGAGAAGAGACCGAAGATGGCGGCGCTACAGGAGATGGTTATCGGTACTTTTGGCGAACCCCAACCGATTCTATCGGTAAGGTCCAGCAGTGGCATGGAAATGCTGGGGCTGTTGTTCGAGCATGGGCATACTATCGCCGATATGGTAGAGAATTAGAATTGATGAGTGAGCACGCTGTTCTGAATGCAAATTATCTACGACATCAAATTATGAATCCAACCCAAGAACAGTTGAACTCCATTCACTCAATGCCTGTTGATGGTGCACCTGCCGAGTTTGTCAAGCATGAATTTACATTAAGCATGATGCCTCTAAAGGAAACTACTGGAGTTACAGGAAAAGACATTGCAAAACGCCTACTCGACTATGGCTATATGTCACCAACACTTTACTTCCCGATGATCGTTCCAGAATGTTTGATGATAGAACCAACTGAAACCGAAAGCCGGGAAGTATTGGATAAATTCGCTGATGACTTCTTGTCTATTCTCAGTGAAGATCCAGAAGTCGTTCAATCCGCACCACACAATACAGATGTTAGGCGGGTGGATGAAGTACTTGCAGCTAGAAGTCTAGTATTGCGTAAGGAATTCAACGATTGATATCTAACACAGAATTCAATCTGCGCGAACCAAATATGAGCAACCTAACGCGTTGGCTGTGAAGGGGACTCGCGACTCGGAATGGATGAGGGGCCAAGCCCTATGGTATCCTGCTAGCGAATCAACACCGGAGCATCTAGTTGGAGAAGAAAATCCAGGAGAAAATTGGGATATAGCCTCTAGCTCTGAAGTTGGTAGAGGTTGGATGAGACAAAGGCTACAGCCATTAGGGCCAAGAATACTGTACACAACTGCATGGGCTCCATTTTTCTTCATCGCTTCTGCTATACCTTTGGCATTTCCAGGGCGTACTCCAGATGATCAATTGGTGGCAATATCATTATTCTCTGCTAGTTGGTTTCTATTGTTACTTGGTTTTCGGAAATTGCAAGATGGTTTACCGATTCCTGTTGAAGGATTATTGAAAAAATTCTATCCCTTTGACATCGTACTAATGCTTCCAGCTGCAATATTTTTCTTACTACATATTCTAATCGATAGCCGCTTCGGTTGGCTTTCGTTTCTACTTTTTGCTTTCGCCCAATATCGCACAATTCAGAACCTCATTTCAGTGGCGGGTGAGAACTCTGCCCGGTGGCTTCTTCCAATCATTCCAGAAGACTACTCCGAAGCAGTGCTAAATGATGGTTGGATGGGCGTTTCAACTAATTTCAGAAACGGTACACTCGCACGCTGGGAGGGTGCGCTTCCTGAATATACAGCGAATTTAATTGGGGTAACTCGAGGCGACTCGAGGTTTGTGGCATTCACTCTTATGCACCGTGTAGGTACGATACATGATGCTTTTTCCGACACATTTGTTTCAGACCCTCGCTTTGCTTCACTTCTTTCCTCGCCACCATTGCTGATTGCTGGGGAGGCGTGGTCGGAGAGGTTCCTTGGAATAACTGATTAGTAGATTTTGCAGTCGTTGCTTTCGGCAGGCATTTTAACCGGCCGTTATGCGCTGTAGCATGGACATATGTGTTGTTCTCGGTTCAAAGTCAGACATGCCAATCGCTGAGAAATGCAGAGGGGTGCTGGAAAAGTTCAATGTCAGCTACCAAATTAGAGTTGCATCAGCCCATCGAGCACCCAAATATTTGGAAGGGATAATTGAGAAAGCAGAAGCCGATGGTTGTCAGGTTTTCATTGGAATGGCAGGTGTCGCAGCCGCACTCCCTGGAGTAATCGCTTCGATGACTACTAAGCCGGTAATCGGTGTTCCAGTTGGTGGAAAGGTCCCTCTCGACTCTCTTCTATCAATTGTTCAAATGCCGCCCGGAATGCCGGTTGCAACCGTAGGTGTAGACCGTGGTGATAATGCAGGTGCTTTGGCTGTACAAATTCTGGCTACTTCCAACGAATCTCTAGCAGCAGCATATGCCGATTACAGATCAGCGATGACTGCAAAAGTAATTTCAGACGATGAGTCTATTCAGGGGTGAAGTCATTGATGAACACCCAGATGCTAGTCGATGAGGCCATCGAAGCTCTGGAATCGCAAATTAATGACACTGCAATCATTGCCTGTTCAGGAGGTATTGACAGCACAGTTGCTGCGGTCTTAGCCCACCGTGCTGTGGGGAGTCTTCTGCATTGTGTCTATGTCGATACTGGATTTATGCGCAAAGGGGAGACGGAAGAAGTTCGTGAGATGTTCAAGGAAATGGGCATTGATTTACAGGTCGTCGATGCTTCCGATCGCTTCTTTACCAACTTAGAAGGAGTTACAGATCCTGAAGAAAAGCGTAAGGTCATTGGTGAACAATTCATTCGCGTGTTCGAGGAAGAACAGAGCAACTGCGGGGCAAAATTTCTGGTTCAGGGAACTATTGCTCCAGATTGGATCGAGTCAGGTGGTGGTGAGCGAGACGTCATCAAGAGTCACCACAATGTAGGAGGGTTACCAGAAGATGTTGATTTGAAAATTGTTGAACCTCTACGAGAATTTTACAAAGATGAGATTCGTCAAATCGCTAGAGAACTTGGTATCAAGTCAAGTGAAAGGCAACCATTCCCTGGTCCTGGATTGGCCGTTAGAGTACTCGGAGACTTAACCCGGCCTCGTGTTGAGGCCTGTCGTGAAGCCTGCCATATTGTTGAGACTCGAATACGTGAGGCAGCGGATGAAAGAAAATGTGACCTTCCTTGGCAATACTTTGCCGCTCTCCTACCTGTTCGTTCCGTAGGTGTTCATGGCGATGCTAGAGTACATGGTGAAACAGTAGTTGTACGCGCAGTCACAAGTCTAGACGGTATGTCCGCACGTTACTCTCCAATACCACACGATGTGCTTGCGGGAATTAGTACTGAGATTACTAATTCGTTGAAGGGACAGGTGAACAGAGTAGTTTATGACATTACTCACAAACCACCTGGGACCATAGAATGGGAGTGATTTTTTGGAAATGGAGGGTACAACCTTCCAACTTAAAGTATGGAATGAATTACTCAAAATTCCATATGGAGAAGTTAGAACCTACAAACAAATTGCCATTGCCATAGGCCGTCCAAGATCATCTAGAGCAGTTGCTAATGCCTGTGCTTCCAATCCATATGCACCTATGGTCCCCTGCCATCGTGTAATTCGTAGTGATGGTTCTATTGGAGGTTATAGTGGAGATGGCGGAATTGCAACCAAACGCAAATTATTAGATTCTGAGTCTTGACATTACAGCCGATTGATTGATGAAGGAATGTTCCAGCCGCAGGCTGGGCCGACATAGCTTAGTTGGTGGAGCGGCGGACTGTTAATCCGCAGGTCGCAGGTTCGAGTCCTGCTGTCGGCGCCACTCAATCCCTTCTAGCGAAAGCAGCAAGGCTAAGCATGGAAATAGCAGTCAACAGTCCAAATCCTGGCAATAATCCGCCATCATCGTCTTCATTGAGGTCACAAATACCATCTCCATCAGAATCATCTGGAACACTACTAGCATCGGTGGAAATTGTAAGGCATTGTTGTTCTGCATAGTCTGACCATCCATCGTTATCGTCGTCGAAGTCCGAATTATCTCCTTCACCATCTCCATCGGTATCTTTGTGCTCTAATGAATCGAATTGGAAATCATCGAATACGTCCGCCACACCGTCATTATCGTCATCATCGTCTAATTCGTCACACTTACTATCTCCATCGAAGTTTGCTGGTACTGAATCGAAGTCTAATGGATCAGAGGCGCAGGCAGTTTCTTCAGCATCTGAGAATCCATCATTGTCATCATCTGTATCTGAATTGTCGGTTACTCCATCTCCATCTGTATCTACAGGTGATGATGAGGCGTCCAGAGGGTCATATCCAGTAGAGATCTCGTACTCATCACTCCAGCCATCACCGTCATCATCATCATCGGAATTATCTCCAGTTCCATCCCCATCAGTATCAGTTGTTTCAAGTGGATTATCAGGGAATGAATCTTGTTCATTATCTACCCCATCGCCATCTCTATCACTATCGGAATTATCTCCGATCCCGTCTCCGTCCATATCGCTAGATTCGAATGGATCTAGAGGAAATACGTCATTCACATCCTCCACTCCATCTCCGTCATCGTCAGAATCCAAGTAGTTACATTCAGAATCAGAATCAGAATCAATCGGGGTAGACTTTTCATCCAGAGAATCTGTTGAGCAATTTGCCTCATCTTGATCTGTCCATCCATCGCCATCATCATCTTCATCTTCGTTATCTCCAAGACTATCAAAGTCAGTGTCCAACCATTCCGCAGCATTCATCGGGAATACATCATTATCATCTGTGAACCCATCATTATCATCATCATCATCGACTACATCACAAATCATGTCACTATCAAAATCATCTGGCAAAACTAAACTGTCTCTAGGGTCTGTGCCACAAACTGCTTCATCTGAATCCGTCCATCCATCATTATCGTCATCTAGATCTGCATTATCTCCAACGCCATCCATGTCAAAATCAGAAAATTCTGTAGCATTCAATGGAAAGAGGTCATCGACATCTAAGACTCCGTCTCCATCGTCATCATCGTCCTGTGAGTCACAATTCCCATCTCCGTCTGTATCTATGGGATACTCAGAACTACTCAGGGGGTTGGTTAGACAATAATTCTCAACCTCATCATCCCAACCATCTCCATCATCGTCGAAATCAGAATTATCTCCTAAACCATCATTATCTGTATCTATCCATTCTGTAGAGTCGAGTGGGAATTCATCGACGGTATCATTGTATCCGTCTCCATCATCATCTAAATCTTCAACATCACAAATTCCGTCTGAATCTGTATCAGTCGGATAACTCTCGAAATCGGTGGTATTTGTTCCACAAAGAATCTCATCAATATCCAACCATCCATCATTATCATCGTCTGTATCTAAAGAATTACAGGTGCCATCTGAATCAGTATCAAGGGGATATGACGTAGAGTCGGTGGAGTCAGTTCCACAGGCCACTTCATCAGAATCCTGCCAACCATCTCCATCGTCATCGTCATCCAAGTGATTGCAGATTCCATCTCCGTCGGTATCTACAGGCGTTGAGCTAGAGTTGGTTGAGTCGGTGTTGCAATTTAATTCGTCAATGTCGTTCCACCCATCATTATCATCATCAAGGTCTAATGGGTCGCATATTCCGTCCGAATCGGTATCGTTTGGGGTGGAACTAGAATCGGTAGAATTACTGCCACAGTCATCTTCATCCGAGTCACTCCAACCATCATTATCGTCATCTGTATCCATTGAATCACAGGTGCCATCGCTATCAGTATCATCTGGAATTGAGCTCGCATCATTTGGATTAGAACCACATGCATTTTCGGCACTATCACTCCAACCATCGTCGTCATCATCAGAGTCTACTGGATCACAGATACCATCGCCATCAGTGTCAGTAGGGGTACTAGAGCTATCATTTGCATCTGTACCACATGCGCCTTCGTCAGCATCACTCCAACCATCTCCGTCAGAATCCGATGCCTCTTCTGCTATGCTCCAAGAATCTGTGCCATATCCATCACCACCGGTATTCCCATTACCGTTTACAAAATTGACAGTCAAATCGAAGGTGACATTACCTGACCCAGATGGAGGAGCGGTCCAATCTACGGTCCATGTTCGTGAGTTTGCGTTACTGTGGGTGACTTCACCATTCGAAATCTGGGCGTTAGAACCAGGGTTGCTAAAGCTACCTAAATCTGCGTCTAGGTTGAACCCTCCGCCACTTCCTGATGGTCCTCCAGTTCCCCCTATGGTCAATCCATAGGTACTACTTGCAACATATCCATCGGCAGGCAATCCACTCAAACTGGGTGTTACTTGGTTTGCTCCCCCACCATGGCAGGCACATCCTGAAGAGGCTGATCCAGTCCTTCCACCTGAGTTCCCAAATGCATCTTGTGGCACAGCTAAAACAATTAGTAGAATCAATACCATTGACACCTTACGTCGAGAAGTCATTGAGGTACGGCGTTAACTCGGCCTTTTGGCCTTCACTGTCGCCTGCGTCCGACAATCATCGCTGCACAAAGCATAGCTAGGGTTGCCAAAACTAATCCAAATCCAGGGGTATTGTTGTCCTCTGGGACATAATCAGGGCCATCTGTATTGTCTGGATCCACTCCGTCACAAATTCCGTCGCCATCAGTATCAATTGGCCTTGAACTAGAATTCATTGAATCTGTCAGGCATGTTTCTTCCGTTGAATCTGAAAAACCGTCATCGTCATCGTCTTCATCGGCATTGTCTCCAACACCGTCACCATCTGAATCTACCCATTCTGTGCCATCAAGGGGGAAATCATCGACATCGTCTCCGAAACCATCTCCGTCATCATCAGGGTCTTGTTCATCACACATTCCATCATCATCGAGGTCATCTGGAGTTGATAGAGAGTCCATTGAATCCGAGCCACAATTATCCTCTACAGAGTCTGGCCAGCCATCTCCATCATCATCAGTATCGGCGTTATCCCCAACTCCGTCCTCGTCCGAGTCTTTCCATTCACTGTAATCGACTGGGAATTTATCCTCATAATCTCCAACCCCATCATCATCACTATCTGAATTTAGAGGGTTAGTTCCGTTTGCAACTTCATCTGAATCGCTTATTCCATCATTATCGTCATCAGCATCAATACTATCACAATCGCCATCACCATCTGAATCACTTGGTAGTGAATTTCCATCTAAAGGAGCTGAACCACACAATCCTTCGATGCTGTCAGAAATACTATCTGCAT
>JAZAAK010000038.1:0-18585 GCA_036138175.1 Thermoplasmatota archaeon | reverse complement strand
CTCTTCTATATCCGGAGTTGGTTTGTCATCTCGGATAATTTGGAAATCTAGGTGTATTGGTGAGAAATATGTTAGTTTTCTTAGCCTACATTCTAATGGTGTACCAGGATGTTCTGCACCATTTGCTTCACGGATTGTAGGGCGGCCAAGATGAATATTCTTCATTCTAATGACAATCTCCTTTTCTAGAACGTCCAGTTTGATTATTCCACCCTCATCGTCTTCTACTGGCTCATCAGTTCCAATTCGAATATTTCGAACGATTTTTTCCATTCGGCTTAATTTACCATCAGAAGATGGAATACAATCGTTATAGGATGCTAATTGATGGTTAACCAAGCTTCTTTGCTGAAAATAACTCTCTACGATTTCCTTCATCTTCTCAACTCCTCAAGCACTCTCCACGATCAGTCTGAATGCGGTGCTTGAACCGGCAACTCGGCTATATCGAACTACTCGTACTACTCTGTTTGCAAGCCATCCAGCAGGTAAATCATCTATCTCAGACTCTACCTTTTCTTTGATAGCTTGAACGGCAGGGTCGGTAATTAGAATCTTAGGCAATAATTCTTTTGCAATTCTGATTCCGCCTTCATTGTCAGGAACTTCTAGACCCCAGTGGGACAATACGGCGGACTCTTCTTCTTGTGAAACCAATTCATGGTGGGGGACTAATAAGTGATTCAAGACATTAAACCGATCGTCACCTTGAGGGATATCGTCTAGTTCCAATGCCTTTCTTGAAATTGTAATTCTACCGGAGCGACTGCGTCGACGAGAGGTGTTGTGCTCTCTAATTATGGTCATGATATTTTCGAGTGTTGCATCGCTCATCGCTACCCCAGTCTTTTCGGAAACTTCCTCGACTGACATTCGCTTGATTGCATCCATGTTTGCGTCGTCGGCGAGTTTGTGTGCATGTTCTGCATCTATGCCCAACTCGATTAGACGCTTTTTTGTAGAACTCTTAACTGCCATTTGCGCCGCCCCAAAGCCCAGAAAACCGTGCGCCTGAGGCTTGGTCAGGCGGGCCTGGAGGGATTCGAACCCCCGGCCACCGGGTTAAAAGCCCGGCGCTCTACCTGACTAAGCTACAGGCCCATGGCTAGTGCTGGGCTGCCCGTCGACCGAAGGGGTGTTTAAGAAAGTGACGGTCTATGCGTAGCATAGGCAGGGCAGGACCGTTCGCCCTCTTGGCGGGTCGAGAGAGCGAAATCAAATAACGACTTCCATCATTAAAGGTTTGTGAAATTAAGGTGAAAAAATGGGCGCTGGGGAAATATCTAGGGAAGTCGAATACTCCTCTTCTGTTCAATCCAAGGTTCATGATTTCAAAATAAATGAAAAGAATTCTATCAAGTTGATAGTCCCACCTACTGTTTACCCACCCAGACGAGACACCAAACTGTTGCTTAAGGGGCTGGAACGCATTAATCTGCAAGCAGGAAATTTGGTCGAGATTGGATGTGGTTCGGGGGCGATTTCAATTGCCAAGGCTCTAGAAGGTTGGAATGTAACCGCCTTTGATGTAAATCCACTGGCAGTAGTTGCAACAAAAGGAAACTCGGAAGTTGCAGGAGTGAATCATAGAGTCACAGTAGAAGAAGGAGGCGTTGGGGAAGAACATTGGAAGTTACCTACTGATACAGATTTAGTCGTATGGAATTTACCATACTTAACTCCGGATTTAGAAAATACACTTGGACCAATGGAAGAAGCCGCTTTGACCGATGAGAGGCTTAGAGGTTGGTCGGAGCTATTACTTAATCTAGCAAATGAGGAAAGTCAAAATGGAACGATTTTTGTACTTCTAATGAACTCTGATTCGAATCCAAAAAATTCACCATTAACCTGGATAAGGAAGGGGTGGTCAAAAAGGTCTTTGGCAGTCGAAATAGTAGGTGACGACACCCTAGAAGTTATAGCATTCTGGAGACCCGGATTTGGTTCAGAACCCACATACTTGGAAGAGACTAATTCGACCATGGATGAGGCACGGAATTTGCCTAAATTTGGGTGGCAGAGAATTCGTTCTGGAGAACAGATAAGCGGGAGAGGAAGGAAAGGTACTATTTGGCATTCAAATCAAGGCGACATGATAGCCTCTTGGAGCGTTAAATTAAATGAATTAAATCGAATGACTCCGGGGCTATTACAAGTATCAATAGGAGCATCAATTTGTGAGGCATTGGGGGTCCAAATGAAATGGCCAAATGACTTGATCTGGCAGGGCAAAAAATGCGGCGGGATTTTGCTTGAATCTGGCTCCTATGATGGAACAATTAGGATCGGTGTTGGATTAAACAAGAATGGTGGAGAAATAGAAGGTTTTTCCTACGCTGGATGGACTGAGTATATCGAGGAGATTGAGTCTAACGAGATGTTCCAAATTATTGATGCCGCATTAGGGTCAATTTTGGATTCGACACCGCCAATAGACCCTACTGAAAATACAATATGGCAACAGAAATCTTGGGCCAAATTATGCGAGATTCTATCCACAGGTGTAGTAGCCAAATTTGATGGAAGAGCAGTAAATATTTTCCGTCTTTACGATACTGGCAGTTTGGGAGCATATTCAGATACAAAGGCATACGAAATATCTGATATTGATGATTTTTCTATTACTTTCTAGGTGGTCTTGGAAGCCCCATCCGTTCTCTAACCAATCTAATCTTTCCAGAAGTGGTCAAAGATTCTATTTCAGGGTTTGAATGCAATTTTCCCCTGGCGATTTCTTTGTTTTCAAGATTCAACCTAATTATCACCAATGTATCTGATTGGAACGACAAACAATCGATTAATAGGAAATTAATGTCCGGCAAATTTTGTTCAATAATTTCGCTTGCAGAATTTCGAGATAACTTACCTTTGTTTATCCGTAAACCCATCCAACGATGTTTGCCACGGGAGGCTTTGCTCTGCCGAGCCATACCTCGGCGAATAGGTCGATGCTTAACGAGTTCCCGCTCAATTGAATTTGGAAAATTACATCGTTTACAGTTACGAAAGGCCACTAACTACCGCAACTAATCGTAACCTACCCACCATTTCATCGCTAGCTCTTGCTCCTAGAATCACCTGACAATCAGGGTGTAGAGAACTGACTAATGATTCGCTTAATTGATTTAGATGATGCAAAGTCATGTCCGGCCCGCCCTCAACTTGGATTAAACAACCCTTTGCGCCTGACACATCTACTTCTGTTAGAGGAGAACGTCTAGCTAACTCTACAACCTGCAAAGGATCTACAACACTTCCTGTCCCTACAATTAAAGTGGCTCCACCTTGGTGTTCTACAACTGTTCGAAGATCCATTAAGTCTAGGTTAAGTTTTCCTACTTTGGCCAAAGTTGTGACAAGGCCTTCGACTAAATCTTGGATCCAACCAGATCCGGATTGCCAATCCTCATTTCTTGCCCTTGCATACCATGCAAGTCTTTCCATACTTACGCGTATACAGACATGTGATTGCCCCTCTAGAGCAGGTAAAGCCGCGTTTGCAATAGCGCTTCGAAGAGGTTGTTCAGCAAATGGCAGACCAGCTATCGACATTACAATACAATTCCTTGTACGTGCGATTCTTGCAAGTTCACTTGCGGCTCCAGAACCTGTACCCCCTCCTAAACCGGTCATTATGAACAATAATTCTGCTTTGTCCAATAATGAGTCAATTGCTGCGAGACCCTCACTCAATCGATGTGCTGCAAGGTTAGGGAGAGCTGCCGCTCCACTTCCATCACCAATTGCATCTAAATGTAGGCAATGCGCTTGACCTGAGCCCCTAAATGATAGTTCATCTGCATCGATCAATAGAAGATCGGATAGTTCAGCACACTGTTGGTGCGCTGCCACAGCCCATGCACAACCAAGGCCACCGACTCCAGCGATGAGTATCGCGCCCTCGTGCATATCTACTATTGGAGAACAGACGCGCCTTCAAACTGCGGGTCAATCGTAGGTAAGATAACGACGATATCGCCTTCTTTCATCCCTTGCCCAAGCGTTGTCAGGTTCTATCTCAAGAACCAAGTCATAGTATTCAACAGCCTTCTCAAACTCTGAAAGATACCTTCCATTCATATGTGCTAGATTATTTAGAACTGGTACGCAGTTTGGTTCTTGTTCCAACATTTGTAAAAGAATCTTTTCCGCCTCCGAAATATCCAACCTTTCCATCTTCTCTTCAGCCTCGTCTAGAGATGAAATTTGCTCATCGCTGAGGCGGTAAATATTCTTCCAAACGGGCCCCGCCATAGTACGAACGAGGTAGTGATTCGGTTTGAGTTTTATCCGCCTAAGTTTGGTGTTATATTAGTTAACAAAAATAAGCGACCCAGAAGGGGTCAAACTGAAACCTTGATAGACCTCAAACCGCTCGATTGGATTGCCAGCAGAGGTCAAACGATGAGTGCGCATCCACCGACCTTTCATCGGCTTGTAGTTCTAGGCTGTTTCGCCATATTATTGACTGGTTCAACACAAGGATATTCAAATGGAATTGGTGGTGATGAAAATGGTGACGGGGATGTTGCTCTTGCAGGTTGTACTTGTCATAACGAATTACCTGACAACTCAGTGACTGTGATATTAGATGGACTACCATATCATTATTCGGCAGATACGACTTACCCACTTACCATTCAACTAATTGGAGGTCCCGATATCGATTCATCTTCAAACACTGGTGGTTTTGCTATGAGAGTAACCTCGGGCTCGCTAGCGGGTGCAGAAGGATTCGAGACTCTGGTGCAGAATTGGGAGGATGATGTGACCAGCTTAACCCATTCAGGTGCCGGTGCTGAAAGTCCAGAAAGGACTTGGATGATTACTTGGACAGCCCCAGAAAACGGTACCGGGGCGGTAACCATTTGGTTAGCGGGAAACTCCGTTAATGGTGACGGTATTCCAAGTGAACTAGACCGATGGAACCGTCTTTCAATATCGTTGGAGGAAGGAGAAGACTCTGGAGATACAAGAACCGTTTTCAGCGGAAATGGTGAGATTGAACCTCCCGCTATTGTAGAGTCTCATGTAGATCTTCACCACATGGGTGCTAAGCTTAGAGCACATTGGTTAGGATTACTTGGATTTGCTGCAGTTATCTTGGTTATTGTATTCTGTGGATTTTTCTTAAGGTATGGGTTCTCTAGACATTACGTCGGAAGAAGCAATTTGCTAAAATTACGAATAAAGCACCTCCGTCGAGGTGATCAACTATGAGAGACGATGTTGTCGTGAAACTTCTGCGTGAAGTCAAGGCAGGCAAAGTCAGTGTAGAGGACGCCCGCGATGCACTGTCTGAAGTTGAGTTAAGTGAGGATGCTTACCAGAACGCTGTAGACCATGGGGTATTCAATGACCCGGAACCAGGGACGATTATTCGTGCCAGCATTTCACCTTCTAGTGATTCTTGGCTTATCATCATATTTGCCATGTGGGGGATTCTATGGACTCTATATTGGGCTGGTACGCTTTCTTATGGATTGTACAACCATTGGGATCAGCAGCAACTATCCTTCCATCTTGCGATGACTCTACTCACAGTAATTTTGATGGGAATAGTTTACCTGAGATTTGTAATGCCTGATGTAATTATTGTTAAACATAGAAGAAACAAATACATCACTTCAAACGACCCGGATGGGTGGAAGCAATACGAGGTGTGAATGATGGCGCGAAGATTTCGACTAAGGCCCCTTCCCAGTGACGATGAAAACTGGTGGGAAGATTCGAATCCTGCTATTGACCGAAGGGAGTTTATGCGTCACTCATTCAACACTGCAGCCGGAGTTATTACTATGGCTAGCCTTGGTAGTATCGGGTTTGCTTCACTGCTAATGGGTACTGCCGATTCTTCCGGAGGAGATTCCTCCGTCAGATTCTGGGTACCTACCGGTGCGGAAGATTCCGCTTGGTATGGTGACCGTCATCTTGAACCTATGAATTACTCAGCTTTTGTTGATGCGGCTGCAAACAGTGGCACCGGTATGTCCGGGGCGCAAGGCGTATGGTCTGGAATGCCCGTCAACGTTGTTTATGTCCCCCACGAAGAAAACGTTTCAAAAGCAGCAACCACAAATGTGCCCCGGTTTCAATTTATGGACGGCTACAATGAGAGCGGGAAATATATTGGAAGTGGTTACGAATTAGAAGAGAATCCAGATTATGCCTCATTGTCAATTCATGATAATCTGATTTTGATTTTCTCCCGTTGTACTCACCTCTGTTGTATCCCGGGCTGGCAACTTGTGCAAAATGATTTCACAAATGACCAATGGACTCCTGGAGCTGTTGACGCTGGTGGGAACAAATTATTCTGTATCTGTCACTCTAGTAGATTCGACCCCACTGCTATCGAGAAAAACCGTAGTAGAAATCGATCATCCGGTGCAGAATTTGACTTTGTTGGCATTCGAAGAACTGGAGGGCCAGCACCATACGGATTACCTCTGATTCCTTGGATTAAGTCAGGTGATATTATCGAAGCACAAACGGACTTTATCGATTGGTACACATATTGCGATTGAAGGTGAAAAAATGCTACAATTTTGGTTTCTATGGTTATTTATTGCACTCATTGTTGTGCTTGTTGCATTCACTCTCCGAAAAGAGCGGGACGATATGCCACGAAAGGATATCTTGAGAGCTGTGGAAACCAGCGCCGGAAGTATGGGGCTGGCGGAGAAAACATTCCTCTGGGCTTTCTCTTGGTTGGACACTAGATTTAGGATTCAAGATTATTGGGGGATGAGTAGAGATGCATATTACAGTGTCCACAGACAGATGCCACTCACTCACGCTGAAAAATATAAACTTCGAATTATTTGGTACTGGTATCCATTATACTGCCTTGGTGGAATTTCTTTTCTTGCCTTCGTTATTCTGGTAATCACAGGGGCGATTCTAGGGCTGTATTATGTCCCTGGAGGCGAGGGCGATCCAACTCCTGCCTACTCCTCAATGGAATTCATCATGACTCAATTACCATTTGGTTATATCATCCGCTCAATTCACCATTGGACTACACACTTCATGGTTGCAGCCGTATTCTTACACATGTGCAGAGTTTACTTCACAGGTGCATACAGAAATCCACGTGAGTTGAATTGGCTGATTGGAGTAGCGTTAATGTTTTTCACTATCTTTTTCGGTTACTCAGGATATCTCCTGCCATGGGACAGCCTAGCTTTCGGAGCAGCCACAATTGGAATCAACATGGCAAACTCCACTCCTTTAATTGGGGGATGGATTGCAACCGCTATGTTTGCAGGGACTTCTCTTTCTGGCCAAACTGTAACGAGAATGTATTTCTTGCATGTTTTCATCTTACCAGTTGTTGTAACTACATTGATTCTAGCCCACTTATTCATCGTCTGGGTGCAAGGTATTGCGGAGCCGCATTGATTGGAGGAGTGCCACATGGGAATGATTGATAGATTTGGACGCATAGCCGACACCTATGTTCGAGAAAAAAGTAGTCTTTTGGATTCTGAACAAGAGCGACGTCGAGTCCATATGGGCCATGCATTTTGGCCAACAGAAGTATTGAGAGATTCAATCATCTTTGCATCTATGGTGATGGTATTATGTTTCTATTGTTGGCTAATTCCTCCTCCACTACACAGTGCTGCCGACCCATTTGCACAAGCAGGGTTCGTTTTCCCAGATTGGTACGTTTTATTTTCCTATGGATATCTTAGATGGGGAGAATATCTTCCTCAATTCGTTATTCCAGCCGGACCTATCGGAGAGTTCTTTGGTTCACCAGTAATATCTTGGAATGCAGCATGGTGGGGAGCCGCGCTTACTGGAATCCCAGTAGGTATCCTAGCCCTACCGCCTTTCCTTCCTGGACGTGAGAAGAGAGGTGTTGAAGATCCGTGGTTTGCTACTGCAGGAGCGGTCTATCTCGCCCACGTTTGGTTTATCTCTGTATATTCAATCAATATCTTCCTAGAATTATACGCCAAAGATAGAACAGATTATTGTTGGGCGAATTCAAAACATATCTTCGACTGTGGAAGACAGGCACCCTGGACAGCAGAAGTATTCAACGCAGTGCCATGGATTCTAACAGGAATATTCATTTTCGCTGTTTTATTCTTCGCAATCAGATGGTCCCTTGTTAATTCGATAGGGGCTAGATTGACACCTTCCATGGGGAAGCAAGTAGCAGTTGGTTCTCTAATCCTCGCAGTATTAATTTCAGCTGTAACCTGGCCGATATATGAGGGAGGTTTCTGGGACTATGGAGGCCTAGGCGCAATGGATGATATCGAAGAATTAGAAACAATGCGTGGTCAGCCAATGGACACTTTGGTGTACTACGGCAAAGGAGACGATTGGCAGGACTGGGAGGATGAATGTCTAACATTCTCTGAATCATCAGACCTAGGTGTTTGGGATACTTTGGATGAAGATTATGACCCTGAAAAATGGTGCGTGATACCTGCAATACATTGGTCTAATTGGGGAATCTATCAACCAACTCAACGTGTAATTATCGATTTTGAGGGCTTCAATGACCATTCATTCGATGGAAAGAACTTCGGTGGAGAATCGGATGAATACATCGGAACAAACGATGGTACTAGTATCAGTAAATCATGGAGTGATGTAATCGAGATAGAAGATTTGGGAATTTCCTCTGTCTTCGTTGATGTTGGTTGCAATTTCCGAACCGTCCCAAGAGGTGCTGGAACACACACTCAAGACTTGACTCTTTCAAACGATGCAGGGAATATACTGTGGACATTGGAGGGCTCTTGCGACAGTACTACACTAAAATTAGCTCCTGGAATTTATCGCCTAGATTACCAAGTAATATCAAGCGGAGTCAACGAATCAGTCACCATGATTACCGATTACTCGGCAGTGGCTTTCCAACCTCTTCTACTCGATGAAAATGGGGCTGCTGCGAATCGAGCAGCTCTCCCAGTGGGAACTGAATTGTCAACAATGACATTAGAAAATCCAACATTCGAGAAGAACCCCAAGAGTTTGGATGCTAAGCTTACCTATTCTATATTCGTTCCATGTTTAGGTGTCGGTGCGATTGTCTTCTTCCTCATGCGCAGCATGGCTAGAGGATACGAGTGGGAAATGAACAAGTGTTATGGTTGCGATTTATGCGATGATGCATGTCCTGTAAGATTGTTCAACGCTGGCGATAAGCTGAATATTATCTACAACACTTGGAATAATGAAGACGACGGCGTTCCGCTATATTCTTGCTTAACATGTACCGCTTGTACAAACGCCTGCCCTCAATTGGTCGATTACGACTCATATGTTGATATTCGGCGAAACCTAATCGTGGGTGGACCCCCTGCAGCAGAGATACCTCACACTGTTCTTCAAGCTGTTTTGGCTGCAGAAGCGGAAGAGGATGCAGATATCGAATTCATTCCTGTGGAAGAATACCCTATAGATTCAAGCGTCGGATATTACCCTGGTTGTGTAGATTATATAGATCAAGAAATGATATTTAGCCATGTGAATGAAGGGGAGATGAATCTTGGTGAGACAACTTCTGCTGCTTTCACAATTTTTGAAGAAATGGGCGAGGATGTAACCTACCTTGGAAGAGATTTCCTCAAGTGTTGTGGCCACGATCAAAAGTGGCAGGGAATGACCGAGGTATTCGAAAAGCTCAAGGCCTACAACCAAAAGAAACTCGGAGAAAGTGGAATTGATACATTGGTCACGTCTTGCGCTGAATGTTTCCGTACCTTTGCTATGGATTACGAACTTGATGAAATGAAGGTCATGCACACCACTGAATATCTAATCGAAAATGGATTCGAAATGGATTTAGCTACAAACGAAGATGTAACTGTCACATACCACGACCCCTGTCGTCTTGGACGCCAAATGAACATTTACGATGAACCTAGAGATCTAGTGAAGGCTGTTGATGGAGTCGACCTAGTGGAGATGGAACACACTGGTGAAGATGCTCTATGCTGTGGTGTATCTAGTATGATGTCTTGCAACGAAAATAGTCGTGCTCTACGATTACAGCGATTCGATGAAGTTAAAGCCACAGGTGCTGAAATAATGTTAACAAGTTGTCCAAAATGTGTCAGCCACTTTGAGTGTCTGAAGTTTGAAGGTGATCCAAGACATGATTTTGAAATTCTCGACGTCGTGTCATTCCTAGCCAGACAGATTGAAGCAAAAAGGTAATCAACACCTTATTCGAGTTTGAATTTTCAACCGTAGACTTGAGAAGTCAGGGCCGATAGCATAGATTAGGATGACTGGTATTCCCGACCTAGCAGCCCGAAGGGCTCGTGAGCAAAAACGCATTCGGATTATGATGAATGCGATGCGGGCTGAGGAACGCGCCAAGCTAAAGGGAGGCGAAGATGCAGTTGCTTGGGTAAAGGAAGAATTATGTATTGGATGTGACCAATGTACGATTGTATGTGACGATCATGCCATTGAACTATATGATACTCCATTAGCAAGTCCAATAATGGATGTTGATGTGAACCGGAAGGCAAGGGTTCTCAGAGACCCATGTACAGGATGCAAATTATGCGTGCTTGCTTGTCCAACGGATGCAATTATTATGATAGATAGGTGATTGAATGTCTAAGGAAGACCCAGTTAGGTTTGGTGCAGAATTTGGCCCAAAGAGAACCGAGAATTCTACTGGTGTATCACTCTCTACATTCAAGAATTTAGTTTGGATTTCTAATTTAGGAGGGCTTCTTCTTTGTGCTATAGGTCTTGAATTAATTGTGGTTCAACAACAAGGCTACTGGGGATTAGGCGCAATATTAGCAGGAGTTATTGTTGCACTATTTCCCTCGAATTATGAAATTGTAGGTATGGAAGCAATTCAAGAAGATCTAGAGAATGATTCCAAGAAGCAATAGAAAGAGCAACTAGATGATTCAGAAAATCAGCAACAATGGTGGAATGACCAAGGAAAATGGCAAATTGGTTTATTGAGGCCAAGGTCCTACATCCTCTAATACATCTAACAAATCTCCCGTTCTTTGTTTCGGGCCGGATTCAGTAAGATGCATAGCATGGAATATTCTCATCCCAATTGCCATGTCCGGTTGGGCCAGCAATTGTTTGCTCAAAACTCCATATTCTTTCGCCCAATCCTCTGCTCGATTCGAAAGAGAATTGATTATTTCAGAAACTAAGGTTGGGCTCGTTGCAGTTCCGGCAGGTAGTTTTGGCCGCCTAATGATTTCTTTTGGTAAACTCGTCAGGTCTGCAGCAGCCCTCAATGCCATCTTTTCATCATCATTAGACAAACGCCAAGACAACGGTAATTGATTCGCAAGTTTTGCATGACACATACCGAGGAATGGCACCCTCGCTTCTATGGCTTGTGCCATAGAATGTCTATCCCCAAGCCTAAGTTGGAAATTTGCCATTTGACCTCTAGTTTGTTCGAATTCCAATGTTTGACTTAGATTTACAAAATTGTCTTCTGGCATTATGCTTTCTAATGACCACGGCTTTCCAAGACCTCTATCGTCTTCGGAGATATCGATTTTTCCAGACAAATCCAATCTAGAGTTTACAAGATTTGAGTGCGCAGGCAAGTTTCGATATCTCGAGTAACCAGCATGTAATTCATCTGCACCTTGTCCACAAAGCGCGACTGAAACTTTGCCTTTCATTTGTTGAAAAACAGATTGCCAAAACATCACGGTTATGTCAAGGTCCTCTCCATTCCAAACAAAGTTGGTTAATTCATTCCACATTGTATTTTCATCCATAATGTGGACATTATGGCCTAAATCCTGGTTTTCTGTCACCATTATTGATGCCTGCAAATCGACATTATCCTCGCTATCTGCAACCGTCCAACATTCAGGTGTAGGTTTGCCTACGGAATCTGCTGCATCATGAGCCAAGGCGGCAATTAAACTGGAATCTAAGCCACCAGAAAGTACAATTCCAACAGGTACATCTGCCATTAGACGATCTTGTATTGAATCACTGAGACTGTGTAATAATAGAGAGGCGCTATCAGAAGGATTCCAATTTTCAGATGGATTTACTTGAGGTTTCCAATATCTAGCTACACCGGTCAAGGTTGCTTTTCCTTCTACTATTGACCACGTCTCAATTGTCCCAATACCTACCGATGTAACTCCTAAGAATAGTGTTGTTTGGTCTAGTGGATATTCGTAAGCTAATCTAACAGAAAGAGCAGAAATATCCGGTTTTGCAGAAAATTCAGGGTGACCCCTGAAGGCCTTTACTTCCGAGCCAAAGAGTAAGGTACCGTCAGACAATTTAGTTCGGACTAGTGGCTTAATTCCGAATGGATCTCGGCAGAGAATCAACTCATTTACAGAAGGATCCCAAAGAGAAAATCCCCACATTCCATCTAATTTTGAAACCCATTCGACATGTCTCTGTGCGGGATTTTCCCCAGGTGTACGATTCCAAGAATGGGCTCTATGCAAAGCCAATATCGTCTCCGAATCACCTGCTGTTCGAAATGGATAGTCTTGTAAGTCAGATTTGATTTTCTTATGATTGTAAATTTCACCGTTAACCATCAATACACAACCATGATCGCTGTGTATCGGTTGTTGAGAACCATCTAGGTCAATTATTGATAATCTGGCATGTGAAAATGCCACTGAACCATCCGTCTGCTCTACACTTGCTTGGAAATCTCCTGAACCATCTGGACCTCTATGCCCTATTGCACTCGCCATTGAAATAGCATCTTCCAGGCTACCGTTACCGAGTAAGCCAGCGATGCCGCACATATTGAGACCACGGGGGTGATTACACCATCAAAGTGATGTGGTTGGATAGAAAAAAGTTAGCAATAAAATTTCAAACAGGGAAGGCGATGAATATTGCAAAAGACGCTACTGAGGCCAATGCCCAAACAAATAGGTAGAAATTTTGTGAAAGAGGAGACTCTACAATCCCTTCTGACTTCTCTGACTCGGCCATGTCTATCACCCTATCGCAGAAGAAATCGGGTTGTAAATGTGACTCTCAATAAACTAGATTTTTGCAGTTCGGCATCGGGATTCAGAATATCCAATGAACCAATAATAGAGGAATCAGAGGGAATAAAATCATCGTAGCATTATCATCTATCCAACTAACTCTAGGCACTTCACCCGCCACAGTAAGAGGTGCTAGAAATAAAGCCGCAATCAAGGGGGTGGAAAATAAGGCCACAGATGCCATCCAAACAGTATATGAGACTGAAAGACCAACGATAATCGCCGCCTTCATCCCTTTCTTTGCTCTCTTCACCTCACCCATAAATGGATCAACAAAGGTCAAACCGCAAATCAATGGGATGGTATATTTTCCAGCCTCTAGACCATCTCCCTCTTGGGGGGCTAAAATCAGTGCAAGACACACCGCAAAAGCACCCCAACCTAGCGCACTAATTTGGTTTGCTTCGTATTCTCTTTGGCCAACGATTACGATTTTCATCTTTACTCGAATTGCCTCAATTACGACAAAGAATACCAGTACTGCGATAACAAATTCACGAGGAGTGAGATTCACAAATCCTGCGATTTCATCTCCCCACAGATAGTATGCGAATGGGATAATACACATTGCAATATGAGTCCCACGGCGAAACCAGTGCCCACCTGCTCCACCCACAGAGTGCTTAGCGTGATCGATATCAACTGGTATTTCACTCATCATTCAACCATCCTTACGAATGCTATCTACTGCATCAAGCAAAGTTATACTTCCTTTTTCAAGGGCTTGCAAAATATCATCTAATTCTGGTGAAGTAAGTAGGGCAGAATCCCAAGCCGAAATCAAACGTTCACGGACTCTTAGCCTCTCTCTTTCAGAAGATGTCGTTGTGTTTTCAAGTTCATCGACCAATTCTTCTACACCCATTCCTGAATGGGCAGACACCAGTAGAACCTCGGGAGTGAATTCATCCTCTGCAACCGACAATGCTGATTTCACAGCCTTTGCTGCTCTTTCTGCTTCAGGCAAATCTGATTTGTTGATTACAATCAAATCTGCAAGTTCCATAATCCCCGCCTTCTCTGCTTGAATTATATCTCCTCTGTCGGGTCCATCCACTAGCAGAATTCTATCAGCGAATGCTACCACTCTAATCTCTGATTGACCCGCACCTACAGTCTCGATTAGGATGTTATCCCAACCACATTCAGATAGGATATCAACCATAGGTGTCAAGCAATCCATCAATCCACCAGGATGGTTTCTAGTGGCAAGTGAACGTATGAATACTAAATCAGAAGAGTCTGCATTTGTCATTCTCATCCTATCTCCAAGAAGAGCACCTCCGCTCCGAGGAGATGATGGATCAACCGCTAGGACTGCTACTGACTCCCCTCGCCGGACCCATACATCAATCATTTTTCCAATTAGAGATGATTTCCCTACGCCAGGAGGTCCAGTTATTCCCAAAGATGAGCCAATCCCTCTTTATTTTGGCGATTTATGGCCTTCTTAAACACGTGTAAGTAGTCTAGAAAGTGAACGACGATTACCAGAGCGAGCTTCAACTAACAAGTCCTCTAGTTCACTCACCAGTGCCACCCTGCCTCTTCTCCGACACCCACCGGTTCTCCAGATTCGGAGCGTTCTTCGATTGTTGAAAGAAATTCTAGAATTTCTGAAGAGGTTGTGCCTGGACCAAAAATTGCCCTAACCCCCACATCATACAAACTTGCTCGGTCATGCTCAGGAATAATTCCACCTGCAAATACGATTACATTATCCATCTTAGACTCCCTCAATCCTTCACAAACTCTTGGAATTAGTACTGAATGAGCGCCAGAGAGTGATGAAAGGCCAACTGCACCAGCGTCCTCGTCAATAACAATACGAACAATCTCATCAGGAGTTCGACGAAGCCCTGTGTAAATCACCTCGTGACCACCGTCACGTAGGGCCCTTGCGATTACTTTAGCGCCCCTATCATGGCCATCGAGGCCGGGTTTGGCGACTACTATCCGCATGGTTAAGTCGTTCTTCCGACATCTGTGATACCCTTCAATGAACCGATTGGAACATTTTGCTCCGTATTCTATCATTAGGAATGCTCATGGGCGGCTTTGACTCGTTGTATGCTCATCCATGTCAGGCGTGAAGGAACGTATCGATGACTTGCGCCGCCGCAAGGCACAGGCAGAAGCAGGTGGAGGGCAGAAGCGGATCGCTGCCCAACACGCCCGTGGAAAGATGACTGCTCGAGAAAGAATTGAACAATTATTGGATGACGATTCATTTGTAGAAGTCGATGGATTAGTCGAACATAGATGTCGAGATTTCGACATGGATAGAAATGTCATTCCAGGTGACGGCGTAGTATGTGGGCATGGTACTATTGATGGTAGAACCGTGTATTGTTTTGCTCAAGATTTCACAGTTTATGGTGGTTCATTAGGTGAGATGCATGGACTAAAAATATGCAAAATACTCGACATGGCGCTAAAGACTGGAGCCCCTGTAATTGGATTGAACGACAGCGGTGGGGCTCGAATTCAAGAAGGGGTTGCTAGCCTAGGTTCGTACGCTGAGATATTTTTCCGAAATGTAAGAGCAAGCGGAGTTATTCCGCAAATTTCGGTAATCATGGGTCCATGTGCTGGTGGGGCTGTGTACTCACCAGCAATTACCGATTTCGTAGTAATGGTTGACCAGACCGCTCACATGTTCATCACCGGCCCAGAAGTCATCAAGACTGTCACAAATGAAGAAGTTAGCTTCGAAGATTTAGGTGGTGCATCAACCCATGCAACTAGGTCAGGAGTAACTCATTTTACTGCAGATAACGATGATGATGCGCTAGAATTGGTAAGAGACTTAGTTGCAATGTTGCCTCTAAATAATCTTGAGAAGCCTCCGGTAAAGGCAACATCAGACCCTCTTGATAGAGAATGTGAAACTCTGGATGAGTTGATTCCAAATGATCCAACTACTCCATATGACATAGTAGACGCAATCGAAGCAACTCTAGATGATGGAGCGTTCTTAGAGGTACAAGCAGACTTTGCCGGAAATATTGTTGTTGGATTCGGAAGACTAGGCGGGCATACCGTTGGGATTGTTGCTAATCAGCCAAAAGTATTAGCAGGCTGCTTGGATATTGATGCCTCGGTAAAAGCAGCTAGATTCGTAAGATTTTGTGATGCATTCAACGTCCCATTGCTAACTTTTGTTGATGTCCCAGGTTTCCTTCCGGGAGCAAGTCAAGAGTGGGGAGGGATTATTCGCCATGGTGCAAAGTTACTCTATGCTTATGCTGAAGCAACCGTTCCAAAATTAACCGTAATTACGCGTAAAGCATACGGTGGGGCTTACGATGTTATGAGTAGTAAACACATTAGAGGCGATTACAATATTGCTTGGCCTTCGGCCCAACTTGCAGTTATGGGCGCTGAAGGTGCTGTGCAGATTATTCATCGGCGCAGAATAGGCTCTGCAGGTGATCCCGAAGGAGAGCGTAAGAGATTAATCGATGATTATGAGGACACATTCGCAAATCCATATCGAGCGGCGTCCCTAGGCTACCTAGATGATGTCATTCAGCCGAGGGAGACTAGGGCTAAACTGACTAAAGCACTGGGCGCCTTATTAGAAAAAGAAGAAATTAGGCCCGCTCGTAAACATGGAAACATTCCCTTGTGAGGTATATTATGGCTCGGAAAAAAGACCGACTGCGGGCTGCTGCGATACTGGCAGTGTTGCTAGAGGAAGCAGAGGAGCAGGCATTACAATCCTCTGAAGGTAGAGATGGAGGAGAAGCCTGGTCTCGCGATCACAGAAGGTCTCTAATTGGAAGAAGAAATTTGTTTCGAGCCCGCACCCGAAGAAGTACTACTAGGTGATTACATGAAAAAACGCAAAGTCAAAGTCGACGGTGAGGAGTACGAAGTCGAACTTGAAAAGCAAGAAGGTGTATGGAATGTTACCATTGAAGGAAAGAGTTTCAGCATAGAAATCGAAGGTGGTTCTGTTGGAGACTCTGCAGGTACTAAACGGAAAAAAAAGGGCAGGGGAAAAAAATCGGGAACTATTTCCTCTACTATACCTGGCAAGATAGTCTCGATAGCGGTTGCAGAAGGTGATAACGTCGCTGAAGGAGATGTGGTAATGATCTTAGAAGCTATGAAAATGCAAAATGAAATTCAAGCACCCCTGTCTGGCACAGTAACAGCAGTTAACTGCAAACCAGGGGATAGCATCGAGGCAAATTCCCCATTGGTTATCATTCAACCCGAAGAACACAAAACTGAGTAGCACCTGAGGAAGACCCATGCCGACCTGCGATTACCCAGAATGCAAAGCCGAAGGGGAAAAAATTAGCCGTCTCTCCCCCGAAGGATTTCTTGTAGCTACTGGGAAAAAGGCCTATTCGTTCCGTGAAGCATATCGTCGCTTTCACTATTGTAAAGAACATCATGATGAATTGATGACTAATGTGTGGAATCGAGTTCGGTCCAAGGATGACAAAGAAGACGACCATGTTGCCCCTACAGCAATTTAGCTTCAAATAAGGCCTAGAGCGTCCTCAATTCTGTTTAATTCTGGCCCGGTAGAGCCTGAACCTACCAGTGCATCGGAATTACTTGCCACACATCCAGCACCAACGTAAGGCGAACCAAAGCAAACAGTTCCTACCATAACAGGAACTTGCATAATTTCGGCAATCTTTTCAGCCTCTTCTGCAGATATATCAGGATGAGCAAGAATTCCCTTATTATTTGCAACAGTCATCGAACCAACGGTTTCCTGACTTGCGACTTTAGTACGAAGGGTATCAACCTTCAGGACCTCGCCAATCATTTCGGCACCAGGGCCGGGAATGACTGGACTAACTATTGCACCGTGGTCATTGCAAGTTACAAGATTCCCTGCAGCATTTACTCCACTCTCTAGAACTACAATATCGCCGAAACTGGTTAATTCATCAAGATCCGCTTCAGTTGCGATATCTGCTACTGCTAATCCATTCTTGTTTCCACGAACTAGAGAACCTAGCAATGCTGAACCACCAATTAAACATGGATGTAACTCCAAATCGAATGCAGATTGCAATTCTTCAACAGCCGGCTGATCCAATGATGCAGGATGGAACAAAACATCACCAATGACACTTAGATACACTCCAACTTGAGCGTGTCCAAGTATGTCTCCGGTCGAGATTCCCATAGGCTCACCTGTGTTGTCCTGTATGTATGGCTTCGCCCATAGTGAATGAATGTTGATGCGGGGAGGTGAAAGAGAGTGGCACAGCGACGCAAGTTCCCGTGGGCTCTCGCACCACAGTACAGTAAACGACGCAGGAGGACTTGACTTCCGGGTTCGATATGGGACCGGGTATTACCCCTCCGCTTTGGCCGTGCACAACTCTCCTTCGAATTGGATTGGTGATAGAATCGAAATTGCCTATTGGACAGAGGCCCACAAAAAGCGTTAGTGTGGGCGAGTAGAAAGATGAATGCTCGGGGGGTTAGTGCAGCTGGGCTGAACACCTCGGCGAACCTCGGTGCTTACACCCGCTGTCTATCAAACTCGTCTTCTACGAGTCCCCTGAGATGCCTCGTCTTTCGGATGACTTCGAGC
>JAZAAK010000037.1:0-15983 GCA_036138175.1 Thermoplasmatota archaeon | reverse complement strand
TATCCCAACAATTCGGTGAAATTTCCATTCTGCTCGCGGATTTTACTCGAATAGTGTCCCCTTCTGAGTCATTCGGCGAAATCCAACCGATAAGGGTCTGTGTCTCGGTTGGGAATGGCAATGGTTCGTACTCACCCCAGTCGGCAGATAATTCCCCCCATGAAGCCTCTAAATTAGGAGGGTGGCGTAAAATGTACAACTCATAAACGGCCAATTCATTTTCAGGCAGTTGCTTTACTCGTAGCCAAAGATTTCCGTCCTGAGGATATTCGAACCGGAACCAACCGTCATCGTCGATTTCAAAGGCCTCTAGGAGAGTCTTGGAGGAATCGTTTCTAAGCCAAAATTCTATTTCTACAGATTCAGGCATTAATGGCCACGGCATTTCGATAATATCGCCTGGATTGCCAACAATTTGGATTGAATCTTTATCCGTTCCATCATTAAGTGATCCAACTATCAAATGAGTCCCTGAAGGCTCAATTTTTTGACAATTATCGATTGGACAATCCCAGATGGGGTCTACAATTTCTTGGTTAACGGTAATGCCTGGACTGGGGACATTATCTAACCAATCCTCATCTTCAATAATTATCGAAGAGAAATCGGCATTTACCCATTCACTCATCTCGAATCTCAAATCATCCAATGTTGTTCCACTGCTGGCGGTAACTTGGAAATCAACCTGTCCGGAAGCTTCGAATGATAGCTCAATTCTATTTGAGTCAGAAATTGTATAATTTTCTTCTAGAGTTGTAACTTTGAGTTCCATTCCAGGACATGATGACTTCTGACACCAGATTCTGATGAAAATAGGACTTGGTTCCTCAAAATCACTGGAATTGTCGATTAGAGTTACCGTATTTTCACTATCCTGAGCAGTAACTTGAGAAACACTTCCAACTAGGAATATGAATAGCACCAAAATGACACTTGAGGCCCGGCTCACGGCCCTTCGGGCCGGCTTCTGCATTAGAATGCTTCAAGCGAACCGCATCGTTAGCGGCCTCGATGAGAGAGGGTGCTGATGAGCGGCCGCTGGCGCGAAGTGTAGTCGCAAGAGGGCGGTTTGCACGTATTTTCTCTCTCGGAGATCGAGCCGCACCTTCCTCCTGGACTCCAGGGCTGGTAGTTTCTTCAGATGACCCTGAAATCCCACTTCAATTTGCTGCGTTTAGAACACAACGAGATTCTAAGACAATCCCTGCAAAATTGTCAATGGAAGTGCTGGGTGATTTTTGCCTACCATTTGGTGAATCGGAGATTTGGAATGCAGAAGAAGGGCTCATTTTACCTTCCAGCCTAGTTGAATCGAATAGTGGAGAAAAATCCCTTGGAGGTCAATTATTGCCCGTCTCTTGGCAATCCCTACATCATGATGAGGGATTATTGGACAACTCGCTAGAGCCATCAATTGTTGCCATTATTGATGCGCCCCAACTTGCAGAGCGGCCCGGTAAACTAGTAGAGGCAATTGATGCAATTAGGAGACGATTCCCTACCTCTCTCATCTGGACCCCGGGTATAGGTGGTCCAGACAATTGCGCCTTGCTATCCTGGATGGGCGTCGATTTATTCGATTTATCAAGATCTAAAGAAGCCGTTGCAAGAGGAGTTATTCTAACTGAAGACGGTCCACGTGAACCGGAATCGACAGCAGGAGAAATATCTGACTTGCAAACTCAAATTGATTCATGGAAAAGAGCCCTGAGCGCAACACGTTCCGCCATCCGAGAAGGAACGATTCGTCAGCTGGCAGAACGACAAGCGCTGTCGAGCCCTAGGTCTGTCGAGAGACTTCGAAGACATGATTCAATCATGTCTGAAAAGGCAAGCGTGGATGCTGGTTCTGCCGGATTAGAAAGCGTAGTTAAAGAAGGAACTAGACTTCTTTGCCATTCCTATACAAGTAGAGAGGACCCATTAATCCAAGATTGGAGAAGGCGAGTTTCCCAGGTTCATACCCCTCCAAATCACCAAAGCAAGGTTCTAGTCTTGTTACCTTGCTCTGCTCAGAAACCATATCGTCTTTCACAATCACATCGCCGATTTCAAAGAGCTATTCCAACAAGGGGTGTAAATGAGGTAATGGTTACTGCACCATTAGGTTTGGTTCCAAGAGAATTAGAAGACTTCTGGCCAGCGGCTCATTATGACATTCCTGTTACTGGAGATTGGGATGTCGATGAATTACTAGTCATTCGGGAGATGGTCAGAGAATATGCAAACAGGAATGGATTTGAGTTAATCATTAATCATTCTGGGATAGAGATCGAAATTCCAACAATTAAGATTCTTGACACGAGACAGGGAGAATCTGCTGGTTCACAAGATTCAATCAATAGGCTACAAGAAGCCATAGAAGAAGCAAGTAAAGAATATCAATTACCAAACCCGAGAGAAAGTATTCACCGACTTGAGAAACTCAAGTCAGCCTCACGTTTTCAACACGGTACCGATGAATGGTTGGAAGATGCAAAAGTATCTGGTAGACCGCCAATTTTCAGAATCGAAAAGGATGGATTACAAATTGCCCTATGGAATCCTCGTTCGGGTCGTTTTTCCTTCTCTAAGGTGGTATTGCCGATATTAGATGCCTGTGATGCCTTACCGAGGGTTGAATTGATTTCTAATTTTGATTGGCGTGGAGATTTATTCTCTACAAATGTCGTGAAGGCCGACCCAAATATTCGTTCTGGTGACGAAGTTCTAGTCTTCCAAGAAGGTGTTTTGGTAGGTAGTGCAAGGGCCGAAGCATCTGCTTGGGAATGGCCTAGTGGGCCGGGTAGATTGGCCAAGGCCAAGCATCGTCTTTGATGAACCACCCTTTGGGTGGCATGCGTAGCGATTAAAGAGGGGCAGCAGG
The DNA here is from genome assembly GCA_036138175.1 of Thermoplasmatota archaeon. GTDB lineage: Archaea > Thermoplasmatota > Poseidoniia > Poseidoniales > Thalassarchaeaceae > MGIIb-O1. Next base: position 13,117 of record JAZAAK010000037.1, on the reverse strand, counting down.
TCGGCGAGCCGCTTGAGGTGACCTAATTGGCACGAATGCACAGTAAAGGTAAGGGGAAGAGCGGCTCTGATAAGCCGAATGTTTCCGATGCTCCAAAGTGGTCCGAATCCGATAAAAAGGCTGTAGAGGACCTAATCCTCAAGTTATCTGCTGAGGGAAACTCAACAGCAATGATTGGAACTATACTTCGTGATCAACATGCCGTTCCAGACGTTAGGTTGGTTACCGGTGAGAGAATCTCTGAAACTCTAGAGAGAAATGGAGTCGGAGGAAAGTATCCAGAGGATATGATGAATCTAATGCGCCAGGCATTGAGAATGATTGACCATCTAAACAGTAATCACAAAGACTTACACAATCGCAGACAATTAGAGTTAACCGAATCTAGAATTCGTCGTTTGGCCAAGTACTACATCGGTACAGGAAAACTTGATTCTGATTGGACATACAAGAGAGACCAACTGCGACTAATGGTCGAGTGAAATTTACCTCTTTCTCCATCTAGTAATTGCATAATTGCAAAGCGATGGGGATTTGAACCCCCCGCGGTAAGCAGGTACGATGCGGCAACTGCTTGATTCAGAGCCTTTCGTATCGGTGGCTTCCAGCCTGAACCGAGCAGTTTCTGGATTCAAAGGACATAATGGTCCTGTGATGTTGCTAGCCGCTCCATCTCTTATTGGTGCTCTTTCTATTGCACCCATTGAAGCAGCCTTACTCGACCTAGGTCTGCCCTATCGCCGTCGATTTAAATTGGAGTCTCCCTCCGACGGTTCTTGGATTCACATATTAGGGCCCGCTCAAGACTCAGGCCCGCAATACATCTCAGAACCACCTCGCCTGAGTCTTGGATTGACCCTAGTCGATGGCTTAGTTTCCTCATCTGGGGACGCTAGAAGAGGGCCACTGACCACAGTGGCCCAAGCTCATGCAATCGCTCAATCATTGGCCCCTGATGGCCCACGGGTTCGTAGATTGCGTCCCTGGTTAATTTCTGGCAATTGGTTACATTCAGCGTTAGATACAACTTACGACCCTGTTTTCACCGCACTTAGGGATATTTTAGTTGAAGAAGGCAGTGTTAGAATTACTACAATGCCCGAGGTCCCTCAAATCGAATTATCCAATACACCTTGGATAGAACAATTAGCTCTAGAGGCTGTATCTTCCAAATGGCCAGATTTGGATATGGAAGGTAGGGCTAGAGCCCTTTCGCATCTAATGCGTCCAGCACTCTCTCGCTCAACACCCTCAACCGCTAGAATGGAAGAATTGGGCTGGCATAGAGTAATTGGGCCCAATTGGGATTCAGACTTAGCATCGGAAATCCTCAGAGCCGCTAGACTTTGGAAACAAGGTTCTGCTAATCTAGCAGCACATTCTCTTGTTGACTCATTATTGGGGACCGGTAGATCTCCAAAATCCGAATAATCATTCTAGCCTTAATGTAGATTCGCAGCCACTACATTCCAACCTTAGTGGTCTAACGTCTGACTCTACGGCATTAGATACTCCACACTTTGGGCATTTAACATGAGCACTGGTTCGTTTGCCTGTTTCCCGTCCCTCCGAAAAATCAGACCTTGGGGATACTAGTGCGACAGGGAAAACCAGTAACATGCTTGAGGATACAACTCCTAGGACAAACGGCATATCAAGGCCCAATACATACAATGCTAGGGAAAGACCACCAAGAACCACAACTGTAAGCATCGTAGGGACTCTTGCTCGCCTCCTTGTCATTGCCATACCTAAGCCCAGAGCCAAAACTAGCATGAAGACAGAAACCATCGCTGAAACCAATGGTGAATATAGAGCGCCACCGGTTGGTACAAACTCAACTCGGAATGATTCGTCAGTATCTAAATCGCTCTCTTCTATTGTTACTATTTCAAAAATAATCCATCTTCGATGCTTAGCATCAATGTCTTCTGCCGCCACCCCTCCAAGGCCTTGTAGAGCGGTAGAGCGAATTTGTACGTCCAACTCAACCTTGGTGTACAAATCATTATCACTTGGTCGGATGAAGGATTCGATCAATTGTTGTCTTTCACCAGCATTTATTTTGTGGGATGTGTCAATTCGAATAGTCACGCTCTCGGCGCTAAATGCCCTAGTGTGGCCCAAATCGATTGTTATTTCAGTTGGTCCAAGATTTACTGGATTTACTCCTAGAATCGACTCAGCATCTAGGTACAGTCCATTTGCGAAGAATGATTTCATATCTGAGGCGGAACCAACTAGATGGCTGTTTAATGCAGCGATTTCTGAGTCATCTACCTGTCCATTATTATATTCAGAACTGGTAATACTGTCAGAGTAGGTTCGTAGATTACGCCACCAACTATTGGAGGACAGACTATTGTTTCCAATATTGTCCAATCCCCATCGTACCCATTGAGACATTGCACCATCAAATTCGATTGTTACTTCTCTCTCAACCATGTCTCCATTAAATTTAGCATTAACATCAACGAGTAAATTTGTTCCACCAGTTCTTAGAGGTTCAACAGCAGGATACCAGCCACCTGTGCCCCCCCCTCCTTCTCCTGCGACGATGTTGTATGTGCGATTTGCCTCTATTCTAAGGGCAGTTTGTGGGATGAGGTGGAATGCTACCATGTATGATCCCGAATCTGCGGATTCTGGCATTTGCCAGGCGAAAGTAACCTCAACTCCGTTATTTGTTGGTGTTGCAATTGGGCTATCGGGGATGACATTACTAGCGACGACAGTGCCTCCGGTAGATGCGGACCACATTCTATCTCCAAATCCAGATTTCAGAAGAATTGGGAAGTATACCAATCTTCCATTCACGCTTGGTTCTTTCATGTCGATACTAACTAAGGGGAATTTCATCGAAATTCTTCCAGAGAACTCATCAGTACCCCAGATAAAGCGAATTCCAGCATCATCACCAGGGCTGGAAAATGATAAACTTCTAACTGAAAAAGTCAATTTTATTTTATCTCCCGAGCGAACTTCTCCTGCAAGAACCTCTACATTAATCACTACTTCTCCTTCATTTGAGAGGAACAATCCTGCTCCGGCATCTCCCTCGAAGTAAGTACTGCCAATATTGACTCCTATTGTGGCATTTATTTGGATTCCAGCCGCCGATTCTACCTCATATGGAATACGGAATTCCCAAGTTGAATCGGGGTAATCCCCCTGTAATCCCCAATTTGTTTCCCAAGTGCCAATTTCAACTAATCCTTGAATGGAGGGTGTAACAAATTGCTCGAATTTTTCATCAAGATCGGAATCAAATGGTGAAAGTGCCCCCTCATCAGAGCTCCCAGTCAAATATAGGTCAAAGTCTTGTGAAATACAACACGCTCCATCTTGCTCAGCAGCTACTGGTGAATATGGTATTATGACTAGCATCAGTAGTGCGACAATTAGAACTGCTCCTCCCCTCTGAGGTGCCTGCATATTGCGGAGTGGCTGGCTTTACACCCTTGAATGCGACCCTTGTAGGATTCATTTACTGACGATTTCATTATCCCGGCGCCGAAGGCGCCGCGTACATACACGAGGCCGAATAATCTCTAACCGTGCAAAAATAGTAACTCAACAGGGCCCTTTTCTGGAACCTTCTCGATTTTTGCGAAACCAACCCTTTCTAACTGTAAGATTTCACCCTCAAATAAATCGATATTCTCGATTAGCCCTTCATCGATTCTAAATTCAGTCCCTAATGGGGTAGTTAGTCGAGCCATTCGACTCTGATTTATCGGTAGCCAATGCACTATTGTTCTCTTGTCACTTCTTTGCAAGCAGCTCACTTTTGCCTGATTTTCAATTATCGACACATCTGCGAAGTCCTTCAACCGTAGTTTTTCAGAATAATCCCTATCCTCAATTACAAATTCCTCCGAAATTGTCCATTCACGAACTCCTTCAATTTCTCCGTGTGGGTGGCGAGCAATTTGCAACCTATCCGGGTGTTCTATCCCGCCCATATTAAGCGACAGATTTCTTGGATTTCTAACGAAGGTTCTCCTCTCACAATCCGAATCTATCTCAGAAGAATTGAATGACTCAATGGTTTGCATTGATATTGAAATATCCTTCTGAGTTAATCCAAGATCTAACCAGAAATCTCGGATGGCTTGAGGTTCAAAACCTCGACGTTTCAATGCGGAAATAGTAGGTAAACGGGAATCACCCCATCCCTCAAATTTTCCATCAGCAATATCGGCCTTCATTCCAGAAGTGGAGAACCCTCCAAACTCGTGTACCTTTACTCGACCCCAATATAGGGGTTCAGGATATTTCCATCCGAAGTGATTGTACAATAGAGTCTGTTTTCTTGTAGAATCCATCAAATCCTTACCTCTAACAACATGGGTCACTCCTTGAAGATGATCTTCAATTGCACTTTGGAAATCTAGTAGTGGCCAGACTTTGTATAGGTCTCCGACCATTGGATGCGGGCTGTGTTGTATGCGCAGAGCAGGCCAGTCACGAAGTGCAGGATTGGGTAATTCTAGGTCAGTTTTGACCCTTACAACCGCCCCGCCTTCTTCTATACTACCATCATTCATGGCCTGCCAATCTGAGAGATTATTTTCGGTATTTTTTCCTCTACAAGGGCAGGGTTGTGAATTATCCCTTAGGTCCTTGAATTCTCCAGCACTACATCGGCAGACGTAACCAAATCCGGATTCAAGCATTTGTTTGGCATATTCAAGATAAATAGGCATTCTTTCACTTGCCCGGATAATAACGTCCGCAGGCCTGCCTGCAAGCCATTCGTATTCTTCTTCTATCCAACCATAGGCTTCTGGTAGAGGTGGTTTTACTCTAGTGTCAGTATCATCGTAACGCAAGACAACCTTACCGGAATACATCTTTGCGAATTCGGAATTAATCACAACTCCTCTCGAGTGTCCAATAGTAAGTGGCCCATTTGGATTAGGTGCAAAGCGCAAAATCACTTTCCCCTCAGTCACATTGGGAAGTGGTTTTAGTCCAACTCTTTTCTGTTGTTTTTGTCTTTGTAAAGCCTCTGGATTTGTTGCCGCTAAGGATTCTCTAATGGCATCAAGACCATTCTCTTTTGCCATTTGATTTGCAGCTTCTACCTCTATTTCTACCAAGGATTTGAGCTCTTTTGCTCTAGGCCTGAGATCCGCTCTTTCACCTAATAAGCGACCTAATACAGAACCTGATTGACCGGCTCCATCGTACTCTAGCGTATTTTGCATAGCATACTTTCGAACTGTATCTATGGTCTTTGAATCCCAGTCGGAATCTACCATGCTATCGGGCCTTCGGCCCGAAGTCAGGCATTTGACGCTTCTCTACCTTACCAGTCATCAAGTGACGATTGTACAACAGGTCCACCCTGCTCCGACCGAATTGGAACAGGGGTTCCATGCAACTTCTGCCAAATATCAGATACGGTTGCCCAACTCCATCTTAGGGAGTCATGTGGTTTTCCATTTGACAACATCTTTTCTACAGCAACTCGTGTAGTTTTATCCGAAGGATATCCTGAACCGATTTCAATACCTGTTCGTGCAGCGATTTCTTCGATTGCCGAGTCTCTTGATACTTTTGCGAGAATTGAGGCACCTCCTGTCACTAGGTCTCTCGAATCCATGCCATGTTCGGCCTCAATCCTCCAATTTTTCCAGCCATCGCCTAATGACGTTTCAAGCCTCATTGCGAACCTCTTTTCATTTACATCACAAGCATCTGCACGAATTACTCCCGATTCATTAGACAAATCTGTAGCAATAATCGCCTCAGAAAATAAATTGATTTCCAGACTATTCAAATCCGAATTTAGGCTATTAAGATCTATTCTTTTCGCGGAACAGAGAATTAACCCTGATTTCCAACTTTCATCCTCTATATGGCTATTGATTTCCGCGAAAATTCGAAGACGTTCATTGGGTGAAAGCTCCTTTGAATCCTTTACTTGTAATTTAGTTAATTTTTCGATATCATTTAGTGGGATTGCTAATGCAGCAACTACCAAAGGCCCGATTACTGGTCCTCTGCCTGCCTCGTCAACACCAATGATCCAGTCACTGTCCACAGGGTGCCGGTGGTATCACGGGTCTTCATCATCACGCAAATCTTTGCCAAGGGAATTCAATCTTTCATCGAAATCATCTAGGTCCAGCACTATGTTATCTGGATGAATTAAATCACTATCTTGCAATTGTTCTGCTATTTCGATTGCATCAAGTATGGCATCCTCGGATTGAGATTCGTCAAGCAAATCTCCGGCATCGTCGATTACCTCTGCCTCCGGAGCCGGTGAAATTTCTCTAGAGTGGTCTCCTGATTTTTCCATGAATTCCTGCTTGAAAGACTCTATGTCAGTTGTTGGGCTCTCTATCAGTTCTGGTTGTTCTTTCTCACTCGAATCAAATTTTGACATCCAGTCTCCAACTTCTTCAACAACAACCGTTGGGTTATTTCTTCCGTAATGTTCCCTGTCTGCTTCAATTCTGTATCTAATGGCAAAGGCTACCGCGGTTGTTCCTACAATACTGACAATTACGATTAGAATAGTTTGCAACCATCGCTGCAAAAAATTACTGAAAACACTAGGCTCATCAGGGTCAACCGGTTGGGATGGTTGCATGCCATCAATTTCAGTTGAATGTTCTATAGTGTGTTGAACTGCTGGGTCTCTAAATGATCTGATTTCGACTGTTAGAATCGCATTTGAGGCGATTGGGACCTCATTAGGAACATCCATCCAAACCTCAAAAATTAGGACTCCATTTATTGGAACATCCAGAACTTCGAATGATCTACCTTGGTTCGTTGAAGAATCTAGTTCATTTGGAGGAATTACTCCAAAATCTGTAAAATCAGTGCATTCGACACCTACAACCAATCCGTCGGGGCTATTTCCTATATTCTTCACTTCCCAATAACCGGTCAATCTTCCATCAATCACCTCAGCATCGGAGCGAATAATTTCCCAAGCATGAACAGCTGCGATTGATACATCAAAACTAACCTCTGCAGGAACCCAGCCATCGACCTCTAATTCTAGTGTTACTTTTCCACTAATTCCCGCCTCTAATCCAATTGCAGTCCAAGCAGAAACATCGATTCCATGGACGGTTTGGCCTGGGCCCAAAAATCGAGTATATTCTGTGATGTTAACAACTAACCAGTCTGGCTTTTCAGACACACTGAGATTGAATAGATAAGCCGCATCTCCAGTATTTTCAATAAATAATTCTACGAAACAAGTTTCTCCTGGTTTTACATCGAAATTGCAATTTACATTTGTCAACCCTAGGTCGCCACCGGATCGAGGAACTATGCTAATTGTCTGGTTTAATCTTTGAATCTCTTCTACACCATCTGCCCAAAATTGAATCATCATATCCAATTTTCCAGAGGTTAAAATCGGAGATTGTACCTGCATACGAACGGTAGTGATTTCGCCTGGATTCATATCTTCCAAACCAGCACGGTCGTAGATTATTGCAGTCCATCCACCATATGCAAATGATAAGCTAGGTGTCTGTATTGGAGTGCCATTCACGTAAATTGGTGCGATATTTATTCCAAGCGAATTAATCGAGTTACCAATATTCTGTAACTGAAATTCTAGGTCGACAACACCTCCTGGGTCGATAGAAGCAGTCCCACCTCCTTCGATTACTTGCATACCCTTCCATTCACCATAACGAAGTGAAAAATTCCACCAATCTTGATTGCCGGTATGGTCTCCAACCAAAGCTACGCTAAAGTCATGAATCGATTCTGCAAGAGGGTAACCGGAGGCTACTTCAGGTGCCGTAACCCTAAATTCTACCCACTGAACAACATCACTTGGAGCATCAAATGAAAACCCCACTTCCGGACTTGTTGGATAATCCCATGATACTTGCCAACCAGATGGGCTAGAGATTTCAATTAGTGCGGTAGTGTTGACCTCTGCTAGGTTAGTGAAATTGGCCGCTACGCCAATAGTTAGCCCCGGGTCAATATTGAAAATTGAACCGGAAGTGACGCCGAATTCAACTCCTAAATCTTCCAATTGCCAGGGGTAGGTTAATCCTGATGTGTTGAATACAGTGTGATCTGCCCATTGTTGCAATTCTAATGTTCTAGATTGGTTTATTCCTCCAGTACTCGGTAGACCGACCGACGATTCTCCGGTGACGGATACATGAATAACGCAGGCGGCTAAATAAGTCCCTTGAATTGAGGGGTGACTTCCATCTGAGGCGTATAGGTCAGAGAAGATAGTTCCATCATCAGTAGCATTAGATATGGAGAAAAATATGTTCTCAAATGCCATCCCTACAGGAGCGATGAACACAGGTCTTTGTTCTGATGATAGGTTTTCAGCATAAGCAAGGTAACCAGTTTCTAGATGATGTTGCATCGTTACGTAGTCAGGATATCTCCAACTATTGCTCTCATCACCATTTCTGTACCCCCAAGTCATTAGAAAGAAGGTATCTCCACCATTGTCATCAACCAAATCATCGATAATTTGAGCCCCCTGCATACTATCTTGCCAATATGACGAACTTGTTGGGAAACCCGGAACTTGGCTTTGGTCTTGCAATATCACATAATCGTGAGGCGACCTCAGGGCGCTGAACCACCCAGAACCTTCAGTTTCAGCTTGTTCACCATGCCAAGCAAGGGTCTTACCTCCACTAGTTAACGATTGTACATCGGGAGTAAATCCTGAAGAGGTTAGTAAATTCTCAACTCTTACACTTAATTGATTGTTTGAAGTATATGAATTTCCAATCAATAATAGGTCAAGTGTAGAATCATTGGAAGCAGATTCAAAAGATTTCGGAGGCTCATTTAATTGGCCCGGCGCTGTTGATACGGATAGCAATGCCAGAATCATTGTCATGGCCAAAGCCCTGCCTCGCATGGGAGACGCTCATCGTTCTCGGCTTTGATTCCTACCCTTTCGCGATGAATCGCTTAAACGAAGCAACTATGCTCTTGGATGCTGTTCGAGGACCATGGCATCGAAGTGGCCATTTGGTAAGAAGAACGCCCCCGCCAAACCAAAGCCTACAGAAGAGAAGGGTGAGGTAGTTGAGTATGAGAGAAAGTCAGAGGATAAGCAGAAGGATTTAATCGAGGAAAAAAGCCACCTGAAAGAAAAATCTTTTCTCGATGCAATGGCGCTATTAGGCGATGATTGATTTTGAAGGCTCAGAGTACCGGGTCTGGGATAAGGCGGCCTATGGCATCGATGTCGAAATCTCCTGCTTGAATTGGAACACGAAGACCAAATTCAGAAGCAACAGCAGGGTCTATTTCTCCAATTTGTCCGATTTCTTCTCCAGATACAAAGACCTTAGCGCCCCTTCCAGATAACCAAGGTCCTTCGTGCAACTCGGTTGTTTCCCAAACTATGTCCTCAAGATTTGCTCCAATATCTCTGAGGAGTGCTTGTGCGAATCCTTTCGCCGCGGAGAAACCTCCTCCAACTTCAGCACAAGCCCATGCAGCCCTTGTAGCGTTATGAGAGTCCAATACAACCGTTCCAATTTCGTAAACTCGTTGTGGTAATTCATGATGACGATTTGCTGCCAGTAGCTGCAATAAACTCGGAAGGATTCTCTGCCTCATCATTGTGTGGTCAATGGTAATTGGGTTTGCTAATTCAGTAGCAGTTGCCAAACTCGCCCATCGTGTATTGTCAAATTGTGCTCTTTCGTTTGATAATGTAAGACTTTGAGTTTCTTGAAGATTCAATGATCTTAAACTTTCTCTGACTCTTCTATGTAAATGTGCAGAAGGTAGAGGGATAGCATCTAGATGGACGGATGATAAGATGTTGGGCATATTCTCGTATCCATAACCGATTGCAATATCCTCGACAATATCCACTGGATGCATTATATCGGATCGCCATCTAGGCATGGCGATTACATGTTCTCTTTCGCCTACTTCTAGGTCCGCCCAACGTTCGGCTTTGTTTACTCCATCGGTTACCGCGCGTGAGGCTACTAAGTTGCCCCCCATCCTTTGTATTGAGGAGGCAATTTCTTCACTACCAAGAGTCAGGCCAAGTATTCTTTCAATCAATCGATCAGACACTCTATGTTCCTTAGACTGCATATTTGGGGTCATTCTAACCAGTCCATCGTAACCACTGACCTTCACTTGTTCTATTGTTCCGCCACGCTCGGATAAAGCAAGACAAACGAGCAATAAACAAGCTTCTACGGCTCTTTCGTCCCAGCCGGTTACATCAATGAAGAAGTCTGTTGTAGATTCGCTAACTGTGGTATGTTCTCCATTAATTATCGGTGGAAAAGATAGGATGTCATCATTCGAATCTAATATTACTGGATAAACCTCCATATTTTCCATTAAATGAGCGTATTCTACTCCTTTCGGGTGTTCGCTAAGTATGTCATCGATTGTCATTTTTTTATCCATAGCTAATGGGATGAACGAGTGTGTTCCTGGTACAGTAACCACTCTGAAAGGCGGGCTTAGAGTCGATAGATCGTGAACTCCTATAGATGAAAATCGCCTTTTCCGACCAAGGCTTAGGTGTAATTTTTCCTGATGGTCCATTAAGGATTGAATGAATTGGTTTTTTTCCTCATCAGTATCCCCGTTTTTTACTCCTCTGACTATCGCACCCATGATGATTGGTCGAACTGTTTCGAGACTGGGATCAACCTCCAGAGCGATGCCACTGTCCTTAGTTTCAATTGTAGGTTTTTGACTATCTTCGCTTAAAAAAGCCCTAGCTGCTCTTGCTATGGTTTCATGGCTAAGAAGGTCCGGTCGGTCTGGAAAAACCTCTATTTCAATTGATTCTTCATTGCTACCTTCGACCACGCATCCGATTTGAGATAGCCTTTCCATCCAATCTTCGGAATCATAAGTCGCACCATTTTTTTCTTGAATGGAGCGAAGCAAAGAATGACTCAAGGTGATAGTTGGCAGATTAACACCTCAATTTCTCAACCACATCGGAAGCGGTCTGTCATATCCAATTAATCGAAGACCAGATATTGCTGCAGTATCATGATCGAGAGCTCTCAGGTTACGTCTTGTTAATTCGTTGAGATTATTTATTCCCAATTCTAACATCCAACCTCTTAATGTTCCATCAATCCAATTTAGCGCTGTTTCAACATCATCATTTGGAGGGGGCGCTACAACTGCAGAACATCCTGCTCCAATAGTGATGAGTAGATCTTCCGCAGAAGGGGCCTCGTGAATCTGGAGTAAAATCCTCCTTCCTTGATTTGGTAAATTCATTGCTTTAGCGACTAGCCCAATTCTGGGTAATGCCGCTGCAGCCCTCGACCCTCCCGCTGAAGCAACATCAACTATTGCGCCATCAAGGTCTAAATCCACAACTAAGCGGAATAGGTGATCTACCCTTGATATACTGTCCTTTAGGAATACCAGAGAATTGTCCGCTGTCCTACTGTAGAGTGAAACCAACAAAGCTTCGATTTCTGCATCGTTAATGGCTGGCATTTTCGTTAGATCTAGAACCAAACCTGAACATTGATTGATTATACCTACAACGTCCAAGAGATTTTCTTCGGTGACTAAAATTAGGTCATTTGGTCTAGGTTCTGAAGTCACCAAACATGGTTGATTTGTGGAATATCTACCAACCTTCCCAGCCATGTTTTCCGCCCTAATTATCCAAGGAAGAGGAGTCATCAGAGCATTTTCATCTTGACCAGCAGGGTGTATTGGTGAGCTAGTGTCTACTTGGGTATGGGTGGGTAATCTATCCCTTGCAGATGGCACTAGAGTGATTCCTTCGAATCCCTCGGTGACGGATATCTCGGGTAACTCGGGTTGCGGAGGTCCATCTTCGCTCGGCACGATTACCAAAGCGTCTGAATCAATGTACAGTCCCAGTGGTTCAAGATGTTCCGCCAATTCATCCACTTCATCGGAATCAATCGATCTCATTGTAGCGCCTTCTCCCGGTGGCGGACAGGAACCAGAAATGATCACACGGCCGCCAACCATTCCCCTTCCAGGTTCCTTACCGGTATTTCCAAGGATCACTACAGTACCTCCACTCATGGCTGCACCGGTTGCAGATCCAGCGTGGCCTCTGACAATGACGAATCCACCACTCATCTCGGCTCCGGTTTCATTTCCTACCGAGCCTTGGACAATAATCTCTCCACCAGCCATTTTCTGACCCACACGGTCTCCTGCATCTTTTTCTATTGTGATTCTACCAGATTTTTGGAAGGCTCCCAACATTGAACTACAACCCCCCTGAAGAGTGAAGGTCCCGCCATCGTTCATTGCACCTGCACATTCTCCTAGATCACCCAAGAGTAATACTCTGGAATTTTCAGGAAGATGGGTGATAACACCAATCTCTCCATTCTTGGGTTTCTCGTCTCCTTGCTTCCCCCAACCAATACGCACCAACAAGTCTCTTTCGAGTGCTTGTTCCAACATCTTATCGAGGTCTCTGTTCAGTTTGACACTCTTCGCGGTGATGTCGCGCATGTTATCTCCAGCCATCTACGGAGTGGATACCGTCTTCATTCTGACGGGTAAGTAGATAGTGAATATTACGATATTTCTGTTTATTTTCCGCAGCGTCTTTGAAGAGCATCATTGATAGAGGTTCGATTACGGCATCAATCCGCCCAAAGGGCGAATGGGGCTACACCATGGGGTCAATTAAAGTCGCAATTAACGGATTTGGAACAATCGGAAAAAGAGTCGCGGATGCTGTAGATGCACAGAACGATATGGAAATAATTGGCGTTACAAAAACAGGTCCTTCCTTCGGCTGCGATTTAGCTGTAAAGAAGGGCTTTCCACTTTACTGTACATTCGATGATGCCGAAAGAATTAGGGCATTTGCAGAACAGGGGTATGAGTGTAAAGGAGGTCTTTCAGATCTTTTATCGGTAGCGGATGTAGTAATCGACTGCGCCCCTGGAAAGATGGGTGCGGGTAATCTTGCAAAATACAAAGCCGCTGGTGTCAAACATATTTTCCAAGGCGGAGAAAAGCACGATCTTACTGGCCTCTCATACACTTCATGTGCAAATCATGAGACAAATTTGAATGCTGAAGGAACAAGAGTGGTATCTTGCAACACCACAGGCCTTTCCCGGACCTTGGTGCCTCT
>JAZAAK010000036.1:0-10964 GCA_036138175.1 Thermoplasmatota archaeon | reverse complement strand
GTGGGCACTGCTCTGTGTCAGCATCCTGGCTACGAAGCAACACTACCTGTTCGATCTCGTCACAGGGCTGGTAGTCGCTTTCGTATTCTGGAGGATGTTCACCAAGGTCATCGACATGGTCGAAGAGAGCGGTCCCGACAAACTCGCATCCGAGTCAGGCTGGAGCAACTAGTTGTTGTATACCAATGGGTGGTATCGATGCAGCACCAAGTCTGATGGAAGTTGCACAAGGGTTGCTATTCTTCGCAGTCATCATCGCATCTTCATTGAAGATGAAATCAAATGAAAAGTTTCTATTCACCCAATCGCTTCAGCGATGTAGAAGATGCCACTTGCAACGATTCCAATCATAACACCATTGTGAATCCATTCGGACTTCAGCGATTTCAACCAACGTTTACCCACGTTGACACCGATGAGAGCGGATGCAACCAAAACAAGTGTGAGATTCAAGTGAGAGGAAATCTCATCAAACCTAAAGAACAGATATACCGGAATTCTCGAAAGGTCAACGCACAAAGCAAGGACACTTGCAGTCGCAGCATAGGCCATCTTATCCGGCAGCCTACGGGTAAGGAACATGGCGCGAAGCGCACCCTGGTGGCCTGACAATCCGCCCATGAATCCAGATCCGAAGCCTCCGACCCTGTCATTGGCTTCTGGGATCCTGTAGCCCGTCCACTTCTCACTCATAGTGAGCAACGGCAACACGATGAGAAAGATTCCGATGATGGCCAATAGAGGTGCCTGTGGGACTTTATTTTGCAGTAGTGCCCCAAGAATGGCACCGACAACCAACCAGACGCCATATTTCCGAAAGGCGTGGAAATCAAAATGCTCCTTTAACGCGGCAAACTTCCCCGCATTGTGAGCCCCATGTACAATGGCGATGACTGCCACAGCCTCATGAGGGCCCATCAACAGGAGAACCATCGGCGTCAGCATGGTGGACAGGCCGAAGCCTGCCGGAACCGTCAGCGCTGCCGCCAAGAAGGCGCCAACCGCGACTAGTATCAGTTCCTCCATCGTTACAAGTCCAAGATGAATCAGTTGAAAACAATTGGTAGGAATGCGTTAGCCGCTTCCTCACAGGCATTGGCTACATCATCCAGTCTCTGCAATACACGATACATGTGAACAGCAGCTAGGGCATCATCTCCGCCAGTTCTGAACACAAATCCTGCAGCGTTGCTTTCAACGAGATCAGCCTCATGTTCTGCAAGGTTAACCTCCTGGACATACTTCAGCAGTTCTTCCCGGCCTGTTTTAGTGTAACCAGATAGAGTTAGATCACGTAGGTGGAGCACGGTGTCCTCGTAGATTGCAACCGTCTTCTGGACTGCCTCTGCCATTTCCATGACCATTTGCCTTGCTTCATCATTATTGTAGAGAGGTCTGAAAGAGAGTTGCTCAGCAACATTCTGGGCATAGTCTGCGATTCTATCTTGTCTACCAAGCATGAATAGGAACTCATCGGAGTCAATCAGTAATTTCCATTCTCTGGAACTGACTTTTTCTCTTAGGGCGTTCTTTAGGTTGTCCGCAGCCAACTCGGCATCTATTGTCGCCTGAATTTCTGCAGATGCATCTTCACCCTTTGTCGCCTTATCTACAGCTGTCAGCATGTGGTCAACAGTCACTTCTACAGCTTCTGCGTGCTTGTGGAACAACTCGAATACAGTAGGTTGTTTTGTTCCATCTCCGCCAACATCAGCCAACGCATCCTCGATAACTACCTCATCATCTCTAGTGACCCAGAGGACATATGCTACCGTAGCAAATGCGATCGGTAATACAACGATTAGATTGATTGCAGTACTTCCCATAGCGACGTATAGCGCAACTGCTCCGAATCCAGCAGCAGGAAGACTGGCGACCCATGAGGCGAAAATCTTTCCAAATACTCTGAAATCTACATTTTTGGCTCCACCTGCTAGGCCAACCCCAACCACTGCTCCGACTAATGTGTGGGTTGTGGATACTGGGACCGCAAGGAATGGCATTGAGAATACTAGAATTGTAGTAGCTGCACCAAACTCTGCTGCGAATCCTCGGGTTGGGGTAATATCAGTAATTTTGTGACCAATAGTTTCCATAACTCTCCAACCCCATGTTACTACACCGATTGCTATACCAGCAGAACCAAGCAATACTAGCCAAAGTGGAACGTCTACCTTTCCAGCCAATTCTCCTGGTGTCGAGTTTAGTAATTCGTAGACGGTAGCCATCGGCCCAATCGCATTGGATCGGTCATTTGCTCCGTGAGCGAATGCTACGTATGCTGCAGTAATGACTTGTAGCCAAACGAAGATTCTCTCAACGCCGTGGAATCCTTCTCCTTGGAATTCGTAATTCTTGAGGACCCAGTATAGAATTACTGAACCAATAATTCCAATCACTAAAGCAACCATAATCGCGTTGAATGGAATCCATGCATTTTCCGCCATTGGGTTCCAAACACCATTTTCTTTGACCGGTAACCAATCGTACTTATCCGCGATAACGCCTTCTCTTTCGAGTCTAGCAATTAGGCCCTTTAGAGCCTTGAATTGTAAAGCAATACCAAGCACAAAAAAGGTTGGAAGTGCCATAAGCGGGGCCATCCACCTACTTCTTGCAATAGGATCTGGAGCTTCTAAAATCGTAGCACGGACAATGAAGAATGTGAAGAAAGCAAGCAAACCACCCATTAACGGACTTGCTACCCAAGACAAAACAACTTCAGTCAACTTTTCCCAATTGATAAGTGAAGCATCATATTGTACTTCGAGAACTAACCCGATTCCTACAATTCCGCCAATTATTGAGTGTGTAGTAGATACAGGCAATCCAAATCTAGTTGCGATTGTAATCCAAACCGCTGCCGCCATCATAGCAGCAATGAATCCGTACATCAGATCATTAGTGAAAGCCGCATTGAAGTAATCTGCCTCTGTATCAAAGTAGAGGATTCCTTTCCTTACCGTATCAGTAACAGCATCTCCGGCAAAGAATGCACCCATGAATTCGAAGACAGCAGCAATAATTACCGCTTGCTTCAGAGTTAATGCTCTGGAACCAACAGAAGTCCCCATCGCATTCGCTACATCATTCGCTCCAATGTTCCAAGCCATGTAGGCACAAACGGCAGTTGCAAGAATCAGGACGAGCCACATTATCGGTTCCATCTATAGAGCCTCAATAGGTAGGGCATATAATCATAATATTATATAGAATATATAGTAGACTATAGAATAAGGGTACTGCAAGCCTATGAAAGGTATATATTTCGTGAGTAATGCGGCAAGATCCGTGGAAAGGGTCGCCTCCAACAAGTCCGAAGTGAGAAAACTTCAACTGACAGGTGGTTCAACATACATTGTCAGTTTACCAAAGAGGTGGGTGATGGAACACCAATTGTCTGCTAAAGATGAAGTCAGAATTGAATGGAGGCCATCCGGTAGTTTGCGAGTAAATGCAGAAACTACTTCGCTTAGAAAAAGACGACAAGTGGAAATTGATTTACAGGAAATCAGTAGGGATTTTATTCTTGATCACCTAATTGGTGCTTATCTCTCTGGGGCTCAAAACATTCGAATCATTTCAAAGTCTGGAATTGATAGAGAACACAGAAGGGAACTTCGAAGATTCATCCAAACTACCCGTGGGATCGAAATCGCTAACGAATCTGATTACAGTGTAGAAATGATAACGCTACTTAATCCTGCAGAGATGCCATTACATTCTAGTCTAAACAGAATGTATCTCTTAGTTTCTAGCCAAATAAGGGATGTGGTGGAAGTCCTCACTGGTGGAGACGTTACTATCTTAGAAGATAGCGAGGAGAGGGAAAAAGAGGTTGATGCATTGCGTTTGTTATTAGAAAGGCAGGTTGGCCAAATATTGGAATCAGCGTCAATTGAAACTAGTTTTGGAACAACCAGGTGGGAAGCCGCCGAATTGTCGAATATTGTACGGACGCTCGAAAGGATTGGTGATCACTGTTACATCTTAAGCAGGCTGTGTGTCAACCAAGAAGTGCCAAAGAATCTTTCATCAGCAGAATTGCCAGTTTCTGTAATTCCCATTTGGCAGTCCTCAATTAAGCAACTTATCGCAAATTTACGGAAAAGGAAGGTTAAGGAAATCCACGATGCAAAATCGAATCTAGAATCTGCCATAATGAATCTGAGGGAATACGAAGATAGCTTGTGGGACATGAAACTGCAATCTACCGATGCCTTGTTTCTGGATAAATTATCAGAATCTCTCAGGAGAATTTTGGCCTACACCGTCGACATGGCGGAGATATTAATCAACATACACACACATAGAAATTCAACAGAAGTAACAATTGAATAGACTATTTTGTTGTGTTATTTTGACGCAAAAATTTACGTTTTATCCACCCAACTATAGAGATTAGATAGGTTCCTTCCATCTATGTTTACTTTACAGATTCATTTCAACATACCATGCGATGTCGAAGCGATCGGAGAAATACGAATGAATCGAACTCTATTGACGAATATGATGATTGTACTGTTGCTCAGTGCCTCACTGGCCGGGTGTACAGGTGATGATGAAAAAGAAAGCTTGATCCAAACCGGATCCTCGACTGTTTTGCCACTAGCGGTGGCCTGGGCAGAAGAATATGAAGGGGCAGATGTATCTGTCTCAGGAGGAGGTTCCAGCCATGGAATCAACGCTTTGTTGAATGGGGAAGCCGACCTAGGGGACGCTTCCAGACTGATGAAAGGCAAGGACTACACAAAAGTAAACTGCGATGAATCAGGGGTTAGATCAGATGGAACTGCATCTGAAGAGTGCATGGGTGTAATGCCAACCAAGTGGGTCGTTGCCTTTGATGTTCTTGCAGTAATTACCCATCCTTCAAACGACTTTGCGAGCACTCTAACTTACGATCAGTTATACTCAATTTTCACAGATGATAACCCAGCTGTGTATTGGGATGATGTAGCTGGATTAGAGGGCGCTCCTCACGAAGAAATTCAAATCTACGCACCAGATGAAGCAAGTGGTACCTTTGACTACTTTTTCGAAGAGATTATCGAAGATTGGGGTGACGAAACTCAAGTCGCAGGAACCCGTCTAGAATCAGGCGATGGTGTATATCATCCATCAGCGGACGACAATGTGATTATGACCGCAATACAATCCAACGAGTACGCAATTGGATTCCTAGGATTCGCATACGTTAGAGAGAATGCTGACAAGGTAAATACCGTATCGATTGATGATGGTAGTGGCGCTGTTGAACCTTCATTAGAGACGGTTGCAGATTACCCTATGGCTCGTCCTCTTCACATATACACCGATGCCAATGCGGCAAATTCTGATGCTGTCAACGGCTACTTGAGTTTTGCATTGTCTGATGAAGGACAAGCAGTCTGTGACGAAGTAGGATACGTGAAGGTAGAGTTGGTAGATGCCAATCTGCTTTCACTCCAACGCGCAGCATTGGCGTGAACTATGAAGTGGTAAATCATGATTGAGTCTGGCACCTTCCTAGATGGCCGGGCTCCACGTAACCGATTTACCCATAGCGCATTGTTCTCAGCCGCCTCATTGTCGGTGATTGCAAGTGCGTTAATCGTATACACACTGGCATCAGGTACAATTCGCTTTTTTGAATACGAAGAAGCCACCTTTTTCGAATTCATTACTGGAACGGATTGGGTTCCTAACGGACGTAACCCCAGCTTTGGGATCTGGCCTTTACTTTCGGGCACAGCTCTCATTGCTGTGGGATCACTAATGATTTCTATCCCTCTTGGAGTAGCGGCTGCTCTGCATCTAGGTGAATTTGCTTCGCCCAGATCACGACGTTTTCTCAAACCAATAGTCGAGGTTCTTTCAGGAATACCATCAGTGGTTCACGGTTTCTTCGCTCTTCTTGTAATTAGCCCCTTTATGCAAAGAACCATCGATGCAACATACTTCAATGCAGCTAGTGCAATAATTGTCGTAGCAGCAATGATTTTGCCGATTATAGTTTCAATATCAGATGATGCTATCAGAGCAGTTCCTAGAGAAATAAAGGAAGCAGCATTAGGCCTTGGAGCAACGCGTTGGGAAATGGCCACCAAAGTTGTTCTACCATCTGCTCGTTCGGGAATAGTTGCAGCGGTTTTACTCGCGCTTGCACGTGCAGTGGGTGAAACAATGGCTGTAACTATGGCTGCTGGATCAGTTGCAGCACTACATTTTGATCCACGTCTGGAAGTACAAACTCTGACTGCATATATTGCCCAAGTTGCAACTGGTGACATACCACCCGGCCCAGCAACCGATGCGGGATTCGCGGTAGGCTCTGCCCTCTTTGTCCTAACATATTCAGTGAATATATTGGCAGTTGGGGCAACAAGAAAAAGACTGGGAGCAAATAGAGGCAAAATGGCTTCCCTCCTTTTTCAAATCAAAGTGAAATTATCAATGATTTTAGAGAGAATTAGCGGAGATATCGAATATAATTTAACTCAATCAAATCCATTTATACCCACAAAATACGATTTATTTAGAAGAAGAAAGGAAAAAGTTTCACGATTTATTGTTGCAAGTAGCCTATTTGTAGGGTTAGCATTTTTGCTTATCTTACTCCAAACAATCCTAGAAACAGGATTGGCTGGTATTGATTTACAGTTTCTGACAAACTTCCCATCCTATCGAGCTGATCAAGCGGGTATAGGCCCCACAATTTGGGGGTCACTTTGGCTAATCACACTGACAATGTTATTCGCATTGCCAGCGGGTGTTGGTGCTGCAGTTTACTTAACTGAACTTGCACCTGAAGGTATCTTGAATCAATTTTTGAGAAGAACCCTACAGAACCTAGCAGCGGTTCCATCGATTATTTTTGGTTTGGTCGGGTTGTATGTTTTCAGCAGGATGTTTGGTTTTGGACTTAGTTTACTTACAGGTTCTCTGACTCTTGCTATGATGGTTTTACCAATGATTGTAGTAACTACAGAAGAGGCATTGCTAGCGGTTCCGAAATCGTTTCGAGATGCAGCATTGGGCGTTGGGGCAACTAGGTGGCAGGCAGTCAGACATCACGTTCTTCCAAATGCAGTTCCTGGAATAGCAACTGGAGCAATTCTCTCCGTTGCAAGAGCGTTAGGAGAAACTGCTCCCATTCTATTTGTTGCAAGCCTATTTTCAAAAACAGCGCCGACAGGAATAATGGATGGCTTCCTTGCGTTACCAATTCAGATATTTTTCTGGACTAGACATCCAAAGGAAGCTTTTCATGATTTAGCAGCGAGTACTATTCTTGTACTACTA
Source organism: Thermoplasmatota archaeon (assembly GCA_036138175.1). Taxonomy (GTDB): domain Archaea; phylum Thermoplasmatota; class Poseidoniia; order Poseidoniales; family Thalassarchaeaceae; genus MGIIb-O1. The sequence continues at coordinate 3,680 of JAZAAK010000036.1, read as the reverse complement.
ATGCTATTACTGATTTTGAATTTCATTGCTATATTCATTCGTAACAGAGCAGAGGCTAGGAGGTCATGGTAATGTCCATAGAAAATAATACGATCAGTGTAAAAGATCTGACAATAAAATATGGTGAAAAAGAAGCTATAATTTCCGTGAATTTAGACATCCAAGAATCTGGCGTAACCGCATTCATTGGCCCCTCAGGCTGTGGAAAAAGCACATTGCTGCGGGCCTTCAACAGAATGAACGATGAGATCCCATCTTGCTCAATGATTGGTGAAATAGAATGGCGAGGAAAGAATTTACTTTCAGATGAAATAGACCCTGTTTTGTTAAGGAGGGCTGTATCTATGGTTTTTCAGAAACCAAATGTATTCCCCACTTCGATTTACGAAAATGTGGCGTTTGGGTTGCGAATTCAAGGAATCAAGCATAAGTCGAAACTAGATGAAATAATTGAAGAAAGCCTTCGAGATGCATTTCTTTGGGACGAAGTAAAAGAACGATTGGAAGATGATGCCTATTCTCTATCAGGAGGACAACAGCAAAGACTCTGTATTGCGAGGGCTCTAGCAACTAAACCCTCTATCCTGTTAATGGATGAGCCCACTTCTGCCTTGGATCCAATCGCCACGGCTAAAATTGAAGAATTAATTCAAGCACTTCGTGAAAAAGTAACTGTAGTCATTGTAACCCACTCAATGAGCCAAGCAGCAAGAATTTCGGATCAAACTGTTTTCTTGTATATGGGTGAGTTAATTGAGGCGGGGGAAACAAAGAAAATTTTCAGTGAACCTGAAGAAGAATTAACAGGTCAATATATTACAGGAAGATTTGGTTAGGTGAAGAAATGGTTCCAGTAAGAACAGGATTAGACGAAAGATTAGACCAATTGAGAAATCAATTGGTAGATGATGCTAATGAGTTAATGAGAATTTATTCAGTTGCAGTTGATTCTCTAATTTCTTTGGATGTCGACAATGTAAATCAAGTGTTGGCAGCAAGAGATGAAGCTAGGAAGATTTTCTGGGAAAGAACTGGAGATATTCTTCTTGTTTTATCACTTAACCAACCGATGATGGGTGACCTTCGGATGATATCCACATTCCTAAGAGGTAGCGATACCATTGAGAGAGGCATGAGGCATGCAAGAGATATTTCACAAACTTCCTCTTTGCTAGCACATGAGTTAGAAATTGACAAAATACCCCACGATCTCATTGGTTTGATTCAAACAATGAACAAATTACTAATGGATATGATCTCAAATATCTTCGATTCCATAAATTCAAAATCTGGCCTAAATATCGAATACATTTCAAATAAATGGGAAGAAATAGGAAATATTTGGGAAACTTGTCAAGAAGTTATTTCCGTTACTCCTGGGGCTGAAATCGGTAGTAAAACGGGGAGATTAAATCTCTTTAGGGCAATCTCTAGAATGGAGAGAACTGGCTATAATTTTGTTAGATTCGCTGACCATTGGCATCATGCACTCAACAATGAGTGGATTTCAATTGAAAATTAGATCAATGAGGCAACAATTTCTGGTTGAGTTAGGTAAACCAATAATCCGATGCCAGCAAACATCATCATCCATGCTCCTGTAGCTTTGACAATTCCAGTGGACTTTCTAAGGAAGCCAATCATGGCTTGTCGCCCCATTCCTACTAATCCCGTCACCATTACCATTAGCATTGTAACAGAGAGAATCAATCCACCAAGTCCGGCTATGAACGCCCCTTCTCCTACTACTGTTAACCATGCTACAAATGGGAATACGGCCGCAGCAGTACAATCGACTGATGCAGCGGAATAACCAATTCCCCAAAGATACATATTTCTTCGAGGAGTGAAAATTTCATCAGTTTCCCTTGTTTGGTATTGGTCTAAAATTCGCTGGACTCCTGCCAGTAAATGACTTGTCCAGCCTAACAACATCAGACCTCCAAGGATTAGCAGTAGCCACGCTATTGCAATTGCCACCTGGTGGAGAATTCCAGATAGTGGTATGACCTCACTTAGTCCAAAGATGATTATTCCAACAATTGTGAAGAAGGTTAGCTGACCTAACGCAGCATACCCGCCGACTTCAAACGAATTTGGCATCCTTCCAGTCAATTTTCCTTCCTGCCGTAATTCATCTTCTCTCATACCTAGACTGAGATAATACGTGATGAATGAAGGCAAGACAGGGAAAGCACAAGGCGAAAAGTAGACCAAAATCCCGAGGAATAATCCGATTATGAAAACTCCTGAAACAGATCGGTCCGCCTTCTTTATTCCAATTCTGAGGTCCTCCGCCTCACCGAGATTTGCTGCCTCTATAGCACTGTCAAAACTCTTCCAGCCATCGAGTGGAGTCCCTGTGTTTTCTTTTGCGACAACAAACCCTTCGTGATCGATAACCAAAGCAAGAGGAATAGATTGGGCAGAATAATATTCGGTAATATCTCCTCTTTCTCCATCCTCCAGAAGTACAACATCATCGCCTCCATTTACGATTGGCCATGGCATGTGTCGGTTGGATTCGGGGTCACCAAATGTTGCGTTAATTTGTTCAAACGATTCATACTGATACCAAGTTGCAATCGATACTGCAATTACAGGGTATTCTCCATCAAGACCTTCCCATTCTGCAAGATTGTCATCGATATGTTCCTGAACATAGTGGCAATTGGCACAATCTATTGCCATGAAATCTAGGATTACCACATGACCGCGCAGGCTACTCAATTGAATTGTTCCATCCTCAGCGGTGTAGAGGTCGTCTATCCCTTCTCTGTTCATAGATGGGGCAACCCAATCAGGGACTTCCGAAATCTCATCAGAGGTGCCGTAAATGGAGGAGGTTAATCCAAACAATGAGAGAGAAGCGAACCCGATAATACAGAATAAAACTACGCCGATTCCAAAGGCCTTCCAGGTGTCTGATTCCTTCAGAACACCGAAGTCCAAACCGGCTTGCATGTCATTCACAAGGCCATTTTGCTTTTGATTTCGCCGTGTCTAGGATTTTCCTTCAATTGAATCCAAAAGAGAAGATGCACCTATTCTGAATCTTCTAGGTCCATCTTTGATTATGCTCGGGTCTTGTTGATTGACAATACTAGTTAGCCTATTCACATCATCCATGTTTCCAATTCCTCCCGAGAGTTTCACACCTAGCATTTCTCCAAAGGCTCGCTCATGCCGCATCACTTCGTAAGCGAAAATTGCCGCTGCATCATCACTGCAGCCTCCACGTTTACCGGTGCAGGTTTTGATGAAATCCACCCCTGCTGCAAGAGCCATTCTAGCAACTACTCGCATTTCTCGTTCCTGTAATAGTGGAGTCTCAAGAATTACCTTGAGTACGCATTCGCCTGCTGCGCTCCTCATTTCCTTGAGCAACTCAAGTTCGATTTCATTTGGAAAATTTTCTTCTTTCCTTGGTTCAAGTACCACGTCTATCTCATCGACTCCAGCTTCTATTGCACTAGATATTGCATGACTAATTTCATTGATATCAGAACTGCCCACCGGGAATCCTGCGGCTACTGCCGCCAATTTGATGTCTGGATTCAATCGTTCTTTGACGAATTCTGCATGTTCAGAAAATACACACACTGCCCCAACTTCTGAGGAATTTGCCCGTGAAACAAATCTCTCTAGTTCTTCTTCCGTAGCTTCGTGATTCAACAAGG
>JAZAAK010000035.1:0-44185 GCA_036138175.1 Thermoplasmatota archaeon | reverse complement strand
CATGACGAAGATGGACATGGTGATGATCACGATGACCACAGTGACCACTGGACCCCCGAGACATGTCATGACGAAGAAACCCATGAAACTCATGAGGAATACACCAATGAGGAAGATTGCGAGGCTGCTGGTCACATGTGGATGGAAGAGGAGGATCATGACCTTCCCGAAATCCATGCAGATTTCGTCGCTCACACACTATCCTTCCCAGAAGAAATGGTTTGTTACGACATCAATACCCATACTATCAACATGACCTACGAACATGAAGAGGACTGTGTGGCTGATGGTCTAATGTGGGTTGCAGCAGACAGCGGGCCCGATGATGATGATGACCATTCACATGAGGAGGGCCATCACGAAGTTGGATACGTAGTCATTCACATAGAAGAAGAGGGTGACTATGGATTCGCTCTTTCAATGGATGTGGAGCTATTCGTTCTAATGAATGATGGTCACGACCATGGCCATGATGATCACGATGATCACGGTGATGAACACTCAGATGAGGAAGATGACCACTCAGATGAGGAAGATGACCACTCAGATGAGGAAGATGATCACGATGACCACTCTGATGAGGAGATTGAGTTTGATCCACACAGCTGGCTATCTCCACTTGCATTCAAGGCTCAAGTCGACCTAGTACTCGAAGCCTTAAGCCAACAGTACCCAGAGCATAAAGATACATTCGAAGAGAATGCTGAAGCGTTCAAGGCAGAATTAGATAGCCTACACATGAAGTACAGTGCTATAAGTGACGAATGTGAACAAAGGACTGTCGTTGCCAATCACAATGCCTATTCCTACATCGGAAACACCTACGATATACGCTTCGTAACCGTTCATGGACTAGATCCTGAAGGCGAGCCATCAGCAGCAGATATTGCTGAAGTTCTTGAGCAGATTGAGGAAGATGGACTGACTGTACTATTCGTAGAAGAATACACCAACCCTTCCGCTGTGGCAGGAATCGTTGAACAGACAAAATCTGGCACAATGCCTGACGGAATCAGTATTCAGACACTCTATACAATGGAAATGCCACCAATGGATTCAGAGGATGATTACCTCAGTCTGATGGAAAAGAACCTCGATAGCTTGAAGGCCGGAATGGGCTGTTAAACAATTTCGATTTTGTAAGCGTTAGGAGATTAAATTATGCATACTATAGACTACATTCCTCTATTATTTATTGGGATTGTATTTTTCTCTCTCGCTTTCAAAATGATGAGTAGATACTTACAAGCAAGGGCTCTTTGATAAATAATGAAGGATGGGAATTCCATCCTGAATCAAAGTAGAGGCGCTGATTATGCTGACCGGAGAATCGGAAAAAAAAGAGATGGAAGACTACATTTTAGAAGTCGAAAATCTTTCGGTGATTCGTTCTGGTAAGCTAGTGATTTCAGATATTGATCTGAAAATTGCAAAGGGCGAATTCGTCGGAATTGTAGGGCCGAACGGAAGTGGAAAGACGACTCTTCTTCTCGCTATACTCGGGATACTCAAGGAGAATACTGGTAAAATCCGAATTTACGGCAGCGGGCCGATGTCTAGGAATAATGATGGAAGAATATCTTGGGTTTCTCAAGCAGCATCAAATATTCCTAACAACTTGCGAATTACTGTTCGAGAACTAGTAAAATTGGGTTCTATTTCGAGTCGAAACATGTTTTTCCCTGATCGCAAAAAAATCGATGCGGTTGTCGATAAGGCAATAGAAATGGTCGGTTTGAAGGATGTTGAACAAACCGATGTTGCGAGGCTATCGGGGGGGCAAAGGCAGAGAGCAGTTATTGCACGGGCCTTGGCATCTGAGGCTGAATTTATCATTCTTGATGAGCCACTAGTTGGTATCGATCGAAAAGCCAGAAGTTCATTGTTAAAATTATTAGATGACCTCTGCCATGATGCGGGAAAGACAATACTAATGGTATCTCATGATTTAGCAGCTATTCGCCAAACCGCTCATAGAATGATTTACCTTGAAGAAACTATCAAATTCGATGGGGAAACAAGTGAATTTCCAGATCTTACTGAAATTGCCGAATTAAGGGGAATAAATCCAGTACACGATGAATCGAGCGGACACCACCATTAGGAAATTAGCCCAAAGGAGGATACTAGATGTTTAGAGAAATTGTCGAAGAAATTGGAAGAGGTACTCTACGTACCGTATCACCGATTTTAGAATTCTTTGCACCAATAGTTCCGGGCAATACCTTCCCGTTATATTTCGAAACCGGATTATTTCAAAGTGCTTTGATAGCCGCAATTTTGGCCACCATTATTGCTGGACTCATGGGTTCTTTTCTTTTGATTCGTAATCTATCTCTGATTGGTGACGGATTAGCTCACGTGTCTTTCGGCGGGGTTGCTTTTGCAATTGTTATTGGATCATCAGAGGACTCATTGATCTGGGCATTGTTATTCAGCACTATTGCTTCAATTTTGATTTACGAACTACAATCAAGAGAGTTATTGACTGGTGATGCATCAATCGCCATCTTCCTCACAGGTATGTTTGCGGTTGGAATAATTGGTCTTGAATTGTGGGGAGGAGGTATAACTAGCGATGTCCATGGTTATCTTTGGGGTAGCTTGAACCTAATCGCACCATTTAGTCTTGGAATTATCACAATAACTTTTTTCTTGGTAATTTTTTGTTTATTTTTCATCCATCCAATTTTGTTAGCAGCCACCATTGACCCATTAGCCTCAAGAGTCCAAGGTTTACCGGTACGAGATGTTGGTTTATTGTTCAGTATTCTAACTGCAGCAGTAGTAGTTAGTATGGTCAAAATCGTTGGTGCATTGTTAGTCACTGCTCTTTTAGTAACTCCAGCGGCTACCGCTCAATTCGTCGGTAGGAGTTTTCGTTCCTGCGTTCTTTGGACGCAATTTTTTGGTTTGACTTCGACGATTATAGGAATATATTACGCATCAGAAACAGAAGCAGCAAGTGGTGCAATGATTGCGTTAACTGCCGCCACAATTTTTGCAATAGTAGCAGCGTTCCAAATAGTAATCAAGCCTAGTTCAGAAGCATGACTCAAGGTCAACCAAAACGCTGTCTTTGGGCTTCAATCGCCACTGCAGACAACGGTGCTTGTAGATTGAAAGACGGGACAAAACCTGTCATTGGGATCCTGATGACTTCGTCTGCTGAAGACAATACCTCTTCGCTGATGCCTTCTCTTTCTCCCCCAACGATTAGAATCACATTGCCAGACAAGTCTACTTCCCAAGGTGTCTTTTCCCCAATATCTTCAACCGCGATTATTCTGAATCCTGCCTGTTTAGCAGAATGAATAGATTCAATTGCGTTGCGCCAGAAAACTGGAATGAAGCGATGTGCTTTCATGGAAGCGCGTTTCGCCGCACTTCTTTCTTGATTATTCAACGGCCCGTCTATGATCACGGCATCTGCTCCGGAGACTTCGGCAGTCCGTATACAAAAACCGATATTGACTGGATATTTTGCTCCGTCAAGCATCCAAATTAGACCGCCGGATTGGAGAACTTCTTCGAAGGTAGCAGACGGATTTCTTCCTACTAAAGCAAGAATATCGAGCGCGCCATCAGAATTGTCCCTCGCCATTCTCCACAAATCATTCTCTGAACCTTCAATCACAAGAATTTCAGATTTTTCTGCCATCGAAATGATTTCGTCGACTTCCTGATTGCCATGATCTCTTTTTGTTAAAATCAATGAAATGAGGTCTCCGTTTTCAATGGCTTCTCGAACCTCGTCGGTTCCACAGAGTTGCATTGACATTAGCATCACTCATTGACGATTTTTCATCTCAAAAATTGGTATTGGATTCATCTTGTGGGAATTGGCTTTGTTGAATCCCCGATAAATTTCGAGTACCCGATATTGTCTTTCAGTCAAATCCTCCAACGGATTTTCTTCATGCCTCATTGCCCATTCTAGTTCAGCGTATGTAGCTCCGATTTGTTCCTCATCAGTTCTACCATCATCCCATAATCCGTCCGTAGGCGCTGCCTGTTGAATTTCCTCAACTATATCTAGAGCCTTAGCAATCTCATAGACTTCTGATTTCATCAGGTCAGCGATAGGTGAAATATCGACTCCACCATCGCCGTATTTTGTGAAAAATCCAACTCCAAAGTCCTCAACTTTGTTTCCAGTTCCTACAACTATACCACCAGTAGAACCCGCAATCGCATAGAGAGTGGTCATTCGTAAACGGGCACGGGAATTAGCTTGTGCAAGGGAGGATAAATCCTGTTCTTTCATTTCCTGATTGAATTTGTCGTAGGTGCCTGTTAAATCTACCAATCTGCTTTCGACATTATCAAAATTAGATTCTAGCCATGAAATATGTTTGTTCGATAACTCATATTGCTTAGAATCTTGGTGGATTGGCATATTTACGACGATTGTGGGCAGACCTGTCCTAGCTGAAAGAGTTGAACTCACAGCAGAATCGATACCACCGGATACTCCGATTACCAAAGTGGAAATGCTGTTACTTTCTGCATAATACTTAATCCAATGAGTAATGTCATCGGCTAATTCTTGGTATTGGGTAATATAATCACCATCCTCAATATTCGCTTGCTTCAAAACCCGTATTGTTAACAATCTCAATTATTTTCTGAATAGATATTTCATCTGTGGATACTACTACTCCGGAGTTAGACTCATGTGATATCTCAGCTTGAATTACGCCTGGGGTATTTTCTAGCACATTAGTTACTCTTCCTGAACAGCCTCCACAAGTCATTCCTGAAATCGCCACATGGTGTGTAATTTGACTCATGGTTCGCCACATGAGCTCTGTGATTTGAAGTGTCGCATTTAGGGAATCATACATCTGGTTTCCATCTCTTTAATCGTAATGAGTTTCCTAAGACGCTGACAGAAGACATGGACATCGCTGCAGCAGCAAATGCTGGTGGCAGAAGAATTCCGGTACTCGGAAATAAAACTCCCATTGCTAATGGGATTCCTAGAACGTTATACATGAAGGCCCAAACGAGATTTTCTCTGATTTTTTTCATTGTCGAGCGACCCAAATCTAAGGCTGCAACCGCATCGGATAGATCGTTTCGTACAAGAACTATGTCTGCACTTTCTAGGGCGATCTCACTCCCAGAACCCATAGCGATACCAACATCGGCTATCGCCAATGCCGCTGCATCGTTGATTCCATCTCCGATCATGGCAACTGTTCCATTCTGCTGCAAGTCCCGAATGTATTCTGCCTTCTGATCTGGCTTGACTCCAGCAATTATGTTCTCTATACCAACTAAATTAGCCACGCTATTGGCTACCTCGATTCGATCACCTGTCAACATTACTACATCGATTCCATTCTTTCTCAGTTCGTCTATGGACGATTTTGAGGTGTCTCTAATCTTATCGAAAATTTCGATCCATCCAAGAATAACATCATCCTTAGCGACCAACACTACAGTAATGCCATTCTCGGCTCTAGTGGCAAGTTTCTCATCCAATTTATCTGAGATATCAATACCTGAACTACGCATCAAATCCACATTTCCGATTCTTACTTGATGCGAACCTAATTTACCTGACAGCCCTAACCCTGGTTGTGTTTCGATATCATCAATTTTCAATCGAGAATAGTCACTTTTGTCACATTCATGATGAATTGCGCTAGCGATTGGATGTGTCGATTCAAATTCAAGACCTGAAGATATTGAGAGTATTTCCTCCCTATCTCCCTTCAAAACATTCACACCCTTGACAACAGGGCTGCCTTCTGTTATGGTTCCAGTTTTATCCAATACTACTACCGTAGTGGAGTGGGACTTTTCCAATGCTTCAATTCCTTTAATCAATAGACCGAACTTAGCACCTTGACCGGTACCTACAACAAGCGCTGTTGGGGTTGCTAGGCCCAAAGCGCAGGGGCAAGCTATCACTAGGCTACTCACCAAAACCATGACTGAAATCTCTGCCGAAGACATAGAAGACTTGGTTGCTAATTCGTCTGCAAATATTAGCCAAAAAACAGAAGCCAAAATTGCCAATGAAACAACTACCGGGACAAAAATTGCAGATATTCTATCCACTAGCCTCTGGATCGGGGCTTTTCCATTCTGTGCCTCATCAACTAGCGTAATCACCTTTGCCAGCATGGTTTCTTGGACAAGTGAATTTGTCCTAATGACCAAGGTGCTATCCATGACAATTGTACCTGCTACCACTGTATCACCATAGGTTTTCATTACAGGATAGGATTCACCGGTCATCATTGATTCGTCAAGCAAAGCTGACCCTTTTACGACTACCCCGTCCAGAGGTATGGTGTCTCCAGCGAGAACTCTCAAAACGGAGCCCTTTGGAATATCGCTAACGGCCATAAGCAAAATAGTTCCATCTTCTTTAATGATGCTAGCTTGTTTTGGTTGTAATTTCATCAAACCATGTATCGCATCTGTTGCCTTCAGTTTAGCGTTAGATTCAAGATAATTTCCAAGTAAAACGAATGAAATAATGAAAGATGCACCATCGAAAAACACATGGCTGGAGTTTTCGAAAAAGACACTACTAGGAGAAATTAGCGGAGACAGAGTAACAGCGCAAGACCATATCATCGCGACGGATGTCCCTAAGTGCACTAAAACATCCATATTTGCTGTCCCCCTGAGAATAGATCTCCAGGCTCGTCGATGAAACTCTGCCCCTGAGTATGAATAAATCACAAGAGAAGGAATCATCGCGAGGGTTAGACGAAGATTAAGGGAACCAATTGTCCCGAAGTCTTCGATAACCATTGTAAGGAGGAAAACCGGAATACTCAAAGAAAAAGCGGTAATTACTCGATTTAACTGTTTTTTTACACTTTTTTCATTTTCTTCGCGAACACTTAGAGGAGATACCAGTTCCTTTGCTCCAAATCCCGCACCTTCTATCACCTTGACGCATGTATCGAAATCAAACTCTGTTTTTTCACGTGAGAATAGAATATTCACTTTTTCCATCGGGAGGTTTACCGATGCGTTTTCTACAAAATCCAAACTACTCAAAACACGTTCCACAGAAGCAGCACAAGCAGCACAAGTCATTCCACTGACGCTCAAGGAGAGAGTTTCTTCAGTCATTTCAATCATCTCGATTTGTACAACAATCCATCAACTGCCAATTACCCTCATCGAGAGTTACACATCCACATCCACAAGTGCATATCCAGCCGACTGGATCCCAGCCTTTACCTCCTTCTGAACGAGCATAAATTCGCTTCATTTTGCAATTACATTCGCAAACACTAGCATGGATGCGGGGCATTAACCTCGGGTTTATTGTAGTCAATATAAATCTATTTATTGACTACATTAATTTATTCATTCAGCCAATTGTATTTGACAATGAGGTGTGTGTAACTCGCCCCTCAAGTTCAAGACGACATCTCAGTTCGGGTGCTTCGATGGTAGTGCCGACACAAGCAGGTGACCTTGATCCGGTCGCCCTAGAGACTGCCTTGATGCAAACCTGGAGCGATGAGAATACATTCGCCCAAAGCATTGAGGAACGCCGTGACGGTGCATCTCCTTTCACCTTCCTAGAAGGGCCACCTACTGCTAACGGAAAACCAGGTATTCATCACGTTATTTCTCGCCTATTCAAGGACTTAGTTTGCCGATGGAAGACTATGGAAGGGCACATCGTGGAAAGAAAGGCTGGCTGGGATACTCACGGACTTCCTGTTGAAATCGAAGTTCAAAAACAACTGGATTTGATGAGTAATGAAGCGATTGAGGCCTACGGTATGGAAGCATTCAATCAGAAATGCAAGGAGAGTGTTTGGACTTACGAACAAGCATGGCGAGAAATGACCGAAAGAATGGGATTCTGGGTCGACATGGATGACCCGTATGTTACCTTGCACGACGAATTCATTGAATCTGCTTGGTGGTCTTTGAAGCAAATGTTCGACAAAGGACTGTTGTTCAGAGGACATAAGGTCCTACCTTATTGTCCCCAAACAGGAACCAGTTATTCTAGTCATGAAGTTGCTCTTGGATACAAGGAAGTTTCAGAACCTGCGGTTTTTGTTAAGTTCAATTTGTTAGATGATGATGCTTCTGTCTTGGCTTGGACAACCACTCCTTGGACGCTCCCTGGAAATGTTGGACTCGCAGTTGGGCCAGATGTGACTTATGTTCGAGTCAAGATTACAGCTACGCCATCAGACTCATGGGAGGGGCGTGGAGGATCTCCATTAGAGGAAGAATTGATTCTTGCCAAGGACCTAATGAGTACAGTTTTGAGACATCAAGTGGAAGTTATTGACGAATTCCCAGGCTCAAATTTAGTCGGCATGTCATACCAACCTCTGTTTGAAGGTGCAATTGATGGATCGAATCATCCCGCTGCTTGGACAATCGTAGGTGCTGACTTCGTTACCACTACTGACGGTACAGGTGTTGTACACACAGCGGTAATGTATGGTGAAGACGATTACAATCTCGGAATGAAGGAAGGTTTTCCTGCACAACATACCGTTGGAATGGATGGAAGATTTGTTGAAGGAACTCATATGCAACTTGACGGAAGATACGTCAAGGATTGTGATTCCGATATTATTGACCTTCTCGCAGAGCAAAATTCACTCTACAGAGAGCACACATATACTCACGATTACCCACATTGTTGGCGAACCGATCACCCTCTGTTGTACTACGCAATGGACAGTTGGTTCGTTAGAATGACCGCAGTCAAAGAACAAATTCTGCAATACAATTCCGAAGTAGAATGGGCTCCTTCTTGGACCGGTGAAAAGCGCATGGGTGAATGGCTTTCCAACATCAAAGATTGGGCGATTAGTAGAGAACGATATTGGGGGACTCCAATACCAGTTTGGATTTGCCCCGACTGTGGTAAGGAACACTGCATAGGAGGCATCACTGAAATGGAGGAAATGAAAACTGCTGATTCCTCAATGCCTCCTGAATTACACAGACCCTATGTTGACGATGTCAAATTGCAATGCCCATCCGAGGGTTGTTCGGGAGAAATGATTCGAGAACCATATGTCATGGATTGCTGGTTTGACTCAGGATGTGCATCTTTTGCTCAATGGCATTATCCATTCGAAAATCATGATAAATTCGACGGTTCATTCCCAGTGGACTACATTTGTGAGGCTGTCGACCAAACTCGTGGTTGGTTCTATTCACTAATGGCAGTATCAACTACAGTATTCGACAGTATATGCTACAGAAGATGTCTCTCACTGGGCCATATTCTCGATAAAGATGGCAAGAAAATGTCGAAATCAAGAGGTAATGTTGTCAATCCATGGGACCATTTCAACAAGGAAGGTTCTGATTCAATCCGCTGGTATATGATGACACAAAGCGCGCCTTGGTCACCGACTAATTTCGACCCTAACGGAGTTCGTGAGTCATATGCAAAGATGTTCCTGACCCTTTGGAATGTTCATCGCTTCCATGCGGACTATGCTGCACTTGATGGCTTTGACCCGGATGATGAAGAGGGTTTTGTTGCAGTGTCCGAAAGAAGCCCTCTCGACCGTTGGATTCTTTCAAGATTACATACTGTCGCCAATACTTATCACGACCAATTTGTTGCTTGGGATTTCCATAAAGCGGGTAGAGATTTGGAATCATTCGTTGTCAACGACTTGTCCAATTGGTATGTTCGCAGAAGTAGACGACGACTTTGGGATGAGGCTGATTCAAGCGATAAGCGAGCCTGTCAACACACCCTTCACGAGGTGCTTCTCACTGTCTGCCGTCTGATGGCACCTGTGGCTCCATTCATGCCTGATCAAATTCACCGAGATTTGACTGGAGTATCCGTACACCTCGCTGATTGGCCGGTTGGCTCGAAATTAGTAGAATCAAGTCTACCTCCACAGGACTGGGCATTGGAGCAAGAGATGGCTTTGGTTCGAGCATTAGCAGAAACCGGTCGTCGAATTCGAGTTGAAACAGATCGCAGACAAAGACTTCCATGCAAATCAGGATGGATAGTTGGCGGTCCAGACATTTCACAATTCCATGATTTGCTGTCTGAAGAGTTGAATGTTGAATTGTTGACTACTGAAGACGACCTTGAGCGCTTCCAAAGAATTGTTATCGAACCCGATAGGAAGTCACTCGGTGCAAAGTGCCGTCAAGATTTACCCTCGGTTCTAGCATTGCTTGCAGAGGCTGATCCTGATAATCTACTTCTCGAGATTGATGCAGGAATCTGTATTCTAGAAGGATATGACATAACGATGGAAGACATAGAAATCCGCAGAGTGGAACAAGAGGGTTATGCGGCTGCAACAATCTCTGACGATGATGTAGGGGATGTATCCTTAGTACTAGACATGGTTTTGGACGAAGATTTGCTATCCAAGGGTCTAGCTCGTGACATAATTCGTAGAGTACAAGCAAAGCGCAAAGACCTCGACCTCGATGTAGAAGCCACAATTAGCCTATCAGTCTGGATTGAAGGACTCGATTTGTCGGACTCCGATTGGACCCACGTTCAATCTGAGGTAAGAGCAGGGGCTGCACAATTGAATCAAGGTGAAACTCAGGGAGACCACTTCGAAGTGGATGGAGTTTCTGTGACCTTCGCTGTAGAAGCGTAGACTCAAATCGCAATTGACGGGCCATATTCAGTTGGCAACAGTAACTCTACTCCGAATAACGGGTCTGGGTCTGTTGAATCGTGATAAGCGATGAATGAACCTCCGTCTGGTAGAATTCCCATACTGGCAAAGTCAAACCGTATGTCATTCCCTGCACCCGATGTCGAATCTAGATCCCCTTGCCCAAGGTAAGTCAAGGTATCCGGTTCGAGGGATTCCGAGAATCCTCGGACATGCCAGGCAACATCAACATCAGGACCTTCAGCACTTTGGTATCTGATATTTACAACCATTAAATCGTGCACGCCACTTGAATGCCATTCCCATTCTTCTATCTCAGTCGCGCTTCCCGTGATGTTGTAATTCTGTAAATCCCAAGTTTCTCCGCCGTCCCAAGACATGTAGTGGGTAATGCCAACACCACCAGACATTCCACCAAAGCAATGTAAGGCAGATGATGAGTCAAAAGCACAGTACTGAGTAGGGAGGGATGAACCATTCAGTGTTGTAGCGGACCACCAATTGAGAGAAGTGTCGACGAATGCATCGGTTCCATCTGTGAAGTAGTCAGGAAAGTATAGACCCCCTGATGGCACGGGAAATGCACGCATCTCTTTATGTGGTTTTGTAAAATCCCACTCAGGACCCAAGCCCTCCGCAGTCAAATCAACCTCGATCGAATCTAGGTTAGCATCTCTGTCAGGGAAATCAAAGTAATCGTAATTCAAACCATCAGTAGATATCTGGCCACCAAGATTTGCAACTTGGTGCCAGAAATTAGAAATTACCAAAGTGGCATATTCGCCATTACCATACAAACCACCATTAATTGGGCCTACGATTTCTACCTGCCAAGAGCGATCGTAGAATGGTTCAGGAGTACGATTGAAGCACCACATCCATTCCTCATCCTCAGCATCATACAGGAAAGCGTAGAATTGGTCCGCTCCACTACTACTTGGATATGGGAACCAACCCATGGAAATTAGGTCTCCATTAGTGGCTTGGACGATACTTCCTTCTCCAAGACCTTCTTGACCTGGAACAGTTGGCTTAGGTTCCCTGCAACCAATCTGAGAAAAAATACTGGGCCGATATTCCTTCCAAGTATGTCCTCTGTCTTCAGACCAAGTAGGATATTCCCCTCCGAAATTAAGTATCCAACCTTCTTTGGTCGCTGCGAGATAATGTTCACAGCAATTTCCTCCTTCTTCATTTCCAAAGACTGCCCAACTAGAATTGCCCCATGAATGGTTGGAAAAAGGAGAGGCTACTTCGAAATACCTAGCATCCTCATGACCCATTGGATCATCGATGTATACCATATCTTTGTCCCAATCAACAATCGGATCGATTGTGCCAGAAGATGAGCCTCCTGAAAGACATCCTGCGAAAGACATGGTGATGACCATTAGGACCGCACAAGCCACCCTTCTGCGACGCTGCATGACTAACGCTAGTACTCCGCATTGGGTCAGTATTTCGCTGCTTCGCTTTCCCGATTTTAATCATTCACAATCAAATTCTACCAATCGAATGCTGAACTAATCAGGGTTGGATTGAAGGGGTGTATTGACCCGTGACTGTGCTATGCGCAGAGCCCTTGCCTTGGCCTTGCTGATGTTAATGATGACGATCACACCGATGCCAGCTTCGGCTCAAGGGGGTGGAAATTCAATTGTAATCAATGAAATTCTAGTTTCTGTAAATAATGCAAATTATGGAGGCACTGACTGGAATGGAGATGGCTCAATGGGATCTTACAGCGATCAATATGTAGAGTTGTACAACCCTACTTCGGAAGCAATAGACATAGGCGGATGGTATCTAGATGACATCGCAGATGGCGGTTCACCCGCCTGTAGCATCAAGTGGAATACTATACTAGAACCAGGAGGCTACATCACGTTTTTTCGTTCTTGGACACAAATTGAATTCGATTATTGGGATGGTGACACTATCCGAATCCTTGACGGTAATATGAATGAAATCGATTCTGTAAGTTACGAAGGTGAAGACTCTGATTGGGATGTTCCATATGGCTACGATACGGGTGGTAATTGGGCAAAACTTGCCGATGGCGCTCCGACTCCAGGAGGGGCTAATGATCAGCAATGGGTAGGTATAGCAAACGTAGTGCAAGGTAACTGTTACCCGCCCCAAGATCATGTCCACCGAGGTGAATATATCCTCGAAGGACGAGTTGTTACTATGGAATCGCAAGATTCTGTTATCGATGATGGACGTATTCTCGTCATCGACGGAATGATTGAGGCTGTTTGGAGTGCCTCCGAACCTACACCTTCTTCTGCAGAGGGGGTTGTGTCAATTCCAACTAGCGGCACAATATATCCAGGATTCATTGACCCTCACAATCATGCCAAATACAACATCATTCCACTATGGGATCACGGAACCAATGGTTGGGATAACCGCTACGAGTGGCAGGCTGAAGACTCTTACCGCGATGCGAAGGATGTCGGGTGCTCGCTAACCGACCCAACAGCTCAAAGATTTGCAGAATTAAGGGCAATTGCTGGAGGAAATACAGCATTACAAGGAAGTTCAACATCCTACACTGACACATTCGAGACTATGTTGGCAAGAAACATAGAACTGTACAATTTCGGTAGGGATTACATCCACACAAAGGTCTCAGAATTAAAATCTGATTATCAAGGGAATCACATCAAAGACGGAAATGCATCGGGTGAATTAGATGCCTGGTTCTTACACTTAGCAGAAGGTATTGACGAATCCAGCAGAGCTGAATTCGATATCTTGGTGCAAAATGACTTGCTTGTAGGTGAGTTGGTAGTAATTCATGGAACAGGATTAACCCAAGTAGAATTCGATGCACTCGGCAATGTGGGAGGAAGTCTTGCTTGGTCACCAACTTCTAACCTAATCCTCTACGGAGAAACTACCGATATTGCAACAGCCAAAGCAGAGGGAGTCAACATAATGATTGGACCAGATTGGGCTCCTTCTGGTTCCAAGAGTTCTATGCACGAATTGAAGACCGCAGATTGGTGGGATGAGAATGTCCTTGGAAACATATTCACAGATTATGAATTGGTTCAAACAATTACGACCAATATTGTTGATGCGATTGGATGGGCTGAACACACAGGTCGAATCCAACCAGGTCTCGCTGCCGATCTAGTTGTCCTTGACACCTTCAACGCCGATCCATATCGAAACGTTGTGGAGGCAATTGATCCTGACGTACGTCTTGTCGTGGTTGGTGGATTGGCTGTCTTCGGAGATGTTGACATAATGGAAGCAATGGATGATGAGATACAAATTATCCAAGGAGAGGGTTTCAGAAAGGCTACCGACATAACCTACGATGGTGTTCCTGAAGCAACATTAAGCGTTGACGAACTAATGACTTTCTTGGAAAATTGTAACCAAGGTGCACAAGTTCCGCTTGAGTATCTATTCACTTTCGGTGATGAGAGATACTTCGACGTCCTGAACCGTTCACAAACTTTCCAAAATGGAAGAACCATTGACCTGTGGTCTGAATATTATGATATTCAATTAGATGAATATGGGCACAGAGTAGGAGGAACTGTTGGAGGCGCTGAACCAATAAACACATCAATCGACCCGAATAACGGTGGTAATGGAAATAATGGAGGCACGACTGTTCCTGAACCTGAATTGCCAAACGTGTTCGCAACATATGGTCCCAGAGGTGCAACGCTTTCTCATCCAACGACTATTGAGGAAGGAATACATCTCGAAACTTGTACATCCGATAATGGACAAACAATTCCCGAGGACAAAGAATTACTCTGTGGTTCCATATTGATAGTTATGCAACCTACCGACGATTGTATTGAATTGGAAGGATGGTATTGTAAATTAGATGTAGGTGATGCCTTTGCAGTACCTAGTAAACTGTGTGAAGACACTGGGTCTTTGCCCACCGATGTGACTTGTAGAGATGCGTGGTCATACTTGGATATCGAAGAGGAGCCGGAACCAGAACCTGAATTGCCAGAAAACGAAGATGAGGCATTATTGGAAGGGCCATTGTATTGGGTAGCTGTGATTTCATTGATTGGACTATTAGTCGCCTCGATTGTAACTATCAATCAGAACCTTCGTAGTTCAGATGAAGATAAATGATTAGGCTAATCGCCAAGTCGGTCCATCAGGGCCATCTTCGACAATAACACCAATCGAAGTGAGTTCGTCCCTAATTTCATCCGCACGATCCCAGTTCTTTGTTTGTCTAGCAGTTTCGCGTTCTTTCAGTAGGACTTCAACTCTATCGGAAATATCTGCCCTAGCCGATTCTGCCTCAGCCCGTCCTGCTAACACCTCGGCTAAACTTGGTAGAAGTCCCAATACATCCCCTGCATACTTCTCAAACCAAGAAGTAAGGTCTCTGCCTGGGTTTTGAGATACAACCGCTTGAATCTCAATAATTGCAGCTCTAGTATTGAAGTCATCGTTCATTGCATCAGTAAGGCGTTGGCTGTAATCTGACAGGTTGATTCCTGAATCTGAGTCCGAAGATAGAGACGCGCTATATGCCTCTACCAACCTCTCATAATGGATTACTGCATCCTGCAAGAATTCAGGAGTCAAATCAATTGGATTACGATATGGGACACTAAGTAGTGCATATCGAAGAGCAAGCGGGGCGTGGTTCTCGAATGCTTCTCTAACTGTCCAGAAGTTACCAAGACTCTTGCTCATCTTTTCACCATCGACATTCACGAAGCCATTGTGCATCCAGTACCCTACAACAGGCTCGCATCCGGTACAACACTCAGATTGGAAAATCTCGGCTTCGTGGTGAGGGAACCTAAGATCATGTCCGCCGCCATGAATGTCAAATTGTTCTCCAAAGTGATTCAGAGACATGGCTGAACACTCAATGTGCCAACCTGGCCTACCATCACCCCATGGACTCTCCCAGAATGGTTCACCTGGCTTTGCAAATTTCCAAAGTGCAAAATCGCGATGATTTCTTTTCCCTGAGCCGGTATCTACTACTCTACCACCAGCACCAGCTCTAACCATCTCTAACGTTTGACCAGTTAATTGACCATATTTTTCGGGTGCTGTATCTATCTCAAAGTAAACTCCATCCCCACCAACATAGGCGTGTCCTTTTTCTTGCAAATTAGAAATCATATTGATGATTTCGGGGATGGTTTCGGTCACTCTAGGATAATGGTCGGCCCTACGAACGTTCATCGCATCCATTACTTCGAAGTAGTCCTCGATATTTCTATTTGAAACCACAGAATAATCGACACCCTCAGATTCAGAAATATTGAGTATCTTATCATCGATATCGGTAAAGTTCTGGACATAATCAACCTCGTAGCCACTAGCTTCTAGCCAACGATGTACAACATCGAAGGCTAGGTAGCAACGAGCATGTCCTAGATGACTAGGAGAATAAGGAGTGATTCCACAGACATACATGCTAACTCTACCCTCGTTTAGAGGTGAGAATTCTCTCTTTTCACGAGAACGTGTATCGTAAACCCTGAGTGTCATTCTGATTGTGCTGCGCGGCTTATCCATCAAGAACCCCGCGCCGCTTCTACAAGCGCGCGGTACAATCCGATATGTCCAATACGCTCTGGGTGCCATTGAACTCCAATGCAAAATCTCTTGTCCGTTCGCTCAACACCCTCTATCAAATTATCATGTAGGGAATAGGCACTGATTTGCAAACTTCCTGGGTCAGATATTCCTTGGTGATGAGTTGAATTAGCCGTCACTTCGTCACCCATTATTGCATGTAAATGACTGCCACCAATAATCGATACTCCATGTTCAGTCACTTCTCCATCCCATCCTCCGTGTTCCTCAAATCCAGGAGTTTCGGGTAGGTGTTGGTGCATTGATCCTCCGTGAATTACACACATCAACTGCATCCCTCTGCAGATTCCAAGGAGTGGAATATCCCGCTCGATTGCGGCTTTGATTAGCGATGCCTCGGATTTGTCTTGATCAGGGTGGGCTAGGTAAATGTGTTCGCTTGGTTCCTGGCCATACAATGAAGGATGGATGTCTGGGCCACCTGCCACAACTAAACCGTCGAGGAAATCTAGGTTCGAAGCACAACACCCAGGTGGTAAAAGAATGGGCTGCCCACCTGCTTCTTCGATGATATCAGTGTAAGTTGATGGAAGAATTACTGCTTCGATATTCCAAGGGCCAAAAGTTGAATCTCGTTTACAGGCGGTAACGCCGATTACAGGAGATGCCAAGTTATCACTCCACTTCTCTAGAAAGTATAGCTAGGCGGAAAGACATAATTTCACACACGATTCATGCTTCAGCAGCTTCTCTTTGCTTGCGTGCCCAAATGAATGATTGGACGCAGAAGTAAGTGTAAATCAATCCTGTAACGAAAAGCATCAACATTGAACCACTGGCATAGTTGATCCCATCGCTCATGACCATGAAAAATCGGGTTCCACCAATCACACAAATCAGACCAAATGTGGCCGCGATATGCATCCAAAGTTTCCTCTTTTCTGGAATTTTTGAGGCTAGAATACCGGTGATTAGCAACGGGACTCCAGCAAATGTAGGTGCATAAGACGTAACTGAATCCGAATTTGATAACAGAGAAATGGCAATTCCCCATAGAGCAAGAAACATACCATATCTGGTTGTTATGGTTGGAATTGACTGTCCTGCAACGGTATAACTCTGTTCTGTCATGGCGACTCGTGTATGTGACGCTATTTATGCATCACTCAGGAGCATTTGCGGCAGCAGCAGCTTGAATCTCTTCGTCTCTGGCGACTATTTGCTCCCAAAGAATCTCGGCTACGTCTTTAACGTCCATTTCGGCGCCGACTGCGTCTAATCCGTCTTTGACCATGATTGAACAAAAGGGACAGCCGACTGCAACTGTGTCGCATCCCGTCTCGGCTATTTCCCTGGCTCGAATTTGATTGACGCGCTTATCGGCATCTTCTTCCATCCACATCTGAGCACCACCAGCTCCACAACAGAATGAATCGGTTCCATGTCTCTCAACTTCTTTATCCACACCACCAATTATGTCTCGAGGTTCGTCAACAATGCCTCCTATTCGACCAAGATAACAGGGGTCATGGAAGGTCACTGATTCTTCGGTTGAAACGTCAGGAAGTTTTCCTTCTTCTTGCAATTTAGCCAGTATTTCTGAGTGGTGGAATACCTCTAGTTCTGCACCGCCATAATCTGCGTATTCCTTTCCTAAAGTATGGAAACAATGTGGACAAGATGCTACTATTCTCTTTACTCCTAATTCTTGGAAAGTCATCATATTTGTTTCTGCGAGCATTTGGAACAGGTATTCATTCCCTGCTCGTCGGGCAGGATCTCCAGAACACCCTTCTTGCATCCCTAGAATTCCCACATCTAATCCTGCTTCATTTAGCAAACCAATAGTTGCTCGTGCAACTTTCTGATTCCTCTCATCAAAACTTGCAGCACAACCTACGAAGTAGATGTATTCTGCAGGTTCACCAATCTTAATGTCAAGTCCCTCAGCCCAGTTGCCACGCTCATGCATACCGAATCCATATGGATTTGAAGCGGATTCTAGATTACCCATTGCGACATTCAATTCCTCAGGATATTCCATTGTCTCCATCATAGCGTTTCGACGGAGATCTGTGAGTTTAGGTACGTGCTCGATGTAAACAGGACAAGCATCAACACATGCGTGACATGTAGTACATGCCCAAACTGCATCCGCACTCATTCGGTCTAAGATACTCTCAGCGGGTGTTTCACCCTTGAGTAGAATTGGCGCGTGGTCATTAGCATAATCTCGGACGTCGTGTACGATTTGCATTGGGTTCAATGCCTTGCCAGATTCATAGGCTGGACAAACATCCTGACATCTTGCACAAGTAGTACAAGCCCAACCATCAATGAGTTGTCTCCATGAGAATTGTTCGTAACTCGCAACTCCAAAATCCTCTATCTCCAATTCTTCCAAAGGAACGGCTTGGCCACTATCATTAACTGCTAGTGGCTGCATCTTTGCCATTGGCTCAGTATCATAGAAGAAAACATTCGGGAACGCCATAACCAGATGCATGTGCTTAGACATTGGAATTAGCACGAAGAACGTACATATCGCCAACATATGAGCCCAATAGGATGCAATTACTTGCGCTTCTGTGACTCCTTGTTCGGCGAACCAATACCCAAGTGGTTCCCAAGTCGAAGAAGGGGATTCGCCGGATTCTACTATGAATGAAGTGGTTGTAATCGTCATAATTAGAAGGAGAATAAAGTTACCTTCCAATTGCGATTTACCTTTCAACTTCTTAGGTGTGAAAACTACCCTCCTGGTTAGGGCTGCAACACATCCGATTAGTGCAATTGTATACCCTAGTTCCACGATTCCATTCCAAGGTCCCACTAAGGCGCTTGGCAATATTTCGCCGGAGAACCAATTTGCAGTGGCTAAGTCAAACATATCTGTTGAGAGCATCAAGAACCCCCAAAACACCCGCCCGTGCATAATCCCCACGACTCTGTCTTCGAGTACTCTTTTCTGACCTAACCAACCGGTGATAACTTCCCAAACTCTCATACCCCATGAGTCAAAACGGTTATCACTGGAACCAAGCATTACAAGCCGAATCGCTAATTGAACCTGATAGAGAAAGAAGCCAATAGATAACCCTCCAATAAGTAAGAGTATCATCCACCCATCTAATGGACCATAGGTCTGAAGAAGAGGGTGCTCCATCATCAATCACCTTGAGGCCTAGGGCCTTTATACCACTCGCAAGTGTGGCCGGACCTTCAATCAACCGCTTTCCCATTAGAACACGAGCCATCTCCCCAACCCTCATTTCCTCGAGGCGTTACCGAATGATATGGTCAAGGCCTTCGCACCTGGAAAGTGTATCCTTTTCGGGGAGCATGCAGTAGTCTACGGCCACCCCGCAGTCGCTGTTGCAATTGATTCAGGGGTCGAGGTAGAATTGACCGAATCGGACTCATGGACAATTGATGGAAAGCCCTTTCACAGTGAAAAACATCCTCACATTTCTCATATCCTGAATGACGTTTTCGGTTATGGCGGAAGACCTCTGAAAATAGCAATCGAAAGTGGGTTGTTTTCAGCCGCGGGTCTAGGCTCTTCTGCAGCTCTTTCCAATGCGATGGGAGCGGCTTTAATTCGAATGATGGATGCTAATGCAGAATTAGACTCAATCAAATTAGCCAGAATTGGCCATGCTGCGGAGGCAAAGGCCCAGTTCGGACGAGCAAGCCCAACTGATACGGCAACCAGCGCCCTTGGTGGATGTGTTGTTGTCGCAGGAGAACAAGTCATAGGCACCGAGCACGTATTCGATGCATCAATGGTAACCCCTGAAGGTAAAAGGAAATGGTCCGTTTCTCAGGTCGAATTACCAGACGATTTGGATGCTTGGTTAGTGCTTGGATTTACTGGCATTGGATCTCCAACTGGAGAGATGGTGGCTGGAGTCGCAAAATTGCTAGAAGAAGACCCAATTAAGCATCAAGAAATGGATTCTATCGCAATGATTACTCAAGCAGGACTAACCGCTTTAGGTGCTGGAAATCTGGAGGCGGTTGGTATGGCGATGGATGCATGCCATGAGAGATTGCAAAACATCGGAGTTAGTAGTCCAGAACTCGATTCCTTAATTGAGGCGGTTCGCCCTCACTCAATTGGAGCCAAATTAACCGGAGCGGGAGGAGGGGGGTGCATGGTAGCGCTTACTCAACACCCAAATAGAGTTGCAGAAGCCATCGAAGTTGCTGGTGGAACACCATTGATTTCACGTCTCGGAGCAGATGGTGTTCGGATTTTGCCATAAATCGACTTACTGGGTTTGGCAAACCGATATTGTAAGTCTTCTGAATCACGACGATTCTTTATAAGTAGTTCATAACTGCGAGCCCCTATGAAAAGCGACGAAGAACGACTAACTGTCGTAAATGTAGTCGCCTCCACCCGAGTGGCGGAGGAACTCGACCTACCCGACATTGCCATCCAACTGAACTGCGAGTATGAGCCAGAACAATTCCCTGGTGTAGTCTACCGTGTAGTAGACCCTAAACTCGCTATCCTAATGTTCCGCTCAGGACGAGCTGTTTGTACTGGTGGAAAGAACAAGGATAACATCCACACTGGAATCGAGAGAATGATCGGCGACTTGAGAGCCGCTGGTATCGAGACATGGGAATTAGATGATGTAGAAATTGAGGTGCAAAATATGGTTGCAACCTACGCTCTACACTATCCAGAGGATTACTTTGGAACCGCTAGAATGGATGATAACCATACAAGAGTCATCGATGTGGAAGGCGGAATTCGTGCTGCTACGGATGAAGAAGTAGAATCAGAGGACCCACGAATCCGAGGAATCAGAGAAGGGGAACCACTAGCAACAATGCCACGCAGATTGAATCTCAATAATTTGACCTTCCACCTACCTTTCGACAAAGTAGAATACGAACCAGAGCAGTTCCCAGGTCTAATTTACAGACTCGATTATCCTCGAGTAGTTTGCCTGATTTTCGGTTCCGGAAAGATGGTAATCACGGGTGCTAGAGACAAGTCAGAAATTCTTGAAGCTGTACAATTCATCCAAGATGAGTTAGCAGACTTGTTGTGAATATAATAAAAAATTCACCATCTAGATTAACTAAACGTCTTTGGGTGAGATTCATGTGCAGACGTAGTCTGCAAAGTATCGTGTCTAGCATAAGACTTAGTGGATTCATCGTTGTTTTGATGTTGGTTCTAGCGCCTACAATAGGTTTTATCGAAGAAGTCGAGCGAAACCAAAAACTGGCCGAAGAATTGGAAGAAAGATACTCGAACCGTAATTCTGTAAGTCTTGTTGATGTTCCAGATTGGCGAATAGGAGATCGTTGGTATTACAGTGGTTTTCTGGACGTTAGAGACTTTGTCGCAGATAGTGGAGTAGCCACTAATGTCGAGACATTGAATGGGAATCTTGACACCCAAGTGACAGATATCTACACCACCACCGTTGAAGGAGTTTCAACCTTGGTTTACAAGGTTGAGTCAGAAGGTGAATATGAAGCATCAAACGTAGAATTATCTGGCTATGATGGTGACCTGATTATAGAAATAGATACAATCGAAATAATCCGAGCCTCAGATCTGGCAACAATTGAACAAGAGGCAACAATAGACATCGATTTTGATTATCAAATTTGGTGGTGGACCTACACTATTCAAGTCGCAGAATTAGTAGTGACTAACGAATATGACCCTGCATTGGAAGGATATGATTTCCCAATCAGTGTTGGTGAATACTGGCAAACCAGTTACACTCAAGATACAACCTATAGTGGAAGTAGCGATTACGTAGATATTCCATCTGATACTAGCTCATCCAATACCACATCTTGGGAAGTAGTTTCACGAGGAAGTTCAGGCATCACTTACAGCGGATGTGCTCAATCTTACAATATTACCACACGAAACTCAAATGGCGATGAAACCGGCTACAAATGGTATTGCCCTGCGATTAGTAACGATATCAAGAGTTCAACAACAGAAAGTATTGGATTTATCGCCACCCACGAATTAAGTTGGTACCAAAAATCGGCTAGGATTAACGAAATAGACGTTGATGTCGAATTCCAGTTATCACCTCTAGATATGCAAATGGATGCAACCGTTTCAGTGACAGATAGCGCAGGTAACGCTGTATCAAACCAAAATGTGGAATTCCGTTTTGAGATTGATGAAGATGTCAGAACTTTTACAACTGATTCCTACGGGCAATTTGTTGTTAATTTCAATACAGGGAATAGCCCAGATCAATCTGACGGAGGGACTGAACATGGTTCGCATGGAGTGATTGCTTGGATTGATGGAAACTTCCCTCAAGTTGGGACTACAACTCTGATAATTGATCAGAATGTTCACCCTGTTGATTTGATTGCAAATTCTGCTGGAGTTAGCATAGATAGAACTAGAGGCGACCGAACAGTTAGCCTAAATCCAGCGATCGGATTTAACGCAGTTCCCGGAGACATACTAACATTCAGTGTACCAGTTGTAAACAGAGGAATACTAACTTCTCCAGAAACCGACCTACGAGTAACTGGCCCCAATGGTGTATCGTCTACAAGCTACGTTCCTGCATTAGGAAGTTTGGAAGAACAGCGTGTGGAATTGGATTGGGAAGTACCCGCTGGTCAACCGATAGGTAATGCGTTGTTAGAATTCATTGTCGATGAAGCAGAGGCAATAACAAATGATGGAAATCGAAGTAATAACCTAGGTTTATTTACCATCTATATTGGAAGATTGCCAGTTGCAGAATTGACTACAAATTCCCCTCTTCAAACATATGAGACTGCGACTCTTGATGCATCAAATTCAATCGATCCAGACGGTGGAGCCTTAGAATGTGTGTTCGAGATCGAATCAACTTCTGGGAATATGGAAATTATAGAGGATGATGATTGTATACATGACTTGGTATGGGAAGATGATGGTGAATATCTAGTTCGCTTGATAATTACAGATGGAGAGAGCGATACAGATACGATTGAAGAAAATATTACCATCCTAAATCGACCACCTG
This sequence comes from Thermoplasmatota archaeon, assembly GCA_036138175.1. GTDB lineage: Archaea > Thermoplasmatota > Poseidoniia > Poseidoniales > Thalassarchaeaceae > MGIIb-O1. The sequence continues at coordinate 20,976 of JAZAAK010000035.1, read as the reverse complement.
AAATTATTGTTGATGCCTCAGCATATTCTATTCCAGTACTTTCCTCTGTAACATTCGAAGTCACCCACCGTGAAGATATTGATACGAATAATCCAATCTCTCCTGTCGACATATCCTGGCAGACCTCTTGTGAGGAAGGTAGTACTGTTAGCGCGAGGTGTACAGTAAGTCCTACTCAAGAAGGAAATTACACAATCGAGGTAATTGCAATGGATGATGATGGAGCTACTACTACCGAAGAAATAACTGTTGAAGTGACAAATATCGCCCCATCCGGATTGGAAGCAGAAATTTGGCTTTCAAGTACTAGATTAACTGCTGACTCTAGAGGAGTTTATACAATTAACGAAGGTGATTTGATTGAGATTAGAGGCTCTGCCGAGGACTCTCCTAATGACATTGATAATCTAGTCCACCTGTGGTCGCCAGATGCTGAAGATCACCCCGAAATAAAGCTAGAGAGTGTGGGTCAAAATTCGATTATTGAACACACATACACAACATCTGGATTACATCTTGCAACACTCGTAGTGACCGACGATGATGATGCTAGTTCTGAGACTTTAGTCGTGGCAATTGAAGTAGTTAATGTCGCTCCAAAGATAGACCCAATTAGCAACCCGCTACCTGTCAAAGAAGATGACGAAATGACCATCTCTGCTAGTGTTTGGGACACTATCGGAGATGTAGAAAATCTGTTCAGTTGTTTCGATCTTAACCCAGAGGTAAATAGTGATGAAACAGGTGATTCAGACGATGATTGCGATTTCGAAGGAAATCGATTTATTGGGTCCTGGCCAGATGCCCAACAGGCACCATCGGCAATAATTTTCCACACTACAGATGATGATGGAGAGTCTGCATCAGTAGAGATTCCAATCACAGTAAACAATGTAAAACCGGATGCGTATGCTATGGTGAGTAATCAAAATCCAACAATAGGAGATATCGTTGTTCTCAGTGCTAATCTTACAACTGATTCAAGTCATGACCTTGAAACATTGAGGTACGTTTGGGATTTGGATGTAACAACCGATAGCGATGGAAATGGTAATCCTTCAGATGACGAAGATTACATGGGGCAGTGGTTTGAATGGGAAACCGATACATCCGGAACAATATCTGTGAAACTAACTGTGATGGATGAGGAGTTATCTGATTCAATGATAATTACTTTGAACATAGAGGAAGCGCCATTTAGCTTTGGAAATTTACTCGCCTCTCCAATCACGATAATTTTTATTTTGATAATCTTGGCCGTTGGCGGAGGTTTTGCATATGTCAAAATGCGTCAACAGGACGATTTGGTACAAGCCCCTGCAGAAGCAAAGCGCGGACGTAAAGTATCCATGGATGATGCTTTTGATGACCCTGAATATGACCCGTTCAGTCAGGACAAATCCAAGAGGCGGGTGCAAGAACAAAAAAGAAACGATGAGGGTAAATTGTTGGAAACAAAAGAAAAGCCAAAGGCACATGAAACTGAATCAATTGTACCGGAGGAAGCACCAGTATTACAGATGAGTGAACTGGATAAAGAGTACGAGCAAGCAAGATCATCCGAAGTGGTTAATGACGATGTTTTCAATGATTTATTGGAAGACTCCGAATCACTTAACGAAGAAGAGTGACGGCTATCAGCAGGACTGTCAATAACCGTTCTTTAGAGCCCAACTTTAGCGAAGCACTCATTGCGGAAGAGTTTCTCCAGTAGCTGTGGTAAATCTATTCAGATTACTTGGACTACCCGACCCTTCTAAGTCGGTAGAACAGGTAAAGAGGCCTCCTCGGTCAGCCGACCCAGGGCCTCAGCATAATGATTCATTCCATGATTTGGGCAAGGAAATATGGGCCGAGAGAACGCACAAATTAATCGACGAGGCTGAACGTTTTGTTCACTACATTAAACCGGATGATTTGCATCGATTGAATCTAGATGGTATGTCTCAAAATTTAGCTCAGGGTAATCTTGTGATTGTAGATCTTGGCTCACTTACCCATATGCCTAGCCAACAGGATGTTTGTCGACGACGTATCGAGACTCTTGGGCAACAAACAGGTCTTCCAGTGTTTGCTCTAAACGAATCGGACACCTTGCTGATGATTGCTGGTCGGAATATGCGAGTTGATACTGAAAAACATAAGCTAGGTATGGCTCAATGGAGCCAATTATCTGATGATCAGGCATAGTCAATTTGACTGCGCCAATCCGAATCGCTAGGCCCGGGGCCAAGTTTGTCGAAACCTATCTGGAATAGTTTCACTGGTATTGATTCGGAATCTACCCCTTCTGGTGCCTCGATTTCTTCCACTCTAAGAATTACTAGAGTTCCGACAGCATCTTCTGGAAGAGAATAGAAATCTACCACTCTGCATTTAATTGCACATAATGCTGAATCATAATTTGGTGGTGATTCAGGTAAGAAATCCCATTCTGATTTTTCTCTAGGGACAAGTTTGACAGTTTTGTTTACAGCGCTTGCAGATTCTAAATCTGCATTCAAGATAAATATCGAGGCTTTGGAACCTATTCCTTCTTCCTGTAAGTTCACCAATGTATCTCTAGGCCTACCATCTCTATTGGTTGATAATGACAGGGCTAGAAGAGGAGGGTGATTTGATACAATACTGATTGAAGACATCGGTGCTATATTTTCAACGCCTGATTTTGATTTTGTGCCGACAAGAACAACTGGCTTTGGCATTAGTAAAGAGGCAAGCCAGCCTCTTCTTTCCCTAAATCCAAGGGCATCTATGTCGATTTTGTATGAACCGTCTCCTATCTTTGGAGGAGGTGGAGGGTCTCCATCTTCGTCGGTTAGCCAAGTATCTAGGGCGCCTGATTCTATCTCAGTAGCAGAATATGCTGTGAATTCACGGAATGCTTGCCACCGAGCAATCTCCCCGGGGTCTTCTTCTCTCTTGACTTTACGAGCGATTGAAGCATCGGAGTATGTGACGCAACGACGAAGGTATCTCGAGACCACTTTTCGTCGTTCGTCGATATCCATTAACTCTCAACTCCGAGTTCATTCATCAGCCTCTCAACATGACCGGTGGCTCTTACATTATAGCCAACAAATTCGAAATTACCGTCTAATCCAATCACAAAAGTAGAACGAGAGACGCCTAAGTATGTCTTTCCGTAATTCATCTTCTCCCTCCATACACCGTAGAGGTTATGCAATTCGATGTCTTGATCAACGATTAATTCGAAGTTGAGATTATGCTTATTTATGAAATTAGAATGGGATTTTGAGGAATCCTTTGAAACACCAATGACTCGGTATCCTACTGCTTTTAATCGGTCAAAATTATCCCTAAAATCACAGGCTTGCTTAGTACAGCCCGGCGTTGAATCTTTAGGATAAAAGTAGAGAATTACTTTTTCTCCTCCATCAAGAATTTCACTAAGCCTAATCGTGGTTCCGTCTGTCAATTCGGCTTCAAAATCTGGGGCGTTTTGGCCAACCTCAAAATTCACCAACTCGTCACTCATAATTTCCCCACATAAACGGGGGTGATGAATGCTCGTATTGGGAGCATTGAAGAAACAAGGCTGTCTGATTAGTGGTATGGGTAAAGCAGGAAAGATTTCGGGGGCCCTTTCGCTAATTGTCGGAGTGTTATTTCTGATTGGTTGGTTTGGAGCAGGTATGGGGATTGATTACATCGATAATCAGTTAGAAGAAAAGTGCGATAGCACGAGTGGACAAATTGGACAAATTACCGGCTGGGATGAGGGACAATGTCAGGATGGAAGAGATTCACGGGACCTTCTTTCTTCAATACAATATTCATTGCTACTTGGTGGAGCGGCACTATGTATCACGGGTGTCTGGATGTTAGTTAGACATTGATTTTCTATCGCTTTGCTTCTTCTCGAATTCGTTTTTTACTGGCCGCCCAGCCACAAATTGGGCAGTCAGAGAGATTGTGGTTGCGTGCTGGGCAGTATTCCCGTCCGAAGAAAATGATTTGCAGATGACGACGATTCCAAGTATCAATTGGAAAAACAGCCTTCAGATCCCTTTCAGTTTGTTCAACATTACGCGCCTTGGACAAACCCCACCGACTTGCTAAGCGGTGGATGTGTGTGTCAACTGGAAAGGCGGGCACTCCGAATGCCTGTGCCATAACCACGCTAGCAGTCTTGTGTCCAACACCTGCAAGTGATTCTAAGAATTCCCAATCCGGGATAATTTCTCCTCCCTCTTGCAGTATTTGTTCTGCCATTAATTTGAGATTCTTGGCTTTGGTTGGCGCAAGTCCAATTTCTCGGATTAAATTCTGAATTTCTTCAACTTCCAAAGAGGCCATCTTTGCTGGATTGTCTGCTCTTGCAAACAAAGCCGGAGTCACCTCGTTTACCTTCTTGTCCGTTGTCTGTGCAGAAAGCATTACCGCGACTAACAAAGTGTAGGGGTCAGTATGGTCCAAAGGAATTGGAGTTTCAGGGTATAATTCGTCTAACTGTGCCCCGATTTTGTCAGCCTTATCGGCTCTTTTCATTGCTTAATTTCCCCCTCATCCCGAAGTCCGAGGAATAGTGAACCACCCACAATTAACCCAGGAATCAAGTAACAAGGACCGTACATCCAAGCCTCCCATTCATCTCCTGTAGTACCTCCAAGAACGAAGTAGGCAGCAATTCCGGCAAATAATGCTGGCAGCAATGAAACAGTGCCAAACACCAGTCCCCGCATTAGGCGCATAGATGTGGCTAGAATACGATAGTCATCAACCTTCGTCAGAGCCCCAGTAGTTGTTCCATCTCCGAACCAGTCTTTGTGTTCAGCACATCCGCTGCTTCTAGCCAACCCTTTCGGGCGATTTGAACTCCATACCAAACATCAGCCAAACCTTCAATTCCATGTGCATCGGGATTGATGCAAACAGGTACGCCTTGCTGTTTTGCATAATTACAGAGCCTCCAATCTAGATCTAATCTATATGGAGATGCATTAATTTCAACGGCTTTCAATTCACCTTCAGAATTGAGTTCCCCCATTCTTCTTAACACGGCATGCATATCGACAGGGAATCCTTCTCTACCCTGTAATATTCTTCCAGTTGGGTGGCCTAAGATGGTGAAAGTAGGGTTTTCTATAGCCCGAATTAGTGCTTCAGTATTTTCAATTTCATCTCGATTTCTCCAACTACCTAAAGCGTGTACTGAGCCCACTATGTGACTCATCGATTGACGCGTTTCATCTGGATAATCTAAGCCACCGTCAACTAATATGTCGCACTCGGAACCATGGAATATTCGGAAATCCTCACCCGCGTCAGCCCAGCCTTCATTGAGTGCACGAATCATTCCTGCTTGTACTGGTATTCCATCCGCAGGAATACCGATTTGTCGACCACCGATATTGAGAATTTCAGAGTGGTCGGCAATACCAAGATACTCCCAACCTAATTCTTGTGCAGCCGCCGCCATTTCTTCCAATGTGTTCACTCCATCTGATGCAACAGTGTGATTGTGAAGCGCTCCGCGAATTTGTTCGGGTTGGATTAAATTTGGAAGAGATGAAGATTCAGCGGCTTCAATTTCCCCTGTATCTTCACGCATTTCAGGAGGAACCCAATCTAGCCCTAGATGACGATAGATATCCTTCTCATCTGCACATTCTAGAGTATATTTGGCCGCCTCCATGCCTATTGCATCGCCTGCCTCTTTCTCAGAGAATAGGCCAAATTCATTCAATCTAAGGCCTCGGTCTATTGCCAGTTGACGCATTCGGATATTGTGTTCTTTGGACCCTGTGAAGTAGGCTAAAGTGAATGGAAACGTTTCTGGGGGTACTATTCTGACTTGAGCATCGATTGTCGCACCTCCACTTCGCTCCATCATAGATTCCGCAAGTTGGGCGTCAAGACTTCCTGCTGATTCAGCACCAGATAGCATATCTTGTTCCAAAATCAGGCTGACCTTTGACTCACCAGAACCCTTTACCTCGGCAATTCCAGGAAGAGATAGAATAGCTTTGACGACTGCATCATGATCTGCGGGTTCTGCTGCAACTACGATATCTAGGTCTCCAATTGTTTCTCTGCGACGCCTTGCACTACCTGCGAGTTGTGCGCGAGAAACTCCTGGAATTGCCGCAACCCTCGCCTCCAGTGCACGGCCAAACATCAGGCCTACGTCCATTCGTGAACGGCCTTGGTAGCGGCGCAATAATTCAATTCCTTCGAGATATTTTTGTTGGCTTTTCTCTCCAAAACCGGACAGAGGAGCTACATGGCCCATTTCACATGCTATCTTCAACGATTCAACTGAATCCACTCCAAGTTCCTCATACATTACTCGGGCGCGTTTGGGGCCCAATCCGGGTATCCCTACAATCTCGATTAAACCGGGTGGAATTTTTGCATATAATTGAGGTAAATCTCCCCAAGTACCTTCCATCACAGCCTCTGTTACTAAACCACTGATTCCCTTACCAATTCCTTTGACCTCAACCAGCCTTCCATCTTGTACAACACTTACCAGGTCTTCTTCCATGGAAGCCAAGGCTCGGCTGGCATTTTGGTATGCTCTAACCCTAAACACATTGGCTCCATCTAGTTCCAGTAGCACTCCTACTTGTTCCATCACAGCGACTACAGATGACTTGGTTTGGAAAGGAGGACCTGTGCTTCTAGGCTTGGGTAGACTCCAACCCTTGACCTTCACCATGTACCTAACGGGGATTCTCGGCCCTTGAGGATGTCCATCAGCACTATTGAACCCAAGACTCACAAATGCACACCCAATCGGAAAGATGTGGAGTTACTTGCAACTCTGGAAACCGCCTCGATTACCCTTTGTGGTATCGCTATGTTACTTTGGATGAGTATCGGAACATTTACTCGAGCTGAGTGGGGAGAAGCATTTGCTCAGAAAACTATCTTTGTTTTGTGTGTGACCTCTGCAATTTTGCTATTTTCTCTACATCATCTTGGCGGAGAACTATGGGGTTCACGCAATGTTGCAATACCATTTGCAATAACTGCTCTAATCGTGGCTGCGGCAGGATCTCTAAACATCAAGGGCCAAGATGTCCAAGGTGAAATTAACCCTCACGAAATAATGAGGATGAGAAAACAAGAAAGGGATGAAGACTGATTCTATTCTTCGGTTCTTTCAACACCTAATTTATCGTCAATAAATGCACGCATGTAGGCAGGAAGTTCGCCATTGACGAAGATTACATCATTTACTTCATCGAGTTTCATCAATGAATAATAAATCTGCATTGCAGTCATAGGAGTTGAACTGCAGCCAGTGCAGCCACCCTCTAGTGAAATCATGATTATTCCATCTGTAGTGTCGACTACATTGACAATTCCATCATGTGCGTCCAAAATTGCTTGGACCGGTCCTACGGACTGTAGGATGAGTTCCTTATCGACTTCAGCCACGTGATTTCCTCATAGGGGCGACTAGGCGAGGTGCTTTGAACCATTGGTGGGCTGACCATCGATGTGGCGGACATGGTCAGGGTTCTGATGGTCGACCTGCTGGTCGAGCGAGAGACTTTCGGACATGGAGGAAATCAGGAGGTTGTGAGGCCATTTGCAGCAGCTGGAGATGTAGAGTTGCTCCTCGTAACCCCTCAAATGCAATCCTTTGAGGCTGGTAAAAAAGCCGAAGCAGGAGAAGTGCCGCTTTCAGAGGAAGACGTGCCTCATTGGGATGATGATTACCCCTTCTGGCAATCAACCACCGTTGAATTAGAAGGCAGAACAGTTTCATTTCGAAGAATTGTTATGCCGATGGTTGAAAATGACTTAGATATGGCAAATTGGCTAGATTCCCTCGCCGTAGATGCCGTAGTTTGTAGTGGATCACGTCGTAATGTTAGCATGTGGGAGGATTGGATGGCTCCCACAGCGTCCTTGGTTCGAGCCTCTGCAAATGCAGGTAGGCCAACATTAGGAATTTGCTTCGGTCACCAATTACTTTGCCACGCTCTAGGTGCAACCATCGAGCGTGCCGACTCCCTTTCAAGTGGGATTTGGGACTTGGACTTCACTGAAATTGGAATAGATGATGAATTGCTTACCTCACATGTTTCGGATGATTCTTGTGTTGCAGGATTATTCACCCATCAAGATCATGTAATGAGCGTTCCAGAATCTTGTTCTCTTCTATGCTCAACAAGCCATAACGGGGTTACTGCAGTTAGAGTTCTTTCCGAAGACGGTGAGCCCTTACCTTCGTGGGGAATACAATTTCATCCAGAGGCTGCTAGAGCAAGAATTGAGCGTGCTCACGAATGGGGGCACATAAGCGATGAAGAATTAGCTTCTTTCAAAGGGGAACATGATGGAGCCAGTATATTGTCTTCATTCGCGACGGTCGTAGGTCGCTATCAAGCATAATCTCCGCCCCGTAGGGGCGATTATTGTGGATTCGGATTAAATAGGGACCCTAGGTCGGCGACTCAACCTAATTGGTGATATTATGGACGGAGAACAAATTGGAATGATGGGAATGGGAGCAGGAATACTAGGACTGCTCATAGCATTCATGCTATATCGAAAGGTTGATTCAATCGAAATTGAAAATAAAACTGTAGCAACTATCACTGGAAGAATTCAGGATGGCGCCATGGCCTTCCTAATGGCAGAATATCGAATGCTGGCGATTTTCATCGTCGTTGTTGCTGGATTATTATTTGCTGGTGGCGAAGATAACGGTCTTGGTTTGGAAACCATGGTCGCTTTCATCATCGGTGCTCTTTGTAGTGTAGCGGCTGGATTTAGTGGAATGCAATCCGCTACTAGTGCTAATGGTCGCACAGCGCAAGCAGCCGCAAACGGTGGTCAAGCAGCGGCTCTCACTACATCATACAATGGTGGAGCGGTAATGGGACTTGCCGTAGGCGGACTCGGCCTCTTTGGAATCTCCCTAATGTATTACATGACAGACCCCGTTGGCGGAGACGGATTCCTTTCTGTTGAGAATGTCGCTGGATTCGGGATGGGTGCTTCTTCCATCGCACTATTCGCTCGTGTTGGTGGAGGTATTTACACCAAGGCTGCGGATGTAGGTGCAGACCTTGTTGGTAAGGTAGAAGCAGGTATTCCAGAGGATGACCCACGCAACCCTGGTGTAATCGCTGACAATGTTGGAGACAATGTTGGTGACGTCGCTGGAATGGGTGCTGATATTTTCGAGTCATTCGTAGGTTCAATCATCGCTGCTATGGTTATCGCTCAGGCTAGCGAGGACCTAGGTGCGGATTACCTAATGATTCCAATCGCTCTGGCTGTTGTAGGATATATTTCATCCATTATTGGAGTATTTTCAATTGCTGGAATGAAAAACATGCATCCTGGAGCTGCACTACGTAACACCACATTCATTGGGGCTGCTCTATTTATCGGTGGAGGATACTTCACTCTAGACTATCTGGAATTAGACACTACGGTAATTCAGGCAGTGGCAATTGGATCACTAGTTGGTATTCTAATTGGGCTAGTTACCGAATACTACACAGGAATCGAACCTGTATTCGGAATTAAGGTACAAGCGATTCCATACATCGGAGAGGCTTCCAAGACCGGCAGTGCAACCAATGCGATTGCAGGTCTTGCTGTAGGTATGCAATCTGTATTCATCCCTGTTCTTCTAATGGCTGGTGGAATTTACTTTGCAAACGATGTAATGGGTGGTGGCGATGCAGGCCTTTACGGAATTGCAATGGCTGCAATGGGAATGCTAGGAACTGTTGGAGTTACCATGACAGTAGACGCTTACGGACCAGTAGCGGATAATGCTGGTGGAATTGCAGAGATGTCAGGACTCGGAAAGGAAGTGAGAGAAATCACAGATGGCCTAGACTCAATTGGAAACTCAACCGCAGCAATCGGAAAAGGATTCGCGATAGGTAGTGCTGCATTGACAGCTCTTGCACTATTCGCTGCATACAAGACCAGTGCAGGACTTGAGGCAGCAGATCTTTCCCTAACCAATCCAGAGGTTGTAATTGGTCTGCTAATTGGTGGTGCACTTCCATTCCTAGTCGCAGCCATGACCATGAAGTCTGTAGGTCGCGCGGCTGAAGACATGATTACTGAGATACGCAGACAATTCAGAGAAATTGATGGATTGTTGGAGGGACGTGAAGGTGTCGAACCTGACAGTGCAACTTGTGTTGATATTTCCACACAAGCAGCCCTTAGAGAGATGATTTTACCAGGATTAGTTGCTGTAGCAAGCCCTGTAGTAATAGGGGTAATCCTCGGGCCTGAAGCTCTGGGAGGGACTCTCGCTGGCGCAACCGCAACTGGTGTTCTGTTGGCTCTATTCATGGCAAACGCCGGAGGAGCATGGGACAACGCAAAGAAGGCTATCGAGCAAGGTGAGATTCCTGGCGCTGAAAAGGGCGATGAAGCTCACTCTGCAGCAGTAGTCGGTGACACTATTGGTGACCCGTTCAAGGACACCAGTGGACCTTCACTAAACATTCTAATCAAGTTGATGTCAATCGTATCGGTTGTTATCGCTAGTTTAATTGCATAAATTGCCCAAACATGTTTGGACGCTGAAGCGTCAGACTCTTGAGAGTCTGTCCTTAGGGTCGACCATGCGGAGCGGTGCCATTGGCCTGACCATGTTGTTGCTTATGGCCAGTATTGCTGGCTGTGCAGGACTAACTGACTCAGGTGGAAGTGGAGGGTCAGATCACACAATTGATGTGCCGACTTGGCACATTGGAGATTGGTGGTTATACACATTCTCTACACCAGAATACACCGATGATACTGCCCGACTGGTAGTTGCCTCGGATAGCGAAGAAGATGGAACTGCCTACATGTTGGCAATCTCATCTATAGGAGAGGCAAGAAGACACGCTGTTCTCAACCATAATCCATTTCTCGGCAGAATAACACACGACAATCTAAGCGCCTACGAAAATGGAATGCCTCAGCCTGTTTTGACCTTCCCAATTTCAGAAGGGGATTCTTGGGCATTTTCACTATTCACTAACGATTGGACTGCTACTGCCTTAGATGTAGGCAAGAACCATGCAACAATGTCTGCACAAGCTTCTGATGGCGCTAGACTCGACTACACCTTCAACACAGAAATTGGTTTCTTCTCGTCATTTATCTGGACCGATTCCGAAGGGATTGAGCAGTTACGAATGATGCTAGCAACAAATGGACACACAGAAGATGGCGAAGGTCATGATGGCGAGGTCTTCTTCATTCGTGGAGGGGACCTGTACTCCGAAACTTGGGAAAATGCTGGTACTGATTTTGAGATACGAGATACATTCCTCGTAAGTGACCATCCTAGCGATGGAGAGTGGGATGAAATGGTGTACTACCTAGACGCAGCCTGTGGAAGTGGGAGTTCAAGCATCAGCCTGACACTTAGAGACCACACATCGGTATCCGCCCTTCAACGAACTTGGGGCCCGGGTGCAGAAGAATACGGTACATTGGGAACTATTCCCTACCCAAGTGAGGAATATACGCTTACCTTGACCTTTACCGGCGATTCTGATCTTCGACTAATTATCGCCGGTGCAATTACCTTTTCTTGGACACTCTGAGGTGTCGAAATGACCTCTGGAACTCTCGTCATGCTACATGGTATGACAGGAACTACAGAGAAAATGCAACCACTTGCAGATATGTTGGCGCCTAATGGTTGGAATGTCATCTGTCCGCAAGCAGAAATTGAACATCCAACTAGGGGTGGGTTTGCTTGGTGGTTAAGGGCTGAAGATCCAACTCTACCTTTGGACTCAGAATCTCAAAACCAAGTTGAAGATTCTATGCAAAGGGTGATTCGAGAGATTCCGAATGGGCCTGTGATTATCGGAGGTTTTTCTCAGGGTGGGGCGATTGCCTCTGCGCTTTTGGAAACAAATTTAAATCAGAGAATAGTTGGTCTTGTTCTAATTGGAACAAAGACCGTTAGGCCAGATTTTTTGATAGAATTACTTCCCTTCCTTAAGCCAAGAGAAGTTGTTTGGATGCATGGAAGAAAGGATCATCTTGTGCCTCTAGAAGTAGCCATAGAACACGCGGAAATGTATGAATCCGCTGGATGGCCAGTTACTCGCCTTGAGCATGAAAAAGGCCACATGGTCAATTTGAACCAGTTAGATGAACTGAAAAATTCAATTCAAAGAATGGCTGATTCGATTTAGTCAAATCAGCTAAGGTAATCCATCAAATGATCAGAGCCGCCACTGAAGATTGGTTGTTCACCTCTGACATCGAAGCAGACTGGAACGGTACGATGCCCTGTTGCATCGACTACTTCCCATCGAAGGTCTCCTTCATGGTCGAAATTTACCTCTGTAAAAGTTAGATCTCTTGTATTGAGAAAATTTTTTGCTCGAGTGCAGTAATAGCACACTGTTTGTGAAAAAATCAGGAAATCCGTTTCGCATGAATCAAGCCACTGTTGCATGCTCGCCAAGCTCTGCACCCTCCATTGATTCGCCCTCGTCTGTCCACCATTCATCTTCATCTTCGTCATCGTCTCCTAAACGGCCTTCTAATACTCGTTCTGTTTCATTTTCATCGATGAAAATCAACATGATAGAAGATATCATAGTAAGGGCTGCACCGATGTAAATTGCCGAAGAGTAATCGAAGATTTCTATCATTCTCTCAGTTAGAAGATAAGCGGTTACCCCTGATAGATTAAACAAAGACATGTAGGCAGTAAATTGTGTACCTCCAACCTTGCTCCAAGTTAGTTTCATAGACAAAGAAATAATACAAATCCAAGCAATTCCGGCAACGAAGGCCTGTAGAATTAGGAAAATTGTCATGATTGTTGTATTGCCCCATAGTGGCTCTAATAAAGCAAGTGTTGCATTGGCTAATGAAAGAATCAGGAAACCTACCATTGCAACTCTTCTGGTTCCAAATTTATCACCTAGAAGGCCACCGAAAATCTGACCTGCGATCGCACCGAATACAACTATACCACCCATGACACCGTTGTATTTTGCCTGAGACCAGCCCGCTTCATTGATGAAGATATCAAGCACAATCGGACCCACAAAGTAATACAATTCAGATAATAAACAAAGGAAAATTAACAGGAAAGCAGATCTGACAGAAAAGGCTTTGACAAGATAGAAGGAAGTCCTTGCAACGGTATTTCTAGTGCTACGGGGAAGAACAGTGAATGGATTTGGAACTAACGGTAGTTCCTTCGAATTCTCTATTTGTCGCATAGAAATTGATATCAGAAGCGTAATTATCCCTACGAATAATAGAGTATATGAAATTGGATTAGTGAGAGATCTTAGGTCCTTTCCAAAGCTCCAATCAATAGTAAATACATCGACTGCAAAACCTGCAAACCAAGTTGTTAAGCCAATAATTGCAAACATGGCAGGGATAGATATTCGAGTCTCTGATACGGCGTAACCAACAGTTCTTGCTATTCTGAATGTATCTTCTTCTTTCCAAGGTGATTCCGTTTCCTCTTCTTCGAATGATTCATCATCAACATCAATGATTTCGGCTTCGATATATTGCGGCTTTGACCATGGGAATAATTGCACCCCGGGTTTTTCAATCATTGTAAGTGGGAACCATGCAACAAGTAATAGTAGAACCAATTGTGCCATAATTACCCCTTCAATTTGTATAACATCGATTAGAATGCCAAGAACGGCACCGCCCACAATAATTCCAAATCTCTTTGCAGCGAACATGAAGCCATTGACTTTGGCAACTTCATTCGGTTGCAAAATCTCGACTGCTAGCGCATCGGTTGCCACATCTTGTAATGATGAGAATATATTGTGGACGAATAATACTCTAGTTACTAATTTAATTTCTCCATTTAGATCTGGAATCAACAATAATCCACCTAAAGTGAGTGCCATACCGGTTTGGGCAAATAAAACCCATTGACGACGTGGACCAAATCTTTCAATGAATACAGAATCTACCACCGGCCCCCAAATCCATTTGAAAGTCCAAGGAAGGGCAACAGTTGCATACAATATAGCAATGTCTTGAATTGGAGTACCATTTTTTACTAGATAGGCTGCAAAAGTAACTCCGGCAAATCCACCGGGTAGACCTTGAGCAAAGTAAAGAATACAGAGAGTAATTACTCTTCGTGTTTTGTTAAGGGTTAATGGTCCGCCGTCCCTCCATTCCGAAAACGAATTTTTAGTCCCTGACGCGATTGCTGAAGGAATCCCTATGTATTTGTCAGGATCAAAGGCATTAGTGTAGAACGGTTCATCTGATTCTGATTTCCAGCCTTCTCTTATACCAACAATTCCAAGCAATGCAGTTATTGCGAGGAATGGTATGAAGAAGGCAATGGGTCCTACGGAGGTCTTTCCAATATTGTTACTAGCATCTGTCAATGATACGTAAATCGGGAATTCTGCATAAACATCTCCTGGACTACCGCCGTCCTCTGAATAGTACATGCGGAAATTACCGGAACAGTCCGCAATTGGTCCAACGGGACCAGGAGGGTCTGTACACTGTGGTCCACCCTGAGCCGGTACTGAATATTCAACTGTCAGCGTAAGCATGGTGTCCTTGTCCCATGTTCTAACGGAATCATCGACTAAAATGTCCCACTGAGTAGTGAAGTCATTGCCATTGTTAACTGAATTCGCGGATTGAACAAATTGATCGATTTCATCTTGCCCCCTAGAAAGAGTTAGAGTTAAATCGGTACAATCGCCTCCACAATTTCCAGACTCAATATTAAATTTCAACCTCATGGAAATAGTTTCGTTAATTGCTAAAAGAAAATCATCTGTAAAGGCTGATTGCATATTACAAGAATACTCCACAGATACATCATCACCAGCCGGAAATGCAATTTCACCAAACCCAGAACTTGATGAGCCGGTTGATGCATTATCGAAATTACTCCAGCATTCAGATAGGTCATCAGAACCCCAGAAGTACATGTAGGGTTGTTCTTCTGTAGGATGATTATTTTGACCATCTTGTGCTACAACAAAAACGGAAAGAAAACTTACAGAGAAAAGTAAGACTATTGCTAAGGAAAGGCCCCTACTTGCATAGCGCATGGGTTTGGGGGCAGAAAGTAGTGTTTGAGGCTTCGCCCAACAAGATTCGAATCAAATTGCAGCCAAACCTGAATTTTCATACTCCCACTCGATGATTTGCCAACCTATCTCAGATAATTTAGAATGGACCAAATTTAGACTCATTGGGTTGCAAAGAAGGGCGGCACAGCCACCTCCTCCAGCACCCAGAGCTTTCCAAGCCATCACCGAACCATCAGTAATCATTGGATCGATTGTCGAACGAAATGGTTGATGTATTGAAGGATCCAGTGAATCGACTCCCTCGCAGATTTCATTCAAGGCATCTACAACTAGCTGCCGTTGATCTCTTTGGAGGGCATCAGCCATCTTTTTCGTAGCCAAACGAATTGTGTGTAGGCCATTAATTACTGCTCTATCGCCTGCATTATATCGAGACCAAACTAATTCTTGCATATCTCCTGATTTATGCTGGATTCCACTATGTGCGATAATCAGATGCTTATGCAACCACTTTCTAGCAGATGGAGCAGGTTCAAATGGCAAATGTTCAACACCATCTCCTATGAATAGAAAACGATTGAATCCACCATGTGCAGATGCCCATTGGTCTTGACGGCCACAACGATTTCCTTCCTTATTTTCTACCTCAAAGGCTGATTCTGCAATTGCATCTAGGTCAGTTAGATCATCAACTCCTAGGGCGGCAATTTTTGCTACATTCAAAGCACCGCTAGTCCCAAGTCCTGAACCTGCAGGAACATCAAATTGGAAATCGACATTTCCATCTCCAGAAAGAGTTGCTGTAACCCACTTGTCTATTGTGAAGTTGACCACTTCGCCCCCATGATCATGAGTATATGGTGCTAAGTCGGTCCAACCACCTGCAAGGTCGACCCTTAGCGGGGCTCGATATCCACCCATGAATGGCCTGATGACTTGGTGATGATAACTCTACGGTGAGAACAAAGGACCAAAAATAACGGGTACCAACACCGGGTCGGAAGAAACATGCAGTCGAATGTTGAAAATGCTATCCAAGCCTTCTCGCAAGGCCAGCCAGTGATGGTTTTCGACTCTGATTTCAGAGAATGCGAAACCGACCTTCTATGGCCTGCAACAGCAGCCAGTCCAGCGGTTATGCGAAGATTGAGACGGGACTGTGGAGGACTTCTATTCTTGGCAGTCGGTGATGAAATAGGCAGCCTATTCGGTCTTCCTTGGTTACAGGATATTCATACCCATCCCGCACTTGTAGCGGAAAACCCAGTTCTTGGTAAATTAATCACTGACGACTTACAATATGACTCACGCTCTGCCTTCACCCTGTCCTTGAATCATAGAGAAACCTACACCGGAATTACCGATAGGGACCGTGCGCTAACTACGCGAAGGTTTGGTGAATTAGCTGGAGAGATGATGCAGGCAAATGCAACTGAGGAAACTGCTCAGCAGGCGCTCGGTTCTGAGTTTAGGACTCCTGGACATATTCCTGTTTGTAGAGAATCCCCTGGTGGGCTGAAAACTAGACAAGGCCATACTGAACTAGCTGTTGCAATAGCGAGACTCTCTGGACACGTTCCAGCCACCATTGGAGCTGAGATGTTACAACCAGATGGAGATAAAGCACTGAGTCTTGAGGCTGCCAGACAGTACGCTGAATTACACAACATACCCATGATTACTGGTGATGATTTACTAAAGGCTCTAGGGATTGAAGATTGACCGAAGCATTGAGGATATTTGACTGAGAGGAGATATGGATGGTTCGGGTCATGGCGGTCGGGGTTTTCGACCTACTGCACGCAGGTCACCTACATTATGTCGAACAGGCAAAGTCCCTAGGTGACGAGTTAATTGTAGTAGTTGCTCATGATGATACTGTAAGGAAACAAAAACACGAGCCTGTAACTAATCAAGATCTTAGAAGACGCATGGTGATGGGGTTGAAACCTGTGGATGAGGCAATTGTAGGAAACCCTCCAAGTGTACCTATTTTTGATATCTTAGAAGTAGTGAAACCCGATGTCATCGCATTAGGTTACGACCAGAAGCATTCACGAGACTCAATCAAGAAAGGATTGGAGGAGAATGGTTGGGGGAATGTCGAGGTCAGAAGGGTCGAAGGATTAGCAGACGACCTCGACGGAACAAGGAAAATCATTGCTCGGATTATTGATCTCTGGTCTGGTGAGACCGGCGGCCCTTACGAGGAGGATTGAGAATGTTCACAGGGATTGTGGCTGCGTCTTGCGAGGTTGTGGCAACCGAGCAGGGAGAAGAGGTCCGTTCGATTGTTGTTGACCTAAGTGGTTATGATGATGATTTAGAAATAGGTGCAAGCGTGGCAATAGATGGCGTTTGTATGACAGTAGTTTCTGCAATAGATGGCCATGTTCGTTTTGAAGCAATACCTGAAACCTTGGAGCGTACCACAATGGGCTTGCTCAAGCAGGGTAGTCGAGTGAATATTGAGAGATCTCTAAGAATGGGTGACGAATTAGGAGGGCACATTCTTTCTGGCCACATTATGTCCACTGCGAGAATTCTACAAAGAACCCAGAAAGGTGAAGGAATCGACCTACTAATCGAACATCAAGCCGATACCAAACCATACATTCTCGAGAAGGGATATGTTGCAGTTGATGGTATGTCCTTGACGGTTGGAGAAGTACAATCTGAGGGATTTAATCTACATATTATCCCGGAAACTCTGAGGATTACTACAATCGGAGCGAAGACTGAGGGTGACTTAGTGAATATTGAAGTGGACTCCAGAACCCAAGCTGTAGTAGACACGATTCGAAGCATGGAGGTAGAGAGATGAGAATAGTTGCGGTCTGCGGTTCTTTTCACAAAGAAGAAGTCGAAAAAATGCTAGAATTTGCCCGTGATGAAGCATCAATGATGAATTCGGAATTAACAGATGTTGTTTGGGTTCCAGGATCTATGGAAGCGCCTCTCGCTTTGGAAAGACTTCTCCTACGAGAGGATGTGGATGGTGCGATTACACTGGGTATTATCGAGCGTGGAGAGACTCAACACGGGTTAGTTATGGGGCAATCTGTTACCCGTGCAATAATCGACCTACAAATCAAGCACGACAAGCCAATAGGTTTGGGAATTATTGGACCAGGAGCCGAGCCAGAACATATTGAGCCGCGGCTTGAACCTCACGCTCGTGCCGCAGTAGGCGCTGTAATTTCGATGAATAACTGATGTCATTCAGGCAAATATCAGTCAAGTTTGAGAGTCAATGTTCAAAGAATGCCGGACATTGGGAGAACCTATGTCCGACAAGGTCCGCAATACAATCATCATCGGTTCTGGCCCCGCAGGATACACTGCTGGCCTATATTCCGCTAGAGCAATGCTGGAGCCTTTGATGTTCGCAGGATATGCATCAGGAGGTCAGCTAATGCTTACTTCTGATATCGAAAATTTTCCTGGTTACCCTCAAGGGATAGGTGGGCCAGAAATGATGATGCAACTTAGAGAACAAGCCGAAAGATTTGGTCTTGAGGTTCATGATAAAAACGTCGAGAAGGTCGATGTCAGCGAGAGGCCATTCAAAGTCTGGGTTGAAGGAGAAGAATTTCTTGCTGAGACTTTGATTATCTGCACTGGGGCAGAGGCAATTTGGTTAGGTGCTGAAGGCGAAGACGCACAGAAGGGGCGAGGAATCAGTACCTGTGCAACCTGTGACGGGGCATTTTTCCGAGACGAGGAAATTATCGTTGTAGGGGGAGGAGACTCAGCAATGGAAGAAGCCACTTTCCTGACTAGATTTGCTAGCAAGGTTACAATCATCCACAGAAGAGATGTGTTCCGCGCCTCAAAAGTGATGTATGACAGAGCGGCGAATCATCCAAAGATTGAGATCAAGACTTTCCGCTCCGTGAAAAAGTGGCTTTCTGATGAAAAAGGGCTCACCGGAGCAGTATTGGAAGATCCTCGCGACGGTTCAACTGAAGAGATTTCATGTACTGGAGCTTTCATCGCAATAGGACATAAACCAATTACGACATTCCTTGATGATCAAATTGAAACCGATGATTCTGGATACATTATTCCAAAGGAGCACACAATGACTAGCATTCCGGGAGTATTCGCGGCTGGAGATGTTGTAGATACAAGATACAGACAGGCAATTACTGCCGCTGGAATGGGTTGTCAAGCCGCAATCGATGCTGAGCGATGGTTAGAGGATCAACACTGAAGTGACAGAATGGTTGAATTCGGTGTTTTCAGCAATCGAGAAGACTGGCAGGAAAGAAGTTGGCTATCGCACCGGATAGGAGATTTGTTCTATCTCTCTCACACTGTGGTTACACTTTGGTGTGCTGTACTTTGGTTAGGTCCGTATCAGTGGATGTGGTGGGGAGTTGTCATTCTATATGCCGCCACAGAAATACTCTGGTTTTTCCGCGGCCGATTTTGTATTCTCTCTGATTTGGAAAGACACTTCAAAGGAATCCCAAGACCTGATGACCCATTAGACCAAAATTTTGTACGAAGACTTTGGAATCTGTTATTCCGTAGAGATATTTCATCGGAAAATGCACAGATATTGACACGTATATGGGGGCGGCTCGGATTCACTGTTGCATTTGTTAGACTCTACTTATCAGGTACCTTCTGAGTCTGCGGTGCAAGCCGAAGGCAAAATGAATGAGTTGTGTTCTCTCAGGCCCGTGGACGAGCAATTGAGCCTAGAGGAGCGCGCTAGATATGCGCGTCATTTGATTCTTCCAGAGATGGGTGAAGAGGGCCAAAAGAAGTTGAAAAACTCCTCTGTTATTGTGGTTGGAGCCGGTGGATTAGGGTCTCCAACTTTGCTATATTTGGCAGCGGCAGGGGTCGGTAAGATTGGAATAATTGACGACGATAAAGTCGACATTACAAATCTACAAAGACAGGTAATTCATTCTACAGTGGCTGTTGGTTCACTAAAGGTTGAGTCAGCAGCTAATCGAATTCGAGAGTTAAATCCGGAAATTGAAGTTGTTGAACATAATACTAGGCTAGATGTCAATAATGCCTTGGAGTTACTCTCTGATTGGGATTTGGTAATTGATGGCACAGACAATTTCCCTACTAGATATACAATCAATGATGCGTGTGAGATTCTGGGGAAACCGTGGGTTTTTGGCAGCATTCATAGATTCGAAGGCCAAGTTACTGTCTTCAATTACGATGGTGGTCCAAATTATCGAGATTTATTTCCGAATGCACCACCTCCTGAATTAGCGCCAAATTGCGCCGAGGCAGGAGTATTGGGCGTTCTACCAGGTATTGTTGGTAGCATACAATCTGCTGAAGCAATCAAATTATTGCTAGGTGTTGGTGATTCGTTGTCTGGACAATTAATGGTGATTGATGCAAAATCAATGAGAACTCGTTCGTTACAATTTGACAAATTACCTGAAAGAGAACCTGTCACGGAAATGTCCGAGCAATTGATAATGGAAGCTTGCCAAAGTCAAGAGATTAGGAAAGAACCTCCAATTGGACAGGTGCTAGAAATTACCCCCGCCGAATTTGTAGAAAGACGATCTACGGGTTGGAACCCCTTCCTATTGGATGTCAGAAGGGCAAATGAGGAAGCGATTACCAGTTTGCCAGGTACCGACTTGCGAATTGAACATATTGCAGTTCCTGCAAAATCTGAAGATTTACCAAAAGATTGTGATTTGGTTGTTTACTGCAGAACTGGTGGTCGTTCGGATGCTGTAGCCCGATGGTTGGGTCATTCTGGGTGGGACAGATCTAGGGTGTGGAATATGGTTGGCGGCATCCATCTTTGGTCGGAACAGATAGATTCTACAGTTCCAAAGTATTAATATGACTAATTGTGGTGAAATTAATTTCTATTATACGTTTATTTGTGGTAATTGAAGCAATTATGATAAATTTAGCAATAATTAGCAATATATTCGCCATAATTGTGGTG
>JAZAAK010000034.1:0-50188 GCA_036138175.1 Thermoplasmatota archaeon | reverse complement strand
TTCTAGTGATTACGGGAATCCGTAGGGTTGATGACGACCACCATCACACCCCTGACTATGAGAGGAGCGGGTGGATTGGCCCCAATGGTCGTATTGCTATTGCTCAGCGCAGCATTTGCAGGATGTTTGGAGACCTTCAGTTTGAATGGAGCTCCAAGTGCAAAAATGAGCATTGATCCCGATGGATCAGTGCGTGCTGGTGATTCGGTTACCTTCAGCGCAGTAGGCTCTTCCGACCCAGACGCAGATGCTCTAACCTTCACATGGGATTTCGGCGATGGAAACCTCGGGGATGGATTGACAACCAGTCACTCTTATTCACAAGCCGGAGAATATATGGTAACTCTAACCGTAAGCGATGGAAATTACGAGACTTCTATTAGTGACACAATTTCTGTAATCGACTCCTCAGCTAGGGAACCCAAAGCAGAGGTAACTACTGCAAAGGACGATGATTGTGATGGTGAGGATGCACCTGCAGGCTCCTTTGTACTAGTATGGGTGTGCGAGGATAAGGAAGAAAATGATAGAAGCATCACTGTAGAAACCTCAGTCACATTAGATGGTTCTGAGTCCTGGGCAGGATGTAATCCAGATAATTCGGATTGTTATGCTGAAGAATATCTAGTTTCTTGGGAATGGGATTTGGACTTGGACATCGACTCCGATGAAGATGGTAATCCAGAGAACGATGTCGATGCAACCGGAGAAACCGTCACTCTCGAAGATATGCCGGCCGGTTCATGGGACATCAAGTTGACAGTTACAGACAACAATGGCCTAACGGACTCTGACGAATCGACTCTCTACATTAACTACAGAGGGACTTGGACTGACTTTGTCATTGACCGAAGATACCAGGATCCGGTAATCATGACTTGGGATTACCCGGTAACCTACGATAATGATGGACAGAATAAGATTCGATACCTAAGGACCAAACTAACCTACCCCGCAGAGGATGGTGACCAACCATTTGGCGGGGTTGATACTGAGAACAAACTCGACCTATTCATCTTCAATGAGACCGATGAAGAGGTCGCGAACACTACCGGCGTTGGGGATGATAACAGAAACGCCGGTGATTGTCAATCTGATGACCGCTGTGTTTGGCTGGTAATTGGTGGCTCAACAGTAAGAGGATTTGAGCCTGGTACTTGGACCGTTGACCTGCAGAATGAGAAAACGCACAACACAGAGGTCAAGAGTTTGATAATTGAATTGCAATATCGATGAACTGCGACGAAGAATTAAACCTCTAATTCAATTAAATTGACGCCTCTCCTATGGGGAGAGATTCAAATAGGCATCATTGGTCGGCGGGCCACACTTAGAGGTGGATATTATGGGTTCACAATGGGAAGATAAGAGCAAGCCGCACCTAAACATCGTGTTCATTGGGCACGTTGATCATGGAAAGTCAACAACCGTCGGACGTCTACTCCTTGACACAGGTCATATCGAGCAGCACATCATCGACAAGAACGAACAACTAGCATCTGAAGCTGGTAAGGCCGGATTCGGTCTCGCATACGTTATGGATGGTCTGAAGGAAGAGCGTGAGCGTGGTATCACTATTGATGTCGCGCACAAGGAGCTTTTCACTCCAAACTATTACTTCACAATCATCGATGCTCCAGGGCACCGTGACTTCGTGAAGAACATGATCACAGGAACCAGCCAGGCTGACGCCGCTGTTCTACTATGTGCGGCTAACGACGGTGTTAACGCACAGACTCGTGAACACGCTTTCCTAGCAAAGGTTCTGGGAGTCAAGCAACTTATTGTTAACGTCAACAAGATGGATATCAGTGGTGTAGACTACTCCGAGGACAAGTACAATCAGACTGTTGCAGAGGTAGATAACCTACTCAAGCTATCAGGATTTAATCCGGCTGATGTACCAAAGATTCCTTGTTCCTCCTTCAATGGAGAGAATCTGTTCACAAAGTCTGACAACATGCCTTGGTACAAGGGTCCAACCCTATTCGAAGCAATTGATGGAATTCAAATGCCACCAAAGCCAGTCGACAGGCCACTAAGACTACCTGTACAGGACGTCTACAAGATCAGCGGAATTGGAACTGTACCAGTCGGTAAGGTAGAGACTGGTGTTCTAGAAAGAGGTAAGACAGTTGTATTCAACCCAAGCCAGAAGTCTGCTGAAGTAAAGGACATTGAGATGCACCACACCAGCCACGCGAAGGCTGAGCCTGGTGACAACGTTGGATTCAACGTTCGTGGACTAGCAGCTAACGATATCCGAAGGGGAGACGTAGCAGGTTACTCTGACAACGAGCCAATGTTCGTACGTCACGATGAGACATTCGTTGGACAGATCCAACTTATGGAGATTCCAAAGGCAATTGGTGCAGGATACACTCCTGTATTCCACGCACACACTGCACAGGTAGCAGTTAGATTCGTAGAACTTCTAGAGAATTCCAAGACTAAGGAAGCAAACCCACCGTTCCTAAAGACCGGTGACGCTGCTCTAGTTCGATTCGCTCCAACAAAGCCAATGGCAATTGAGCAAATGGATACATTCCCTGAGTTGTCAAGATTCGCTATTCGAGACATGGGTAAGACCGTGGCTGCTGGCGTTTGCTTGAAGATTGATAAGAAGTGAATTTGGTAACTAAGGCTGAGGACTCGGAGAGGGTACTATGGCCGTAATCACCAAAATCAAGCTGACTGGTGAAAACCACGAAGATGTCGACATGGTATGTGGGCAAATCAAAGCAATTTGTGACGAGACAGGCGTTGACCTGCGTGGACCAATTCCCCTACCAACTCGCAAATTGGTGGTTCCATGCCGCAAGAGCCCAGATGGCGAAGGCGCTGAAACCTGGGATCACTGGGAAATGCGAATTCACAAGCGACTTCTGGAACTTGTGACATCTGCTGCTAAGGACGAGAAGGCACTACGCCGAGTCCTTCGCCTAGACTATCCAGACTCGGTTACAATCGAGTTGTCTCTAAGGCACCTAGGTTGATTCCATCACTGGAACGCTTCGTCTTTTGCTAGGCTACCCATTGGGTCCCATGCTGGAAGCACGATTGGTTCAGTCTTCATCCCGGCCTTCATCTCATCAGAGAGATATTTGCTTGGACATGCAATCTCGAACATGTGTTCGTCGTACCATGAATCGTTCATAGTGTAGAATCCCTTTCTGCCAGATTGCTCAGCTCCCCATGAATTTTCAACACGCCACCTTCGTGGTTTACCATCTACCACATCGACACCGGTAAACAGCATAGCGTGTGTCATCATAGTCTGGCTATACCTAAGTCGGTCGGCTTTATTCATACCAAATTCAGCCCCGTATAAGGCTCCGAAATCGAATAACTTGGCGTCCCAAAGCCCTCTCTTTCGGTGCATTTGCTTTCCTACATCACATCCCATCCAAACAGGTAATCCATCCTCCAATAGGCTCTGAGTGATGCCTTTCATCTCCTCACTTGGAACATTTAGATAGACCACTGGTGGCCCTCCAGCAACATTTTGCAGATAGTCAACGGTGTAGGTTTGGTAGTAGTCATTCCTTGGATCGTTTACGATACAAACATAGTCTTCCCAATCGATTTCGACGAACTCTTCAGCAAATTCTTGAGGAGTCATTATTCCTTTTCGATGCAACTTACCGTCTTTGTCCTCCCATTGCCAATCGAACTTTTCAGGAGGAGTGCCCAAGTGGATGCAAAGAATTCTCCAGATGTCTGCAAGTCGCGAATCTTTGTGCGCACGAGCCTCTGCAGTACTACCACCTGAATCGAGAATTTCGCGAATCTCACAAGCTCCTGTTCTCAATATGTCCTTGAGATTTGCATTCATGTAGCGAGTACTGGATGAAGATTGAGATTCAGGATAAGCCGATTTTGGAACTAGGCCGTGCTTTCTAATCAGATTCATGGCCATATTCCATTGCCCACCATCTCCTATTGGGTCACCTAGTAGGAAGCCGATTGTGCGGTCATCGACAGGACGATCGGCGGTCTCAATAATCGCTTCATAGAAGTGGTTGGCGCGCTCAAATTTGTCCCAGAAGTGAATGTGAGCTTGACTGAATTCGAAATTTTTCACATTCATCTTCTTCATTGTGCTTGGTCGAAATAAGTTCAGTGTCGCGAATAGCCAACACCGACCACTTCTCTTTTGATGAGTCACCTTCCATTTGTCTAATTTAGTTGAGAATGAAAAATCGATTTCTTGAACTAAATCTCTATCCAAAGCCACTTCCAATAATTCGTTGTTTGAGACCGCGTTTTGTGCTAATTTCGCTGAGGGGTCAGCATCGAATGTTTTGCGTAATTCTTTGACTCTATTTTTGCTAATCGTCTTACCCATGGCATGCACCGCAGGTACGACTTCGTTGACAGACGCAGGATAATCATTGGCGCGTGTTCAGAGAGGCGCAGCAACGGCCAATCCAGCGGCGATTAGCGTCTCTGCAATCAGACTTGGACAAGATTCCACATCGCCTTCGACCAATGTAATTTCCGAACCATCTTCGGCGATTATTGGATCTGATAAATCTTGTAGAATTCTAATTCTCATCAAATCTCCACCAATGGTCTCTGAAACACTGATTTCTTCTGGTGGATGAGGGTCAGCACCTGTTGCTCGATCAGGGAACCCATCCATTGCTCGAATCCGATCTTCCTCGTCGAATTCGGGATCATCCCAAGTTTCGTTGGGTTCGGCCATAGGTGCTGGAGGTGGAGATTGTAGTTCTGGTTCAGGAGTAGGTTCAGTGAACTCGCTTAGCGAAGCGTCTGGGCTAGGTGCCGGAGGCGAAGTGGAGTTAGTTCCTCCATTACTTCCGTTGACTAATTCTTTCCAAGCAACATCGTGCTTGTATTTGTCAACCAAGTGACCTAGACTCTGATAGTAGGCCCTCTCGGTAGGGTCATGCCTCTCCCAATCAATTACGCTGAGGTGTTGCAAGGCTGCTGCGGCCTCAGCCCCTCCACCTTTCATCAGATTGACTAAAACCGCGTGCTGGGTAAATGCATTCAAGCGGATACGTGTTAAGTCGGTGACCAATGTTCTGACATTGCCGAGTCTACGAGTTTGCAATTGCGCCTTTGCTGTCATTCCTTCGGATTGAACAGTCTCAGAGAGTTCGGCTTCCAAACTCGCGGTCAATTGGCCTACAGAAGCCCAGAAGTCAGGTAATGGGAGTTCTACTGGGCCAGCAGATGACTTCTGCTTTCGAGCCACCTCAAAGAGGGCCTTTTCGACCGCCTGTAGTTGGTTTTTGCTTAACCTCATAGCCTCTGCCTCCATACTCCCGAAGCGGTTCGTATGGGAGCGTGCCGAGTCGCTAAATCAACCATTCCGTCAGACTCGCTGCTGAGGCGACATAGAGTGCGGTTCGAGCCGCTGGAATCAAGAGGGCATTGCGACTCGGATATTGTGCAGGTGTACCCGAGTGGTCAAAGGGGGAGGGCTCAAGATCCTCTGCGTAGTGCTTCGCAGGTTCAAATCCTGCCGCCTGCACCAACTTATTCCCACTTCTCTGTGAACTCCCAGTTGTAGGTATATTCGTTGAGAGAGAAAGCCTCGTTTTCTGTACGCCACTGTTTCTCTTCCATTTCGGCTGCTAAGTTTTTGTTGTCTTCTTCTAGCCAAGTTAGCCATGCCTCAAGGCACCTAACTAGCAAGTCTAGTATGTCGTCTTGTTTTCGTTCCATAATTAGATCGGAATCAACGTAACACAAATTTCCGGTCCACTCAGGGTATTTCAACCGCTTGGATAAATTGCTTGAGGAATTCGATTGTTCCAGAAGTTCCTTTTTGTTCCGTAATAATATCGGCAGCATCTGCTACTCCGTCATGTTCGTCGTTGACCGCTACTGCAAATCCACACAACTCAAACATTGGAATATCGTTAGCTGCATCGCCCACCGCGATAACCCTAGATGGGTCAATGCCTCTCTGTTCCAAGGCAAATTCAACACCTGTACTTTTGTCAAGCCCAGGCGTGCAAATATGGATTGCAAATCCGGTTGGCACAATCGATAATTCGTTGTACTGAGAGCCATCTATTGCTTCTCGAATGGCCTCATAATTATCAACTTCTTTCAAACACCATTCGGTTTCTCGCCAGCGGTTTGACTCGATTCCAGCAGGATCTAATCCCTCTATTTGGCTGGCCAACCAATTCGCTGCTTCACGTGCTCGCTCTCCATCTGCAAGAGCGCGAATAGGGAATCCGGCATGTGTGTCCCACACCATGCCTCCATTTTCTCCGACCACAAATCCAGATACAGCCAAGCTTTGCTGAATTGGAGTCACGTTGGGTAGAGTTCTTCCACTTGCAAGTGAGATAGTATATCCTAATTGTTCGATTTTTCTAATTAGAGGAATTAATTCTTCTTGGAAGCCTTCGATATCTAGTAAAGTCCCATCGATATCGAAGATAATCATCTCGAAGTCGCTCAACTCGGGTAATTCCACATCGTTTCGGTTGGCTCAACATTGATGATTCCACCGTCGTAGCGTTGTCTTCTCCCCCTCAGGTTGATGTGTCTCCATCTCTTGCATGGGTTGTGACTGAGGACGAGTTTCTCATCTTAGATGATGAAGACGATGATTCGACTCAGGCACAGCCTGAGTCGCCGAAGACATCTGAGGTTCAATCAGGAAGCGATAATTCCGCCACAATCGGTTCACTAGGAAGTGCAATTTCTGGTATACAGGGGATGCTGGGTGAAGGCGTTAGTAAAATTCGTTCAAGCATTTCTGGCGCTCGGGAGAAAAAAGTAGCAAAAGCAGAATCAGTAGAAGAATTGGTTCTAGATGATGGTTCTCTGGAGAAAGTTAGGCCAATTGCAGGAGAGGGAGCAGATTCTGCGGACTTAATGGAAGCCGAATTAGTAGTCGATGGATTTGAGCAATTCGAGTGGCAAATACGAGGTATGGATTGTCCGGATTGTGCAATGAAGGCCACTCGTGCAGTCAAACGATTACCAGGAACAACTGAAGTTGTAGTTTCGGCAACAGAAGGTAGCGTTAGAGTCAATCTTGATTTAGCCAGAGGAAGAGTTTCACGAGTCTCATCAGTTCTAGACAGCCTTGGCCACTCTCCCGATGTTGAATGGCGCTTAGTTCAGGGAAAGACTGCAGGCGAAGTATCTAATCGGTTGGGAATAGACCGCAAGGGTCTTCGTAATGCCTTGCTTGAGATTCCAGGAATTTTAAACGCTAGTCTCGATGATGGTCGAATCGAATTACAACAAATTCCAACAGATTCGCAAAAAGTTTCAGAAATGACTGAAGAAGGTCTCAACAGATTACTTGGAGAATATACCCTTGTGGAGTCAAAAAACAAGCGACTACGCCCCGATCAGGTGCAATTGATTGGTGCCGTTATGACGATTCCACTATTGTTTGCTGTATTAGCCCTTGAAATGACAGAAATGCATTGGTGGGTTGCCGCTGCAATCACTGGTGTGGGTATTTTATTTGCTGGTATGCCGATGTTCCAAGCCGCAATCGCTAGCATCCAAAACCGAGTCTTAGGATTCCAAGTTCTAACCTCTTTAGCGGTTATTGGTGCTCTATACCTCAAGGAATGGCCTGAGGCTTTGGTTGTAACAGGATTAGTCGCTCTTGCAGGACATTTGGAAGAGAGCGCCCTCGTACGTGCCCGAGAAGCGATGCAAGGAGGCTTGGATCGGCTTCCAAGGCGGGCTAGATTAGTCGGGGACGCTAAGAATATTGACAATCCACATCATGATGAGTGGACTCCTGTCGCCGCCTTAGAACCTGGGGATATAGTAGAGATAAGATCTGGAGAGGTTGTGCCTGTTGATGGAACCGTAGTAGATGGAACAGGAGCAATCGACAAAGCTCCGCTCACCGGAGAACCAATGCCAGTTTCATTAAGTTCTGGCTCATTTGTTGAAGCCGGTCTGACAATTACACGTGGCCCTCTGCTTGTAAAGGCAGAGGCGACCGGTCAAGATACTCGATTGGCCGACCTAATTGAGTTAGTCAGGAAATACCGAGAACAACCAACAAGGACTCAAACAATAATCGAGAGATTCACAGCTATTTGGGTGCCGCTTGTTTTGGTGGGCTCAGCAATTTACGGAGCGATTACTGGCGATATAGTAGGTATGCTAGTTCTATGGGTTGTATCATGCCCATGTTCACTTCTTCTAGCGGCTCCTGTTCCTCACGCTACGGCCCTTTCTAGTGCCTCAGCAATAGGATTAGTCGCTCGTGGAGGAGATGTAATTGAAGCAGCCGCTGGGATTGAGTTAGTACTTCTTGACAAGACTGGAACACTTACCAGCGGCCGCCCTAGATTGGTTTCAATCGCAGTAGCCGGTGATGAGACAGAAGAGAGTGCACTACGAATTGCTGCGGGACTTGAACAGCGTAGCAATCACCCATACGCGACTACAATAATTGAGGCGGCATCTGAGCGTAGTAAGGCGATTACGAAAATTACTGATATCGAAGATGGTGATGCTGGAGTTAGAGGTTCTATGCGTGGATTATCCGTTATTCTTGGTCGGGCTGACTGGCTAATGTCCGAGGGTATCAAGATACCATACGAAATCGATTCTGCTCTTGCAGATAGCCGTCATGCTGGCTATGGAGCCAGTGTATTGGCGATTGACGGCGATGCGGTTGCAGCATTCACATTTGCCCATGATGATGCGCGAGAAGGCGTTCACGAAATGGTAGATAAATTACAGCAACAGGGAATCAGTGTTGAGATACTTAGTGGAGACGAACAAGCATCGGTGGAGGCCTTTGCAGAAAGACTAGGAATTAATCCAGAAATTTGTCGCGGTAATGTGGATCCTGAAGGTAAGGCTTCATGGGTTGCAGAGCGAGCAAAACTGAGTCGCACTCTGATGGCAGGAGATGGATTCAACGATTCTGGAGCACTTGCTGCAGCAGACATTGGAGTTGCGGTGGGGAGTGGAGAACAGGTAAATTTGGATGCTGCTGATGTTCTAATTCCTGGAGAAGACCCTAGAGCCTTAGCAAATCTAATTCAACTTTCAAAGAGAACTCGACGTGTAGTCAATGCCAATATTGCAGTATCAGTACTGGTTACTTTGGTGCTAATCATTACCGCTTTAGTCGGAATCAACACTAGTATTGCAGCGGGAATAGCAATCCACGAAGCCAGTGTGTTCCTAATCATACTCAATGGGATGTTTGTAGCTGGCGCGGGAGGAAGAAGAATCGGTGTTTTACTCGACCTAGGGAAAGATTTGCTGCTTGATATCCGCGAGGCCTTTGGGGTGCTATTTTCCGGCGGTGAAGGAAGCCCACCATCGACCGTTTGATTAACCGAAACTTGGGGGCATGGAATAATGGACAAGGTCGAGATAGAGTCGAAACACGCTCCTCCACTCGCCGAATGCGCTCACTGTGAGCACATGTTGCCGCCTGGACTAGGCGAGATTGAGTGCGAGGTTTGTGGTGCTGTATGCAAGGTCAGTCATCAGCCAACAATTGATGCCCTGACAGAGGAGAAGGTACCTTGCCCTCACTGTCACACAATCCTTGTCGCTGGAACAGATGAAAGACCAATCGATCTAACATGTGGAGCTTGCTCTGGTGGATTTACTCTGACAAAGAAAATTGTCAAAGTTGAGATTGAATGTCCGGGCTGCGAGAGAACCCTTCGTATTCGCCCTAAACCCGGTAAGAGACAACTAAATTGTCCAGCCTGTGAGACAGGATTCAATGTTACATTCTAAGATAAAATTTGTATTGTTTTTCTCTATGCAAATTCATTACTAGCCTATTATTCCACAATCCGCGATTAGGGTTTTCGAGAGTTAGATTAAAATTCTGAGACCATCTCTCTCATTTAATGCCGAGTTCGCTTGATTTACGGCGGGGGAGCGCCCACGCGTTGATTTCCTTGCTTATTCTATCGGTGATGTTTGTTCCAGCGATAGCATCTTCCGAAGAAAAAGTAGAAACTATTCCATTAGAGAGAGTTGCAGATGTAGAACCGGATACAAAGGCTATGGATTCTTGGACTCACCGTCCAGTAGAGGAGTTATTCACATCTCTTTCTTGCCCTCCATGTATGTCAAATTCTGAACCAGAAATAAATGCATATCACGCACAATACAGAGATGATCCTTCGGTTCCGTTTACTTGGATTGCTTTCCACCAAACTAACGGTGGAGATGGCGATGATGTATTCGCAACACAAGAAGCCAAGGACAGATATTCATTCTACAGTGTCCTTGGTACACCCACTGGGGAATTTGATGGAGGATATGTAGAAAGTCAAGATCATGCAGGTGCAATGGACGAAGCAGGATCACGTAGTGTTGCACCTACAAATTTGCATGTATTCCAGCAATATGATGGAGAAAAGTGGAGATTCGAAGTAAATCTAACCTACCTTGGCGAAAGTTACTCTCCAGATCCAACCGACCCAATGGGCAGCATTCAAGATTTAATCGACGGAGATGTGCTAGATTTCTCTCTATACTTATTCGTAATTGAAGACGATGTACTAGCATATTCATCCTATGAAGAAGAAATCGTGGTCAGTCATAACGTTCACCGCGCAACAGTAATTGATGACGACGTTGGAATGATTAATGCTGGGGAATCTTACAACATCGTTGCGGAATGGTCAATTCCTGAGACAGTGACTTATCCAGATGGCCATGCTTCACCTGGACAGAATCCGATTCATCCAGTAAATCCAGCAAAGATTAGTGTAGTCGCAGTTGTATATGATAACAACGATGAAAGTAAGTCTAGTTCTCCAAATGCTAAGCAAGGTGTTCCAAGAGCAATTAATTCAGCAACTCCTGCCTCAACAGCATACGATCTAGAGAATTCAATTCCAAAAGTTACAGAGAGAGTCGAGAATGTCTATTCTGATTCAGTTGAATTAATTGCTTTCTTCAATGACGATGATGGAATCTCTTCTTCCTATATGGTTTGGAACGATGTTGAATCAAATTTTTCAGGAGTCTGGAATATCGAAATGATGGATATTGAAGGCGAAGAAATTTGTGATGAAAATGGCGTATGCTACGCCTATGGGAACGCCGCAGCGAGCACAATTTTGCCATATCAACAAGGTAGTTCAATTTACTATCAACTAATGTACACTGACGGAGCTCAAATCACAGGTATGTCTGAAGTACAATTATTCCAAGGTACCAGTGTAGGTGACAAAGAATCCTCGAGTTGGTTATTTTGGTTATTAGGTAGTGGAGTTTTGATTGTTTTAGCCTCATTCGGAGTTTTCACATATTGGGCTAGACAACCCTACGAAGGCACCTGGTAAGGTGAACTCACATGACTTCCCTTCAAGATGAGGATTACGAGGAATGGGAATATGACCCTGATTATACCAACTGGGACGAATTAAACAATAGATTTCCTCTTATTCATAATGTTGGCAATATTGCACCTTATGCAGTAATTTCCATGCTAATGGTTGGAATTATTGCAGCCGTAATAGCAACTTCATTTGGGGGTTCCTCAGTTGCTACTGACTTTGAAGCAACAGATACAAACGGGAACAACATTAGATTATCCTCTGAAGAAGGAAATAATGTAGTTGTATTAGATTTGATGGCTACTTGGTGCAAACCTTGTAAGGCAGTAGCAGACGATACTTTGGTTCCTCTTCAAAATGACCTAGATGGAACGGATAGAAATGTTGTGATTTGGAGTATTAGTGTAGGTGATGACTCCGTATCAGAGTTGAAGGATTACAAAGAGGCTAGTGGATATAATTGGCTACATGCAGTAAACCCAGGTGCAGAAGCATTAGTTGCATATTCGGCTCAAAATATACCCAAGGTTTTGGTTATTGATATGGATGGTAATATTGTCTATGAAGCTCAGGGGGAGGTCGATTATAATGACCTGAAAGCGGTTGTTCAAGCCGCTGAAATGGGGCAAGCAAGTACAGTTAGTGTCAACTCCGCTCCGGTATTGACTTTGGCAATAGCAGCCGGAGCACTTTCATTTCTGGCCCCTTGTGCATTCCCACTTCTTCCTGGATTTGTAACGTTCTATGTGACAGCTCAAGAAGGCCGTGAAGACGAAGAGAGGTCACTGATCAGAGAGGCTTTACCAGCAGGTATTGCAGCATCATCTGGCATTTTCCTAGTCTACTTTCTATTAGGTGCTTTACTTGCTTTGGTAGGTTCAGCGGCCGCAGGTTTCCTAACTCTGATTCTCCTTCCTGTAGGATTGGTTTTGATTACAATGGGTATTGCTTGGGCTATACAATACGATTACAGTTGGATTACTGAACCAATAATCTCTCCAGGAAGAAATTTATGGTGGAAAATAAAAATGGCTCTGCCGTTTGGGAATGATACCAATGAAGAACCCGATACCGGGTTCATAGGCCTGTTTTCATATGGTGTTGGATATGGAATGAGCAGCATAGGCTGTACTGTTCCATTACTAATCGGATTAACACTTGCTGCCTCAACTGAATTTGGAACATTTTTTGGCTCATTAGCAGTATTCGTTGTATATGCATTAAGTGCAGCAACAATGATGATTTGTGCAATTCTATTGATTGGTGCTAGTAAGCGTGCGTTAATCGATTTCATTAGAAATAATATGATTAACATAAAAAGAGTAAGCGGGGGGATTCTTGTTTTTGTTGGCCTTTGGGTATTAATGTGGTTTGCAGAATACCAATTTGGAGTTAAGTTAAACCCATTGTAATTTATTCTTAGAATAAATGTATTCTCGAGATTTATCTTTGTGTGAATAAATTGCAGCCTACGGCTGTTTCTGACCCTGCGCTCTCAAATAGGGGTCAGATACCGTCGAAATGGGGATGGGAAGTTGAGCGAGAGCAAGTCTCCAGCCGATAATGACGCCGAAGGCGTCGATGAATTAGCGGCTCTCAGGGAGGCTCACGTCCGTTCCGCGGCCTCTGCAATCGATACACTGGGCCGCGCTCGTGACCGTTTGGACGATGAGAGCAAGTTGCGCTCAGCAATGCGAAGAGAGCGCAGAAGACGAGTCGCAGAAATGGGAGAAAGAGTCGAAGGAATGCGAGGAGCCCTTCGCAAGGCCAATGATATCCTGTTTGAGGAGGAATTACATCGAATCGAAGCCGATATGAGGGCAGAACTGGAAGTAGAGATGGAACGTCTCGAAACCGAGGCTCTTGAGCGAGAAGAGCGACTTCTGAGAGAAGAAATGCTACACAGACTACGTCGAGAAGAAAATCGGCTTCGTGAACAATTAGATCTAGAGCGTGACCGAAGGATAGAGGAACACACTGGAAAACTTCGAGAACGCTTGAAGGGAGAAATGGAAACTGAATTTGAGCGACGCAAAGCCTTCCTCAACGACCGACTCGAATTAGAGGCGGCTCAAGATATGGAGAGGATGGAGCGTCGGGTTGAGATGGACCTTAGGGAAGCATCTGAATCCAAGGTGCATCGTCAAGTTGAATCATATCGCTTGGAGCAAGAGATTGCTATGCGAGACAGATTAGCAAAGACTCGAAAGGAGAGAGAAAAAGAACTCGAAAAGCAACTCGCTAGTGAAACTAAGTCTCTCGAAAAGGGTATGATTGCTGATGTTGATGTCAGACTTAAATCACTAGAAGAAGAAGCCGAAGCGGGGCTTCTAGCCGAGTTAGACCGCTGGTTCGCCGCAGAGCGAGAGACAATGGAAGCTGCATTATTACTCAAGCGTCAAGAGATGGCCTTAGAGAAAGAAGTCGAGATGGAACAAAAGTTGGTCAGGACCCGTAAAGAGCGAGAGAAGCAGTTGTTTGAGAAATTGGAGAATCAATTCGCCAAGCGTGAGGATCTATCAAAGAAGGAAATCAAGGAGATGCTGAACGCACTTCAATCTGAATTGAAGGTAAAGTGGGAATCAATACTGGTCGAGGCACGTCAAAGTGCTTTGGAAAGGTCCAATGGTAACTGATAGATTTGCTATCTTTCCGTACTACTGTGGCTGACTATTGTATCAAGAAAACCCCCCTATCTGTTTACGTCTAAAACTTCCATCGCAGATATATACAGACCAGAGTCGCAACACCAGCCCTGCTACTAATCGAATCCAGTATAGTCGGTTCTACAATCTCAATGGAAGCCCAAATCGTCGATCACGATTCCTGAATACGATTGATACGTTTGCTTGCCTCATGGGCTAAATCCCAGTAAGCAGTACTTCCTGGATTCGACTTGTTCGGCTTTTGACCAATAACGATGGGTGCTCCATCTAGAGGCGATTCAGCGATTGCTACAAGTCGTGGAATTTCAGTCTCGAATAATCTATCTCCGAAATGTTTGCGAGCCTGTTCTGCAACAGTCCCTGACAATTTACTTCTCTGAACCATAGTCAGTGTAATTCCGAATAATCTTAGATTTGGGTTCACGGCTTGTTGTACATCACTTACAGTATTCATCAGTTGACTCATATTTTCCAGAGCATAGAATTCAGCCTGCACAGGAATTAGGACCCAATTTGAAGCAACTAATGCGTTCACAGTAAGCAATCCTAGTGAGGCTGGAGTATCTATGATTACTACATCAAAATGGCCTACTGCACCTTGAATCGCTCTCTGTAAACGATTCTCTCTTCCGATTCTTGTTGCTAAATCTATCTCAATTCCTGCCAAATCTAAATCTGCTGGAAGTAACCAGAGATTGTCTATTTCCAATCCCTTTGGTGGACCTCTTTTCCGTTCTGGATTTTGTCGAACAAATGCTTGCTTCATCGACTTTGTAAGTTGCTTCGGACCGATAATACATTCCTCTATTCTCACTTCTGGGCCATCAATTCCAGCTTTGAATAACTCATTCATAGTCGCCCCGAGTGATTTTTTATCGACACCAAAGGTGGTAGCTATGTTTCCTTTTGGATCAAGATCTACCATCAGAATTTTGCGAGGTTGAATACCATATTCCTCGTTTCCCATGGCTAGGGAAGCACCTAGATTGACAGCGGTGGTGGTCTTTCCGCATCCACCTTTATGATTGACAACTGCAATCACCACAGGTCCAGCCATACGGCTCGGCTTACCCCATCAGCCTATCAGTAATCGCTTGGCTTACCGAGCCTACCTGCCATATTCAGACAGATTGCGACACACGGACCAATAAGAATCGCGAATAGAATAGTACCAATACCAAACTTACCTCCTAAAGTCCATCCAATCGCAATAACGAATATTTCTATCCCACTTCGAATTCTTCCAATCGGAATTCCAGTCACTTTGGTCAAACCAGTCATCGTACCATCTCTTGGACCGGGGCCTAGGTTTGCGGTGAGATATAGACCACTTCCAATAGCGACCAGAAATATGCCCACAAGAACCTGAATAATTTGTAATGAAAACGCCTCTGGTGTTGGCAAAATAGGTAGTAAAAACTCGATAGTTGCTGCGATTAAGATTGCATTCAAAATGGTTCCAATTCCAGGTTTTTCTCTCAATGGAATCCAAATCAACAACACTAAGAAACTAACTAAGAATGTTGACTTTCCTATCGATATATTGAGATTTTCAGCAATTCCCTCTGCTAAAACAGTCCATGGAGTATTCCCCAGCCGTGCTGAGATAAGGACTGCATCTCCCGCCCCAAAAATAATCAATCCCAAGATTAGCAAAATCATGGTGGAAAAGCGTGGCTTCAGCGTCCAAGGATCGTCAGCACTCCACCAAGTTGTAGGAACATTCTTCGCCGGCCGAAGAAACTCCATCAGCCTCATCCGACAAAGCGAAGCCCAAGGAGTTCATAATCACAGGAGGCGATTAGCCGATTATTGGATTACAGGGACTGGCACTTCTGAGAGAATCTTCCTCATGATGTGCTGTCCGGTTACGCCACGAATCTTTGATTCTGGCTTGAGAACGATTCTGTGGCTGACAACTTGCAGTGCAACAGCCTTGATATCGTCTGGAATCACATAGTCACGACCATCGATTGCTGCACTTGCGCGTGCGGTCTTGAATAGCGACTGGCTAGCACGTGGTGAAGCACCGGTAATCACACGGTGGTCTTCACGAGTACGGTGGACTAATTCTACGATGTAGGAAAGGATAGCAGTATCAACATGCACTGTCTCGAGGGCTTTCTGCATTGCTACGACCTTCTTTGGGGAGGTAATTGTCTCTATATCGTGGTCGTCTTTGCCGCGAAGTTTTCGGCGTTGAAGGATAGATTTCTCTTCCTGACGATCTGGGTAGCCCATAGACATCTTCATCATAAATCGGTCCATTTGCGCCTCAGGCAGTGGATATGTTCCTTCTTGCTCGATTGGGTTTTGTGTTGCCATTGTGATGAAAGGCGCAGGTAATTTATGGGTAATACCCTCAATGGTAACCTGCTTTTCTTCCATAGCTTCGAGCAAAGCAGCCTGGGTCTTAGGAGGTGCACGGTTAATTTCGTCAGCGAGTAGAACGTTGGTGAATAGTGGACCTGGGCGGAGTTTGAATTCTCCAGCCTGTTGGTCATACATGTATGTCCCCATGATATCTGCTGGTAGCAAATCTGGAGTAAACTGAACACGCTTGAATTTACAACCTAGAGCGGTCGCGAAAGTGTTCGCCATCAATGTCTTTGCCAAACCCGGATAATCTTCGATTAGCATGTTTGCATTTGATAGAATTCCAATGCTTACCCTTCGTAGGTTTTCTTGCTTTCCAATGATAACTTTCGCCACTTCTCCCATCAGACCATTGGAGATCTGTGATACGGTTTGGATAAGTTCTCGGGACTTAGGGTCACTTGCAGCCATAGTCATCTGAGACACCTGAATAACCATCCTGCCCGATTTTAGATACTAAAGCGTTGGGTGTCTATGAACGCTTAGTGATTCAAACCCTTTAACGACCCCAGAAATGCAAATCTTTACGATGAATCGCGGTTAATTCCTCTAGCACTTCTAATTCTGCACTTGTTAAGTCCATCTTTCTCAACTTCTTAGCATGTGATTCTGGGATGTCAACCAATAGTACATCATCCTCGTCTATTTGCCTTCCAACGGTGACTCCATCGATGGCAACGGCGACCTCTGCGCCTTGCTTTGCTTCCTTCATAGAATCTTGGCCAGAACGTATGGATTTGATTTGCCCAACGCGTTCACCATTTTTCAGTAAGCGTTGACCAACGTGGATTCTTCCAGCCAGCACTCTAACTCCGACTACTGCAGGTTTTGAGACACGGAATGTGTGATCCGGAAGTAATAGAATTCGACCTGGATATACGACTTTTTCGCGACTAGCTTCTTCAAGTTCGCGAGTACGTTGTTCGACCCATTCTTCTCGCTCTTCGAGTATATGATAAATGATGTCTGAACCCAGATATTTTATTCCATTTTCAGAGTTTTCAATCTCTTCTTCTGCATCCGGTAGAATTTCTGTAGCGAATGCTAGAATGATTCTATGAAGTGGGTCGTTAGAGTTCTCTGCAGTTCTAACATCTCGGCGATTTACCTTACCGATGCTGGCGTGGCGAATCGGCACCCCAATTGCTCGCAATTCCTTTGCCAGAGCCTCTAGTCCACCAACTGTATCGGCCTTTATGGTAACACCTTCCTCGTCCAATTCAACTGAAAGGTTAGCTTCTGCATCAGCTAGGGAAATGGCTTCTTGGCGTTCAGCATCATTTGATACGACCCTAAGTGTAGTTCCCGCAAGAACGCCATCTAGATCCGGAGCCGAGATTTTCAGTCCTGACGCTGCGTGTGCTGCTTCGGTATCGTCCCAACGATTACCCGCGTCTCGCATTTCTGACATTCCACGCGGTGCGAACATTCCACGCACGTGTGTGGAAACTCCGCCTTCGTCCGTAACGAGAACGACCTCGTCACCTTTTTTGACCGAGCCACGATAGAGGATTACATCGAGAGTCTTTCCAAGTCCTCTCTCTTCTTTCATTTCTAAAACGGTGCCTTCACCAGCACCTTCGATGTCGGTTAATTTGTCTTCCAAATATCGTTCGGCAAGACCGATTACGACGGTTAATAGATCTTGGATACCTTCTCCCTCACGTGCTGAAATAGGGACAAGGGCAATTTCTTTGGTGAAATCCTTCACTTTGGAGTACATTTCTATGTTGAATCCATGTTCCGCAAACTTACCGACCAAATCCCAATATCTCTGCTCAAATAAGGCTTGAGCATCATTTGTTTGTTCTCTAACTGCCTGGGCCATTGAGCGTCCGTGTACCGAATCCCATCCATGGATTCGGTCGACTTTGTTTGCAGCGATTACGAAAGGTGTCTTTGCTTGCTTTAGGATTCGTATGGATTCGATAGTTTGTGGTCGGACACCTTCCATCACATCGACCATTAAGATTGCAATATCCGCGAGAGCCCCACCTCGCGAGCGAAGCGTGGAAAATGAGTGATGTCCTGGTGTATCGATGAAAAGCAAGCCAGGGGAATCAAATGACTTGCCCCCAAGAAGAGGTCCACACAATTCGTTTAGGAGGTCTGCAGGGACTTCTGTTGCACCGATGTGTTGAGTGATTCCACCAGCCTCTCTGTCCATTACACTGGCTTGTCGGCCAGACCCCAATCCTCGAATGTGGTCTAGAAGCGAGGTTTTACCATGATCTACATGCCCTAAAACAGAGACAATTGGTTGGCGACGTCCGGACATTTCAAACACCTCATGCTCAATCCTCAGTCAAATCGTAATTTCACTCGTAAATTTGGTCCTCTGCATCACGAGTCCACTCGATGACACCAGCTGGGAACCATAGTCCCAATTCGAAAACTGCGGTGTCTTCACCGTCTGAACCGTGGATTATGTTGTGGCCAATATCCATTGCGTAATCTCCGCGAATGGTTCCAGGAGCGGCCTCGCGCCCATTGGTTGGTCCAATGATGTTTCTAGCCACCGAAATTGCATCGACACCAGTCCAAGCCATAGCGACTACTGGACCTGATGTGATAAATTCGATTAGACCGGAGTAAAATGGGCGCTCTGAGTGAACTGCATAATGACTCTCAGCAAGCTCCAGAGAAGGTGTTAGTTGACGTAGACCAACAAGGCGCAGTCCCTTGTTTTCAAAGCGTTGGATGATGTTTCCAACCAGGCCTCTTTGTACTCCATCTGGCTTTACCATTACGAACGTCGTCTGCATTCCCATGGTGCGGGCGACCCTCCCCTCCTTTTTCAATCAAACTCGTTCGGAAAATTTAGACGATTGATAGACTAACTCAAGAAGGGTTTGCCTATCGCATAATTAGATGGGAGAGGACTGCTGTGACCACGACGATGGCCCAGAGGGCCATGTGCATGTAGGCCAAAACGTGACTAACCCCCCGGTCTTGGAGGCAGAATTGTTCCTCGAAGATGATTCTCCGGAAATTCCTTCTAGCGAGATTCCCCCAGTTCAAGAGGCCATCGGGGAATTACTAGATTCAGCAGGAATAGACAAGCGAGGTGTAGCCCTAGCCGCAGGTGCATTGGCTGTTGTTGGAATTCTCCTAGCAGTCATTCTTCAGTCTGTAATTTTCGATGAGATTGTCGACGAGGTTAAGCAAGAACTCGGAATATACGAGAGAGTTCCGGTATGGGAACGAAGTGAGTGGCCATACATCACGGACCAACCATATTCCTTCGTCATGGAGTTTGGCCCATACACTCTGAAGGAAACAGAAAATGATTGGAACTCAAGCCATCACTTCGTTGAATTCAATTTACCTATATCAGAAGGAGGTGCTGCTCCGAATGGTAAGGTCAGCCTCGGACTTTGGCTTCCAGACGTTCCGGAAGGAGTCAAAGTACCTGTAATCGCAGAATTCGGCCCTTATTTCGATGAAGCGTCTGTTCAAACTGGTCCGGTTGAAGAACCAGGAACTTGGCTTGGTAGTATGATAATTGATCAGATATTACCCCATGGTTATGCATTTGCTCAAGTTTCCGTGATGGGTACAGGACGTTCAAATCATTGTATGGATTTGATGGGTAATGCCGAGCAATTAGGGGTTGACGCAGCCGTCACATGGCTTGGCACACAGGATTGGTCGAATGGACGAGTTGCAATGATTGGAAAGTCATACGATGGCTCAACCCCTTGGCAAGCGGCAACATTCGGCAATGAGCACCTCGCGACAATTGTTCCAATCTCTGGGCTCATTGGTGTAATGGAATTGATGTGGAAGAACGGATCATCTGAGGCTCGAGCACCAATTATGCACAATGGAGTGTATGGCTCGTATGGAATAGATGGAGATACAGAAGATATTGGCAATATGTGTCCAGACTACATCATCGGACCGGGAACCGGAGTTGCTGCTTGGATGTGGGGTGGTGAAGCAGCGGGAACCTATTGGAAGGAACGATATTTCCTAGACCGAGTATTAGCCAATTACGAAGGTTCAGTCTACCTAATCCAAGGGATGCATGACTGGAATGTCGATCCACACATGGCGGTTCCTGTAATTAATCAACTCAAAGACGCGGGAATCGAAGCCAAAGGCCTGTTTGGACAATGGGATCATGATTATCCCGACCGACCCGATTACCACTTCGATAGGTCGGGAGAAGGCCGAGGTCGCGAGGGATACCCTCAGATGACTCGCTTCGATTGGATGCAAGATCTTCTCGAGTGGTTCGATTACTATCTTCTAGACAAGGGAGAGAAACCCGGTCTATGGGTTGAAATTCAAACTAACCAAGGGCAGTGGCGTCTAGAGGACCGATATCCACCAGAAGGAATGACAACCCTTGCCCTTGACTTAGGTGGTGCTCTGATGAATGTAGCAGGTACTACTACAATTCTACCAAACGGTGCAACTGGTCCTGTTTATGAGACCGAACCGTTGGAAGAAGACATCTGGATTGCTGGGCTCCCAAGGCTGCACATCGATGTAACTACGGCAACCGTTGGAGGGCAAATTTACGCATTATTAGAGGACTGTAATGAGAATGGCTCATGCATCCACATTGGTCATGCAATCATGGACCTACGATATCACGAAGGCGGCACAGACGAGCAAACGTGGTTGGCAATTATTGAGACGATTAATGCAAAGATGGAATTCTTTTCCTTGGATGCTCAAGTCCCTGCAGGTCACACAATTAAACTCAGTCTAGCCAGTACTGGAGAGGATTATCTTCCGGCCTCGACTAGCTCTGTTGTAACTATTCAAGAGGGTGCAGGCTCAAATCTTCTGCTCGATTTAATCGACCCTAGTGAAAAGATTCTATTTGATCCGCCAAAGTGTACACACACTGCATGTACTGATTGGACCAACCAAACAATCTGAGTAATCATTCAGTTTTCTTGACATTTACTGCGTTTGGACCTTTAGGCCCTTCACCAATTTCGTATTCGACGGTATCGCCGTCTCTGATTTCTCCTTCCACCTGGCTCTTGTGGACAAAGAGGTCTTCTCCATCTTCTTGCTCTATGAATCCGTAACCCTTCGTTCTGTTGAACCACTTAACTGTACCTTCAGCCATAATCCAGTAGCGGAAAACCATACTACTTGATGTAGCGGGGTAAGAATTCTACCCCAAGGGCAGTATTCACTTGATTCCGCCTTTTTCGTATCGGCGAGTCCACTTTAGCCGGCGTGGATTACGCTTCAGCTTCAAGTGGTTCTTGCGCGCCTTACTATCCTTGAACCAAAAGACAGTACCATCGCGCTTGATGAACATCATTCCGGTGCCCGGCTCGATTTCTTCATGGGTGAAATTACAGACTCTTCGCTCTGGCATTAAAATCACCTCATCGAGCACTGAGGCGACGGGCCTCACGGCCTGTATCCTTCAGCATCAGAATATCGCCGATCCTTACTGGACCGACTACGTTTCGAGTAATTATGCGACCAACGTCGCGAGGGTTAGGTGCGTCGTTTACGCGCACCTTGACTTGTGTAGCCTCACCAGTCATACCGGTGCGGCCAACAATTTCAACGACCTCTGCGGGCCATGCTTCAACTTCTGCCATCTGACTTCCTCCGTTAATTCCGATTCAGTTACTTCAGGCAGACAGAGTCTCGAAGTGTCCCTTGACTTCATTGAAGCGCTCAGCGCCATCCTTGCTAACCTCCATGACTGCTATTGCAGCTGTGCGGGTGCCTGTTGGCATTCCTGCAGCCTCAGCCAAGTACGCTTGGTCTTCTACGTAGATGAATGGAATTTCCTTTTCTTTGCAGATCATTGGGATGTGCGCTAAAAGTTCACCAGGATTGACATTTTCTGCCATAACTACCATCTGCGCTGTTCCGCGTTCTGCAGCCTTGGTTACTTCATTAGCACCTCTCTTTAGTGCGCCGCGTCCGTCCTTTCCTAGGGCCTTTACCATCTCGTAGACTTGCTCTTGCACGTCTTGTGGGGTCTCATATGCTATGTGTACACTCATTGGATTCACTCCTCATGTGGGGTAGTCCGGCGCACGGCGTGGCTCATATAAACGCAGCGGATTACCTACGGTAATCGTTCGACGCTCTCAATTATTGAACGCAAACGCACTGATGAGGGCTTCTTTGGCGGCTCACTAAATCCAAAACATGCGTTGATTTCAAAATTTGAGGGATTTCCCAAATCTACTCCTTCACATACTGCAGTTGCATGTTTGATTTTCGAAAGAGAATAGATACAGTACCATTCCCTTAATCCATTACAGGTCAATCCATGTGTACTGGTTCCAAAGAATATCTTGGCAAACCATTGTTCCACCGTTGAGATGAACCATCTTGGTCTAGGGATTTGTAATCCAAATTCCATCCCCCAGTTTAATTTAATATCCAGTGGTGGTGCTTTAATTTCGATACTATTTGATTGCCTAATTACTTCTATTCGGGTGATATGAACTTCTTCAAAATTGTACAAAGCCGAGACATAGTCCGCGTGTTTCTGACTCGGAGAAAGTAATACTCGGGTACCATCCGGTTTGGCCCACATTACATTAGTGAAGGCACCAAGGGGTGATTTCTTCCAATCTCCGATTACAATTCTATCGCCACTGGCGAAACCGGAAGAAGAAATTCTACCCTCAAAGATATCCATGATTATCCCATGAGGTTCTTCAGACCACGAGCTAGAGCGGGAGCTGAACTTACTACAGCCCTTGGATTTGGAAGAGAATCTGTGCTGTGAACTCCATCTACGTGATTGGATAGACGAGAAATCGCACCTGCAGTGAACAAACCATGGGTACAGGCGGCATGAACCTCTGTAGCCCCTTGTCTGTGAAGGGCATCACTAGCTCTACAAATTGTACCGCCAGTACTAATCATATCGTCGACAATCGCAACAATCTTCCCGTTTACATTGAGATCTTTGGGTGTGTGTTCAATTGTATGGGCATCGATTCTAGTCTTCTCTAGATAACTGAAATCCCATCCTCCAATTGTCGCTACTTCGGTTGCCCGATCAATCGCTCCTTTATCAGGACTCAAGA
Source organism: Thermoplasmatota archaeon (assembly GCA_036138175.1). Taxonomy (GTDB): domain Archaea; phylum Thermoplasmatota; class Poseidoniia; order Poseidoniales; family Thalassarchaeaceae; genus MGIIb-O1. The sequence continues at coordinate 26,815 of JAZAAK010000034.1, read as the reverse complement.
TGAAATCAGGATCGACTTCTTTTGATAATCTAGCCGCAATCTCTGGCATTGCGCTAACAAATTCAACAGGCACGGATAAATCCTCGAGGATTGCAGGTGCATGAAGGTCGAGAATAGCGATTCCATCACAACAGCGTGCTAACATCTCTCCAATTACCCGCGCACTTACAGCCTCGCCAGGCGAGAATCTCTTGTCTTGACGAGAGTATCCAAAGTATGGTATCGCCAAAAAGATGCCAGGGCCGACATCAGGGAGACTTTGTGGCTCCTCATTCTTGTAATTGGAAAGGTCTCCTGCTCTTACTGAGGAAATAGCCTCCAATAGTAGAATAGTTTCGAGCACACCTGAATCTGGATAGGTGTTTGATACTAATACAACAGGCTCGCTACGGACTGATTCTATGGATTTGGATGGTACTCGAACATACCCCTCTCCATCAGGGAATCTTCGAGTGATTAATTCGACATATTCCATTCCCATTAACGGGGCCAAAGCCTCTGCAATCGCTCGGCCTGAGGAACCACTCACAACCGGCATGAGTGAACTGCGCGAGTAGCGAGTCCTTCATGACTTCTCCGATTGGCATTCAACAAGGAATAAAGCTAGATGGGCATATTCAAAATGGGTACGCTTCTCGCGAGTTTGCTCAAGGGCGTGTAGCTTAGCTTGGCTGGAGCACCCGGCTGATAACCGGGAGGTCGCAGGTTCAAATCCTGCCATGCCCACCATTCCAACCTCCACAGTGGAAGTAATATTCAGAAATATTTACTCAGAATCGCCGTTTAACTGTAAATAACTGGGTAAAGTAACCAATCTTGTGACAGTACAACGTAGAATCAACTCGTCTAAGAAGGCGGTTGTTCTGGCTAATTGCTTGACGGGAATAATCAGTTGTTCTGGCAGGTTGTACTTGCGTCGCAAGATAGCGTGGGTATTGACAACAACACCACGGTATGTTCGCTTAACCTTGACAAATCCCGCAACATTCCCAATGTCAACTCCATCATTGTCCATCACAGCGCGGTCGACTAATTCATCAGGCGCCCAAAGTTGTTCGTCGATACGAATAGTATTGCGCCACCTACGTTGTAATTCTCTCATCGACTTCGAGAGTTTTACCCCTCCATCTGGCCTTATGCTATGCACCAACTCTTTCGATAAAGGTGCATGTTCAGCTGGCTTTCGCATATATTCGCCGGCGACATGATCTACGACTTCAAGTCGCATTGATTTGACAAATTCATCTCGCGGATGAGATCTCTCTCCTGTAATCACGCCAACAAGTGTATCTCCGACGTAAACCTCTCTCTGAAGCAATTCTTGGATTCGGTATTCTTCGCTCATTTTTTTTCCTCAATTTTGGTTTGGGCTAGTGCATCCCCCGTGCTTGTCCCTAGGTTGCCTTCTGCGGATTAGCACTTATACTATATGCTAAATAAGACTGATAATCTAATTGAAAATTTTATCTTAAAATTAAAATTTCAATTGAAAAATTAAAGTATGTTTGATTTTTTGTATGATTATCAGAACTTGCAAATTGAACAATTCATAGACGAAGAATCAAGACAAAACGTCACGATTCTAGAATTATCCAGAATCTATAGATTCTGAATTGTAATGAATAATTCATTGAGAATATTGATGAGGCGCCCCTCGTTGGGGTATTGATGACTGGAGCGTCCGACCTACTCGCCGAGATACGAGCAAATTCCGGAAACGTCCGAACGGTTGGTTTGAACGATTCAGTGATACAAGAATTCGTCAACACTGATTCAGATTTGGTAAGGGCAATATCTGAAGCTCATGAGAACCATTCTGCTTTGAGAAACGAAGTTGGAGTCGCAGCGATGATGTTAGATGAATCAGATCTCATCACTAAACTCCAGGAGGATTATGTCAATTTCTACAAGCCAGAGACAGTAAATCCCTACATTCCAATCGCAGCTAGAGGCCCTTGGATAATCACATCACATGGTAGAGTTATTCATGACAACGGTGGATATGGTATGCTTGGGGCTGGACATGGTCCGGACCAAATTATCGATGCGATGAGCAATAACTGGGTTATGGCCAATGTAATGACTGCTTCATTTAGCCAAAAAAGATTAGCCGATGCATTACGAAAGGAGGTTGGACACACAAGAGGAAGTTGCCCATTCTCTAGATTCGTGTGTCTGAATAGCGGTTCTGAATCTGTCACCATCGGGATGAGGATTGCAGATGTTAATGCTAACGAGATGACTGGAAAAGGCGGTCGGCATGAGGGTAAGCCAATCAAATTGGTAGCACTTAGACAGGCATTCCATGGCCGCACTCAACGTCCAGCTACGATTTCGGACTCCTGTAAAGATGGATACCGAACTAATCTAGCAACATTCAGAGATGATAACGTAATCATTGTCGAACCTAACGATATCTCTGACTTACAAGCAACCTTTGCTCGCGCTGATGAAGAAGGCTTCTTTATCGAAATGATGGCGATGGAGCCAATCCAAGGAGAAGGTAGTCCTGGTCAATGCATAACCCGAGAGTTCTACGATGAAGCTCGAAGATTGACTAAAGAACACGGATCACTACTCCTAGTCGACTCTATCCAAGCAGGTTTGAGAGGCCAGGGTTGTCTATCTGTAGTCGACTATGATGGCTTCCAAGATGCAGAGGTGCCTGATTTAGAGACGTGGTCAAAGGCACTCAACGCTGGTCAATATCCTCTTTCAGTTCTAGGATTAAGTGAGCGTGCTGCTGAATTGTATGTTGTAGGAATATATGGAAACACTATGACAACAAATCCACGTGCTCTTGAGACTGCAGTTGCAGTTTTGAATCGAATAACTCCAGAAATGCGTCAGAATATTCGTGACTCTGGTGATGAATTCCTCTCAAAATTAAGAGAACTGCAAGCGGATTATCCAGATTGTATCTCCTTAGTACAGGGCACCGGCTTGTTGTTGTGTGCCGAATTAGACCCTGATAGATTCCCTGTAGTGGGATTCGGCGGAATCGAAGAATGGTGCCGAGAACAGGGATTGGGTGTAATTCACGGAGGCCAAAATGCTCTTCGGTTCACGCCCCATTTCGGTTTAACAAGTCCAGAGATAGATATGATTGTGGGAATTGTTCGTAATTGTCTAGATCACTTCATTGTAAAAGAGCAAGCAGCGGTTACAACGGCTTGAATTTCTAGCCATCACAACCATGAGGGTACGCCTACCCGGCGGTTTTGATGACAAAGGTGGTGCACCTTCTTGGGGAGGAAGATGCAGTATATCTAGCGCTTGCCGACAGATTAGAACGAGCAGGTGCAACTCTTACTAAGAATAAAGAAGATTCAGATTTGGTAATCGCCACAGGAGCAAATTCCCCTCCAATGGCCGAAATTGATATTGCAGTTATCCCAGCCAAAATTAGTAATCCAAATGCTAAACTAATTTTTCGAATTCATGATATCCTGGTTCCTCAACAAGTAAATGGTTGGGGTGTTGAAATTATGTCAGATTGGATAAATTGGGTCAAGGCGGGTTCGCAAGGCAGCCCTCCAGAGGATATCGAGGCCCGTCACTGGGTACATATTCGTGACGCTACAGATGCAATCGTACAGATTTCATTGACTAACCGGGATATCCCAAATGGAGTGATTGATCTGGCAGGCCGCCGTGCTTGGAGTTCAGATGCGGTCTTAGATGAAATGAAATTGCTATGGAGGCGATATACTGACGCACTGCAGCTTAGCCATACTGTAGAATCTCTCACAAATGTCCCTAGCCCCGCCTCACAGCAATTTGAGGGGAAAATCTCTCGGCCTAATCTAGTTCCATTGCATAATGCAATGCTAGCCTCTGGTCGAGAAGAGGGATGGAGGCCTCTAACTTCTATGCGCGTGGGGTTGATGGAATTGTTCGCTCATTCGCAGGGCGAACGAAAACAATAGATCGTAATCTAATGTTCAGGATCGGTCTGCTTGGACTTGCTTCCTAACGTCCTGTGCTGCAGCCTTAATACTCTGCATTGTCTTGCGGACTCTTGTTCCAGCTGCGTTTACGCCCTTGTCGTGCTTTGCAGCATCTTTCATAGCGTCGGTCAATTCATCAATCATGTTCTGCATCATTGCCTCTACGGACATGAAGCACGGCGCAACGCAGACACCACTTAAGCAATCTCCCACCCTATGCAAGACAAAGCGACTCAGAATAGTAAATGGAAAACGCCGAGAACGGCAAATCATGAGAATAGGTCTGCGCCCAATAATGGAAGCAATACACTAGCGTCTCCTTCTACCACAACATGCGGCGCCTCAGGTCGAACCTTGCCCCAGGAAATCGCTTCCTTAAGTCGAGCACCGGATAGAGATCCATCGTGTTCGGGAGCGGTAGTAATCCCAACCGCAGAATCCAGACCATCACGATACTGATTCCACCAAATTACGTGGTGTTTCGAAATTCCTCCCCCAACCATCAATGCATGAGATTCCTCCGCAGTCCAAGTCAGGTCGGAGAGAATTTGCTCGTCAGCGAGGAAATCCACCATGAAGTTTGGATTCTTCTGCCGATGCATGAATAATTGTGCCCCGATTGATCCATCCGAAAGTCCAGGGATAACCATCGGTATGCGATGTTTTGCAATCCAGTAAAGAAGGGAGGTTTCGTCTTCAATTCGATCTCCCATAGCCCAGCAGAGTTCCACAGATCCAAATCCTAGCCAGGGATTATCTGGATTAGCTGCTAACCTTTCTTCTTCGATTTCATCCAGCCACGGAAGTACAACTCTTTCGAGAATTTCTCCATAGCATTCGTTTGGTACGATGACGTTACCTAGGCGATTTAGCCCCTCTTCTCCAAGAGCGATATCGTCGAGATTGAAATCTCCATGAAAGTAGTCTTGGTATGTTCTTGCGATATCATGGTCCAAGGTACCACAAGTTGTGATAATGACGTTGAATGACTTTCGCTTTACGGCCTCAAGAAAAAATCCTCGAGTTCCTGTAGCGCACAGGCAAGCAGGGAATGAGAGCCAATTCAATACCCCGTCATCATTTGTTTTTGCCATTGATTCGCTAAGGATATCTCGCGCGTGAGCGAGTTTGGTCGCAGTGAAGCCTCCCGCCCGCGCCATCTGGTCGATGAGATCGCGTGGACTATCGACAGAATCGAAGTCGTAATCCTCGACTGGAGCCGAGAAGTCATCACGCGAGTATGCGGTCACGAATCGTCCGGCTCGCTCTTTCGTATTCAATTCGACTAAGACAATTCCAAAAGATTCTGTATACATATTGCATTAATCTGCGGTCTGAATCTGATAAATTCGATCTCGAAGCGTCGCAGCTCGTTCGAAGTCAAGTCTAGCCGCTGCCTGCTTCATTTCTTTATCGAGACGTTCAATCAATTTGATTCGCTCACCATCGTCAATAGGAGTATCCTCCACATCATCTTCAGTCAATGCCTCGTATGCGGCATCAACCCATTCTGGTTGGCTTATGTTATCCAAAACAGAATCTGTCGAATTCCATGCACCAGCTCCGAGTCCAAATTTCTTAACGACCCCATCAAGTCCTTTCGTTCCTGGTTTACGAGCGACCAATCTTCGACCGCCGCCCTTGCCTTTTCCAGCCGCTCCAGCCATCAAATCTTCAACTTCTGCACCCATTACTGGTAGTGCCTTTCGAATTGTCTTCGGGATGATTCCATTATCCTCGTTGTATGATTTTTGTCTGCGTCTTCTAGCGTTTGTTTGCCCTATTGCCGCTTCCATTGAAGGTGATACAGAATCGGCATACAAAATCACCTTTCCATTCTCATTTCGACTCGCTCTACCAATGGTCTGTAACAATGAGCGCTCGTTCCTTAGGAATCCCTCACGTTCCGCATCAAAAATTGCAACAAGTGAAACCTCTGGGATATCGAGACCTTCCCGAAGAAGGTTGATTCCAACAATTACATCGATATGACCTAGTCTTAAGGCTTTGATAATTTCAGTCCTCTCTATCGTATCAATTTCAGAGTGAAGATAGTGCGCTTTGACGTTCATCTTGAGTAAATACTCTGCAACTTCTTCAGCGAATTTGATTGTCATCACAGTAACTAATACTCTCTCACCTCTCTCAACACATTGGTTGATTTCACTGAGTAAATCGTCGACCTGACCCTTGGTAGGTCTCACTTCGATATCAGGATCCAGCAACCCGGTAGGCCGAATCTCCATTCTAACAACTTCGGGCAGGTCAACGAGAATTTCTTCCATCGAATATCTTGCAACTTTCTTGTCAACATCGGCTTCTCCAGCACCTCCTGCGGCCGGTGCATGTAGCAATCCTTCGTGCACTGTTTTGCCTGAAATTTCTGCCAGATGGCGCAACTCCCTCTCTCCAGGAGTTGCGCTGACATAGAGCATCTGGGGAATCAGTTCTTGGAATTCTGCAAGCTTTAGTGGACGATTGTCGTGAGCACTACGAAGTCTGAATCCGTATTCGACCAGATTGGCTTTTCTTGACCAATCTCCACCAAACATTCCACCAACTTGTGGTAGGGTAACGTGACTCTCATCCATGATTACCAAATATTTCTCTCCACCACCATGATATGACTCGGCGCAATATCGGTAGAAATCAAGCAAACAGTATGGTCGCTCTCCCGGTTGCCTGCCATCGAAGTGCATCGAGTAATTCTCGACACCCTTGCAGGAACCGGTTTCTCGGAGCATCTCTAAATCGAATTTAGTTCGCTGTTCTATTCTATGAGCCTCTAAATCTCGACCTTGTCTCTCATAGAAATTGATTCTTTCATCTAATTCATCTTCGATATCCTCAATCGCTTGCAGAAATCTTTCTTCACTGGTCATGTAGAATTCCTTAGGGTGAATCCATGCTTCTTCAAAATCGTCTAGCGGCTCCCATGAAACAGCTTCGCAAACTGTAATTTTTTCTATTCCATCCCAGCCGAATCGAATTCTAATTGGGTCATCTCGGCTGGGCATCCAGACATCGAGGACTTCGCCTCGAAGTCTGACATCTCCTCTAGCAATATCTCCGGTTGTTCTTCGATATTGCATCTCAACCAAGGCGCGCATGACATCCTGTGGCTCTCTCGCCTCTCCAACCTGCAAATGCAAATATGATTCTTGGAATGCTTCTGGAGGATTCAAACCATAAATTGCGCTAACCGTTCCAACAGTTATCACATCAGGACGAGTAACGAGGCTTGCAACAGTCGAGAATCGTTCTTGTTCGATTCTCTCATTCATCTGCAATTCTTTATCGATGTATAAGTCTCGATTAGGTAGGTAAGCCTCTGGTTGGTAGTAATCGTAGTAACTAACGAAGTACTCGACAGCATTCTCTGGAAATAGCTCGCTCATCTCCTGCCATAACTGTCGAGCGAGAGTTTTGTTATGAGACAAAATCAACGTCGGCAATCCCAGTCTCTGAATGATATTTGCCATAGCAAAGGTCTTGCCAGAACCGGTAACTCCCATCAATACACAACGCTCTTGACCTGCTTCGATTTGTTCCATTAGTTTGTCAATAGCTTGCTCTTGATCCCCTGCTGTATCATATTCCGAATGAAGGTGGAACATGCTGACATCTGACATTGGCATCACCTTAGGGATATCGTGCTTATCTTGGGAGTTATTGAACTCTGATGTTGAACCTAACCTCTTATTGCGTTCCAACAGCGCTTGGGTCATGCATGATTATGGCGGCTAGTAAGACCCAACCGGTCAGCATTGAAACTCGAAACAGAGTCGTTTGGAAATCTGCAAGTCTTTCTCTTGCAATGATGACAGCGATATTTGCAATCGCCATAATTCCAGCCGCTGCAAGGAAATAGATTTCATCCATCGGGTCGGCGATTGCGAAGCAAGCAAACCAAAGTAAAGTCAGTTGTACCGATGTTCGTGTAGTTGCTTGTTCGGAAAATCTCGCTGGGAAGGAATGGATTCCTTGTTTGCGATCACTTTCAACATCCATACGAGCATAATTGATATCGAAGGCAGTAATCCACAGAGCTACTCCTAAACTGATGAAGAAGATGGTAGGGTACCAATGCGAATCTAGTATTGCATCCCATTGATGGACATCAGCCGAAAGCGCCAACCAAGCCCCCGCAGGAGCCAAACCAAGGCAGAGCCCCAACCAAAGGTGACAACCCCAAGTGTAACGCTTGGTGTATGGATAAATTACGAATGCCAAGACGGGTAACCAAGCCATCATCAAAGCGACATCGTTTAGTTGCCAGGCACTGAATAAAAGCATAATCAAGAATGCCGCACCTAAATTCCAAGCGGTTCGCATAGACATTGATCCACTTACTAGATGTCGGCTTTCAGTACGTGGATTTTTAGCATCAATATCACGATCAATGATACGATTCAAAGTCATTGCAAGACCCCTTGCCCCGACAGCTGCAATGAGAATCCAAACAATGTCGATAGAAATCCAACTTGAGTCGCCTGGTAGCTCATCGATGAATTGGTTATGAGCGTGAATGTAACCGATTAGAACGAATGGTAATGAGAAGAGAGTATGCTCGACTTTGATGAATTCGAGAATTTCTTTGAGCCCCATAATTCGACCTCATAGATTGTTTTCTTCCATCCAAGTCTCAACTTTTGCTTCTACTTCCGGGTCATGGAGGGTAACTCCAGGCCAGCGCCTAACTGGATGGGGGCCTGTATTGCTTGGAATCGGTGCTGTTGCATCCCAAGCAAGTCGAGAACGATTTTCATCGAAATGTAAGTCCCTTGCCACATCGAATCTACAGAAGAATTGCCACAGAAGTTTCCTTCTCCATCCATCTGCCTGTAAATCTGCATCATCATCGGTGATGAATAGCCAGCGCAGATTTTCTGAGTCATCTAGCGACCAAATAGCATCCCGGAGATTTGCGATATGTTCTCTCTGCGCAGCAGCACCTTCCTCATTGACGGTTTCAACAGATTCTTCTGGCCTCGGTCCGCCTTCGATATGTGTGGTTACAACCATCATCGAAGGACGTAGGATTCTGACTTGAGTAACTCCTTCAATTTGGCTTACCGAATCAATCAATGATTCACCGGGTCCATCTGGAATTGTCAGCCCAAACATCGGGTCATCATGAGTTGGGCTTGAGGCATCAATCATCACCTTGTCATGGACATTTAGGTGAGGTGAGGCATGTGCGAGTGAGTCAGCAACTTGACCTTTCAGAACTTGTACATCGCCCGAGATGTCTACCTTTGAGTCCAGAACGTCAAGAAGAGCATCTAGGTCTTTCACAGGATGTTCTGGGTCGCAAGCGACAATCGATTTCAGGAACATCAATTGACCAGCGCCAAGTAACCCCAATGCAGTCTTGCGAGCCTGTCGGGGGTAGCGTTGTTTGCTAGCCACAATCGCTAGATTATGGAATCCTGTTTCCAATGGTAAGAAGAGATCAACAACATCTCTATGTTGAAATTTTAGAACCGGACGGAAGGCATCTCCCACCGATTCACCAAGATATCCATCTTCCATTGGTGGAACTCCAACTATGGTTGCTGGTAGGACTGCATTCTTTCTGTGAGTGATTGCTGTTACGTGCATGAAAGGATACTGCTCAGCCAATGAGTAGTAGCCGAAGTGGTCACCAAATGGGCCTTCGAGTTTAGTCTCTCCAGGAATGGTATAGCCTTCAATCACGAAGTCGGCTTCTGCCGGGACATACAAGTCGTTAGTCAGACATTTTGTCAGTCGTATTCGACTACCTCCGAGTAAGCCTGCAAATTCGTATTCAGATAGATTGTCCGGAAGTGGTGCAATCGCTGAGAAAATCAATTCCGGCGGCCCGCCAATACAGATTGCAATTGGCATTTTGTTATCGTCGGAATCGGCAGCGTGGTCAGCTCCATGTTTGTGACGCTGCCAATGTAATCCAACCTCTTTAGGTCCGAAGATTTGACCTCGATACATACCCATGTTGTGGACTCCTGTATTCGGATCAGCAGTTACTACCAATGGTAGAGTAATGAATGGCCCACCATCTTCTGGCCAAGTGGTTGGAATCGGTAGTTTAGTCACATCAGGGTCAGCCATGCGAACTTGCTGGCAGGCACCTTTCCTGACCTTCTTGGGCGCCATTGACATTCCCTGCAAAGCAAGTGGAATTCCAGTCCATGGCGCTCGAAGTATTCCACCAATATCCGGCTTCATCAAGCCGACCATTCTATTGCCAATTTCTGATGGTTCTTCGACACCTAAAGCGCGATTGGTTCGCTCATATGTTCCGAAGAGATTCATCGCCAATGGGAATTCACTAATCGAACCATCAGCCAATCGGGGTTGTTCAAACAAAACCGCAGGCCCTTGGGACTTGACCAACTTGTCAGCAATGGTACCCGCTTCGAGGTGACAATCAATTGGTTGGTGTACTCGACGCAACTCCCCAGCAGCGTCCAGCGCATCGATGTAACGCGATAGCCTACGCCACGTCATAACCTCGCGTGGCGATTCACCGTTGAATATGTTCGTCACGACATTTTGGACAATTTAGCCGACGGATTCATGGCCTATCCCACCTCGCCAACCATCGTGGCGGAAGACATCACGACGTGCGATGTGCTGGTCATCGGAGCCGGACCGGGTGGCGGTAACGCCGCTCTTCACAGTGCTAGAAATGGCCTCAAGACGATTCTAATCGAGGATCATCCGGAGATTGGAACGCCTGTTCACTGCGGTGAATGCATCTCTGATATTGCTTGTGATAATCTCAAACTCGACCTGCCCGCTCATGTAATCAGTAAGCGAGTGCATGGTATTCGTGTGATATTCCCAGATGGAACTGCCAAGAAACTCACCGAGGAAGGCTACGTTTTGGAAAAGCATCTTTTCGAGCGCTGGATTGCGGAAGAAGCAGTTTCAGAAGGAGCGCAATTACACCTGTCTCACAAATTGCGCACTATGAAGAAACAACACGATGAGTCAGGTAAGTTCACAGGTTGGCTCTGTGAGGGTAATGGTGAGCAATTTCCAATTCAAGCAAAGGTTGTTATCGATGCGTCGGGAGTAGCCGGAGTTGCCTCTAAAATCCTCGATCTAAATCCTCGAGGACAGGTGATTGCCGGAATGCAATACGAGATGCTGGAAGTTCCAACAGATGATTATCTGGACTTTTACATTTGGCCGGAGTACGCCGAAAAGGGTTACCTTTGGATGATTCCGAAGTGTGATGGTAGGGCCAATGTAGGTTTGGTCACAGAGGATAAACCACGAACAAAGAAGGCCCTGGATGAATTCATAGAAGCAACCCACTTCAAAGAACTAGAACAAGTTCCACCTCCATGGAAGGAAAAGGGCAATCCTGCCTTCGGTGGTACGATTCCAATATCAGGACCATTCGAATTTACCTACGATGATGGCCTAATGCTTGTAGGCGATGCAGCCGGCTTCACATCACCATTATTCGAGGGTGGCTCACATCTTGCTCTAAAGTCGGCAACATACGCAGCCGAAGTTGCTGCCGAGCAAATAGCAGCCGATGACCTCTCGGCGAGTAAAATGTCTCGTTATCAGAAACTCTGGAGCGACGAATTCCCTCCCTACGGCAAAATTTTGAGAGGAAAGTCGGCCTTATTCAACCTCAGCGATGAGGATATGTCGATTATGGCTCAGTGCTTTCCAGATGAAATGAGTAATATGGGACCTCATGGAAAGTTAGCAGTATGTCTGCGATTATTGCTCCGTAGACCAAGTCTCTATGGAAAGCGGATTATACCTGCAATGCTTTCTTTCGGTTATTCAAGGGCGAAGTTTTACGGCTGGTGATTCGATACTTCCCACTGTTGGAAATCTCCTGATGTTGCTGGCGATAGTTTCCAGCCTAATTTGGTGCTTCTCACGATTACCAGCAGGAGAACCTCTGGCAAGACATACTACTTTAGCGGCTCAAGTCGCACCTTGGATATTCTTGACGACTGCATTCATATTCGATTTCCAAGCTTTAGATTTGGTTTCAAGATATGGTGGAGAAGAATTACCACTGCTATATCGAATATCTGCTGTTTGGGGAGGTAGAGCCGGACCACTTTTGCTTTGGGCTGCAATAATGGGTACTGTGACTTGGTTCATGTCGGGGCGCAGGGTCTCGAATTCAGTTGAAGTTAGACTAATGCACGGTTGTACCGCTGCAATAATTGTAATTTCTTGGATACTCTCTCCTTTTGCAGAGTCAACCGGTTGGAGAGGAACTCTGAATCCTCTTCTCCAAACCGACCTAATGGTAATTCATCCACCGCTTGTTTTCGCATATTACTCACTATGTCTAGCAGTTGCAAGTATAGCGCTGGCCGGACTAATCAAAGGCAGTAATGCAAAGCAGGTTCATGAGGCTCAGCTACACTGGGCACGAGCAGGATTCCTAATCGGAACCATAGGAATTGGATTAGGTGGATTGTGGGCATATACAGTTCTCGACTGGGGCGGATATTGGGCTTGGGATCCAGTCGAGACAGGTTCTATTCTACCCTGGTTTGCGCTGTTGATGATTGTTCATGCTCGTGCGCGAACCGATTCCGAAAAAGAATCTGCAATAATCGCATCACCAGCCCTTGGTATGCTCGCTGGCGCGCTTGCAATCCATGCAACTTTAGTCACACGGGCAAATGGAGTATGGGCTTCAGTACACTCTTTTGTCGGCAATGAAGAAACAAGAGAATACAAAGACCCGTACATACGAATAGTACAATTATTTGATGACGGTGCTGCTGGTCTAGAAGTAGCGGCATATTTCCTAATCATGATTTCACTTTGTTTTGCAGCATTCTTGTGGTTAGTAAAACAACAGGATAAACTGCTTGATTCATATTCAAAGAGTTCGATGCAAATTGAAAATCGCGAACTCTCTATTATTCTGCTAATAGCAACCATTACCTTGGGCATTTGGATGGGTTCAACGGCAGTAACTTTTGTGGGTGGAGCACTGATGTTTTTGCTAATCAAAGGAGATTCTGAGAAGCCTCCTGCGGCTTGGGTCTTTGGAGGAGTATTCCTGATGTTGTTCGCAAGTTGGTCTTGGGCGGCAACTTTGCAACAATCGATAATCGGGATGTTATTATTCCTTGGACCATGGTTGATGTCAGCGGAAGAAGAGGAATCTCCTCTAACGAAATTGTTCAACGATACTTCAGTCCGAATGAAAGTCGCAAGGGCCATTCCTTGGTATTCAGCAGCTGCCTTCTTGACATTGACTTGGTTATTGCTTGCCGCCGAGATAGATGGAACCAGTTTAGCTGCTCACGAATTCTATGGTTCTTCGATAATAGTTCTGGCGATTCTAGCGATTACAATCTACTCTCTCGGCAAGAGCCTCGATGCAAAGCGTGGCAACGCATTCATGGCTACTACACTAATCGCCTCGTTACTTTTCGCCTATTTTGCAGATGAGTTTTCTATTCCAGGCGACCCTCAACTTATGCTCACCGATAATATCTCACGAGGCGCTCTTGCCATGTTCATGCTAACTTGGTTATGTGTGGCTCTCCCTCCTACTGCAAAGGTGGTTTTTACAACTGGTCGTAAGGTATTGCCTAAATTGCGTTCCGAAGGAATAACCGCGAAATCTAATTCGGCACGTTTGAGACTACTTGGTTCCCATCTTGCACATTTAGGACTAATTCTCCTTCTATTGGGTCATGTACTTACTACCACATTGGTAGATCGTGCAGATCCAAGTCATTTGGTAACTCTCGAAAAAGACACTCCTGTTGAATTCAAAGAATATGAACTAACCTTCCGAGATACTGTATTGTGGAGTGAGGAAGACCCTGAATACAATTACAAAATTGGAGAAGGATTCGCTGGATTTGTAATAGAGGTGACAAAGGATGGGGAAAAAGTCGATGAAGTAACTCCTGGAATTCTTCGCTTTAATTTTGCAACAACCCGCTCGGAAGTCGATAGGATGGTTCGCTCGAGCGGAGATATGATTTTCATTCTCGACCAACAACAAGCGGAAATCAGCCTGTCCTCAATGATGCGAGGTGAGATTGGTCAAGTGGAAGAAATCCGGGTTACAGTGCACGATTTACGAGGTTCTCACCTCGTCTGGGCTGGCTGGGCGCTAATCATTCTAGGCAGCCTTGCGGCCTTGCTAAGTAGTAGCCCAGTAGCCTCTGAAGAAGAGGAATAATCCTGAATATTCTCCCTTAGGGAGAACCGTTTGAATGAAAAAGGGGAGATAGGTCGGCGAGTCGCCCTCAGGAGGCTTATCCATGGAGAACGGTGCAATCGTACACATCGAATACGACCTATACAACGCTGAATCTGGCGATCTTATCGAGACTACCAGAGAAGAGATTGCCAAGGAACACGAGGTCTTCGATGAAGCTCGAACTTACGAGCCAATGATTACCGTAGTCGGCGAAGGTCGTCTAATCGCTGGATTTGAAGCCCACCTCGCGGAAGCAGAGGCTGACAATGAATACACATTCGACATCGAGCCTACCGATGCTTACGGGGAGCGCGACGCATCTCTGGTTGAGACAATTTCACAGAATGTACTGCTTCGCAGTGTTCGTGACCCGAACATGCTCGCAATCGGCGCTCCTGTTGAAATCGGGGGCCGTAATGGTGTCTTGCAGATGCTACGTGCCGGACGCGCTCGCGTTGATTACAACCATCCTCTAGCAGGTACTACACTGCGCTACACCTACACCATCGTCAAGGTTGTAGAGGACCGTGCTGAGCGTGTTGCTACACTTCTACAGATGAATACTGGTCGCTCCGACTTCGAAGTTGAGTTCGATGGCGATGATGTTACCATCACACTACCAGATTCAATCGCATATGACCAGAACTGGGCATACGCTAAGTTCTCTTTGGTACGCGCACTGCGTGAACACCTTGAGGTCGGAACCGTGGTATTCCGAGAAGTTCACGAGCCACGTGTAGCAGCTGATGAAGAAGAGTGATTGTGCCTCTCGGTACTCACAGGGCACGTCAACGCCTTACGGCTCAGTTGACCCTCTTGTCGTCATTGAGGCGACTTTGCGAGATACCCATTGGTCATCAATGTAGTAGTTAATTCAAATGAAGAAGGAATTTGATAGTCAGGTGAGTGTGTAAAAACAGAGTACTAATTCACCTTAGCCTCCGTTCGGTTGAAGACTGAGAGGCGTCCCAGAATAATACATGCGCACTCGGCTGACAGTGTTCAGTTTGCTTATGATGCTGTTTTTCTCCATCATTAGTGCTGGTTGCATGGGTTTGGTTATGCAACGTGAAATCATGGAGGACATGCGTGAAGAACCATTTCTTATCAATAAAGACGAGTCATTCTTTTGGGAAGTTATCTTCACCTCAGACTCTCTTGACCTTGAATCCGTTCAATACACTAATGAGACACCAATCGTATTTGACGAGACGGTGTCAAAAATGTCGATTACCTTCCGTGCTGAATTCCCTTATTCTACTCTTCTTGATCTAAACGAAAGCAATGAACTCCGATATATCGAAGTTAGGGTTTGGGAGCCAGGTGTAAAGGAATCTGGAGGTAATCCATACTGGGAAGTAAGGGCTACTCAGGATTATCCATTGGAGAGATTCGATTTCTCTGATTTGGCAAATGGTAAGTGGACGGTGGAAATTGACGCTCGAGGATATGGAGCCGACCTCCCATTAGATCAACTCTCTTTCCATGATTATTTCGAAATGACGCTAACTATTACCAAACCATGTGTACAGTTTGCGGAAATCCACCAAAATGACGACTGTACTGATTTGTCAGTACTCGAAAGCCAATGATTTTCACTTCTACGCCCCGTTGGGGCGATGCGTAGCGCTTATGAGGGAAGGTCAGGTCGCCGCGCCACTGAGGATACACCATGAGTGAAAATGAGTCACCCCTAGTACCGTACGATGTCTATGAGACACACGCGGTTCACATTGGAACAAATCAGAAGTCCTCAGATATGCAACGCTTCATCGATACCGATCGAGCTGATGGTAGCGGGCTTCACTTGATTGACATCAATCAAACCGATGCACGAATCAAGACAGTCGCGAAATTTCTCTCAAACTACGACCCTGAGAGAATCCTTGTTGTCAGCGCTCGCCAATATGGACAGAGGCCTGCTCGAAAATTCGCTCAGTCAATAGGTGCAAACCGAATCGTTGGCCGTTTTATCCCAGGCACTCTAACCAATCCTAGACTACGTACATACACTGAACCAGAGGTATTGTTCGTAACAGACCCAGCTGCTGATTCCCAGGCTCTTTCAGAAGCTGTGTCATCCGGTCTTCCGATTGTCGGAATCGTCGATGCAAATAACACACTTCGGAATGTTGATCTTGCATTACCTGCCAATAATAAAGGTCGTCGCTCACTCGCTCTGATCTATTGGCTTCTAGCCAGAGAAATGCTAACCACACGAGGAGCTACAAATTACGCAGATTGGGAACGCGCTCAAGATGTAGAAGATTGGGAATCAACCTTCTGACCACTAACTTTCATCCCACCAATCTTCGTCGGCGTGGTCATTTCAATCGTTGGATTGATGATGAGTAGGCTCCCGTCACAATTCATGGTAGAGCCAGTGCCGCTATTCCTCGCTCCGATGGCCGGAGTCACCGATTTAGCCTACCGTCTGTTGGCTCTTGAGACTGGAGCAGACTTGACATTCACCGAATTTACAGCAGCTTCGGGACTTTCTCGCCATGCAAAACACTCGTGGCTGAAGGTTGAATCTGACCCTCGTGAATCACCATTCATCCCGCAAATCTTCGGTGGTGACATCGACGAGATGGTTCAAACAGTAAAACTGCTACAAGATCGAGCAGACATAATTGACCTCAATTTCGGTTGTCCGGCTCCAAAAGTTTGTCGCAACGATGCTGGTGCAGCGTTACTACGTAATCCCGACAAAGTCGTCGAGATGGTTCGAGAATGCATCGAAGCGGCAGATATCCCAATTACTGTGAAAATGCGATTAGGAACAGGAAGCGGCCCTAATACAGCTTTGGAAATTTGCCAAAGAATAGAGGCAGAAGGAGTCAAGCGAATTTGCGTACATGGTCGAACCCTTCGCCAGAGATATTCCGGAGAATCGGATTGGTCTCAAATCAAGGATATTGTCGAGGCTGTCGATATACCAGTAATCGCCAATGGCGATGTGGTGGACGCTAAATCAGCCGCGGCTTGTATCGAAGCCACTGGCGCGGCAGGTTTGATGATTGGAAGGGGGGCAATAGGCCGCCCGACAATTTTTCATGAGATTAAAAGAGATTTAGGATGGCTAAATCAGAGGCCTCCTTGGGGTGAGGATAACCCGGCAATAGCACGTTCTTGGTGTTGGGAAAGATATCTTCAATTGAGTTCAGAGGTGTACGAGGAAGGTTATTGCAAGAACCTCAAGCGTCATGCTGTATCTTTCACCAAGGGACTCCCTGGCGCTTCGAATATGAGAGTAGAATTGCATTCGATACAAAACCAACAACAATTAGGGATGCGAGTTTCCAGATACCTGAAGGAACTTCCTTCAACTGGGGTAGCAGCATAATGCATGATTCAATCAATGTCAAAGGTACGGAATTACAAAGTTGCTCAACAGATCCACTAACCGGGTGGTTTAGGGATGGCTGTTGCAATACAGATTCACGAGATAGAGGCTCACACACAGTTTGTGCAATTCTAACAGACGACTTCCTGCAATTTGCTAAGTCACAAGGTAATGACCTAATCACACCAGCCCCACAATTTGGCTTTCCTGGATTAAGGGCTGGTGATAGATGGTGCGTTTGTGCTGGAACTTGGCAGGATGCAGCGGAAGCAGGAGTTGCCTGCCCAGTCGATTTAGATGCTACTCACGAAGAAGCACTTGCAGTATGTGACCTTGAGATGCTGAAAAGGCATGCCGCCTAATTTTCCACTGCTAATGAATCGTCTAATCTTTGCGCTACAGTACGAAACCGTCGAAGAGTTCTATCGATATTTGTCATCACCCGTTCGGCAATATCATCGCCATTTCTTCCTGCTATTCGATATCCATATGGCATTCTTCCACCGAGGGTGTTTAGCAATAGACGCTGAGTATCAATCGATACTGTAGCAAGGATTTCCTCAACTTTTTCTATACTCAACTTCTCTTTTTGAACACCCTTAATTAGAGCAGATGAAACATCTTCATCCAGTCTGCCAAGACCTCCTCTGCCCATCAACCAATCTTCTCCTCTAGCAGTATACTGACGCACCAATCCTGTGTAGACATCCATGGCAATACGGTCACGCATTGCCACTCGATCTACGATTCCTGCCTGCCGTAATCGTTCGACAACACGTTGAGAACGAGAACGGGTCTCTCCTACTCTGTCCGCTATCGTTTGCAAAGTCAGTGGCCTTTCACTTTCTGCCAACTCATCGAAGACCCTACGGGTAACGGCATCTCCTTTCTTGATCCGATCACCTGTAATACCAAAATCTGCAAGTAAACAATCAATCCTGTCAGAATCATCGGGTGTAGGTCCAGGCTCGGCAATGTCGATTTTGAACGATTGCGCCTCCTCCTCGCCAGCCTCTTGCATTCTTGACTCAGAATCGGATATTACTTCGCTGAATTCAGCCAATCTCATCGTTGCAATGGTTCGAGTTTGGACTGCAATCAATTCTACAGCTGAGGCCATTGAACCGCCACGAAGTACGTTGACGTGCCATCTTCCTTGTAATCTGGAACTGATTAGCCCAACTTCTCGTAATTTGTGCATCTGATTGTGTACTCCAGTTTGGGAGAGTCCAGAGAATTCGGAAATAGCGGAGTTGTCCCATCCCTTCAGTGGCTCTTCTAGAAGTGTATGTCTGACCATGCGATGAATCGCACCTTGCTCCTCATCTACCGTTGCCCCTTCAGTTCTCGATCGTACCAAACCCATCGAATCGAGTAGCCAAGCAAGTAACACATCGGGGTTTTTCGAACCAGTAGGCATGGGCTGCTCTACCAAACGGATGCGGAACATACAACCACTTGGCGAAATTCAATGTGTAATAGGATTCTGTTTCAAACCTGACCCAGAAGACTCAATATCAGATGGTTTGATGATTACGAGGAATCCTCATCATACCATTTTTTCTCATCTTTATCGTACCCGTCTTCTAATTCGTTATTTTCAGAATCAACCTCGACTGAAGGAGTGATTTCGATTTGTGTTTGAGTTTTTGTTCCACCTGAAGTGACTGCCATAACCCCACCAATTACCAGGAAAAGTAACCCACAACATAGGAAAGTTGGCCCTCCACATATTGCAGCAAGACCTCCTAAAAAGCCTTCAATCAATCCTTCAATGACTTCCCATCCTACTAGAACAACGTCGTGACTGGTTGTAATTGTATACTCAACACCATCTTCAACTTCTACAATGGTGCCAAGATGCAACCACCCTTGGGGGTCATCTTCATGCCCTAATGGCAAGGATCTACCTTCTACATCGATACACGTAAATGCTTTCCAAAATGCTTCACCGCCTTGTACTTCAAGTGTAAAATCATCACATCTAACTTCATCAGATACGAATACTGCAACAGAGTCTCCATTTCCTTCTTCAATATGGATAAAACTGACTGTTTCACCTTGGCTGTTTTCCAAATACACATCATCAGTAGGCCTCCAGTTATCAGCATCGCCAATTGAATCTGCGCCCAGACCCATTAGCAAAATACCGACGACTATTCCAATTGCTCCGAGGCCTAGGATGGCCTTTGTGCCATTATTCATAATTAATCTATGAACACGGTCTATTTTACTTTAAGCCAGTTCTGCTCTTAGGTCTAGCCATTTATACTCCAATTTGGACATTTTCAGACCACTTAGGTGGTCTGCTAATCGCAACTCTCCCTCAGCAACTATACCTCTAGTTCTGAGCACCCCTAATGCTGAGTGAACCGCTGAACGTGACCTACCTAGATCCCTTGCAAGTGCAGCTTGCGAGCGAGGTGAATCAGAGCGAGTCAGACGGGCTACAACTGCCTGTTGTAACTCGGATAGTCCAACAGGAAGCATTGAGGCAGCCCTTGCATCATCGGTAACTCCAGTACCGATTAGAATCTCAACCTGCGCGGGTGCACCAGCGTAGTAACAGGTTCGTCCATTTACTGACATTGTAGTAACCGATTTTTCTGCAACCAGAACATCTAGGTGATGTCGTAGAGTTCCATTAGCCGCATCCAAACGTCGTTGTAACTCTCGAAAATGAATTCCTGGAGAACGATTTAGTGTCGACATTATTTTCGCTCTGACAGGATTTTCCCAATTCTCTCTTGGTGCTGAAAGTGTGCCTTGGGCTGCAGGAGGAACCATGCCTGGAAGTAGTGCTCCAAGACCAAAAGCACCTCCTACCAGTGCGACTAGCCCGTCTACGACGATAGAACGCTTACTGCGCCACTGTTCTATCAAGGCCATAGCCCAATTTCATGATGTTCAGGCTTTGAAGGATGCGGCTGTATGAATCAAACATGCATCATATTGCTAGTTGGGCGAAAAATTCACGGAAAACGATTATTCCGATTCAATCAATTCCTTGTGAGTTTTCATGTAAGCGACTAACGGACCAAGGAGGCGACCACAGGTTCTGCCATGAGTAGTTAGTCGGTAGGTTACTCGAATAGGAGGCCCCTCTTCTACAACTCTCTCAACCAGACCGTGCCCCTGACAGGTGGTCAATTTGTCTGAAAGTGTGCGAGATGAGATTCCTCGTAGTAAAGTTCGTAATTCGTTGAATCGGCGATCGCCGGCGATATATAATGCCGCTAGAATCTCTATTGTCCAACGAGATGAGAACATTTCAAAGGCATCGACAGCGGCATCGACTTCCCAACCAATATCGACATCTTCATCATAATATGCAGCGAAAATCTTTCGAATACTTCGACCGCTTCTTTGAACTTCTACGATTGACTTCTGAACGCTGTTGAAGTCTTTCTCTGATAGTGTCATTGGAGGGCGGCTCATGTGTAACAGGTTACGCACTTCGTATCTAGTGTATAAAATGCACCTAAGTGCAACCACGCACTCTTTGTGATTCATATAGGGGCGGTTATCCGTTAGGTGTGAAAACTGCACCGAGGTGCAATATTACACCGGAGATGAAGAAATGGATAAATGGTTAGAAGATTGGGTTGATGAAATAATGGAAAACTGGAATGATGAGGTGATCTCTTGAGTTGGAATCAAATCAAAGAGCAACTAATTCGCGGTATGGCAGCGGTAAAGGCACCTTCCTGGTCCCGCTATTCTACTTTGTAGAAAACTAGCTGTTAGTGTAATTTGGTCTACGACCCTGGATCAGCGCACTTAGCCCCTCAAGTGCGTCAGAACTAGCGAAAATCTCACTAAGTCGCTCGAGTTCTAGGTCAAGACCTTGCTGTAGATCATCTCCAGTAAGCACTGCGTCATCTAGTAGATTACTAGCCATTGAAAGACCGATTGGTGCTGTTCTACTGAGAGATTTTAACTGTCTTGATACCATTTTATCTTGAGGATCAAAACCTTCTGGACAGTTACCTGACGCTAGAGAATTCATATTTGCATCCTTGTAGAAATCAAGGGCGAAAGCAGCGGCTGGATGTGTGCTATCAGCGGGTTTTGCAGGATACTTGTCAGCTGGTTTGCCGGAAGCTGAAATCGCAGATACGGTTTGTTCTACTTCGCTGGGTTCTACTAAATGAGTCAGAAGGCCAAGTGCTGCAGCACTACCAGCGTCTAGGAAATTTCCTGCAAGGACAGCGAACCTAGCAGCTTCAATTCCACAAATCCTAGGCGTGCGCTGGGTACCACCTAGACCAGGGTAAATTCCGATGCTAGTTTCTGGGAACCGAAATTGTGTTCGCCTTGTTCCGACTCTATAATCACAGGCGAGGGCTAGTTCCAATCCTCCACCAAGCGCTAATCCTGTAGTCAATGCAATTGTTGTCTTGTTTGAATTTTCTAATTTGTTCAAGACCTCATGGCCGTTTGCTGTAAATTCGTAGATATCGGGAAATGCATCAGCTTGTATCTTATCGACAAAGAATTTGACGTCAGCTCCTGCAATGAATGCTTTACCAGCCCCATCAATCACTATCGTTTTGATATCTTCGCGAGAGTTAAGCGAGTCAAGTGCGATGCCTAATTGTTTGACAACAATTTCATTGAGGGCATTCATTGCCTCAGGTCTATTGATTCTAACAGTCGCAATATCACCTTCAACATCAATATCGACATAATTGAATTCTAGAGGTTGAGTTAATTCAGCAAACCAATTTGGTAGGTCGAATCCCGCTAAATCTGCATAGGATTGAGCCATTGATACCGCTTCTGAAATCCCGATTCGATTTGCTAATTCGAAGGGCCCTAGTGCCCATCGAAGTCCAACTTTAGCACCACGATCAACATCTTCCATTGAACAGATTTCTTCTTCAACAATCTGAGATGATACAGCGAATACCTGGCCCATTAATCGCTGACGAATGATTGCTGCCGCCTCATCACTACATTCTGAATCTTCACCTATGTCCCACATTCCTCCTTCTTCCACCATCTTCCTAAGATTAGCAGCGCCTGTATATCGAGGGCAGTGCAATTGTTCGGCTAAATAATCGGTAGAGTGCAAGGCGATAGGAGGCCCTGTCAAATTCATCAGAGCAAAAGGCCCCATTCCTATTCGGAATGCCTTTTCTGCGACCGCATCGATTGCAGCAGCGCTAGCTACTCCTTCTTGCAATAACATGCAGGCTTCGTTTAGCCATGGAACAAAGAAGCGGTTTACAACAAATCCAGGTCGATCTTTACAGATGATTACGACCTTACCCATTGTTTTGCAATATTGTTCCACAGCATCTAGGGATTGCTTCGAAGTAGTCTCTGCTGGGATTATTTCGATTAGTCGATTTTTCGCTGGATGGTAAAAGAAATGCAGACCAACAAAGCGATCGGGTCTACCAGTTGCTTCGGCAAGAGCATTAACACTCAAAGAAGAGGTGTTAGAAGCGAGAATTGTGTGCTGGTCGCATACCTTATCGAGGGTCGTGAATACTTCTGTTTTGATATCGAAGTCTTCGAAAACAGCCTCGATAACAAGGTCGGTATCGTTTGCGACGTTTTCCGTTCCAACAACTCCAGTAATTCTGGCTTTGATTTCTTCCGCCTCATTCTCGCGGAAAATTCTCCTTTCAATTGCTTCATCAAGAAAATTAGCAATAATCGATTGACCGCGTTCAACCCATTGTTCCTCTCTGTCTACCATCTGTACATCGAATTGTTCTTGGGCGGATTTTTGGGCGATTCCAGAGCCCATGTTTCCAGCACCGATGATTGCTACACTTCCGATAGGTCGCATGGCCCGGCGAGCCGAGACCTACCAATGAATCCACCGATTCCGGTCCTTCGGACCGGTGGAGTCGAATCAAAAATTTCACCCAATCAACTATTATCACAGTCTCATGTGGATAGTTTATGCAACATACGCGGCGATTGCTAGCAATTGTCTTACTAACCATGCTAATTTCATCAAGTCAGGTGGCTATCGCCAACAGCAACGGAAAAACGGGTTCTTCGACAAGCGGATGCACTTGTCATGGATCTAGTTCCACGGTATCTCCAAGCCTTAGTGGTCTCCCTTGGGGAGCAGGAGGTTACACTCCAGGGTCAACTTATTCTCTAAATTGGGACGGTGGACCACATATCCCTGGAGATGGAGGATTCAATCTCGATTCAAGCGCAGGTACTTGGTCCAATCTAGGTTCTCAGGTTCAGTTGGTAAATGGCGAGTTAACTCACAGTAGCGACTCCCTTCGTTCGTGGTCAGCTGACTGGACAGCACCCGCTACAGGCACTGGAAATGTAGTTTTCAATCTCGCAGTGTTGTATGCGAACGGAAATGGTGCCACTAGCGGTGATGATTGGGGCACTGGAACTTGGACATTGGGCGAGGCATCCTCCAGCAGCAACACTCCTCCTGAAGCCCGATCGGTGACTTTCGTTCCAACTAATCCAACACGTGGAACGGGGCTAGCAGTTTCCTACACATACTACGACGCTGATGGAGATTCAGAACAAGGAACTCAAATCCGCTGGAAATTAAATGGAAATAATGTGGTGGACCTCGATGACCAGACTTCGGTATCACAGACATGGCTTGCAAAAGGCCAACAATGGACATGCACAGTTACCGTGAAGGATGGCACTGACCAAGGAGAACCAGTAACTATTGGGCCTGTGACAGTAAACAACACACTACCAATAGCGAGGAATCTAGAATTGACTCCTGAAAATCCTATTGACACTGATGAACTAGAATTGGACTACGATTACTTCGATCTAGATGGTGAACCCCAACAAGGAACTGAAGTTCGCTGGTACCTCGATGGGGCTAGGATACCCGAGTTAGATGACCAGGAAAGCGTCTCTCCACTGATGATTCGTAGCGGAGACCAATGGGAAGCCTCTGTCAAACCTCATGATGGTGACGAGTTTGGTGAAATCGTTTACACGGGTGTCGTGGTAATCGGTTCATCGAATAACCCACCTGTTGCTACAGTTTACGTGTCTCCAGTTGGTAATGCTCGTACTGATGACGCGCTACAGGTTAACGTAGGGTGGACTGACCCAGACGGCGATTCAGTTCAGTCTACGGAGATTCGCTGGTTTAGAGACGGTGTCCAGGTATCTGCTTACAATGATCTAACAGCTGTTCTATCCGAATCGACAAATAAGGGGGAAACTTGGAACGCAAAAGCAAGGGTAAGTGATGGATTATTATGGTCGGATTGGGTAGAAAGTGAGGATTTGATAATTCTCAATACCCCGCCTGAAGTAACATCGATTGACATGCTTCCTTCCGGGAAATTAACCACCTCAGTGAATCTCAGTGTCATTTGGGAACAAAGTGACGCCGATGGCGATTCAGAAATGAATAGTCAAATTCGTTGGTGGGTTGATGGTGAATGGGTGAGAGAATACGATGGAATGACTGAAATCCCAGCCTCTGAGACTGTTAGAGATCAGAGTTGGTCAGTACAAGTCGTCCCGGGTGACGGAGACGACTTGGGAACCTCAATGAAAACCACTTCAAGACAGATTGAGAATGGTGCTCCTGGTAACATGCTAGTCTACGTTGGAAATGGTGATACTGGATTTACGGGAGAAGCGAGCGAAATGCCTTCTCTTCCAACAATACCTGCAAACTCACTAGAATCATTGGTGGTTTATGCTTCAGCGACAGATCTAGACGGAGAACCTGTCTCTTTCCATGTTTCTTGGGCTCGCAATGGTTTCTCCGTACCAGATCTTGAAGATACTCTCACAATTCCTGCAGATAGGCTAGAACCAGGGCAAACATGGATCGCCACTGTTACAGCTAGTGACCCTTGGGGGTTATCGACAATTTCAGATGTAGAAATCGAAATTGCTAATGTTCCGCCCACAGCGATAATTTCGACCTCACCTCAACCTCCTATCGCTGGAGCATTTATGACACTCGATGGTTCCGTGTCAGCAGATCTCGATGGTGAGATAATCCACTACATGTGGGATGTAAATGGAGTTAGTTTAACCGGCGAGATGGTCAATGTACAGTTGGGAACTGGTTCTCATTCTGTTACACTAACTGTAGTCGATGAAATGGGAGAGACTGGTGTAGGTGTGTCGTACATCACATTCGGAGAGGTGACCTCGGTAAGTGACCTTTCTGCGACACTTTCTGGTAGTGAAGTGGAATTATCTTGGGAATGGACAGAAGGCGAAACTAATTTCCGAATATATCGTTCAAGCAGTCCATTCACCTCCGTAGAACATGGCACTAATGGAGAAGCTTTAGTCACCGACCTAGAACCGGTTGGAGAGACTACTGAGTTATCTTGGAGTGAGACAGCTCCAGTTGCTTCTAATCTCTATTATGCAGTAACTGCAGAGGTTGGTGGCCTCGAGGTTGCGTGGCTCTTTGAGATGGGTAACACCGCTAGTGTTGATGCTTATGAAGCCCCCAATTCCATAGATATCGAACCTACTGGATCAATTTCTGCGATGTCCTTACCGGTGACGATAATCATGCTACTGGTTGGTATAGCGAGTATTGGAATAACCGTGTTCGGTCGAAGGAGGGATGCTTGATGCGTGGTAGAATTCTAGCTCTTACTACAATTACTCTTATGCTAATTGCAACGCAAGGTACTGTTGCGAATCCTGGTGGTAATGGTGACTCAAATAGGGACTTTGTTTGTGGAGGTTCTTGCCATGGAGACCCTTCACTAAGCGCTCCTTCCACGGCAACTATTTCCATTACATCCGGAAATACTGCATTCACAGGAACTGCCTATCAATTGGACACAACAATTGAGATAGATTTGATTTCACATTCGAGAATATTAGGTGTGTTCCTTCTTTCTTCGACTAATGGAAATGGAGACAATCCTGAAGATCATGGTTGGAATATTATTCAAGATCCTTCTGGAACGACGGTAAACTATGTCGAAGTAATTGTTCCAACAAATGGTGTCATTAGCCTAACTTGGGTACTTACAGCACCCGAACAAGTCGGCGATGGAGATCTAATCGTAGCGATTCATCATGGAGCCGGATACGAAGGCCTTGCTTATCTGGGAGTATCTGAACCTCACTCGATTTCAATTGACCCGGTGCCTGCTAACTTACCTGGCTTTGCACTGGATTGGAGTGCGCCAAATTACCGAGTTACAGGCGATACATCTCCGGTTAGTGTGCTAACCCAAAATACCACAGAAATTTCTGTTGAATGGAAATTGGAAGGAGAATCAATTTCTCATCCTGCAACTGTAGAGGCAGGAATCGATGATGAATGGTTAGTGCACTTACCTGCTACTATGGGTGAAGGGA
>JAZAAK010000033.1:0-39354 GCA_036138175.1 Thermoplasmatota archaeon | reverse complement strand
TCTTGCCATTCAGCGTCAGCAAATCTAGGGTCGCTTAATTCTGCATTAAGGGCCTGAATGTCTTTGCTAGAAAGATCATCAGCGGGTAGATCATAGGATTCGATATCGCCCGCCCTAATACCAAGATAAACAGCACTCGGCGTGGCAAGATATTCCGAAATATGCGCGGTTTTGATAGCACCATAAGCGATTGAAGCGTAAATTCTGTATGACCAAGGATCGCCGTCAAGGAATACCAGAACAGGTAGATTCCATTCCTCATTCATTCGCTTAATTATTCTGCGAGTAGAACGTGCCGGCTGTCCTTTGAGATGAACTAGAGCACATCTAGCTGACTCGTCAAATCCGTTCTCGACCAATCTGTCAAACATACCACCAGTCTCTATGGCCATGATAAAATCGACATCATGATCAACTAGGCGTAATTTTTCGAGTTCGACATTGTAAGGGACGCCATAACCCGAATCGCCAACGTCGTCTCGACAATTTATCCGCATCCATTCACCTCGGCGATTCCTTTCTTCGAAGGTGATATTTCCGATGATTCTAGCGCCATCTTCTTCAGGTCTGAGTTTGAAATCCTCTCTCATACATTTGGTTATAATTTCCAAATCTTCAGCCAAATTGTTACTTTCATTTTGGGAACCAAATTTACCATGCCCCCATCCTTCTGAAATGTAATACATTTCTCTTAGGGTCGAGGATTTTCCAGCCTCAATCATCTCTTCGATAAATTCTGTAACATGCAGGGCCCGCAATAATTGCCTCGCACTTCCAAGGGATGTTGCATCTCGCGTGGACTTCTTCTTCCCGTATTTGTATACCCCGAGTTTTGAGTCAAAGGAAATGTTCTGTTTTGTCCTTACAGGCAAAGTCATTGTTGGAGGCTCTCCTTTGAGCATCTTGTAGTGCATCTCGCCTGCGATATCATGTAGCGCTTCGATTACCTGTTCCTTTGTGTATCCATTCGCACTCATTCAGCACCACCATCCCTCATACCAAACCAATCTTCATCCTCGGAAGGAATCACTTCCGCAACTGAGGAAGTTGATTCAGCCAAATCTTCACCCTGAACTTCCTGAAAATACTCTACAGGTTCGGCTCTGTCTAGCACTCTCTCCAAAGACCCAATATCATCGGGCTTTGCGTGTTCGGCTTCGGCGATGGCCAAAGCCTCAACTTTGCGCATTTCATCGAGTAATTTCTCATCGATTTTGTTTGCCCCAATAATATCGCCGTTTCCACGGAAGAAAATATCAGTTTCATTCCAATCACCCTTTGTTAACCCCTCAACTGTAAATCGTATTTCGGCAGATTCACCAGGATTGAGAGTATCTAGCCTCCAAGCCCACAACCCGTTGGTTTCCTTTCTTCCACCTCGGGGGTTTTCAGCCATTCTCACACCGTCCCCTTCGGGCCATTTTGCTAGTATTGTATAGGCCCGGGCCCTTGCGGTGTAATTGTAAATCGTAACAGAACAAACATTCTGCTTGGCGTCATTATCCCAAGAGACCTCGTCTTCGAGGAATACCGCATTCATTATTCGAGTAATGACCGGAGATAAGTCGGGCTCATCCCTTCCCAACATCTCACTTGATTTTCTTGATATTTCAGGTAAAATGATGTTGATTAAGTCGAATTTTTCTTGAGCCTTCTTTCTTTGTTTACTCTTCTTCAAATGATTTTTTAGACCTCTACCGACCTCTAACATAGCCTTACGAATTTCTTCGAAAACCTCTTCATTATCTGAAACAGCTTCTTTGGCTTCACTGGTAAATTGCACATTAGTAGAAGCAAGATGAATCAATACTGCGGCAGGCCCCTTTGGTAGTCCCTTCCCGCCAGGGTGATCTAGCCCGTATCTCTTCCAATCTACCGATTCGAGAGCCTTTGTCAAAAGACAACCACCTTGTTGGTACATCAGAGGAACTCGATTTGCAAATCGAAGTACTTCAATCGGCCCATCTGCCGCTAAATCTCCTCCGAAAACAAGACCAACTTCAATTTGGAACGGGTTTCCTTGACTCACCGCGGGCTTACGTGTAACTGTCGAGGCAAATCTAGAATCAATTGCTTTCGACAGTCCCTTTTTGATTAGAATCTCTTCAATAGGAGAGAGGCAATCAGTTGGAGGTGCTAGTAATTTTACTTCTTGAAAAGAATCTAACATTGCTTGCGCTTCATCAGCCTTGATTCTAACAGGGGTTCGACCTTCCTCTAATTCCGCCTTACCAAGAATTTCTTTTGCGGCCCTCATACTAACTCCCGAGAAGTTGTGCCTGAGGAAGGAGGTGAGCTTTCTTTCGTCTGCCTCCTTTAGCATCCTCTGAAGTTGTCCAAGATGTATCCCATGTGGATGAGGCTTTATTTCCTCAACTACTCGTGGTAATTTTTCTGTGGTTCGAATCCAATGGCCCTGATCAATTAGTTCTCCATCCGCATCACGCACGATTAGTTGGATTGTAGCGTGAGGGTTGACGATGCTCGTCATGCGAAGATATTGGTGAACGGATTGCCTTCCTCGCTGATATTTTGCCTTCATCACGGTTTTTATTTTCAGTCCGCTTACTACTTCCTGACCATCCTCAAACCAAACATCTCTAATTTCATTAGATTTGGTGGCCTTATTCTTTCTAGTGTCTAGACCAAGGTCAACGTGTACGGCCGAACTATCAGACTTGATTTTAGAAATCACATGAGTCTTCGAGCCAGTTGTCAATTGACTGTACATCACAACACCTGTAATCCCAATACCTTGCTGACCGCGAGTTTGTCTAATTGCATGGAACCGCGATCCTAGTAGGAACTTACCAAACACATTTTCAACAGAATTTCTTGGAATACCTGGGCCATTATCCAGACAAATTAATTCCAGTTTGTCACCTTTGAGTTTGTTTATCTCAACCTTGATAGTTGGTAGAATTCTAGCCTCTTCACAAGCATCAAGTGAGTTATCAACCGCTTCTTTGACGGCTGTAATCACAGCTCTCTGAAGGGTGTCGAAGCCTAGGAAATGCTTGTTCTTCTCGAAGAATTCACTAATCGAAATCTGCTTTTGTTTACTTGCAATATTCTCTGCATCTGCCATCGCGACTACCCCCTTCAGGTCCTCCCATAGTCCGAATGACAAGGGGCCTGCTTGTGGTCGAGGCCGCCCGAGTGCTCAGGGCCTTTAACTCTGTTCAAACAAATCTGGATGCCAAGCAGTAATCTTTCCAGTGAATGCACTAGCCATTACAGTCAGAGGGCTTGCTAGGTACAATTTCCCTGGTCCAGAGCGTCCTTGGAAATTACGATTTATCGCCGATACTGTAACTTGTTCTTCTAGATCAGAAACCCCCGGTCCAGCGCCAATACAAGCTCCACATCCAGGATCGATTAGTTTGACACCAGCACACTCAAACAAATCACTCCATCCGTTGCGCGCTGACAAATCTTTGACTGCCTTTGAGCCAAATTGAATGTAACAATCAACATCATCTGCTACGGTCAATCCAGCATCTAGAGCCGCCTTGGTAACCATTGCGTAGTATGCGAAATCATCGTCCTTACCTGCTGTACATGAGCCAGCGTATGCAATATCAATCTCGACATCTCCTAGGTCTTCGATGTATGCTCCGTTTGTAGGGTCGGATGGAATTCCTGCATCAGGGTCTCCGGGGTGTGCTACCATGGGTCGAATTGAGGACAAATCAATCGTATGTACACCCCCGTGGTAAACGGCATTCACGTCAGGAAGAACAAAGGAAGAACGAATTTCATCTTCAGTCAAATCCTGACGTCTTGCCATTAACCACTCAACGGTCAAATCATCCGGCTCACAAATTCCAGTCTTCGCTGAACACTCTGTTGCCATGTTGCAAAGAGTTGCTCTTTCATCCATGGAAAGAGATGCTAATCCGGGGCCACCAAATTCCATTGAGCGGTCGAGGGTGTCAGACTGTGCAGCGTACTTCCAAAGGATATGCAGAATTACATCTTTTGCAGTACAACCTGGGTCTAGACTTCCGACTAATTCGAATCGAATACTCTCTGGAACTTTCACGAATGCGAATTGATTGTGCACCAAGTTAGCGTATTCAGTTGAACCAACTCCGTATGTCAGAGCATTGCTCGCACCACCCATACAAGTGTGACTATCTGTAGCTTGAATGAAATCACCGACATCGATGAATTCCTCTCTCGCGACTTGGTGACATATGCCCGGACTAACTCCATTCACCGCGGAATAATCTCGTACTCCTGTGTGCTTCTGGAAAGCGACTTGCAAATCGCGCAAGGTCTGAATCTTGTCCTCAAATCGAGCGAACCTTGCAACTCCCGTTGCATATAGAAGATGGTCTTCAAAGACTGCAAATTTTGGCGGATTTGGTAATGAATAATCGTCGCCATATTCAGCAGCTAGGAAGTTATGAACTTGAGCAGTAGTGAATTCGTGCGAATATCCACCATCGACTTGCGCAAGCACAGCGTCTCCGGGCTTGACATAACCACGCACACCATTCTGTCCGAGCAATTTGTTGGAAATCATCTTCTCAGCCATCGTCATAGGAATAGGCTGATCACTTACTGCAGGTAACTCAACATCGCCTGCCTTCATTCTCTTAGCAAAAGGAAAGATTCCACCATTCTCTACAATTAGTTTGGTCACTGGGTCGTATTTTCCTGTGAACTCTTTTAGGTCAATACTTTCTCCATTTTGTAGGCGTTCAAGCATTGCATGGTCTCCCATTAACTGACCGAGATTGATGTTATTCCTCTCGTGAATAGGGGCAAAGGATGCGGCGATGACAATTCGAATTCCTGACCATCTTTCACATTGAGCGGCCGTCTCTCTACTGCTGCCGGTCCCCTTTCGATGGCCGCTAACGATTACTTCGAATCCACCATCCATCAATGCTCGAGACTCAAAGACACGACGACCTTCATGCAGAAGTCCTGCGTAGGCATTCTCTGCAAGTATAGCAGGATCATGATCAAAGCACACCCAAGCCGGAGTCATTACGTCAGTGTTGATATCGTCTAGTAAGTCATCGACGGACAAATCTTCCATCCTTAAATCGAGACCTTCATACAATTGTTTACGAATCAACTCCAAGTCTTTTGTCAAAAATAGGACCCTTTTGTTGGGGCTAAGACTGACTTTGGAAGGAGGCCAAGACTGCATACCAACACCTCTCGCTTGCTTAACGCCAAGGTCTGTTGCTATTTCACCGTTGGTGCAAGAAAGAGCAGGCTTGCAGACCTTCATTTAGGGGCAGTTTACAATACCTCTAAGGTTTAAATAGGAAGTCCATTGGGAATATTTTACCTTTCGGGTTGAAAGGGGTGATTAAAAGATGTCAGAGTATCTTGTTGAAGACATTGTCAAGTGTGATGAATGCGGTTCAAGGAATTTGAACCGAGACGAAACTCGTGGAGAGGTCGTCTGTGATGATTGTGGTCTTGTTCTTGAAGACAAGGTTATCGATCAAGGGGCCGAATGGCGTGTGTTTAGCCCCGAGCAAGGAGACCAGCGTGCACGTACCGGTGCTCCAATGACTGTAATGCTTCACGATAAGGGGCTCTCAACAGATATTGATTGGCAGAACAAAGACTACTCCGGAAAGACAATTTCTTCCAGATACCGCTCGCAATTCTACCGAATGAGAAAGTGGCAAAAGCGCTCTCGAGTAAGCAATGCAACAGAACGCAACCTGGCAATGGCTCTAGCTGAATTGGATAGAATGGCCAGCCGCCTAGATCTTCCAAAGAGTATCCGTGAAACTGCCGCTGTCAACTACAAGAAAGCAGTCGAGAAGAGACTCATTCGAGGTCGCTCGATTGAAGGTGTAGCAGCAGCATCCCTGTATGCTGCTTGCCGCCAGTGCAACAATCCACGAACCCTCGACGAAATCGGTGATGCTAGCAGAACCGGTAGAAAGGAAATTGGTCGAACATACAGATTCATGGTTCGTGAATTGAAGATGAAGATTCCACCAACCAAGCCTGAGGATTACATTCCTCGATTCTGTTCAGGTCTCGACCTAGATGCCGAGGTACAAGCCAAGGCATACGAATTGATTCAGAAGGCCCAGGAAAAGGAACTCACCAGCGGTCGAGGTCCAACTGGTATCGCGGCTTCAATCATCTACATCGCATCGGTTCTTTGCGGTAAGCGCAGAACTCAGCGAGAGGTTGCTGAAGTGGCTGGTGTCACTGAGGTTACAATCCGAAATAGGTACAAGGAACTCATCCAGAACCTGAACATCGAACTAGAGATTTGAGTCGGTCCAAATGGCCAGACGGGAAGGCAGTGCCTTAGTCTGGCAGAAAACCGATGAAAGGCTCAAGGAAGCGGTGCGTGAGGCATTTGAGATTGCACCGCTACCTAATCCCCCTCTAGAATTACCGGATTTTCCTGCAATCTCTCCTACTGATTCCGAATCATTGGTTAGGCAGGCGGCAGGAATCTTCGCTATCGATCGTCAAGGATTCAATATGCGTTTAGCTGAGGTCTGTGAAATACATCTACCAGATTATGTTCGTCGCTCAATAGATCCAATGGAGGCAGAATCAGAATGGCTAGCATCCAATTCGGAAGCAATTGCAGAGAGGGTACTCGCGCTTCAGACTAGAGACTGGTTAGCAGTTGCATTAGATGAAAATGTACCAGATACAGATAGGTGGTATCTTGGGTCAAGTTTGCTAGTAGGTCTAGCATTGGGCGGAACAGAAGTTGCTAGAGATGATTGCTACTATTTGCTTGAAGCAATCGCTTATGCTGTTACTCCTGGAAATTTACCATATTCGAATGTCGCTGGCCATCATCAAATTGCTTGGTCTCCCGAGATGTCCACCAATAATCCGCTTCCTCCTCACCCCGCGGGTGTGATGGCCGCAACGACAATTCTCGACACGCTATCGATGAAACCAGAATCTTCAGCGAAGATTCTGCCAAAATGGTTGGAAAATCTTTCCGTCTCACTACTTCTATGCCCGACATTAGCGATACCTTACCGTGTGATTGACGCTCTCGGGCAAACTGAAGATGACAGCAGCCCCTATGTACGAGCGGGACTACAGATGCTATCACATTCACCAGAAGAAGCAACAGATATTCTCGTCGCATCTGCAGATCATCGCTCATTAGGCACTAGAAGAACGGTAGCAGAAAATCTCTCTCGAATCCATTCCCAAGAAGCAACACTTGCTCTTACGTTGGCGGACCGACTATCCTCTGAAACGGATGAATCAATACAGACACTTTACGCCTCATTTGTAGGAGGATTAGCCCGCTTTTCGGAAGAAGAATTCGTTGGAAGGGCACAATCGGTTCTTGCTAAAGGAAACCAAAAAGCAACACAAAGGCTAGTCGAATCGGGACTTCGAGACTATCTCTCAACTAACCCAACAGATCCAGCCCAACTTCTATCTTCGGCTTGGCTTTCATCTTCCGAAATCGGTCTCTCTAGAGTAGGAAATCTGATTGTCGAGCAGGCTAGAGTTTCCCCAGAAGCATTCCAAACAACTTGTGAAACTATCAAGCAAGCCAACCCAGATTCTTTCGATAAGTTGGCAAATTGGGTCGAGATGAGAAGTCCAGAGGCCTACCATTTACTGTAGGAAATTAGGAACAACCGGTAGTGGCACCGCAGGCATTGCACTTCAAGCAAGTACCATTGCGAACCATCTGGCTACTTCCACAATCATCGCAGATGTCTCCAGTGAAGCCCCGCTCACGAGCCATCCTTCGTATTCGAGAATCTTCGTCCTCAGATGGAGAAACTGCATTCAGAGTCAACTGTACGTCTCTCTTTTCTCCTTGGGATCTTACCAATCCTTCTTCAGTTTGCTCAGGTCTGCTGATTGATGTCGATACCATATCTTCAGCAGAGACGTGAGCTAGGTCGTCACGCTCTAGATATTGAATTGCTAATTCGCGGAATATGTAATCGACAATTGATGTCGACATCTTAACCCGGCCACTACCGCCGGTTACCATTCCACTTGGGTCGAACTTCTGGAAAGTGAACGACTTGACGAACGCATCTAGAGGTACACCATATTGTAATCCAATAGACACCGCAATTGCGAATTGATTCAGCAGAGATCTCCATGCCGCACCTTCTTTCGAGGTTGTAATCATAATCTCTCCCAAACGACCGTCATCATAGTTGCTTGAAGATAGGTAAACTGTGTGGCCCCCTACTCTTGCCTTCATCGTACTAGATGATCTTACATCCGGCAGAGGTCTTCTTGTTGCGATGTAATTGTGGACAAACTGCTCGGCCACAACTGTAGCAGCAGGAGCAGGGATTGGAAGAGCTTCAGCAGTTTGCTCTACCATCTTGTGAACAACAGTAACCGCCTCATCTTCTTCTTCCTCATCTAGAGATGTGGCATCAACTAACTGATTCATCAAAGGTTGACTGAGTTTACTTCCATCACGATAAATTGCACACGCCTTAATCATAGTATCATAGCTTAGGTCATATGCTGCTCTAATATCCTCAATCGAGGCATCAGCTGGCATGTTGATAGTTTTCGAAATGGCTCCGGAAATGAATGGCTGTGCGGCTGCCATCATCAATACATGAGCCTTCCAATCAATCGATCTCTTTCCATACTTACCGCAAGGAGTCGCGCAATCGAATACCGCCAAGTGCTCTTCCTTTAGTCCAGGAGCACCCTCGATTGTACCGTATCCGAAGACGTGATCATTGGCTTGGTCGATTTCGTCATTAGAGAATCCAAGATGGCCGAGAGTGTCAAAGAACGGATCTTCAAATTGTTCTTTTGAAATTCCTAGAGTTTCAGTACAGAAATCTTCTCCGAGGATAGAAGGCGCAAATGCAGAGCGAATATCGAAAACATCTGGGAAACTCGACTCCACTTTCTTCAACATCTTTGCATTGAAGCCAGCAGCCTTCAATGCCTTAGAAGAAACAGTAGGACAGTTTCCTAGTGAAGCAGTTCCCATAATGTACTCTTGAATTGCTTGGGTTTCCTTTTCGGAGTATCCCAATCGTCGTAGAGCGTTTGGTACTCCGTGGTTGATGATTCTTAGAGAACCCCCACCAGCTAGTTGTTTGTACTGAACTAGAGAGAATTGAGGCTCTACTCCAGTGGTGTCTGCATTCATAACTAATCCAATAGTTCCTGTTGGTGCAATAACAGTAGTTTGGGCATTTCTGAATCCATGTTCTTCTCCTTCTCTCAATGCTCGATCCCATGCTTCTCTGGCTGCATCAAGAAGGTCCTTTGGACACTTCTTTGAGTTAATGCCCATTGGTAGTACAGACAATCCATCGTATTCCTTTGCCGGAGCATCATATGCTGCTAATCGGTGATTTCTCATTACTCTCAGCATATGGTCTGCATTCTCTGAATAGTTAGGAAATGGCCCTAAAACTGAAGCCATCTCGGCGCTGGTTGCGTACGACTCCCCGCACATAATCGACGTAACAGCGCCGCAAATCGCGTAGCCTCTCTCGTCATCGTAAGGAATTCCCATGTGCATCAGAAGTGAACCTAGGTTACAGTAGCCAAGCCCTAGAGTTCGGTATTCGTAGGATTTGCGCGCGATTTCAGCCGAAGGGAATTGCGCCATCAGTACGCTAATTTCCAAAGTAGCAGTCCACAATCGAACCGAATGTCGGAAGTCTTCAACGTCAAAGGTTTGAGTTGCCTTGTCATAGTAATGTAGCAGATTGATGCTAGCAAGGTTGCAAGCAGTATCGTCGAGGAACATGTATTCACTACAAGGGTTTGAACCGTTGATTCGGCCGCCCTCTGGACAAGTGTGCCATTCGTTGATTGTTGTATCAAATTGAACTCCTGGATCTGCACAAGCCCAAGCAGTGTATGCTACTTTGTCCCACAATTCAGCAGCCGGCATGGTCTTGCAAGGTTCGGGCTCCCTCCCTTCCTCGCCAGCCTTCTTCAGTTCGGTTCTGTGGTAAAGATTCCAGTCTCCATCATTTCGAAGAGCGTCCATAAATGAATTAGGAACACGAACAGAATTGTTGGAGTTTTGACCAGATACGGTTCCATAACCTTCTCCTTGCCAATCAGTATCCATCTGTTCGAATGTTAAACTCTTCCAGCCTTGATCTGCAAGGTCTAGGATTCGCTTTATGTGCGGCTGAGGAACGCTATCTCGCACGGCCTTTATCATCGCCAATTTGAGAGCCCCATTAACCGATGGATCAGTCTTTGAATCATCTTCATCATGGCTCCAAATTGCGGATAAGATAGCATCTGAGTGTTTCTGTAAAAGACTCGAACCAATCACTAGAGCCGATACCTTCTCCTCTTCCGTTAATTTCCAATCAATGTATTCTTCGATATCTGGATGATCAAGATCTAGAGTAACCATCTTTGCTGCCCGGCGAGTTGTACCACCCGACTTGATAGCCCCAGCCGCCCTATCTCCAATCTTTAGGAAGGACAGAAGACCACTGGAAGTACCTCCACCAGATAGTGGCTCTCCCGCACCTCTTATTTGGGAGAAGTTTGAACCGGTCCCAGATCCATACTTGAATAATAGAGCCTCTCTATTCCAGAGCCCCATAATCGATTCAGTGCCTCCAACCAAGGAATCTCCTACCGATTGAATAAAGCAAGCATGAGGTTGAGGGTGTGTATAGGCATCCTCTGAAAGATTCAATTCACCGGTGACAGCATCTACGTAGTGGTGACCTTGAGCTGGACCTGTTATTCCATAGGCCCAATTCAAACCAGTATTGAACCACTGCGGGCTATTTGGAGCAGATCTCTGACTTGCTATTAGGTAAGCCATCTCATCGTAGAAGGCACGAGCGTCAGCTTCGCTAGCAAAGTAGCCATGAGTCCAGCCCCAGTAGGTCCAGGTGCCCGCGAGGCGACGGAATAATTCCCGCCCATTTGTCTCACCGACGAACCTGTCCTCTGGAGCAAGGGTCTGAAGTTTCTCATGATCGGGTTCGCTACGTTGTAGCCATCCTGGGACCCCGTCCTCCGCCACCTTGCGCAGAGCAGCAGGAACACCCGCTTTCCTCAGATACTTCTGAGCACAGACTTTTCCTGGGACACCAGCAAAGCCTGAAGGCAGTTGAACTCCATGAATCTCATGAGCGAGACTTCCGTCGGGGTTTCGGATTTCTACACTCATCTCAATCCAATCAAAGGCATCGAAGGGGTCAGCACCTGCTGTAGTAAAACGGCGTTCTATCACTAATCCCTTCTCAGCTTCACCTTCTTCGGCAACGACTTCATCATCTGTTCGTGTCTGCATCACAACCACTTCCGAATTAATTCCCCGACTCAATTCTCTCCTTCGCACGCGCGAAGGATTTGGTTGTGCCCGAAGACGGACTTTAATGAGTTCGGAAAATAAGCGGTCTTTATCTGCTAATTATAATCAAGTTTCATCTTATCAAAAAAACAGCTAAACGTGTAAAATTACAAGTTATGGATGCAAATCAAGTGTCCAATCTACACTCGCCCCGGACCTTGAAATCATAATTCCAACCGAACAATCCTTTTCATGTGAAAGTGTGATAATTCTTCGTACCAATTTCTCTGGCACGTCTCCCTCAACCACATAGTGCATATTCACTGAAGTAAATAATCGCGGGGGCTCATCCTCCCTCACTCCTTCTACATCTACCCACATTGCTCGAACGTTTTTCATTCTGTCTTTGAGTCCAACTCTCAAGTCAATTAGTGAACAGGCTGCATGGGCCTGTAGTACCATCTCCATCGGGCTTGGTGCGGTATCGGAATAGATTGGTGTGACTTTACCAGATTCAGTATGACCTTCCATGGTTCGCCCACCTGTCCATCGAACTACGCTCTTCATGCCCCCTGCTCTATCGCGTCCGCCTTGAGGGTTGGCTTCTTGAGGCAAAGGCGGGTGGCACGACTGAGTGACATGGCTGAGGGCAGTGCAATTACAATGAAAGAAGGCCGTTTGAGCGTACCCACTCAACCAATAATCCATTACATCGAGGGAGATGGAATTGGAGTTGACATTACTCCTGTAATGATTGATGTTGTCGATGCAGCAGTCCACAAAGCGTACTCAGGGTCACGCCAAATACACTGGTCTGAAGTATTGGCCGGAGAAAAGGCATTCAATGCCACTGGCGAATGGTTACCAGATGAAACATTAGAATCAATGAAGAATGGTCTAGTATCCATCAAAGGACCTCTAACAACTCCGGTAGGCGGAGGAATCCGAAGCCTCAATGTCGCACTCCGACAACAACTGGATTTGTTCGCTTGCGTTCGTCCGGTTCGCTGGTACGCAGGTACGCCTAGCCCGGTACGAGATCCCGGTGCTGTTGACATGATTATTTTCAGAGAAAATAGCGAAGATGTCTACGCAGGAATAGAGTGGGAATCCGGCAGTGATGAGGTAGCAAAAGTCATTCAATTCCTACAAAACGAAATGGGCGTGGAAAAGATTCGATTCCCTGACACCTCTGGAATCGGAATCAAACCGATTAGCGTCGAAGGGACAGCTAGAATAGTACGAGCTGCAATCAGATACGCAATCGATAATGACAAGGATTCGGTAACTCTTGTTCACAAAGGAAACATTATGAAATTCACAGAAGGCGGATTCAGAGACTGGGGCTATCAACTCGCCAAAGATGAATTCGGAGCAGTGGAATTAGACGGTGGTCCTTGGTGCACATTGACTAATCCAAAGACAGGAAACACGATTGTCATCAAGGATGTAATCGCGGACGCAATGCTGCAACAAGTCCTCACTCGTCCGCGCGAGTATGGAGTACTTGCAACAATGAATCTGAATGGCGATTACATCTCAGACGCGCTAGCCGCACAGGTTGGTGGAATCGGTATTGCCCCTGGTGCTAATATCAACTACGACACTGGAATTTCTATCTTTGAAGCGACACATGGAACAGCGCCAAAATATACAGGTCAGGACAAGGTCAATCCAGGTAGTCTTATTCTTTCAGCAGAGATGATGCTCCGGCACATGGGTTGGAGTGAAGCGGCGGATCTAATTGTCAAGGGAATGGAAAGTGCGATTTCAGCCGGAACTGTAACCTATGATTTCGAGCGCCTGATGGAAGGAGCCACTTTACTCAAATGTAGTGAGTTCGGACAGGCAATTATTTCCCACATGTGAGAAAAATTTCTTGCAATAATCAATTTCGTAGAATATGACTATTCAACTGTTGAGCAGTTGAGATCGCATCGAATCCGAAGTTGTCATGCAACGCTCTTGAAATTAGAGTAAAGTCAGAATCTCTTGTAGCAACTAGGACACAACCGACGTCAGGAATTGTCGACGAGGCGTAAACAGTTGAATCTCGCATTATGTCTAGGTCTCCAGACTCTGGGAAGATTTCCACACCATCGATTATACTTCTTGGCGGAGGATCGTCTCTAGCAAATTGCTTGGCTTCCGTAACTCTCTCGAAAATCTCCGAGTGCCGAACTAGGAAGGAGTCCAGGTCAACCTCCCGCTTCGCATCCATATCTACCTCGTTTCTGAATTTACCAAACGTTCGCAGAATATACTCGACTCTTTCTTGCAGAAGTTTGGAAGTAACCGTCGACTTCCAAACCTTGTTGTCAATATACACGTCTCTGAACAGAGCGCGTGCAATCTTTGGAGATCTTGTTCGATTGAGGAACTCAGCTTCGGCAGACATCGGTATACACAAATGAACTCGACCCTCTTCGCTACGTCTCTTTAGCATCCAGACAAAGGCTCTCTCTACAGTCCAATCGAATGTTCCGTAATTATCTTGAGAAATTTGCCCCAACAAATCATCCTTCAGGGCATCGATTAGAATATTGGTATCGACCAAAACCAATGGCCTTAGGGAAAGGTGACTCAATGACCGACGTTGTCGAACTGGAATATTCTTACTGTATCTGCGGAATAATGCCTTTTGTGACCGAACCAAGGTTTGAATCTGTCGCAAATCAAAGTTCTCCGATTGAATCGCAGTTTCGAACATTCGAAGCCCTCGAATCGGTGAGATATCAGCCACTTCTTCTGCGATTAATGTAATCTCAAGGACGTCCTTTCTTTCGTTCAACTCCATCAGGAATCGGCCTTCAAGTTCGCT
Organism: Thermoplasmatota archaeon; assembly: GCA_036138175.1. Lineage (GTDB taxonomy): Archaea > Thermoplasmatota > Poseidoniia > Poseidoniales > Thalassarchaeaceae > MGIIb-O1. Next base: position 25,276 of record JAZAAK010000033.1, on the reverse strand, counting down.
TCTTCTGCCTGGTTCCTTGCGGCGCATCATCATCTGCGCCGCTAGAACACGGCCACGGAAAGGATCCTCTGGCAATCGGTGTTCAGACGCGTATCGAAGAGCCCTATCGAGCACTTCCAATCTGCGCTTCACAACATCTCTGTCTTCACTGCCTTCACTAGGCTCTCTTTGTGAGACATATTCCATTATTCTCTGAGTCGCAATTTCATTACGTCCTGCTACAGCGTCTGCGCAGACTCTTAGGTATAGTTGGAATCTAGAGGTTACAGATGCGAGCAACTCTGGGTGTTTGTCAATCAAATAAATTGCTTCTTTCCAACCACCCGCGAGGGCAAATTCAATCAGTGATTTTCGAAGTAGCAGAGACGATTGTTCGAAATCATCTCTAATTCTCATCGCTGCATCTCGGTATGATCTAGCAGCATTGATTCGATCCCCCTTCGCCACTGCAATTGTTGCTCTGACGATTTGGTGATTTGAGGACCCATTGTCATGCTGTCTATACCACATTTCCAAATCAGGAATAGCTGCATTGTGCTCCAATACTAGATCTGTGGCAAATCTGATTGTGCGTAGTTCAACTGCTTCGGTTGAACATAATGTTCCGAGGGCAGAAAGGGCTGAAACAGATCTTTCTTCCACTCCGCTTTGTAGATCCATCGTTGCTCTATTCAATCTCAGAGCACTGATTAGGCCACTGAATAGATTTCTCTCAAGGAAGGTCAAATCAGCATCCTCAACCGATTGTTCCAATCGTTCAATTCGATTTTCCTCAACCAATCCGTCACCGTCTGCTCGAAGTGCAGCCCTAACTTGGTTGAGAGCCTCAAGCCCCTTCGAATCCAATTTATCGTGAACAGCATTCATCGAAGATGGGTTTCCACTCAATAGTGCAATCAATGAAGAAGCAGCCTCGGTCATCACCTCATCATTTTCAGTTTCTGCAAGTCCGAGGATTGCTCTCTTCCTCATCGCTTCCAGTTCTTGCATAATTGAAACTCCTTGCTCTGCAGTAATTAGATGCCAAACCAATAATGCACGATGAGGAAATTTAGATATCAAGTCAGGGTGATTTAGGAATTCACCACTAAGCCCTTCGATATCTGCTGATAGAGTGTAAATATCGAGCACTTCTTCCTCGATACCTAGGTCCTTTGTTGACAGCCTTTTCGCTGCTTTCTTCCTAATCTTCAGAGGGGCAGAAGAATTTCGCATTACACTGAGAGTCAAATCATCTGATGACTTTGCAAGACCCCTCAATATGGAATCCTCAATGATAGAATCTCCAGTTTCAGAAATCAGGTTAATTGCAACATTCATTTCTTCTTCATTATTGATTTCCAAACCCCTGAGGATGGCAATAGTCTCCAATCCTCTATTTGCCGATGAAAGGGCAGCGATTACCGCCCAACGAAGAGTATCCGAAGGTGTCATTTTAGCATTTTGGAGAATATCCATGCCTTTCAGTAAAGTGTCAGCATCAGTGGTATTTCCTGTCTGAAAATTCTTCCAAGCCTCAATTTGAATAGCCTCAGAGAGCCTATCTTCTCCATCTTGAGAAATGGCTTGCTGCCAATTTTTAGTTGAACCCGCCCTTAACGATAGGAGAGTAGATTGCGCTTCAACCAAGCCCTGCAAGTTTTCTGAATCGATGCCGTCAAAAATCGAAGTTGATTGCTCAATGTTGCCAGCTGCCAATAACATCGCCTCTAGAAATGAATAATCTCCGGTCATATCTTTCAAAGAGGGATTCATCCATGCCTTCCATTTCTGCGGGCGTGGTTTTCCAGAGCGTAGGTCACGCGTAATTTTCTGAAGGGCTGATGCTTGATGGATATCCAATTGTAGAGTGCAGGAATCCAGCCATTCAAGTAATGCTGAGGAATCATGTGGATCGAAATCGGCTCGACTTAACCAACCCCCAGCATCGATATTTTGTTGGTTTTCAGAAATCGGAAATCTACCTAGTTCTGCAAGCAAAGGGGCTTCCCTAGCCATACGTTCCCAAACAGGATGAACACCAGTTTCGCACTCTTTCCTTAGGGGCTGAAAACTTTCATCCCATTGCTCATTCCAAGAAGCTCCCATCTTGTGTTTCTGGGCTATCAACACCGCTAATCTGTACGCTGCCGGCTCCTTTGAACGAATTACTGATTGGGGTAATTCCAAGCGGTCTTGTAATCCTGATTGGCCCCCTCTTCCTCCTCTTCTACCAATACGCCGATTTGGTCTAGCAGGTTTCCCGGTGGAAGAATTAGGATTGACAGATTCTGGTGCCGCCTGATTTACTGCTAAGAAGGCCAAAGCCTTCCATTCTTTATTGAGTAAATTCCATGCCTTTGGGCGTTGGATTTCCGATTTTCTTCTCCCTGAATCGTCGCCTGCTCTCTGCAGTTGTTCGACGCAATCGAGAAGATAATCCTCCAAATTGAATCACCCCGGTAGGCACATCGCCCCACCCCTGCCTACATCAACACATCGCCTTGCTATGCAAGGCGCGAGAAGGAGAACTCAAGACCTCCAAAGGCTGGCGAAGACTCGTGGAAATCACCCAAGTGCTCATCCTCTTGCTGCATCCTATCGCGGCATTGGTTGTCATTCGAGAGTTCGCAAGGCAACGAAATTGGCGCAAGTTGAGCACTACCCTCAAGGGCTCTGAGAGGGCTGCAGAACTCGAAAATCACGAGACTCAGGGCGAACGATTGTTTCGCTGGGTTCTGCTTGTTGTCGCTTTGGCTTTCGCCGCCAAAATAACCTCATCTTTACTCTCGGGGGAAGATTTCGCACTCGACTTACTAATGCCCGGACATTTCCATGGTTGGGCCGGATTACTTGGAATAGCGCTGATGACTTACCTTTGGCGTTTGGGTAGAAAGACAAGCGCCGAAAAACAGGCCGGTAAATCATTTGCAAAATCCAAGCAATTACACGGCAAACTAAGCGATATTATGATCGGATTAATCGCCATTCACGCCTTCCTCGGATTCCTCTATCTTCTACAATTAATCGGCTAGCGATTTGCCCACATTTTCAACCATTCTCGAATATTTTCGTCGATATCTCTGCCGACCACTTTCCTCTCAACCCTTTGACCATTTTCTAGCGGTTGAATCCTACAACCACAGGCATTGGCATGGCCCCCTCCGTCCGGGTCAAATCTTGTTGCTAACTGAGTTAAATCGAAAATTCCACCTTCTGTGTGTAGGAATGAGTTGGTGTAAAATGAGGCTGAGACAGGATAGGACTCTTCCTCTCCGAACCCAGCACCAACATCTCCATGAATCACCATACAAGCATCGCAGTCGTCTCCAGCCAAGGCGGTAACACGATAACCATTAGAACGCACCCCCATGTCTTCTAATCGGACAACAGCGAGCCTATCGATAACTTCTAATCGCTCTGCAATAATTGAATTGGCACGAGTAAGATAGTCTCGTTTTTCAGCAATAACAGACGAAATATTTTCTGAAGATAGAATTTCTTCTACAGAATCTCCACGACTCAAAGCCTCTAGGATTTCAAGTGAGATTAAATCATTTCCTCCAATGATTCTTCCTAGCCAAACTACTGGGTGCTCTGAGAGAAATTCCTCTTTGCTAACAGAGCCACCATCCAGCTTGTCGACCCATTCCATAAGGTCGGTCAAATCGGAAACATCGACAACTTCACCAACCAAATCAAAGGCTATTCTTGCCGCTGATGGAGTAGGCTTCCAAACCACCACCATCTCAGAATTATCTTTTCCATCAGTTGGTGCATTGGATTGGTGGTGATCAATACTCAATCCACATTGAGAATGTCTAGGCAAATCACAAACCGCAGTGTGCCTATCGATTACATCGTCCAACATTCCAGCACGAAGCGCACCGGGGTGACCGAAAACAACTTCAGCATCCTTCCACCATCTTCTCAAAATAGCACCAGTCACTACTCCGTCGAGGTCCGAATCCGTCACAATTCGACGGATATCTAGCGACAAGGCAGGGTGAGTCATCATTGGACTGCGCCACAACCCACCTATCATTTGTTTGGCTCAATAGTTTTCCAAAAACGGGGTAAATTACCAGTATCAACACTTGACGGGAATAGGAGAATGGAGAAATGTATGATGCCTATCCCAGCACCTATGGAGACGTCTTGCGGCTTCGTCTTGGTCAATTTCGACAGTATTCTTCTGTTGCAATATCCGCAAGGGCATTGGTCGTATCCCAAGGGCCATGTCGAGGGCGACGAGGATCATTACCAAACCGCTCGAAGAGAGTTGGAAGAAGAAACCGGAATCAGCGAAGTAGAGATTGATTCGGAATGGAGTCATAGAACAGAATATACCTTCCAAAGCAAAGGCCGACCGATCGATAAGCAGGTATTTTGGTACATTGCTTCAACCGATCAACTTGAGGTTAAATTATCCCATGAACATACTAACTATCTCTGGCTTAGTTTAGATGAAGCAGAGGAACAACTCACTTTCGATCAGGAAAAGGAAGTATTACGCTCAGCGAGAGAACACATGCAGAAGGTGGGCAGGGTAATCTGATTTCTAAAGAATCATCCCAACCAACCAACTCGATGCTACCAAAAGAATAGCAACGGTAAAAACCATGTCAAATACTACTTTGAGAGTGGCAAAGAATTTTCCAATTCCTTTTTGAAATTGAGAACGTTTAGAATCATCAATACTCTTGATTACCTCTCTATACCCCTCAAGGTATTTCGCAAAGAAAGACACTGCTAATCACTTCTCACGCTTACCCAATGGAGTCCACAAGGTTTCTTCTTCACCCGTCTTTGCCGAAATCCAACGACCAAGTACAAAACAGTGGTCTGAGAGCCTATTCAGATAGCTAATTACCTCGGACCTCACTTCTTCACGGAGGGCACAGGCTTCTCTTTCTGCTCTTCGAACAATCGTTCTCGCCATGTGTAAATTTGCTACCGCCGGACTTCCGGTTGGTAGTATGAATGAAGACAGAGGTTCCAAATCTTCCAACATAGAATCCATCTCTGCAACTAATCGTTCTCCCGACTCTGCTCGAATAATCGACATTTGTTCAGGAACGCCCCCGGGAGGACAGGCACATTCGGCTCCAACATCGAACAATTCCTGTTGAATTGTCCCGAGCAACTTGTCTGCATAATCACAGACCTCCATGGGAATAGATGCTCTGGAAAGCTCCATTCTAACAATTCCAATTGCTGAATTTGCCTCATCAATGGTGCCGTAAATCGCAACCCTTGGATGCTCCTTTCCAACACGAGTGCCGTCGACAAGAGAGGTTTCACCCCCATCTCCTCCGCCGGTGTGAACCTTAGTTATCCGAACCATCTTATTCACTTCCGAGTAGGTTCATCGCTTTGAATCGTGCTAGAGTCATTCACTCTTCTTCAGTCCCTCTAGAAGCCTTCAATTTTCTTAATTCGCCCTCAATTGTTTGAATCCAATTTTTATCAACTGCATCCCATCCACCGATAGCTTGTAATTCCTGTACATGCTCCTTTTTGGCGGCTTCATCCCCTAGATGTTTGTGGATTAACGCAAGAGCTGCATGGCTCATCGCATTGAGCCATTGATCATCCATATCCCAAGATCTTTCAAAGTGTGAAATCGCACCTCTAGGGCCTTGTAAAAGCCCTCTACTTACTTGTCTAAGGCCCGATTTTGACCAGGTAATTCCTTGAACGCCCACAACTAGACCTCTGAATGCAAGATAAATTTCTAGCATTACCACAACCGAGGCTGTAACGAATGAAATTAGGTGGTCAGTCGAATTCATTTCGTTCCATGAATCGGCCATCAAACTTACAGTTCCTACACACAGCAGAATACCTCCAAAGGGTGCTACTAACACATCTTGCTGCGTCACCACCATGTGCCTAACTCCGTAGATAACGGCGAGACCACCAAAAATTGCTGCGGTAACTGTTGGCGCTAATATCGCAGTATCTCTTGGGGCATTTCTGCTAATCAGAAAGATCAACCCTAATGCTATACTAGACCACCCGAATTTATTTCCAAATTCAGGAAAAGGTTGTAGGCGAGCATAATACAACGATATTGCTCCGAGAGCGAAAAATAGTACAATCCAATAATCTAATTCCGAAGTGCTCATTCTAATTCACCTCGAGGCTCGTCGCGCCATCCAGGCTTCCAAAAGTCATCATCATCAAGCCACTTTAGCCATTCGTCATCTGAGGCGCGTAAAAGGCGTAGTGCGCGCCTATCCAAGCCATCAAGAAGTGCATCATCTACTTCGTCTTCCGAGTGTGCATCGGTCCACTCGATTTGCATCTGTCTAACTAGTCTTCTCCCTTCTTCTGGGTTATCGAAATTTCTTTCACAGGACTCTCTTAGGTCCTGTAACCAAATCCTTGTTCCACGAATATGTAGGTCATCTTGCAGGGGTTTTTCCTTGCGTGTGAATGGCCACCAACTCATGTATCTCAATCGCTGGGCGTAAGCCGTTACCCTTGATGCTTACGAATTAACGAAACAATCTTTGATTAAGTTCGTCTATGCCCAGGTTGAACAATGGGCCGTATTATCGTTCACCTACATGGCAGGGCAAAGGACGCCGCATTCAGCATGGCAATCTCAGATTACGCCAACCGACTTTCGGGAGAAGGCATATCGCTTTCTGAACATCGAAATCGTACAGATCCTGAGGCCTACCTTTCCTCAATTGTATCCAAGGCTGGAGAGGACAATGTAATTGTGCTCGAGGAAAAAGGAGAGATTCTTGATTCGATGGGGTATTCAGAGAAAATGAAACAATGGCGTCTTTCCAGCAATGAAGTCCACCTAGTTGTTGGACCGCCAGGTGGTTTTGGAGACTACAGCAAGGGAATGTCATCCCTTTCTCTTGGATTGATTACACTACCTCACGAGTTGGCCGCAGTTGTTTTGTTAGAGCAATTATATCGGGCTTCCACAATCATCAAAGGATTGCCATATCATAGGGTATAATTTTGTTCAACTGAGTAGTTAGATTCTGCCGCTGATAACTCAATGATTTTGTTTTGTCCATCCACATGAACAATTCGCGGTTGATGATTTTCAATTTCGCCTTCTTCTATGCCTTGGAAAGTCAATAAAATTACCAAATCACCCGGATTCACCAAATGGGCCGCAGCCCCATTTATGCAGATTTCTCCTGATCCTCGAGGCGCCTTTATTGCATAGGTTTCTAGCCGTGAACCATTGGTTATATCGAGCACTGCAATCTTTTCCCATTCGACAATTCCGGCGGCCTCCATAAGCCCCTCATCAATTGATATTGAGCCGACATAATCTAGGTCGGCCTGAGTAACTGTAGCTCTGTGAATTTTTGATCGCAATACCATTCTTATTGGCGACATCAAAGCAATTCAGAGAATCTTGTTTTTTTAATATATGGACCAAATATGCTTTGATAAATATTGGCTTAAAAAAAGAAACGAAGTATGATACTCGAAGGCTTCCGTGATACTTGCGCGCGCATAATAGGGGTTTTCTTGATAAGCAGGTCGATTTTGCGAGGCTACTTCGGTGGTCGAAATGAACGAATTGAAACAGACTTGGTACAGTCGAGAAAACAGAAAGAAGAGCGGTTCTGCATTAATGATGGTAGTGCTCATGTTAATGAGTACACAGATGTATAATTTCATGGGCGTTGAGGAAGAAAAAACCAGCCTAGAAACGGTAGATGACACCCCTGCTAGGACGGCATATCAGCAGTTCTACCAAGCGGGAGGTCAAACAACAGGAGCCACACAAGGGCAACCCGCTATAATGGGTAATTTTGACCATGATGCCTTCACCGATGCAGGTTGGGTAGATCCAGCCTCGTACCAAGGCAAGATTACCGACCCATCAGTACTGCTCACTAATCCAAGGTATGGGTTTTTCCTCGAACAAACAAACACCGAAGATCACGACAATGATGGTATCAATGACCTCGATGATTTAGATGACGATAACGATGGAATTAGTGACCTTATCGAGCGCTTCGACGGATGCTATGGAACCGATCCATTCGATCACGATAACGACGGCATCTCCGATGAGGATGATTGGGATGACGATAATGATGGAATCCTTGAAGGCCCAATCGACTACACCCAAGGAGCCGATCCATGGAACGTCAGCGCCGACCGATATGTTGAGCCAAACACAGTACATCCTTGGACTGGAACTCCTGTAGGGCCGGGTTACAGAATAGATCAGAACCCAATGGATCACGATAATGATGGAGTAACGGATGAGGATATAGACGGAATAGGTAGAGGTTCGTATGACGAGGATGACGATAATGATGGTAGAATAGACCAGTTCACGTGGCCTTGCGATTTCGATGGCGATGGTTATCAGGACTATTTCGATGACGATGATGATAATGATGGTATAATCGACCTATGGGATTCACATCCTTGGGATTCTACTGTTACAACGAACATAACTGATACTGCATCAATGTGGGATTTCCCCCTTCCTTGGGATGCGAAAGAGACGATTACAATTTTATTGGAAACCAGCGGAATCAATCCACAATTTTACAACATTGAAGTTGGAGACACTGTGGTATGGGTCAATGACGACACTAGACCTCACAATATCACTGCTAGCGATGGTTCTTTCGATAGTGGAGAAATAGCACCAGGAGACTCGTTTTCATTTACATTTAACGAGGAAGGTAATTGGCAATTTTCAGATCCAGATGGGTCCGTATTATTTTCAGGTAGTATATCAGTAGGACCAGAAACCAGTCAATCAATGCCAGCCGCATTTGACCTCAATCCTGACGTCTATGGCGGAAGCGTCAAACTCAACTTTGCAACCAAAGAACAGACTATCTGGCACCCAAGAAATCCAACATTTACTGAAATGATTGACGGAGATCTTGACGGCGATGGGATTCCAAATTTCATAGACCCAGACAACGATAATGATGGCTCTCCGGATTCATCGGATACCGACGACGATAACGATGGATTGCTGGATATGTATGATGTTGATGATGATAACGATGGAATACCAGATTCTTGCCTGCAGTTAGACACGAACTTAGATGGTATTGGAGATTATCCAAATGATCATCCAATTGAAATCCCCGGCATAGACTGCGAAATCGATTACGATAGAGACGCCGATGATGATATCTACAGAGCGATTGATTCAGATTACGATTTAGTCTGGGATTGGATGGACACTGATGTTGGAGGCGCATGGCCTGCGGATAACTTGCTAGGAGAGCCTGGAATAAATGAATTCGATATCCCTTATGATTTAGATAATGACGGTATATTGAACGAAGAAGACCCCTTCATGATGGCAACTATAGCTCAAGTTGAGGATTGGAATTGTGCTACCTTAACGAATCCAAATCCACAAAACTCGGATATGAATTGTACCGTTACTCGAAAGTCGTACACAGGCAACAATGATTGGGACAATGACGGAATCAATAATTGGGATGATGTCGATGATGATAATGACGGCGTTTTAGATTGGCTAGATATAGATCCAAATTGCGATTTGGATGATGATAACGATCTTCACCTTCTGAATGGCTCAAGATTCCGAGACGATGGGCCTAATGATATCGATACGGATATTGATGGCGATGGCCTACCAAATGACGAGGATTGGGATGACGATAACGACGGCATACCAGATCTCTATGATCCCGATGATGGAAATTGTGGAATAGTCGACAACGACAACTCAGACCAATTCTCTACTTCAAATGGCTATTCTCATGGAGATGGCGACATAATCGATGGTAGTGATGACAGCACAACCTACACCATGCTTCAACCCTTAAGGTGGGATCAATTTTGGCATTTCAGTCCGTTTTTCGCCGAAGAACATGGATTTATTCTTCCGTACAATGGGTACCAGGAAACAACAGATACTGAAGTCCCAGAAATGGTCTCAAATGGAGTAGTCCCTGAAATGTACTGGTATGTTATGATGAAGTGGAGTCCTTGGAATGGGAATAATTACTTTGATATTGACATGGATGGAGATTCTCTAATTAATGGTATAGACGTAGATATGGATGCAGATGGAATGCCCGACTGGTGGGATCAAGACGAAGGTTCAGATGGCAGATTAGACGTTAATAATCCTCAGTTTGGTGGAAGTACTGATGATGGTGAATGCGATCTTTCAATCTTCTACATGTACTACCAACTTGGATTCCAACCAATAGCCTGTGGACTTCCTTTGTCTTTCCTTTACGGGTGGCCAATTAGTCAGGCATCTCGAACAGGCCAAATTATCTTCACCTTACCTTACTCAACTCGGCCGGACCCTGAATATGATGATGGTCCATACGATGGAACCGACGCACCAGAAAATAGCCCAGCACCGAGCTGTGATTCTAACTGTTTCCACTTTGATTTTACAACCGATACTCCCGACCCTACGGCCGCAGTAACCTATGATCAGATGAAAAACAATCGTGATTTATTCACGGCTTGGATCGGGATAACTTACGGATTCTTCCAATGGACTTCGGACCAAAACGCCAACATGTTCCCCGATGAAGTTGCGGATTTACTAGATAACGACGTAGACCCAGATGATGACTGCGGGGCTCCAATTCCTGGTAATATGAATCCATCATGCATGGTCAATGATACCGCCGATTTAGATGATGATTTCGATGGTGTATACGACCATTGGGACATAGACGACGATAACGATGGTATCTGGGATTATTTAGAAGTCGATAGCAATGATGACTTAGATGACGATAGTGGAACAGAACCAGGGAATTTCTTCATCGGTTCAAATTGTGTTGACAAAGATGATGACGGAACTGATACAGACCCAGACGATGATGGTTGGTACCAATCTGTTTGGGACCAAGGAGTACTGGGTCAAGGATTGCTATTCCCAATCTACTACGATGTCGACAATGATAACGACGGAGTACCAGACGGGGAAGATCCCGACGACGACAATAATGGCGTACTAGACGAGCTGCAAGAAACCCTATGTTTCACCGGTGAAGAACAGAGCGTCTGGGACCACGATAACGATGGTATCCTAGATTGGGCCGATGACGATTGGGATGCCGATGGAATAGTCAACACATTGGAGTTAAATTCGGCCACTCCATTCATCTCCCCGTGGGATCACGATAATGATGGTCTAAGAGACGATGTTGACCTCGACGATGACTCTGATGGAATGCTAGACAAAGACGAGATTATGCTATGGCCGTCCCGATACGATCAACCTTCAACCAATCCTTGGGACCACGATGATTATGGAAATGGCACAGGAATGGCCAATCCAACTGACCCGTTTACTGGACCGGATGCAATCGATCAGGACGACGACAACGACGAACGACCGGACAGAGATTGGGACCAATTGGAAGAGGATCACTCCGGCACATCAGATTGGGATCACGATAACGATGGAATCCTAGATGAGGATGACAAAATTCCAACCCGAATCAATATGACTTCCAGTAATGTGCTCTGGTTAGATGCGGTAAATCCGGCGATATTCAAAGGTACAGTGAATTGGTTAGATCCCGATACAGGGGTTTTCGAACCAGCTCCTGACCTACCGGTTCAGATAACAATTGAATGGGCACGTAACGGCACGCTTGCTCTAGAAACTGTAGATGTGTTGACAGACGCTGCGGGTGCCTTCGTAGTAGGTCAATTCCTATTGCCAGAAGACCTAATTGTTGGTCCAAATACAACTTACAATATCTATGCAGAAGTTACTGAGATGTTCTATCATGATGGTTCCCAAACAGAACCAATACCTGTAGAAGTCAGGGCAAATACCACGATAGATTATGTTTCTTGGACATATTTCCGAAGCGATGAACAACCGTTATTCGTGGATTACAAGGTCCATTATGAAGCAGATTGGGATCGTGGTGTATTCGACAACAGAATTACTCACGCGCCGATTTCTTTCCGTGTTCACGGCGGCCCGTTCGGAAATTACACACACCCAACTATTTTCGATGGCTATGGCTATGGATATCGCGCTGATTCAGGCGGTTGGGTATCCCTGACTTTCGTGCAAACCGCGGGCGCTCAAGGCCAATGGAAACAAGTTCAATGGAACTCAACTATGGATAATGGCGAAGGAAAGCTACCTGGAGGATACGAGGAAATTATTTGGGACGATAACGCAAAGAATCACTATGTATTGGGTCGCTATGACTACACCAACACCAGTTTACCAATTGGTGACTATTCATTCATTGGTTATGCTAGACCAGACTTAGGTGATGAATGGCCATTCCCTTACCTTGAGGGAGCGGAGACCGAGGCATTCACCATTCGTTCGATGCACAGGATGTACATTGAAGCGGATATGTACGTCTCTTCGGTCAGGCCAGTATTCTTCTGGGATGCAACCCAATTTACAGGATCTTCATTCGGAGCCTGGAGAGCTCTATTCCATCAACCAAGCCTTGATGGTGCAGGATTGAATTATGCCGAAGTAAGCCTTGGAAAGCCATACGCTATGTCTTGGGATGGAACTCCAGAAGGTCTAATCGGCGAGAGCGCTAGACTACGACCATTCCTATCTTCTAATGGTACACATTGGAGGATCGCTATGCAAAATGGTGGTGACTTCAATGCACCTCCTTGTGGCCCTGTTGAGCCAACAGATCCAGATAGCGTAGTTCGCTGCGAAATCGTTCCTGAGATGTTCACTGGCGAGGAGTTGCGAGTAATAGGTAGTGTATGGAATCGAACCATGGTTCCTTGGCCACACGACCCAATGACTTTGCAAGTCGACTTAGATAGAAATGGAATCTTTGCTGGTTCACAAGAAACCGGATATGCGAGAGCACCACAAATGATCAATGGCGTTGCCACCTTCGATTACAATTGGACATGGTATTCTCAATATGCTGCTGGATTCTATGGCATTCGGGCTGACTTTACTAACTCTAATTTCTACTTCACTGGAAACCAGAGCAATGTCCTTGCTCCAACCGGAGCATACCTGAATGTCTCGGTTATTGGTACAAGCGAATTCAAGGAATTAATCCAGCCTCGTCTATACCGTGGTCAGAATCGTAGCATTGAGGTTCAATTACTAGATAACTCTCTTCAACCACTAAAGAATTCTCAGATTAATTACATCTGGGAGGCAGATGGTACCAACGGTATTGCAGAAACAGATAGTACCGGTTGGTTCACTGTTAACTTGACAATAGAGGAAGACCATGAGTTAGGAAACTTCACCTTGGACTACACGTATCCAGGAGACCCACGTCACCAAGGAACATCAGGTTCCATGGATCTTTGGGTAGTATCTCGGACCTATATCACACTTCAAGATACTACGCCGAATATCCGCTCCACTGGAGATATTTGGGAATTCACTGCACAGGTCACCGATGATAACCGCACAGCAGTCATCAAGGACTCAGGTCAAGCATTGGATGGATGCGGAGTAAATGGTGGCGAGGTCCTCATAATTATGGAAGGTACGGACTTCGAAGACCGAACTCACCGCCAGATTGTCGATACCCAATGTCCGAATGCAGGTACTATCCATTACGAGATGGTTCTAGACCCTCAACTACTTCGGGATGACCCACAATCCTTCCTTCCCGATGGATTTGGTCCAGTGAACGTGATTCTGCGATTCGAGGAGAACTTACCTCACGAGGGTTGCCAACCTCTAGATGCGGAAGCACTGAGCACCTCAGGAGCATGGGATCCCTGTGTACAAGTCGTGAACAGCGATCATTATCGCAGAGTTATGCAGTTCCAAGTCGATGGATTTAGTTTGATTGGACACACAACTCTCAATGTTGACGACCAGATTGTTTACACTTCTGAGATTGACCCAACCACTGGCCAACCTATCGAGAAGCCGATGGTGGTAACTGGGCAGTTGATTGATGAGTTAGGTACCAATCTATCGAATAGGGCGATCAGAGTCACCTACGAAATGGTAGGGGCTGAAACAGGAGTAGTAGGCTGTCTACCAGGAACAAGCGACTCCAACGGATTCTACGAGATAACCTGCCCACTAACTGACGTACAGGCGGGGCAAGCTCGTGTAAAGGTCGAATTCAATTCTTACGAGAATAACGACCGCTATCGATACCACAATGCTAGCACAACACGATTATTCCCAGTCTTCTCAAATTCAACCTTAGAGATACAAGAGATTGGACCATTCCGAAATGACGTTGACTCTTACACGTTCCAGAATGGCTCAGTATTCCCTGTTCTCTACCTAAAGGAATCCTTCCACTTGGATGCTAGATTGACGCAAACAAATGGTAATCCAATTGGAGGCAAGTGTCTGAATATTTACTTAGATCCTGAGGTTAATACCCGACCTATTGCTACATCGATAACACAGGACGGAACTGGTGAAATTGAGTGGTTCAGCGGCGATCCGGATGATAATCCAAGTCGACGCGGTGTCGAACCTACTTCAGATAAGATGGAAGGTTTCAGAATTGTAAGAATCGCGTATGAGCCAAATAAGGAATTACCGGGTGGTTGTAGAGCCGAAACAACACCGGTGGTGAATGGCTCATTCATCGATGTTGAAGTACTTGTTAGAAGCCGTGTAGACATCTTACTGAAGGATCATTGGTCTAACCCTGATGGCTACCAAGAGGGAGATTACATCAATGGTTCAGTAGCGATTCTGCGAGATCGATTGGACCTCTCTGTAGAATCTCAAACAGTAATTTTCACCTATCAGTATTGGAATGCAGAAGAGGGCGAATGGATACCTCACAACGTAGTCTATGCAACTACAAACGAGTTGGGAGTAGCTTCCTTCAGCTTCCTTTACTCTGGCGTCAACATCCCAGGAGAATTGGACTGTGAACAAGGAGGATATTGTATATCTGAAGGCGAATGGCAAGTCACAATACACTTCAAGGGCTCTCACGAATTTGGAGAGGAGTTCCTAAACAATACTCCTGCAATTTACCTAGGAGAGCCTGTTACCAAGGCTGAAGCAAGCTTCTTCACAGTGCAAATACTGACTATTTTGGGAATTGCATTAGCCTTCGCTGTCTTAGTTGGGGCAATTATGTATCGAAATTACGTAGAGCGCCGTAGAATTGAGATTCTACGAGGTATACTAACCGACTCTCTGATGTCGTTAAAGGCGTCTAATGAGTACATTGATACAATTTTCAATTGTTACAAGGAATTGGTCAGATTCTTCCGCAGTAGAGGTGCGATGAAGAAGGTCTACGAAACCACTAGGGAATTCGAGGACGCAGTAACAGGAATGTTAGCAGGAATCGCACCACCAGAGGACTTAGACATATTCTTCTCTCTATTCGAAGAAGCAAGATATTCCGACCACGAAATTGGCGCTGATCAGCGAGATAGAGCAATCAATGCTTTGCAGTCGATAATTAACCATATTACCGCCTCTCTTGGAGAGGGAATGCTGAACCGAACCGCCGTCAATGAATCCGGCCTTTATGGCTCGGTTGTGAAAGCAGGTTCATTCGTAGATTCCGAAGGCCAGGAGAGAATCGCAGGAATCGATGATGGTTCAGAGGAAGACAGCGGATTCCAAATATGATAACGTAGAGTTGAGTAAATAGGGCGGTCAGAACTCGCCCTATCCTCTTCTCGATGTACTGCGAGGCTATGCCCCGTAGGGGCAACCCGCAGCATTCATAACAGGCGGTCAGGTGGGCGCGCTACCCAAGCATACGTCGAGGGAGTCATATGAGTAAGAACATGAGAAAGACCAACCAGGCCCTAATCGCCCTAATCGGCGATCTCAAGGACCAGAGCAGGTCAACCGGTTCCGCACTATGGCGAGACGTCGCTCTGAGGCTCGAAAAGAGCCGAAGCAATTGGGCTGAACCGAACCTAAGCCGCCTGAGCCGATACGCTGCCGACGAGGATGTAGTCCTCATTCCTGGCAAGCTTCTCGGTAGCGGTGATGTGGCCGGTAAGCCGAGCGTCGCCGCCTACAGTGTTAGCACCGGCGCCCGCTCGAAGATTGAAGCCGCAGGCGGACGTGTCCTCACGATCCGTGAATTGATGAACGAGAACCCAGATGGAAAGGGGGTGAGGATACTTGGCTGAAGCAAGTACTCTCGTCTTTGACGCATCCGACAAGGTTCTAGGACGCCTTGCTAGCCACGTGGCTAGCGAATTACTGACAGCTCGCAGAGCGGGTAATCAGAAGCGCGTAATTATTGTGAATGCCGAGAAGGCAATAGTAACCGGACCAAAGACAGCAGTCTTTGCCAAATACGATCACAAGTACAAATTGAACCACCCTAGGAAAGGGCCGTTCTTCCCACGCATGCCGGACCAGATTCTCAAGAGAACCGTCCGAGGAATGTTGCCATATCAGAAGAATAGCACTGGCCGAAATGCCGTGCGGGACCTCAGGGTAATGATTGGTATGCCCGCAAATCTATCTGGAGATGATTTGCCGGAAGGTCATGCCTGGGGCGATTCTAGCTCCTTTGACCGAGATTTACCTCAGAAGTTTGTTCGCTTAGGGGAAATTAGCGAACACCTAGGAATCGATAGCACCCGATGGGGAGGTGACCAGTGATGGCTAAGAAAAAGAAGAAGGAAACGGTCGAAACAAGTGGAAAGAGGAAGACCGCAATCGCTCGTGCAACAGTCCGCAAAGGCGCTGGCCGAGTTCGCGTAAACCATCAGCCAATCCACATCATGGAACCATCCCTAGCTCGCCGCAAAGCGCTAGAGCCTGTTCAGATTGCTGAGGCCATGAATCGCCTGCAAGATGTTGACATCTCTGTCAACGTAGAAGGCGGTGGACAGATGGGCCAAGTAGATGCTATTCGAACTGCGATTGCTCGTGGGCTCGTTCACTACAACGGTGGAGCAGAGGGAATTGACGAGGAACTTCGCGATGAGTACCTAAGATTCGACCGTAGCCTATTGGTTAACGATCCAAGACGCAAGGAGCCGAAGCACCAAATGGGTCGAGGCGCTCGCAAGAAGTGGCAGAAGTCGTATAGGTGATGAAATATGTTGATTCCAGTACGTTGTTGGAGTTGCGGAAAAGTCGTAGCTCATTTGTATGATCAGTTCAAGAATGCAGTCGATACAGGCGAGGACCCATCAAAAGTTCTCGACGACCTCGGCCTTGAGCGATACTGTTGCCGACGAATGTATGTTGGTCACATCGAATTAATCGATGAAGTATCGCCATTCAGCGTCGCTCGACAAGATTGATTTTCCAGCCGTCAAGGCTTTGGGAGAACCTTCTCACGATAGAATCACACAAGGGGCCTGTAGGTTAGCTTGGCCTATACTTCGCGGCTGGGGGCCGCGCGACCCAGGTTCAAATCCTGGCTGGCCCACCATTATACTAGCAGCGATAGCCATAATTTGTCTGAATTAGTGCCAAAAAAGAGCACCTTTTAGGGGACAACCTCACCTCACCGAACATGGTTCCGGAGGCCATGGATGATTGGGCGAACAATGCCCGCATCGAGGAGTTGGCAGGGCTGCTTGCTCATCATTCGAACCTCTATTACAACCAAGCCTCTCCCGAGATAACGGATGCAGAATACGACGCTTTATTTGATGAATTAAAGCAACTTTCACCAGACCATCCACAACTTTCCAAAGTCGGCTCGGACCCCGCTCCCGGATCAGAAAAAGTCGACCATCTATTCCCAATGAGGAGTTTGGACAAAGCTACTGAGGAAGAAGAGGTTGCCCACTTTGTTGCAGAAACAACAGCCCACGGGCGTCGTTTTGTCTGTCAACCAAAATTGGACGGCTCTGCACTATCACTAGAATATCGTCGTGGACGTTTGGTTCGTGCGGCTACTCGTGGAAACGGAGAAAGAGGGGAGGATGTTACCGCCAATGCTCGTAGGATACCAAATATTCCCGAATCCTTAGATTGGGAAGGGGATGCACATGTTCGAGGCGAAGTTGTAATGCCGTTGGATGTATTTCGGGCAAAGTACGCCTCGATTGCTCCCAACCCTCGAAATCTTGCCGCTGGAAGCCTTCGTCAGAAAACCGCAGATGCTGGTAAAGGAGATGCAGCGGATCTGGCCTTCCACGCCTATGGTGTAATGTTCCCGAGTACCGAACACCGACATCCAGATAGTCCGCCACCTCCAACTTTCACAAATGACTCAGAGGCAATCGACTGGCTTGAATCAAATCGCATTGCTGCGGCTGGAAATGAGGTTATCGAAGGAGAAGATGACGATATAGTAACTCAGGCAATTCTAGAGGTAACTAAGCGGTGGACACAGAATCGTGATAGTGCAGACTGGGAGATAGACGGAGTGGTAATCAAATTGGATGATTTAGCCAAGAGAGAACTCCTCGGCCAGACAGCTCATCACCCACGTTGGGCATTGGCATGGAAATTCCCTCCAGAAGAAGCCTCCACAGTAGTCATGGGAGTTGATTGGCAGACTGGAAGGACTGGAACGGTTACTCCCGTTGCAAGGGTAGCACCAGTAACGGTATCTGGGGTGACAGTTGAGAATACCACTCTGCACAATGCTGGAGAAATCGAAAGGTTAGGGCTCCGTGTAGGAGATAGAGTCAGAATAGTTCGCCGAGGCGACGTGATTCCGAAGATTATCGAAGTATTGGGTGAAGCCAAGTCTTCGGACTTACAGAATAGAGTACATGCAGATGGAACTCCATTTACCGACTCCCTACCAAAGTGTGAGGCCATTGAAATCCCAGAGCAATGCCCTAGATGTGAAATTAAATTAGAACAAGATGGAGCATTCATTCGTTGCTTCAATCTAGATTGCCCATCTCGTTTGGAAAGAGCGATTCTGTATTGGTGTCGGGCCCTTGAGATGGATGGAATCGGCGAGAAGTTGGCCGAACAGTTGTGTGAGGAAGGTTTGGTAAACACTCTTCCAGATCTCTACTCATTGACCCACTCTGATATTATCAATTTAGAACGAATGGGCGAGAAATCTGCCAACAACATAATCTCTCAATTGGATGCAACAAGGGTTCTGGGCCTATCGACCTTTCTTTCGGCTCTAGGGCTTCCCGGCATTGGACCAGAGTTGGCCACTGGCTTTGCAGAAGAATTAGGCGATACCGAGACCATGTTTAATCTGCTAAAGGACCATGAATCAGCAATCCCAAGATTGGTCAAATTGGAAGGTGTTGGTGAAACCGTTGCCCACTCCTTCCTAGAAGGTCTGACTGAGCGTAGAGTGATGGTGGAAGGATTAGCTGAGGCGATAGAAATAACCGCCGAAGAAGCAAAACAAGAATCAGAGGGTCCACTAACAGGTCAGACATTTTGTATCACAGGAAGCTTGAGTAGACCAAGAAAGGAAATCGCCTTGATGATTAAAGCCGCAGGTGGCAAAGTAGTTTCATCCGTTTCAGGAAAGTTAGATTTCCTAGTCGCCGGAGAGTCCTCAGGATCTAAGTTAGATAAGGCCAACAGGCTTTCAGTGGCTGTTTTGAGTGAGTCGGAACTAGAATCCAA
Source organism: Thermoplasmatota archaeon (assembly GCA_036138175.1). GTDB lineage: Archaea > Thermoplasmatota > Poseidoniia > Poseidoniales > Thalassarchaeaceae > MGIIb-O1. Next base: position 5,826 of record JAZAAK010000033.1, on the reverse strand, counting down.
AATCTCCGATGCGAGAGATGATGCTGATGAAGAAAACTCAGGCGAAATTTTTGCTGATGCGGGCCCACAGCAGATGTCTCTAGGGGATTATTGAGGCCCTCAACCGTACATCCCAGAACTTTCAACTCCTGGTTTATCCATCTGCAATTGGTTCAGTTGAGTTGCCATCATTTCCTTGATTTGTTCCTCTATTCTTTGGGCTTCTTCTAGTAGAGGTTCAGTATCTAATTTGATTGCAGGAAGTAGGCCATCAAGCCTTTCGATAATTCGAGCGGCGGCTCTAGCATCAGGTATTGCTCCATTAGCCAAATCACCACCCGACTCTGCCAGTATGGCCATAGCATCGATTCTTCTCCGTCGACATTCACCCAGCATTACTCCGCTCATACCTCCAACTACACCATGTTTGAGTTTAGCAACACCTAGTTGCTCAAGTGTCTCTTGAGCAGAATCCGTAGAGCCAATTCCCAGCATAGATTCGTCAGATTCATCATCATCAAAGATAGAGTGTGCTTGATCAGGCCCGTGTGAAAATGAATCTATCATCATCACTTGGGCTGCCCCACTAGATTCGACCCAATCTAGTATCGAATCAGCAAGTGATAGCGTCAAGTCAGGGCTAACTTGAATCTCAGAGGCGATTAATACCACTTTATCACATCTATCCATATGGCAGATTGGCTCACCCGCATAGAATCGGAGTGGTGGAAGTGGTTTCCCTTCCTGAACAAGACAAACCGGAGGAAGCCCCGCTCCTCTCGCTCCACCAACAAATGTGAGTCCTAAGCGATCTACGAGGTAGTGTGCGACAATACTGCTAACGAATCCAGCAGAAGGGAAACAGGTCACCACCAAGGCGTCCTCAGCATTCAATTCATCATCTACAGCCACCACAGGTGCTCCGCTCATTGAACCCTAACCGACCGAGATACTGTTAATCATTGGCCTCTCCAGATATAGCATGTCGGAGGCAGAGGAGGCTCAATCCTCAAGCGATGAGAGTGATTCTAGTCTTCAATCAGAGGAGGGTTTCATCGCTCACCAATTGTCTCCATCATCATGGAATAGGTACGAAGAATGCCCAAGAAAATACTGGCTTTCTCGTCAAGGTCTTCCGAGAAAGGCAAGCATGCCAGCTGCACTAGGTAATGCAGTCCATAATTCAGTAGAAGACCTTTGCAATCTTGATTTAGCCGACCACGAAAACGATGAAGCCGGTTGGCTTCCTGCTACTGCAAAAGCAGTCTTAGATCGACACTGGCAAATCGAGAAAGATAACTTCCTAGAAACTCCTCGTCATCCTCGTTGGAAAGGAGAACAAATTACCAAGGCTCACGATGGGCTAATAGGCGCCTTGAACATCCTATTTAGCAAATCCAATGTTGAAGTTCAGAACTTATCTGAAGTAACTGTAGCAACCTGGAAAGAGGTTCAGTCTATCGTTTTGGCAAATGAAGGAACTTTAGTTTCGGAATGTGGTCGACTCATGGGACGTCTCGACTTATTGGTAGCGGACATTGGTGAAGATGGAGAATCACAGGGTTGGATTGTAGCCGATTTGAAAACCGGAAAGCCACCATCGCCTACACTAAATGAGAAGGTAAGTAGACAATTGAGATTCTATCGTGATTTGTTGAAACAGAATAATCCAGATCATCCAACCGTAATCGCAGAAGGTTGGTACTCTTCAAACCAAACAGTTCACCGGGCAGATGGCCCAGATGTATTGGATTCAGCATTAGAGGCATGGGAAGGGATGCGCCCTTCAACGACACCTCTTCCTGCTACGCCTGGCGATCAACAATGTGGTTGGTGTGAGTGGAAAGCATGGTGTCCGATTTGGTGGGCCGCTCGTAGGGATGGCACTCTTTCACCCGGTCATATGTTCCGTGACGAAGTTGTTCAAGTCATTCGATTTGACCCTGAGGCCGGAGCGGCGCTATTCCAACGCATGCCGCCAGTTGGTGATGAAGGTGAATTAGCTCCTTCAGACCATAAATTCGGTGCGGTTCTGAGGGACCAAGCACTAGTACATCTGTCTGAACTGCTTGACTCAGGGCACGAAGGGGCGATTTTCCTAGGTAGTGCTAGGATGGACGGTAGGATTGCACATCTCGGCGATTGGTGTGAGATATTGCCATGGAATCCGATGAATGAAGGGCATGCCCACGATCACTCTCGATGGTTGCGTAGTAATTCTGATACAATTTTTAAAGAAATTGGCGAGGACGGAGAAGATAACCAGTCCAAATAGCGCTGATCGATCTTCTGCAATTCTTGTAGCGTCCGGCCCTTGTGTTTTCCAAAGGCAATAACGATTCCTTGATCTGAATGACGCAATCTTCCGTTCGTACCATCGACCGGCTCCAAATCCACCAAACTAGGGCCTAAACGGTCGCTATTATCTCCTCTTCCGGATAACATATCTTGTAATTCATCCAACCCTCCTCGGAATTGATTTGGATGATTTTGCATCATCGACCAAAGTAACAGCAGGGTTGCTCCTGCATCGGCGTCGGCACTATGCGCTCTGCCGATTGTGATATCGTAACGCGCGCAAAGAGGACCCAATGCATGTCGACCCGGAATCTTCAGTTTTTTTGCCAAGGTTAGTGTATCGATTATTGCCCTTGGAACTGGGGTTTCAAACCCAGCCCTCATACATTCCAACTCGAGGAATCTCCAATCAAATCTCGAAATATTGTGTCCAACGATTACCGCGTCACAAATCAAATCGATTAATTCAGGAAGATGCTCAGAAAACTCACTTTCACCTCTAACATCATCGTCGGTAATTCCGTGCACACGAGATGATTCAGGAGGTATAGAGCGACGAGGATTTACCAGAGAGGTTTTGTTGATATGAGAACCATCTACCTCGCTACCAATCAATGCATATTGCACAATCCGGTCGCTTCGAGGGCTCAGTCCTGTGGTCTCAAGGTCAAAACCGAGAACCCTGTATCCGGCTAGCATACCCCCGACCATGACTTCACGGATGAAAGACCCTCCTTGAACTTCATTGGTAATCGGAATTATTCCGTCATACCTATTTGTCTCTCTCTACGCCATTTGTGTAATGGGATTACAAGCCGGACGAGCCGTATCACTGTCGGTACTACTCTTGTTTTCCGCTTTAGCAGGATGCACCGGCTTGGCATCAACAACTCCGATTGCGGAAATAAGCGCAGATCAAACATCGATTAATCTTGGTGAATCAGTTAATTTTGATGCTAGATCTTCCAGCACGCCATCGCCTACAATTATCGATGAGTATGTTTGGGACTTCGGTGATGGAGAACAGAAGACCACTTCCACCGGTATCACTTTCCACACTTTCACTCAAGCCGGAAACCACGACGTAGAAGTTGTTGTATTCAACGATCGTGGGGAAAGTGATAGAGCATCGATAACCATATTCGTAAATTCACCCCCGACCATCGTTATCGAGAAACCTGGCTATGTCCGTACAAATCAGACAGCAACTATTGATGCCTCTGCTTCCTATGATTCCGAAGGAGGGGGTGTCGAATTCATTTGGGATTTAGACCTTGGATTCGATAGGAATGGAGATGGAGACCCAACTAATGATGCAGATTCCACCTCATCTTCGGTTCAGGTCATGTACACAAATTCTGGAAATCAAACCGGTTCGCTAACTGTCGTTGACGATAACGGAGCCACAAGTACAGAAATTTGGAGCTTGATGGTAGTAAGTAGAATGTTCAATGTGGTTTGGGAAGAACAACATGTAACTTACGAATGGTCAGGATATACCGAACAGGGTGAAAGTACAACACATCAACATATTCCCGGACAAATAGGATCTAGAACTAATGGCGCTAGAATCATGCAGGTCAATGCAACTTTGGTTCTCGATCGAGATTTACTCCCAATTCAATGGCCGGAAGATAATTTCACACTCCGACTAAATATTCCAATGACTGGTTGGAGCACAAGTTCTCAGACTTCTCATGATAATATTACACTAAATGCAACAGCGAGTATAGACAAGGGTGACTTGAATCCCTGGCCAGATAGCGGATATACGGTAAGCGCTGATAGTTCAGATAGTCTAGAACAATCTCTTCTCAACGAAGCTGGTGCGAGATTCGGGCAAGGAGAATGGATTTGGGTAATTACAGCGGATGAATGCGACCCAGACATTTTAGTTGATGAAGTAGATCCAGACTCTGGAAATGACTGGACACTAACCATAGATTATACCATACTCATTCCTAGGGTCAGCGAAGTCACAGCCTAATCTCTCATTTCCTATGGATAAGGGCTTTCAACCGAAAGCGATTGGGAGGCTTCAATGGTACGTTCAATCGAAGTCAAGAAGGCCTCTGTAAGAGATCGACTGATTGTCGATGTGGATGTATTAATGAACGAACCAAACGACTTCGACTTCTCTCCTCGGGCAAGTATGGAAGGCAATAGTTTGAGCATTACAAATGCCGGCGATGAAGCAGGCGGCAGCATCGACTTGGATGACGACCAGATGATTGCAGCGGAAAGAGATCGCATGGTCGAATTAAGAGTAAAATTCTCAGTTGAGGGGATGCATGGAGTCCTAACTCACAAGACCAAGAACACTAGAATTGGACCTAATGCGAAGAAACTTGCCGAGCCTCGATGGAAGACAGTTCTTCCACTTTCAATGTGATTTAACCCACCGTCGGGGTTATACAGAAGTCATTGGTCGAAAACGCGCTGGACCCATAGTGTAGCCTGGATATCACTGGGGCTTGCGGAGCCTCAAACCCGTGTTCGAATCGCGGTGGGTCCGCCATTTTCACCGAATTGTGGCAACTTTCTCCAACACAACACTACATAACGGAAATAATTCACGCAATTCCATGCGAAGTATAGTATTCTCTCTAACTATTCTACTACTTTCTTGCAGTATTGCAGGATGTGCTTCAGACACCGAGCCAGAAATCTCCGAAGACGAAATTTCGGATATTGAAAGGGAAGATGTGGGGGAAGAGTCGACTGAATCTACGATAATCACGTTAGAGGGTTGCGAAGACAGAGGCGGAACATGGATTGAGTCTAGAGAAGAGTGTTCGTTTGATTCAGATAGACCTGAAGAAGAGACTGAGAGACCTGAAGAAGAGACTGGACCTATCGCAGTCCCGCCATGTAACGTAATCGCTACAGAGGGGCTTAATCCAACAACCAACCCATCTACATGGCCCGATATTCAAGCCGGACAATGGCTCGCAGTCGATGGTTTGACAGATATTTCATACGCCTCAATAGAGCTAAACAATGAGTCAGAAGTAGTCGTTGATGAACGCCTTGATTACGAGTGTGGCTACACTTATTCAGTAAAAGTTCCAGCTGGATATAATGCGAGCAATGAGTATCCGTTATTCCTTTATCTCCACGGCCAATTGCTTGATTCGGTATTTTTCAATAACATGATGACGAATAACTTCCATATCCCCGATGACGACAAATACATCATCGTTAGGCCCTCGAAATTGGAAATTGACTGGGACCCAAAAAAGGCATTGGATGTCCTTGAAGACGTTAAATCAAATCTCAATGTTGACGATGATAGAGTGTACCTTACTGGTTTGAGTATGGGAGGAAGAGGCACATTCATCGTAGCCGCTGCACTTCCAGATTATTTTGCGGCAATTATGCCACTGACTCCTCATCATGAACCATATTCATACTTACCATTAGCAGAGGACATTGCTCATCTGCCCGTGTGGATGAGCCACGGCACAAATGACAGCACCTCAGAATACAGTATGGCCGCCCAGATGGCTGAAAATTTGAGTAATCTTGGTGCAGAGATTGAATTCCAAA